>CAWFSH010000015.1:0-898572 GCA_963818495.1 uncultured Actinomycetota bacterium
TGTTGTGCTAACCTACTCGACGGTTCGTCTTGCCTGCCCGGTGTGGCAACCGACACCGAAACGATCGAGGGCGAGATCGTCGACCCGCGATAGCCCAGGTCGGTCAGCATTTCGCCGGCTCGCGCGGCCGTGCGCGGTCGGTGACGTTAGCCAGAGACGTTGGTCACTGGAGCGCTCGGCGGGCTACGCTTACCGGACGATAGCCGGCACGCGCCGGCATCGGGGACCGTGCCGTGGGAATCCAACGGCGGTCGCTCTCGTTAGGACAAGCGTGGTCGTAAGACCGCGGAATTCGACTCGTCGACCCGAAGGGGATAGCCGATCATGGGCGAGCGCATGCTGCGCGGAAGCCGCCTCGGAGCCGTCAGCTACGAGTCCGACCGCAACACCGAGCTGGCGCCACGCCAGACCCGCGAGTACCTGTGCGCCAAGGGCCACCAGTTCGAGGTGCCGTTCGCCGTCGACGCCGAGGTCCCGATCACCTGGGAGTGCAAGTTCGACGGCAGCGTCGCGCGGCTCGTCGACGGCAGCGAGCCGGAGCAGAAGAAGGCCAAGCCGCCGCGTACGCACTGGGACATGCTCCTGGAGCGGCGCAGCATGGCCGAGCTGGACGACATTCTCGCCGAGCGCCTGCAGGAGGTCCGCACCCTGCGCGGCCGCGCCTGACGCTCTACACCGACGTCGCTGCAGCACGTCGGGGACGCAATCGATCCGCCCTCACGGTCCGCCGTGAGGGCGTTTTCATGCGTCGGTACGGACGTCACCCGGCCAGTTCGCGGAGCGGCGCCGTCAGTCGCTCGGCCAGCGAAGCGTCGGCGTACCCGATCTCGGTTGACAGCGCGGGCGTCACGGCGCGAAACGGGCGCCGAGTCCGCACGGGCGTCGGACAAGAGCCGTTCCCGAAGCCGATCGCGATTCAAGGGGGGTAAACACGCCGTCAGGCTAGTCCGGCGCGGATCAGGCCGGACCGCACACCATCGGGTACGCCGCGGCAGCGGCCGAGCCGACGTCTGCGCGCGCGATCCGTCCCCGTACCCACAGGTCGGCCGCGGTGGCCGCACGTGCGTCGGCACCAGCCACCGACTGCTCGACGAGCAGCGCCGCGATGAGTACGTCGGCGGCGAGCATCGCGAGGTCGCGGGCACCAGCAACCACCGCCGGTGCGGATGGGTCGGCGACGGCCGCCGCGAACGCGCTAGCGAGGCGCCCCCGCGCGCCGGCGAGCGCGGTGGCCGTCTCACCGGTGGCCGCGTCGAGGGCGCTGTCAACGCGGGCGAGAAGCGACTTGGCCGGCGCGTCGACGGCCAGCGACCGCAGCACGTCGACCGACAGCACGTTGCTCGTGCCCTCCCAGATCGGCAGGACCTGCGCATCCCGGAGCAGGCGCGGGATGCCGGTCTCTTCGACATAGCCGGCGCCGCCGAAGCACTCGAGATATTCGCTGGCCGACGCGACCGCGAGCTTTCCGGTCACGATCTTGGCCAGCGGCGCGACCAGGCGCAGCTCGGCGGCGGCCATCTCGTCGGCGTCGCACTCGACCCGACCGAGCAGGGCGAACGCATGCGCGGCCAGGGCGAACGCCGCCTCGGCGTCGACGGCGAGTTTCGCCAGCGTGGCCCGGTGCAATGGGTTGTCGATGAGCGGTCCGCCGGCGATCGTACGCACCGACGCGTACGCCCGGGCATGGTCCAGGCCGCGGCGCATCCCGCCGGCCGCCGCGGCCGCGTTGTGCAAACGCGTGATCACTACGAGCGTCATCATCCGGGCCAGACCGCCGTGGTGCGGATCGCCGACCGGATAGCCGGCCGCGCCGTCGAGGCCGATCTCGGCCGTCGGCACCGATCGCGTGCCGAGCTTGTCCTTCAAGCGGTGCAGCCGCAGCCCCGGTGCGGGGGACACGCCGTCGTCGGCGTAGCGCGGCACGACAAAGGGCGCCAGCGTACGGCTGCCGGGGCCGGCGCCGTCCGGACGAGCCAGCGTCACGGCCATGGCCGCGTCGGCCGCCGAGCAGAACCACTTTTCGCCGGTCAGCCGCCATGGTTGCCCGCCATCGTCGGTGGCGGCGTCGATGGCGGGTGGTCGCGCGGTCGTGGTCGACCGGGAGATGTCGGAGCCACCCTGCGACTCGGTCATCCACTGGCCGCTGGTGATCGCGCGGTCGGGATCGGTCGACAGCAGGCGGGGGAGCCACGCATCTCGAACGGTCGAGTCGACGTCGTCGCGCGAGAGCAGCGCGGCCGCGCCGTCGCTCATCGCGACCGGGCAGGAAAAGACCGCGGACTCCGGCCCGAAAAGATGCAGGAGCGCATGCTGCACGACGCGTGCCGTCGCTCCGAACGTCGCCCGCGCGTCCGGCTGGTAGGGGAGAGCGACCACGGCGTGCTCCGCCGCCGCCGCGCGTAGCGTCTGCCAGCCCGCGCTCGTCTCGACCCGATCGATGCGAGCTCCCCACGGGTCGAACTGCCGCAACGTGGGCGGATTTGCCTCCGCATTCAGATGCGCGTCGCGCAGCGTCGTCGTGACGGCCGCGCCGAGCGCGGCCAATCGCGGCTCGGCCCCGGCCATCCGGTCGGCGCCGAGATGCCGCGCCAGGTAGGAACGCAGCACCAGATCCGACGGGTACGGGTCCGGCAGCTGCGGGGCGGCCTGTGCGTAGCGCGTCATGCGACTCAGTGTGCCACCTGAGGTTACCGAGCAGTAGCACTGGCTTCCGCGGGCGGCAGATCGATTGCCACCAGCCGCCGCCGCCACGCGACTCGATAGCGACATTTCTGCAGGTCCAATCCCCGCGGATAAACAGCGGGCAGTGCTCGGACGACCGTAAGGTGGACGAATCGGGCATTCCGACGGGCCGTCCGCCGAGTGTCGTCCGCGGCGGGCGTGACAACGCGTGCTCCGCTCTTGCCAGTGCAGGCGCGCCAGTGTGCGCCCGCCCGGGCGGATGTGACCGTCCGTCCATCGAGATGAAGCGAGGAATTGGCGTGAGCGTCAGGGGCCGGCTTCTCGCCAGCGCCGGCCTGGCCGGGCTGAACGTGCTCGCCGTCGCCGCGTTCGTGGTGCTCGCGCTGACCACGGCCCGGACCATCGGGTACGTCCTTGCCGGTGTCACGGTGCTCGGCGTCGTCCTGGTCCGGGCCGCGTCGGCTCTGATGGCATCGGCTGGTGTCGCGCCGATCGGATTGGGGACCGGCTCCGGCGGGGCGGACCAGGCCCACGACGGGGTGGCGGCGACCTTGGCGCCACAGTTGCTCCTGGCAGCTGGGCTGCTCGTGGCGTACCACAGCGCCGTACCGGGCTCGACCGTGGCGGTCGCGGTCACCGGCGCCCTGGTCGGTGTCGTGATCGCCAACCAGCCGCTCCTCGCTGAGACGATCAACCGGCCGACGGTCCAGGCCACGAACCTGCCCGGCTACCTGCCGGCCCGCCCGCTGCTACTGCCGGCACCGGCGGTTTACGCAGTCGGGCCGCTGCTCGTCACGCTTGTGCTCGTCTTCGCTGCCGGGAGCGTACCGATCTGGCCGCTTGCCGGGGTTGCGGCGGGCGCCGCCGCCGTCGTGAGTGTCGTCGGCGTACAGGCGCTGCGCGTACGGTTCGGCGGCGTACGGGCCGAGCAAGCGTTCCGGGCCGCGGTCGAACGATTCGATGCCGCCTTCGCCCTGCACTTCAGCGGCCCGGACAACGGCGAGTACCAGGTCGCGACGTGGCTGCCGTACCTGGAGCGGGTCGGCCGGCGGTGGATCCTCGTGCTGCGCGAGCCGCAGGCGTACGCGCGCCTTTCCCGCACCGCACCAGCCGACGTACCAGTCTTGTATTGCCCGCTGCTCGAACACGTCGAACAGGTCGTCACATCCGGACTCAGGACGGTCTTCTACGTCAACAATGGCATGAAGAACTCGCACATGGTGCGCTTCGGTCGGCTGACCCACATCCAGATCGGGCACGGCGACTCGGACAAGGCGTCGAGCCACAACCCCGTCACGGCGATGTTCGACCGGATCTTTGTCGCCGGCGAGGCCGCGATCGATCGGTACGCGGCTAACGGAGTGGTGATCCCGCGAGAGAAGTTCGACATCGTGGGCCGCCCACAGATCGAGTCGATCAAGGTGGTCGGCGGCGACATCCGCGACGTCACGGACAAGGTCGTGCTTTATGCGACGACATGGACCAGCCACTACCAGGATGCGAACTACTCCTCCCTGCCGATCGGCGCGCACATCGTCGCCGCGTTGCTAGCGCGCGGCGCGACGGTAATCCTCCGCCCGCACCCGCAGGCGGGCCAGACCGCAGGAAGCGCCCGCCAGCTCGCCCGGCTGAGCCAGATGCTCGACGACGACCGGGAACGGACCGGCCGCGCACACGTCTTTGGTGCGGCGGCGAACAAGCAGATGTCGCTGTCCGAGTGCATGAACAGGTCGGACGCGATGATCTCCGACGTGTCCGCCGCGGCCTCCGACTTCCTGTATTCGGGCAAGCCGTTCGCACTGACAAACATGGTCGGCGAACCGCCGGCCGAGTTCGAGGCATCGTTCCCGCTTGCACGGACCGCGTACGTCATCGACGGGAATGGCTTCATCGACGGGAGTGGCGACAGCCTCGACGCCGTGCTGGACGACCTGCTGCGCAACGATCCGCTCGCCGCGGAGCGCCGCCGGATGCGTACGTACTATCTTGGCGATATTCCACCGGACACGTACGCCGACGGGTTCGTCAACGCCGCGCGCCGCTACACGCAGGAGACGTTACGACCTTGACGGTGGCGGCCGGGTAACTACGCGCCGACGCACGGGAACCAGAGCGCGATCACGGCGCTACGCACTCGCCTCCGAGTCAGATGCGTGCACGAGGTTCTCCCGGCCTGCTGAAGCAGGTGCTGACCCGCGACGCCGACGGCACCACCGTGCGGCGGGCCGGAATCATGGGCGTCGTGCTGGCCGGCGGGGCCGTACGGGCCGGCGACCGGATCGTCGTCGCGCTGCCGCCCGGCGAGCGCCGCCCGCTGGACGTGGTGTGACCGCCTAGGCTGTTCGGTATGGCGTTGACCCGCTGTTACCGCGACGGCGACCTCATCGACGAGGGGTTCCCGGTCGAGAAGGTGTCGGACTACCTGGCCGAAGAGGGCACGGTGGTCTGGTTCGACCTGTGCGAGCCGAGCGAAGAGGACCTCGGCGCGATCAGCGAAGAACTCGGCCTGCACCCGCTCGCGGTGGAGGACGCCATCCATCCACACGAGCGTCCGAAGCTCGACCACTACGCGACGCACCTGTTCCTGACGGCGTATTCGACGTCACTCAACGACGCCACCGGCGCGCTGCAAACCGACGAGGTCGCGGCGTTCGTCCTGCGCCAGGCTCTCGTCACCGTACGCAAGACGGACGGCTTCGACATCAAGGAGGTGATGTCCCGCTGGGACAACGCCGATGCCGCCCTGTCCAAGAGCGGGGTCGCGTTCCTGCTGCACGGCTTGCTGGACCATATCGTCGACACGCAGTTCAACACGATCCAGCGCCTCGACTCGGACATGGAAGCACTCGAAGAAACGCTGTTCTCCGACGTGATCAAAGACTCGGCGATGCAGCGTCGCACGTACGAGCTGCGCAAGTCGCTCGTGATGCTGCGTCGCGTGGTGAGCCCGATGCGGGAGGTCGTCAACACCCTCATGCGGCGCGACCTGCACGTGATCGACCCGGAAACGATGCCGTACTTCCAGGACGTCTACGACCATGTCCTGCGCGCGGGGGAATGGACGGACTCGCTGCGCGACCTCATCGGCAATATCTACGAGACCCATCTGACCGTGCGCGGCAACCGCCTGAACGTTGTGATGAAGCAGGTCACCAGCTGGGCCGCGATCATCGCCGTACCGACCGCGATCACCGGCTTCTACGGCCAGAACATCCCCTATCCAGGATTCGGCCAGCCGTGGGGCTTCTGGACGTCGTCGGCCATCACGGTCGGGCTTGCCCTGATGCTCTACATCATCTTCCGACGCAAGGGCTGGCTCTGACCGTCACCCGTGCCAGGGCCCAGAATCAAAGACCTTCACGGGTACGGGCAACCGGGCGCCCGCGCACGCGGCAACGATTCGAGTGGCCGCGTCGGGCAGAAACGGGGCCAGTTCGCGGCCGAGGACCTGAACTGCCTGCAGCAACACGCCCAGAACCGCGTCCAACCTTCTCGACGCATCGCGATCACCCTGTCGTGTGGCCACGGCCAACGTCCACGGCGTCGTCGCTTCGATGCAACGGTTGGCGGCGTCCACGATGTCGGTCAACGCCCCGGCGGCCGTACGGAAGTCCGCGTCGACCAGCGCGGCGTCGATCGTGCCCGGTAGCCGCTCGTACGCGGCCGCAAGATCCTTGACGTCGTCCGGAACCGTGGCTGGAAGGCCCGGTGCGATGCCGTCGCGGAATCGGTGGATCATCGTCACCACGCGGTTGACGACGTTGCCGAAGCCACCGGCGAGATCTTCGCGCGCGCGTGCTTCGAGCCGCCCGACCGTGAAGTCCGTGTCGCCGGTACGTGGCACATCCCGCAGGAGCCACCAGCGCAACGCATCCGTGCCGTAGGTGTCGGCCACGGCGACCGGGTCCACGCCCGTACCAGCGGATTTGCTGATCTTGCGGCCATCGACCGTGAGGTAGTCGTGGACGTGAATGTCGGTCGGCAGCGCCAACCCGGCGGACAGCAACAGCGCCGGCCAGTACACGGCATGGAAGCGGAGAACGCCCTTACCGACAACGTGAACACGCCGATCAGCGTGCGTCCACCACTGGTCAAACGCCGACCCATCGGGTGCACCGAAACCGAGGCTGGTGACGTAGTTGCCGAGCGCGTCCCACCAGACGTAGATCACCTGATCCGTGTCTGCGGGCACCGGAATGCCCCAGCCCCTAGCGCGCCGCCGGGATCGCGAGATCGAGAAGTCGCGCAGCCCGCCCCGGATGAACGCCAGTACCTCGTTACGTCGCGCGGACGGGGTGATGCGCACGTCGCCGGACTCGATCGCGGCCTCGATCTGATCGGCATACCGGGAGAGCCGGAAGAACCAGTTGCGTTCGTATAGGCGCTGCGGTGGCACGCCGTGGTCCGGGCAGTAACCGTCCGGATCGAGGTTGTCCGGTGTGAGATAGTGCTCGCAACCGACACAGTAGAGGCCGTCGTAGACGGCTTGGTAGAGGTCGCCGGCCGCCGCGCACGCGCGCCAGAGAGCCTCGACGCCGACGCGGTGCCGCGGGTCGCGGCTGGTCCGGATGAAGTCGTCATACGTGACCGACAACGGACGAGCCAGGTCGGCGAAGCGGGCGGCGTTCGCATCGACGAAGGCGCCAACCTCGACGCCGGCCGACTCGGCGGCGATGACGTTCTTGAGCGAATTGTCGTCGGTGCCGGACAGCAGCCGTACCGGTTCGCCGCGCTGCCGTCGATGGCGGGCAAGGACATCTGCCTGTACGGCTTCCAGCGCGAATCCGATGTGTGGCGCTGCGTTGACGTACGGGATCGTGGTCGACAGGAACGTGGTCATCGGTGCCTCCGGGCGTTTCGGGAAGGCCGGGGCTGCCATGGCACGCTCGATGTCGTGCAACAAAAAACGAGCCCCGGATTCGGCGGGACTCGTTCGCGATCTACGCGCGCGTCAGCGGCCCCGGACCCGGGGCATCATCTGGCCGCGGAGTGCGGCGAACGCGGGCGTCATGAGGTGAGCCTAGCGCAGGGCCGCGTGCCACGCATCGACGTTCGCGTCGAGGTAGTCGGCGGTCGCCAGCCAGTACGACCCGTCGGTACGGTAGATCCGGGCCCACGGATCGCGCCCGGCCTCGGACGCGTCGCGCAGCATGTCGTACATCGCCCGAGCCCGCCGACCGAGCATCGGCGCGAGTGCCGGCCACTCGTCGCACGGCAGGTCGTACGCGCCGACGAACGTACGCAGCCGGTGCGCCGACTCGTCCACCGGGCGGGTCGCGTTCAGCCCGCCCATGGCCTGCGCGGCGTACGCGAGGTCCCACAGTCGCGAACCCGGACCGGTCGCGTCCCAGTCGATGAGGACCCAGCCGCGCGATGAGCGAACGAGATTCCACGGCACGACGTCGTGATGGCTGATGCCGTCGACGCGATCCGCCGGGATCACGACGTTCCAGCGGGCGTCGGGCGGTGGAACGAAGGATGCCAGCGCCTCGTGCAGCCGGCGGACGAACGCGCCGACCGACGCGAGGTCGGCGAGTCCGTACGTGCCCGCCTCCGGCCCGACCTCGCCCGGCACATACTCGAGGACCTGACGACCCCGCCCATCGCGCCCCAGTGGGAGCGGCGCACCGGTGAACCCGACGTCGCGCAGATGGCGCAGCACCGCGTCGACGCTATCGGTCCACGGACCGACCGGTCGCCGTACGGTATCGCCGACGCGGACAACGCCGGTGGTGACGTTGCCGACGAGCGGCGTCTCACCGTCGTGCCCCGTGTGGTCGGTCATTGACCATTCCGCAAATAGTGTGAGGACCTATAGGCAAAGAAATAGCGACCAGGTAACCTGGTCGCTTGTAGCGTGCCCGCGCACAAAAGGCAACTAATACCTCTCCGCGAAAGCAATATTAACGCACGAGGAGCATGCGTGTCAAACGATGTCGCCGACGAGCAAGCGTACGTGTCTCTTCTCTACCGCCGCCTCGACGACCTGCGCAAACTCGCGGCCGAGCGACTCAGCGCCACGCTCGGCGAGCGCAGTACCAATCACCAGCAGCTGAGCCAGCGCGATGCCACCAGCACCATGTACGTCGACCAGATCGCACAATACAACGCGGTCGAGAATGGTCTTTGTTTCGGCCGGCTCGATTTCATCGACGGATCGTCTCGCCATATCGGCCGCATCGGCATTCACGACACGATCGATACCGTTGACCCGGCCGACACCCGCACGCTCACCGAGGCCGACACGACACTGGCCGCGGACGAGCCGCTGCTTGTCGACTGGCGCGCGCCCGCCGCTCGGCCGTTCTATCTGGCCACGGTCGCCCATCCCGACGGCGCCCGGCTGCGGCGTCACATCACGACACAGTGGCGGGAAGTCGTCGGCATCACCGACGAGACACTCAATCTCGTCGTCGAGGGCGTCTCCAACGGCTGGGCCACCGTCGACGACCGGGCCACCGTTGACGGCTGGGCCACCGTCGACGACCGGGCGACCGTCGACGGCCGAGGCAATGCGGCCGACCGAACAGCCGCCCGCGACGGCAACCTCGCGAGCGAAACCGCGTTGCTGTCCGCGCTGTCCGCGAGCCGGACCGGCCGGATGCGCGACATCGTCGAGACGATCCAGGCCGAACAGGACGAGATCATTCGCGCCGGCCAAGCCGGCGTCCTCGTTGTCGAGGGCGGACCGGGCTCGGGCAAGACCGCCGTCGCGCTCCACCGGGCGGCGTACCTGCTCTATCACCACCGCGAAAGGCTGGCCAAGCGGGCGGTGCTCATCGTCGGTCCGAACACGACATTCCTGCGGTATATCGGCCAGGTGCTGCCCGGGCTGGGCGAGACGGCAGTCGTGCTCGCAACCACCGGCAGCCTCGTGCCCGGGGTGGCCGCGTCAGCGGACGAAGCGGATGACGTCGCCGAGATCAAGGGACGCGCGGAGATGGCCGACGTCATCGCCCGGGCCGTGGCGGACCGGGAGCGGGTGCCCGACGAGCCGTGGGAGATCGCCTTCGAGCGCGACATCCTCCTGCTCGAGCCCGACGTCGTCGAGCACGCTCGCGATCTGGCTCGGGCGAGCCGGCTGCCACACAATCCGGCCCGACGCGTGTTCGTTCGCCAGATGATCGATGCGTTGGCCGGCCAGGTGGCCGAGCGGATCGGCGCGAATGTCGTCGGCGGCCCGAACCTGCTGACCAACGGCGACATCGTGTTCGTCCGCGATGACCTGAACACAAGCTCGTCCGTGCAGGCGGCGCTGGCCGAACTCTGGCCCGAACTGACGCCCGAGCAACTGCTGGCCGACCTGTACGCCGATCCGATCGCTCTCGAAATCGCGGCGCCGCAGCTCTCCCGAGCCGAGCTGGGCCGCCTCTATCGCGAACCCGGCCACGGCTGGACCGTCGCCGACGTCCTGCTCCTCGACGAAGCGGCCGACTATCTCGGCGGGGACGACGTGGAGGAGCGCGCGATCGCCGAGGCCGAAGCGGCCCGGGCCAAGGCGTACGCCGAGGGCGTGCTCGAGATCCTGTCGCGCGACATCGACGACGATCCCGAGGTGCTGATGGCGTTCGACCTCATCGATCCGTCGCGGCTGGCCGAACGTCAGGTCGCCGGCGATGGCCTGAGCGTCGCCGAGCGGGCGGCCGCCGACCCCCGGTGGGCGTACGGGCACGTGATCGTCGACGAGGCACAGGAACTGTCGGCAATGGCGTGGCGGGCATTGATGCGCCGATGTCCGAGCCGGTCGATGACGCTCGTCGGCGACGTCGCCCAGACCAGTGCCCCGGCCGGTACGACGTCGTGGGATCGGGCCCTGCGCCCGTACGTGGCCGACCGGTGGCGGCGCACGGAGCTGACGGTCAACTACCGCACCCCGGCGGAGATCATGGCAGTGGCAGCCGACGTGCTGCGCGACGTCGATCCGACCCTGGCCGTGCCGACGTCGATCCGGGCGGTCGGCGAGGCACCCTGGCGTCGAGCGGTCACCGACATCGCGGCCGGCATCCGGGACGCGGTCGACGCCGAGGTCGGTCATATCGGCGACGGGCGACTCGCGGTGATCGTCCCCGAGGCATGCCTCGATGCCGTGCGCGCCGCGGTGCCCGAAGCGGCCACCGGCGATGACACCGACCTCACCGCGAGTGTGGTGGTGCTGACCGTACGGCAGGCCAAGGGCCTGGAATTCGACGCGGTCATCGTGGCCGAGCCGGCGGCGATCGTGGGCGCGTCGTCCCGCGGCCGCAATGACCTCTACGTCGCGATCACGCGCGCGACCCGGCGGCTCGGCGTCGTGCACACCGTCGCCGTCCCGGCGGCACTGGCGACTATCGAGGCGCTGCCGTAACAGTGCCGGCTGCCTCGGCGAACCTCACCAAGGCAGCGACGAGCTGCTCCCGGGTCGGACGGTCGGTGATGCGGCCGTCCGACCCGACCGCTTCGCGCGCCACGAACACGCGGGCACAGGCATCCGACACCAGGGCAGCCCCGACGTAGCCCAGGACCGTGCGCAGAGTCGCCTCGGCGCCAGCACCCCGGCCCTCGGCCGCGACCGACACGTACGCGACCGGTTTGTCGTACAGGTTGCCGCCGCGGACCGTCCAATCGAGGAGGTTCTTGAAGCTGCCCGGCAGCGAGCCGGCGTATTCAGGCGTACAGAACAGCACGGCGTCGGCGGCGTCGATCGCGGCGCGCAGGATCGCCACCGCCGGCGGCAGGTCGTCCTCATCGTCCGGATTGAACGCGGGCAGGCTCGCGAGACCGGCGACTTCCTCATACCAGACGGTATCGACGCCGGTGGGCCGGTGTTCGTGCATCGCTCGCAGGGCGGCCGAGTTCGTCGACGTGGACCGGGTGCTGCCCGAGATCAGCAGGATGCGCATTTCTCGACCGTAGCCCGATCGATCCTGTCGGTCGTATGCGTGAGGATGAGGCGGTGACCACATCCCCAAGCACCGACGTCTACCTTGAGGTCGGCAAGAAGAAGGTGTTCGCGGCTGCGCTCGACTGGCCCGGCTGGTCGCGGTCGGGCAAGGACGAGGAGCAGGCGCTGGACGCGCTCGCGAGTTATCTGCCGCGATATGCGCCGGTCGTCAAGCGGGCCGGATTGGCCGCCCCGACCGACGTGTTCACCGTCGTCGAGCGGATCGCCGGCAACACCTCGACCGATTTCGGTGTGCTCGAACATGCCTCCGCCGCCGATCGCGCCCAACTGACGGCGGCCTCGGCCCGACGACTCGCCGCACTCGTGACGGCCGCCTGGGACGAGTTCGCGGACATCGTCGCGGCGACACCGGCCGAGCTGACCAAGGGACCGCGCGGAGGCGGCCGCGATCGGGACAAGATGGCCGATCACGTCGTCGGTGCCGAGGCGTCGTACGCGCGGAAGATCGGGGTCAAACACAAACGGCCCGACCTCGCGGACACAGCAGCGATCGCGGCGCTGCGCGTCGACATCATCGCGGCGTTGAGCCGACCCTGGCCCGGCGGTCAAGTGCCGTACGGTATGTGGCCACCGGCGTACGCCGCCCGGCGGATCGCGTGGCACGTGCTCGATCACGCATGGGAGATGCAGGATCGCACGCCCGCCTGAGCGGTCGCGCGGACGTTGCCGCTGAGCCGTCAGACGGACGTTCCCGCCGCCGACATGATCAGGTACATCGCATGTGACCACAGCAGCGGCGTCGCGACCGGACCCCACCGTTTTACCCAGGACTCCACCATGCCCGGATCCTGCACGCCGTCGGTGATCTGCTCCGGCAGGTCGAGTGTCGTCGTGGCGGCGCGCCGGATCCACTCCCGGGCGGCCCGTACGCCGTCGGTATTGCCGGTGACGGCGTCGTACCAACCGAGCCACGCGGTCAGCAGAATCCATTCGCCGCCGCCGTAGTACGTGTCGCCGACGTAGCGGTAGATGCCGCCGGTATGCCCGCGCAGATCGGTACGCACGGCGTCGGCGGTGGCGCGCATGACCGGATCGTCCGGCGTGAACAGCTCAAACGGCACCGTGCACCACAGCAAGCTCGCATCGACCCGGTCGTCCTTGTCTCCCTTACACAGCCGCCCGTCACGGACGAACGTGTCGCGCAGCGTCGTACGTACCTCATCGGCGACGCTGGCATAGTGCGGTTCGTCCAGCAGTTCAGCGGCGGCCGCGAGTCCGGCGGCGACCGCGGCGTACGTGCCAGCGTGCTGGCCGTCGCCGAACTCTTCCCAGCAGTCGTAGCAGTCCGTCCGCCATGCCGCCGCGAGATAGTCGGCGACGAGAG
The DNA here is from genome assembly GCA_963818495.1 of uncultured Actinomycetota bacterium. Classification (GTDB taxonomy): domain Bacteria; phylum Actinomycetota; class Actinomycetes; order Mycobacteriales; family Micromonosporaceae; genus DASQPR01. Next base: position 12,948 of record CAWFSH010000015.1, read on the forward strand.
CGACGGCGACCCGATCGCCGGCCGACGCCCGCCGATCGCTGGCCAGGGCCCGTTCATCGACGGCCACGACCCGCTCATGGCTGGCCAATTCGAAAAGCCACGTGCCGTAGCCGTCGAGCTGGTAGTTCGGCCACACCTCACCGAGCACCTCGCCGGGGATTTCGCGGCGGCCGTCGACCACGAATCGCGCCGGCAGGATGTCCTCCGGCGCCGACATCCGGCCCGCTGTCAGTTCCGCGATCGCGGCCTCGGCCCGCTCGCGATGGGCGATCACTGTTCGCTCGACCCACCGATGGAACGCCGCTGACCGGTCGGATCGCCCGACGGCGTCTAGGGCCCGCGCGCAAAACGAGCCGTCCCGCAGCCATGCGAAGCGGTAGATGGGAAACGTCGGGCTAGCGAGAAAAGCGCCCGAGCCGTCCTGGCCGGCGAGCAGGACGTCGACGCTGCGCGCGCCGAGGCCGCCGTCGTCGAGCGCAACCGGATCGAGGTATGTCGTCATGTCGGTGCGCTCAGAGCTCCTCGCTGTCGCGGAGTCAGTCGATGCGGTCGAAACGGTCGCGGTGGGCGACCGTCGTCACGACCAACCTTGCCAGGCCGTCGATCGCGTCAGCGACCGGGCCAGACCCAATCGCGAACCTCGGGCAGGTCCTCGCCGGATTCGCGCACGTAGTCGTGGTGGTCGGCGAGCTTGTCGACCATCGTCTGCCGCAGCATCGCCGCCTTGCGGGCTAGTCCCGGCACCCGGTCGATGACGTCGACCACGAGATGGAAGCGGTCCATGTTGTTGCGAACGAGCATGTCGAACGGCGTCGTGGTGCTGCCTTCCTCGTTGTAGCCACGGACATGGAAGTTGTCGTGCCCGGCGCGGCAGTACGTCAGCCGATGAATCAGCGACGGGTATCCGTGATAGGCGAAGATGACCGGCCGGTCCGTCGTGAAGATCGCATCGAACTCCGGGTCGGGTAGGCCGTGCGGATGCTCGCCGGCGGGCTCCAGGCGCATCAGGTCAACGACATTTACCACGCGGACGCGAAGCTCGGGCAGCTCACTGCGGAGAAGATCGGCAGCGGCAAGAACTTCCATCGTGGGTACGTCGCCGGCGCACGCCAGCACGACGTCCGGCTCGCCGCCGTCGTTGCCGGCCCATTCCCAGATGCCCAGGCCGCGGGCGCAGTGTCGCTCGGCCTCCGCAATGCCGAGCCAGGTCGGCGCGTCGTTCTTACCGGCGACGACAACGTTGACGTAGTCGCGACTGCGGAGGCAGTGATCCATGGTCGACAGGAGGGTGTTCGCATCCGGCGGCAGGTAGACGCGGACGACCTCGGCCTTCTTCGTCACGACGTGGTCGATGAAGCCCGGGTCCTGATGCGAGAAGCCGTTGTGGTCCTGGCGCCACACGTGCGACGACAGCAGGTAGTTGAGCGACGGGATCGGTCGCCGCCAGTCCAGGTGGCGGGTGACCTTCAACCACTTCGCGTGCTGGTTGAACATCGAGTCGACGATGTGGACGAACGCCTCGTAGCAGTTGAACAGGCCGTGCCGGCCGGTCAGCAGATATCCCTCGAGCAGCCCCTCGCAGATGTGTTCGGAGAGGATCTCCATCACCCGACCGTGCGGGTCGAGGTGTTCGTCGACGGCGAGCACCTCGGCGTGCCACGCCTTGCCGGTCACGGCGTAGACGTCATCCAGCCGGTTCGAGGCGGTCTCATCAGGTCCGAGGATCCGGAAGTTGCGGTGCGTCGCGTTCGCCGCCATCACATCGCGCAGCCACCGGCCGAGCACCCGCGTCGCCTCGGCGTTGGTTCCGGCCGGGACGGCGTGCGTACGGAAGTCCGGCAGCTCCAGCTCGCGTGGATGGCGCCCGCCGTTCGTGTTCGGGTTAGCGCTCATCCGCAGGTCGCCGGAAGGCAGCCAGCCGGTGACCTCGACGCGCGGCGCGCCGTACGGATCGAACAACTCCTCCGGCCGGTAGGAGCGCATCCAGTCGGTCAGCTGCTCCAGGTGTTTGGCGTCGTCGCGGGCGGCGGTCAGCGGCACCTGATGTGCCCGCCACGTGCCCTCGACCGGCTTGCCATCGACAACCTTGGGACCGGTCCAGCCCTTCGGCGTGCGCAGCACGATCATCGGCCAGCGTGGACGATCGGTGACGCCGTCAACCCGAGCCTGCCGCTGGATCTCCGCGATCTCGTCGAAGACGACGTCCAAGGTCGCCGCTAGCCGCTGATGTACGGCGGCCGGGTCGTCGCCCTCCACCAGGTACGGGACGTACCCGTACCCATAAAGCAGCGCGGCGAGCTCGTCGTCGCCGATGCGCGCGAGCACCGTCGGGTTGGCGATCTTGTAGCCGTTGAGGTGCAGGATCGGCAGGACGGCGCCGTCGCCGGTCGGGTCGAGCAGCTTGTTGATATGCCACGACGTGGCGAGTGGCCCGGTCTCGGCTTCGCCGTCACCGATCACGCAGGCCGCGACGAGGTTCGGGTTGTCCAGCACGGCCCCGTACGCGTGCGCGAGCGAATACCCCAGCTCCCCACCTTCGTGGATCGAGCCGGGCGTCTCCGGCGCGACATGCGACGGGATGCCACCCGGGAACGAGAACTGGGTGAACAGGCGCTGCATGCCCCGCTCGTCGCGGGAAATCCGCGGATAGATTTCGCTGTACGTCCCGTCGAGCCACGCATTGGCCACCAGGCCCGGGCCACCGTGACCGGGTCCGGCGAGGTAGATGACTTGCTGGCCGCGGTTGGCGATGATGCGGGACAGGTGCGTGTAGAGGATGTTCAGACCGGGCGTGGTGCCCCAGTGCCCGAGCAGTCGCGGCTTGATGTCGGACGGATCCAGGTCGTCGTGCAGCAGAGGGTTGCCCATCAGGTAGATCTGCCCGACCGACAGGTAGTTCGCCGCCCGCCAGTGCGAGTCCATCCGGGCCATCTCGTCCGCGCTGAGCGGCTCACCCTCGACCGCCCACAGCGCGTACGCATCCGACATTGTCGAGGTCATGCCGCCTACCTCCGGTCGTTGTATCGGTGCCGCCGCCACGGCCCAGTCAAGCAGCTACCCACGAGGCCGGTAGGTGAACCAGGCAACGTTCGTCCACGGGCCGTAGCGTATGGGGCATGGCTGAACCGTCGCCGATCCTGGTGTTCAACGCGGGCTCGTCCACACTCAAGTACCGGCTGATCGTGGACGACCGCGATCTGTGGACCGGGATCGTGGAGCACATCGGTGAGGCCGGTGGACTCGAGGATCATCGGGCCGCGGTCGAATCGACGCTGGCTGACCTGCGTTCGCGCGACCTCGGGCCGGCCGGCGATCCGTGGGCGATCGGCCACCGCGTCGTACACGGCGGCGCCGAAGTGCGAACACCGACCGTGATCGACGATGACGTTCTGGCCGCGATCGACCGGTGGGCGCCCCTCGCGCCCGCGCACAACCCGGCGGCGCTCGCGGTGATCCGGGCGGCGCGGGCCGCGTTCGCCGACATCCCACACGTCGCGGTGTTCGACACCGCGTTTCACGCCACCTTGCCCGAGGCCGCGTCCACCTACGCCATCGACCGGGCGGTCGCGGCCGAGCACGGCATTCGGCGGTACGGGTTCCACGGCATCTCCGTCCGGTACGTACGCGATCGGGCCGCCGAGCTGCTCGGTCGACCGGCGGACAGGCTGAACATGATCGTCCTGCACCTAGGCAACGGCGCCAGTGCCACCGCGCTCGCCGGCGGAGTCAGCGTCGATACGTCGATGGGCATGACACCGCTGGCCGGCCTGGTCATGGGCAGCCGCAGCGGCGATCTCGACCCGGCCATCACGTTCCATCTCGTCCGGGCCGGTTGGGCCACCGATGACATCGACAGGCTCTACGAGAAGCGGTCGGGGCTCGCTGGACTGGCCGGTGACAACGACGTCCGGACGGTGCAACGGCGCGCAGCGGATGGCGACTCCGACGCGGAACTGGCGCTCGACGTCTACTGCCGACGCATCCGTCACTACATCGGCGCCTATCACGCCCTCCTCGGTCGGCTCGACGCCATCGTGTTCACCGCCGGAGTAGGCGAGCACAGCGCGGTCGTGCGTAGCCGCGCGCTTCATGGTCTGACGCACCTTGGCATCGAGCTCGACGACACCGCCAATGACGCTGCCACAACACCGCGGGTGATTTCGGCCGCGTCGAGCCGCGTCGCGGTGTGCGTGGTCGCCACCGACGAGGAGCACGCCATCGCCGAGGAGATCGTGGCGTTGCTCCGACCCGGCGGTTAACCGCGGCCCATCACCGAGCGCTGTCCGGCCAGCCGATCGTGTCGAGGAACTCCTCCATGCCCGCAACGACCCGGCCGAGCACGGCGATCGAGTCGGTGAGCGGACCCGGAACGTACAGGCCGTGGTCGGCGTCCTCGACCTCCAACACGTACGGCGACAGTCGACGAGCCATGGCGCCGTCCCACATCGTGTCGGCGGTGCCGCCGACGACCAGGAACGGCGCGGTTGCCCGACCCAAGGCCGCCGCCACCCACGGCACGGTCAGGATCGGCGTGAGCCACACCGCCGGCAGGGAGCGCTCGGCGGCGAGCGTGGCGGCGTTCGATCCGAGCGATTTCCCGATCAACAGCGGGCGGCCGCCGACCGTGTCGAGCAGGGGCCCAATCTCATCGCACACCCAGCCCTCGATTTCCGGCTCGAACGGCTTGGTCGGCGGCTGGGACCACGAATGCCGGTGCACCGTCGCCCGGCGCCGTTCGGCAACGGCGGCGGCGTACATGAGTAGCCCCGCCGCCGGCCCGTACACGCCGCCCGGAACCACGACCGCGTCTGCCACGCTGCCGACCTTACCGACCCATGGCCCCGCAGCGCCTCGAACCTCGGCGTCAGGGCGTGAGGACAGCGGCACCTTCGACCCGGTCGCCCGCGAGATCGTCGAGCGCCTCGTCCGCTCGCGACAGGGGATAGGGCGTCGTCGTCACGTTCAGGTGGTGCTCGGCGGCGAACGCGAGAAACTCCCGACCGTCCGTACGGGTGTTGGCCGTTACGCTGCGCAGCGTACGTTCCTGGAAAAGATGCCGCTCGTAGTTGAGCGTCGGGATGTCGGTCAGGTGGATGCCGGCGATCGCGAGCGTGCCGCCCCGGTCGAGGGCCTCGAGCGCGACCGGCACCAGGTCGCCGACGGGGGCGAACAGGATTGCCGCGTCCAGCGGCTCGGGTGGCTTCGCGTAGGCGTCGCCGGCCGACGCGGCACCGAGGTCGAGCGCCAATTGGCGTGCGGTCTCCGCGCGGGTCAGCACGTGCACGCGCGCGCCATCGGCCATGGCGACCTGAGCGGCGAGGTGGGCAGATGCACCGAATCCGTACAGGCCGAGGCGACCGCCGCGAGGCAGCTCGGACCGGCGCAGCGCTCGATAGCCGATGATGCCCGCGCAGAGCAGCGGCGCCGTCTCCGCGTCCGAGTAGCCGTCGGGGAGCCGGTAGGCGTAGTCGGCCGGCGCCGTCGTGAACTCGGCGTAGCCCCCGTCGGCGTCCCAACCCGTGTAACGCGAGTCTGGACACAGGTTCTCCGCGCCACGCTGGCAGTAGACGCAGGTGTTGTCCGTGTGGCGAAGCCAGGCGACACCTACCCGGTCACCGTCGGTGAACCCGGTGACGCCCGTACCCACTCGATCGACGTACCCCACGATCTCGTGGCCCGGAATGACCGGTGACCGGTGCACAGGAAGGTCACCCTCGGTCACATGTAGGTCGGTGCGGCACACCGCGCACGCGGAAATCCGGACGCGGAGCTCGCCGTCGCCAGGTTCGGGCACGTCGCGTTCGACCGTGGTCAGTGGTCGCGTCGCCAACGGTCCGGGGTGGCTTACTTGCCAGGCCAACATCGGTGCACCTCCACACGTCGTTGCTATTGCCGGGCGCGCTCGCCGGTGTCCCGCCGCGATCGGCTCATTGTGTGCACACCGATGTTCGGCGAGGGGCCAGACAGCCGGCGCGAATGCGTTATTCGCGAGACACTAATGGGTGCCGGGGTGGCACAGCTCCTGTGCAGGGCCATCCGAGGCCTTTGTGACAGGTCCGCATTCCACCCCTCCGCGAAGCCGGGGGACTTCGATGAGCACTCAGATCAAGCGTGTCGTGGTCGGCGTCAGCGAATCGCTGGCCGGCCTGGAAGCGCTGCGGGTCGCGGTGGCGGAGGCCCGGCAGCGCGAGGTTCAACTGGTTGCCGTCCGCGCCTGGGCCTACAAGGCCACGACGCGCGAACCCGGCGTGGCGCGGTGGCGGCGGGAGATCTCCAGCCAAGCCGTCCGAGCGCTTACCCGGGCGTTCACGACCGCCATGGGCGGACCGCCGGCCGACGTTCCGACCGAGTTGGTCGTTGTGGAGGGCCTGCCCGAGAAAGTGCTGGTCGCCCAGGCCGACCGGCCCGACGACCTGCTCGTCATCGGCGCACCGTCGGACGGTTTCTGGTGGCCGACCCGGACATTGGTGGTCCGGCGTTGCGTGCGCCGGGCCGGGTGCCAGGTGCTCGTCGTGCCGCGGCCCGAACTGGCGCGTTTGGGTAAGACCGGTGCCATGGCACGGATCCTGCGCCGCGAAACCGAAGGTTTCACCCGTACCATGGCCCGCCATTGATCTTGTGAGTCGTCAGTGCGCGGCGTCATGGTGATGGTCGCAGGAGGCGGTCGATGCCGAGCCGTACGTATCGTGATGGGGAAAGTCGGTGACGTGGATCTGCCGTCCGAGCGGCGTCAGATCGAGGTAGTTGTGCGTGCCGAGCAGCGTGTCGCCGCCGCGGGCATACGACGAAGCTGCGGTCCACGAATCGACAGGTCCGGGCGACGATTCACGCCGGACGGCTGGCACAATGCGCGGATGACCGATGACTCGGCCGTCGGCGCGGCCGCAGGCGATTGGCGCGATCAGGCGTTGGCCCAGGCCGTACGGCTCCGCGAGGGCGGCCAGCTCGAACCGGCACGTACGCAGTTGCTCGCGCTCGGGGTGGAGTGGCCCGACGACGCCGAGATCGCCTATCAGACCGCGTGGGCGCACGATCGCCTCGGACTCGAAGCGGAGGCAGCCCCGTTCTATGAGCATGCGCTGCGGGCCGGTCTCGCACCCGAACACCGAATCGGCGCGTACGTCGGCCTGGGCAGCACGTATCGCGTGCTGGGTCGGTACGAGGACGCCCGGTCAACCTTGCAGCGTGGGCTGGCCGAGTTTCCGGGCAACGCCGCCATGCGCGCGTTCCTCGCCATGACTCTCTACAACCTTGGAGCCGCTCGCGACGCGCTGAGCCTGGCGTTGACGGTGCTCGCCCAGACCAGCGGCGACCCGGACGTGCAGCGGTATCGCCCGGCCATCGAGTATTACGCCGGCGATCTGGATGCCGTCGACGGCGGGTGATCAGCCGATCGCGCCGGCGTCCACTATTCGACCGGCGTGGCTTCGACCGGCCTGGCATTGAGCGCGGCGTCGAACGCCGCGGTGTGCTCGTCGACGAAGCGCTGCTCGGATCGCGTCCACGCGATGACCTCCGCGGCGCGGCGGCGCGCGTCCGGATGTTCCGCGACCACGCCGGGTGCGACGGTCGCGACGGCCTGCCAGATCGTGACGTTGCGGTCCAGGCGCTCGTGGATCGCGCGTACGAGCCGCCGGCGGCCGCGCTGGCCCAGCCCGTACGCATCGGCGAGCAATCGAACCTGCCTCGCCTGCTCGGTCGCCGGACCACGATCCGGCCGACCCGAGATGCACCACGACCACGCCAGGTAGGCGACATCCTCGATCGGGTCGCCGGGTGCCGCGAAGTCGAAGTCGATCCAGGCCACCGGCCGGCCGGCGACGAACACTGCGTTGTTGGGGCCGGGATCGTTATGACAGACGACGCCACCGCCCCGGAATCCGTACGTGGCGTCGTGCCACTGCCGTAACAGACCAGCGGCCGCCACCACGTCGGCGTCCTCGAATCGGCGCCATCGCACGACCACGTCGCCCGGAATGTACGAGAACACGTCGCGATCGAGGTCGTCGCGGCCGAGCGGTCCGCGGTCACGTCGGTCACCGTACCCACGGAGGGTTGTCATGGGCAGCCGCCCGAGCCGCGCCATCCACGCCGGCGCCCTGGAGCCGGCGCCGACGTGGATGGGGGCGCGCCGACTCGATTCCGCTAGCGCCGTGCCCGCACCAGCGCCCCCCTCGGACGAGATCGGCACCGGACGGGGTCAGGAACCCTCTTGCACCTGGAAGACGGTGTCGGCGACCAGACCGTGCGCCTCGCGGTGCACTGTGGACGCGGCGTCGGCCGAGGGCGCCTCGACCAGGCAGAACACCTTGCCCTCCGGCTCCGCGACCCAGTAGCGCAGATAGCGCACGTCGTGTTTGCCCTGAGTCTGCAGGTCGGCGATGTGCGCCTGCGCGACGTCGTCGGCGGAGACCCCGCCGGCGATGGTGTGTACGTCCATGTAGAGCGGCATGGTGCCTCCTCGATCGCGGTTGCTGTCGAGTCGACGCTATGGCCACGAGTTGAAACCTAGATCGGGAGCGACTCCCCAGATTCCGTCGAGCGTTGCCTAGTTTCGCGCCGCAGTCCCCGAGTCACCGCCGTCGCGCGTTGGCGAAAGGCGCGCGCCCTCGCTGCTCATCACGCCCTCGCTGTTCACGCGGTCGGGGCGGACGCACCGATCAGGCCGAGTCGGACGGCTTTGGACGCGGCCACGGCCCGCGACGGTGCGCCGAGCTTGGCAAGGACGGCGGAGACGTGGTGATCCACCGTCTTCGCCGAGATGAACAGGTCCATGGCGATCTCCGCGTTCGTTCGGCCGACGCAGATCAGGTCCAGCACCTCCCGCTCGCGGCGCGTCAGGTTGAACGGATGTGCGCGTGTCGCGGAACGCGGACCGGCCGGAATCGAGCGAATGCCGAGTCCGCGCATCCGCTGCCGGGTGATGCGGGCGGCCGCGGCCGCTCCCAGGTCGGAAAAGACGGCGAGCGCCTGCCGGAGCGCGCGTTCGTCCGTGGAGCCGAGCAGCGCCATGCCCGCCTCGAACGGGCAGCCGAGAGCCGTCCAGACATCGCACGCACCGTCCACGTCGCCTTCGAGCTCCCGGCGATACGGCTCCGGCAGTCCGGCCGCTTCGGCCGGTGCGGTCCGACGCGGGTCCACGTCGACCTGCGCGGCAAGTGCCCGGTCGGCCGACTCGGCGGCGGTAGCGCTGATGCGCCGCTGCCAGACGGCGATGGCGCCGCGCAGCCAGCGGTCGCATCCGGCCGCAAACTGGCCGGCTCGGTCGATCTCGTGCCGCGCCCGGATCGCATCGCCCTCGAGCCAGGCCGCTTCGGCCCGGGCGAGCCGCGCGTACGCGACCCAGTTCGGTTCGCCGGATCCCTCGGCCGCCGTCGCCACCTCGTCGAGGCACTTCCAGGCAGCCGGGTCACCCCGCCGGGCCCGGATCCGGCCGAGGCTGAGCAGCGGGTTGATCCGATTGATCGGGGATGCGACCTGATCGAGCAGGTGGCCGCCGAGTGCCTCGGCCTGCGGCCACTGTCCCGTGCGTTCCAGGGTGACGGTGCGCTCGCCCCGTAGGCACGTTGCGAACGTGCCGATGTCGTGCTCGGTGCAGTAAGCGAGCCCGTCGACGAAGTAGCGCTCGGCCTCGGGAAACCGTCGCTCGTCGCAGAACAGCATGTAGAGGTTCGCATAGGCGCGGCCGGCCTGCTCCTCGACGCCGTGCGTGACGGCGATCGACAGCGCCCGGTGCATGAGCGGTGCCCAGTCGCCGTCGCTCGACGCCGTAGCGCACGCCTTTGTGTTCAGCGCGTCGCTCACGACCTCGTACATGTCCATCGGCTCGGCGATCGCTAGCGCGCGTTGGGCGAGGTCGATCGCGGCGGTGTGCTCGGCGTCCAGCATCCGCTGGTTGGCCAGATTCGCGTACGCCCAGGCCAGCTCGCCGGTGGAACCGAGTGGTTCGAGCGTCGCAACGGCGGCCTCGGCGGCGGCCAACGCGTCCGACCCGCGACACAAACGCCACAACGTGCGCGACAGTCGCCGCATCGTGTCGCCTTCGCGCACCTCGTTGCCGGCCCGACGCCACAGCTCCAGCGCTCGCATGCGTGCGTCCGCGGCGTCCTGGAACCGGTCGATCAGCGATGCCTCGAACGCGAGCCCGTCATGGAGTTCCGCGGCGACGGCTGGCTCGGCGGCCGCCGAGCAACGCAGTGCGCGCTCGTACTGCTGCGCGGCCTCGCGATGCGATGCCAAGCCGGCCGCATGCCGCGCGGCCCGCGGCGCGTGGCGCAACACACCGGCCTCGTCCCCGGCACCCTCGGCGTGGAATGCCAATTGGGCGTCGTCGTCGCAGCCCTGACCGGACAGGGCAGCGAAGATCCGGCCGTGGAGTGCGCGCTGGCGGTGAGGCGCGATCGACTGCTCAACGGCCAGGCGTGCGATCTCGTGGCGAAAGCGGACCCCGGCGCCATCGACCACGAAGAAGCCCGAGTCGAGGATTTCGTCGATCACACCGGGAGCGCTCGGGCTGACCGCGGCCAGCAGCGCCGGCTCCAGGCGCGTGCCGATCAGCGCCCCGGCGTCGACGACCCGGCGCGCGGCGGCGCTCAACTTCCCGAGGCGCGCGAGCACCGCGTCGCGCGCCGACGGTGAGACCGCGCCCGGGCCGGCCTGGATCAGCTCGGTCAGGAAAAACGGGTTGCCGCTGGTCAGGCGATACAGCTCGGTCGCGTCGAAGCCGCTGCCGTCGGCCAAGATTGCTACAGCGTCGGCCGACAGGGGCGCCGGACTAATCCGCCGCGTTGATCGCAGCGTCGCGAGTTCGCCCAGCGCGAGCCGGAGCGGGTCGCTCGGCGTCAGCTGGTCATCGCGATACGTCGCCATCAGGAGAACGGACGAGTTGCGGATGCGACGGCCGAGGAACCGCAGCAGGTCCAGCGTCGCTTCGTCGGCCCAGTGCACATCTTCGATGACGACAACGTCGAGCGCCGGGTCGTCGAGGCGCCGTAGCAACGCGCCGAACAAGTCCTCCCGGGCCGCGCCGCGACGGCACAGGTCGAACAGCTCGCCGCCGAGCTGCGCCGCGATGTCGAACAGGGGACCGAGCGGTCGCGGGGTGAACAGACCATCGCAGGCACCCCAGGACCACACCGCATCGGGTACGTCCGATTGCAGCTGCTCGACCAACGCCGACTTGCCGACACCGGCTTCGCCGGAGATCAGGACTAGCCGGCCGTCACCGAGTCGTGCCTGCTGGGCGTACTCGGCCAGGGACGCCAGAACGGATTCGCGTTCCAGGAGCATGGCGATCAGTTTCCGGCATCGACCAGGCCACCGCTATCACGCAGGTGACCGTACGGGTCGAACCGGTTGTCCCATAGTCTTGTCGGCCAGTCGAAACGGTGTAATGCTGTAATCGTGTAATTCCGCAAGGACGAAGGGACCGATCATGCTGCACAAACACGCCGGCCGGAGCGAATCCGTGCCGGTCGACGACGCGGCGGCCTGGATTTCCGGGCTCCTGCCGGACGACCTTTTCAACGGACCTGTAGACGTCGTGATCGACCGCGACGAGATCCTCGTCATCGGCCCGCTGGCCGCCCCGACCCTCGCCGACGATGCGTCCGCGGCAGACGTCGCGGCGGCCGAAGCCGGTCGGATCAGCGGCTTCCGCGAGCGCACACGGGACGAGCGGATCCACATTGCCCGCCAGATCGAGCATCGTTACCAGCGGAAGATGGCCTGGGGAGCGACCTGCGGCGGCACTCGACAGCTGTTTACCACGATTTCGGCTCCCGTGATGACACGGCTGCGGCAGCCGGAGCGACAGGTACTCGACACGCTGGTCGACGCGGGGGTCGCGCGTTCCCGGTCGGAGGCGCTCGCATGGTGCGTACGACTCGTCGCCGAGCACGCGGACACGTGGCTTACCGAGCTGCGGACGGCCATGGAGACGGTCGGAGAGCTGCGCCAGCGCGGGCCGGAGATCTCCTAGCGCAACCGTCGAGGGCGTAGAGCCACGGGATTGTGTGGGTTTGCTCCGCACAGCTGAACTTTCGGGACACAATCGCCATCACAGGAGTTCCGAGGAGGCAGCAGGTCCGAGGAGGCAGCGCGGATGGCGTCGTCGACGGCGGGCGGACGCGAGCTGCCGCGGATGCCCGGCACCGTGGCGGATCTCGGCGTGAGTGTGGCCGCCTATCCGCGATACGCGCAGGCCCAACGAGCACTCGACTACCTGTCCGACAATCGGTTCCCGGTCGAGCGTGCCTCGATCGTGGGCAGCGACCTCAGCGTGGTGGAGACGGTTCTGGGCCGGATGACGACCGCCCGCGCGGCCCGTCGGGGCGCCGCGGCCGGTGCCTGGCTCGGACTGTTCATCGGCGTGATGTTCGGCCTGTTCGGCAGCCATTCGTGGTGGGGCGTGGTCGCAGCCGGTGTCGCCATCGGTGGCGTGTGGGGCGCGATCTTCGGCGCCGTCGCCCGAGCCGGCGCGCGGGGAGGCCGCGACTTCATTGCCCGCGGTGCGCTCGCCGCCGGCAGCTATGAGGTTCTCGTCGAGACCGGCCACGCCGAGCAGGCCCGTTCGATGCTTGCCCATTTACCGGTCGACAAGTGACCCGGCCGGGGTGGCCGGCGGTTGGCCGGCAACCGTCCGCGGCCGGCGTGAGCCTGGCATAAGGTGGGGCGTATGACTCAGAGTAAGCCAAACGTCGAGGTGCCCGCCGGAGATCCACCGACCGAACTGGTCATCGACGACTTGATCGTCGGGGAGGGTCCGGAGGCAACCCCGGGTCAGCAGGTCAGCGTTCACTACGTCGGCGTTGCCCACTCCAACGGCAGGGAGTTCGACTCGTCCTACAGCCGCAACACACCGTTCAGTTTCGGCCTGGGGGCCGGCCAGGTGATCCAGGGCTGGGACAGGGGCGTCGCGGGCATGCGTGTCGGCGGTCGCCGGCAACTGACGATTCCGGCCAACATGGCCTACGGCGACCGCGGCGCCGGCGGCGTCATCAAACCTGGCGAAACCCTGGTATTCGTGGTGGATCTACTCGGCGTTCGCTGATCTGATCTGATCTGATCGCAGCGCCGCGCGGACCACGGTTCGACCGACCACAACAGAGCACAGCCCGTCGCCGACCATCGGCGGCGGGCTTTGTGCCGATGCGTAGCGCAGCCGCGAGGCTGGGTTGGTTGTGCCGCTGGCCGTGCGCTCGCCCGTTTCGTGATCCAAATGGTGGGGTAGCCCTGCTAGCGTGAGCGGTCCACGACCGCCGTCGCGTGAGTTTGCGAGGTCCCCATGCCGGCCACCAAGGACTCGACCACCCCCGCCGAGCCGAAGGCGTCGTTCACCCGCTTCCGGCGTACGGCCATCTGGGTCGGCGCCGTGTGCATCGTCGGCGCGATCATCGCGATCTACTTCGGGGTGCGCAGCCCGAGCGTGCCGGCCGGCCCGCCGCGGCTCGCCGCCCAGAACTTCTTCAACGACCTCAAAACCAAGAGCTTCCATGACGCGTACGGGTCCCTGTGCACGATCACCAAGCAGTCGTTCACCGAGGACCAGTTCGTCTCCGGGCAGCAGAGCCTGGCCACGATCGACTCGTACACGATCACGAAGGTCAACACCCAGCGGGTCGACGGATCCCCGGCCGCCACCGTCATCGTCGACTTCACCCGCGCCGGCGGCACCATCGAGCACCACAATGTGCCGATGGTGCAGGACGGCAGCCGATGGTTCGTGTGTGGTGAGCCCTACTAGACCACCTCTGGCGCGGCATTGCCGGCCGCCTCGATCGCGCGCCGCATCGGGACGGCCGCCAGTGCGAGGAAGCCGACGACGAAGAACACCAGCAGCGAGACGATCGCGATCCGGTAGTCACCGGTGATCTGGTAGGCCAAGCCGAACAGCAGCGGTCCGAGCCACGTGGTCCCGTCGCCGGCGATCTCGTAGATGCCGAAATACTCGGCCTCCATCCCGTGCGGGATGAGCTGGCTGAACATCGACCGGGACAGCGCCTGGCTGCCGCCGAGCACGATGCCGATCAGCAGACCAAGGGCCATGAACAGCAGCGGCTTGTGCGCCGGCAGCAGGAACGCGAGGACGAGGGCCATCGTCCAGAAGACCAGGCTGCCGAGCACCGTACGCTGCCCGCCGTATCGCCGGGCCAGCCGGCCGAGCCACAATGCGCCACCGAAGGCCAAGAACTGGACGAGCAGGATCGTCTCGACCTGCGTGTCCTGGGTCAGGCCGAGCTGCTTGTCGGCGTACACGCTGGCCTGAGTGATGACGGTCTGGATGCCTTCGTTGTAGATGAGATAGGCGCCGAGGAACCCGAGCGTGAGGGGGAAGGCACGCATGTGCCGCAGCGTCGTGCCGAGCTGGCGGAACCCGTCGGTGAGCACCGACCCGGTGGCTTCGCCGGCGACCGCCGGGCGGTTGTGCAACCGCAGCAGCGGCAGCGTCGTGAACGCGGCCCACCACACGCCGGCCGACACGATGCTCATGCGGGCGACGTCGCCCTTCGACAGGCCGAGCGTGTCGTCGAGTTTCAGCGCGACGAGGTTCAGCGCGAGCAGCAGGCCGCCGCCGATGTAGCCGACCGCCCATCCGATGCTCGACACGCGGTCGCGCTCGTTCGGGCCGGCCAGTTGCGGCAGGAACGAGTTGTAAACCACCGAGCTCGCGCCCAGGGCGACGTTCGCGACGATGAACAGCACCGAGCCGAGCGCCCACCGGCCGCCGGTCAGGAACACCATCGCGATGGTCGCGCCGGCCCCGATGTAGGCGAACAGTGCCAGCAGCTCGCGTTTATGCGATGACCGGTCGGCGATCGCCCCGACCACCGGCAGCGCGAACACCTGCAGGAGTACGGAGATCGAGACCGTGTACGCGAACAACGAACCGGCCGCGATCGGGATGCCCGCGACGTGCACATCGCCGTGCTCACCGACCGCGTTCTCGGCGACCGTCGTGAGGTACGGGCCGAGGAAGACCGACACGACGGTGGTGGCGAACGCCGAGTTCGCCCAGTCGTAGAAATACCAGCCGACCCGTTCACGCTTCGTGCTGCCCGGGACGATCGGTGCGGCCGGCGCCACGTCGGTCGTCGGCGGATCAACGGCCATCGTGTCATCGTTCCTTCGCGTCGCGGGCGGCAGCGTTGCGCGCCTGGCATCGGTGTGGTGTCGTACATCGGTGTGGCGTCAGGCGACCCGGTCGCCGCGGAGCGGTCGTCACGCCGGCCACAGCCCTCGCTCCGCGTACACGTCGCGCAGCACACCCAGGTGATCGGTCATGATGCCATCCACGCCGGCGTCGAGTAAGTCCCGCATGTCCTCGGCCCGGTTGACCGTCCACGCGTGCGCGACGACACCGAGGCGGTGGGCGTAGCGCACGAGCCGGCGGTCGACGGCCCGCCACGGCATCTGTACGGCGGCCACGCCGGCCGTCACCGCGCGTCCACCGGCGCCCACGCGGGACGAGCCCCACACACGCGCGCAGCCCCGCCATCCGATCGACGTCGCCACGGTGTCGCCGGCGAGCCGGCGCACTCTCGCCAGGCGCTCGTCGCTGAACGATGCGATCAACACCCGGTCGAGCGCGCCGGCTCCACGCAACGCCGCCAGCGCGGGCTCCACGACGCCATCGGCCTTCACATCGATATTCACGTACGCCTCCGGCCACGTCGCGAGCAACTCGTCGAGGCGGGGCACCACGGCCGCGCCCGCCACCCGTACCGAGGAAAGGTCGTTCCAGCTCAATTGCGCGACGCGCCCCCGGTGCCCCAGCACGCGTTCGGTGCTCGCGTCGTGAAAGACCACCGCGACGCCGTCCGACGTTGCGTGCACGTCCGTCTCCAGATGGCGGTAGCCGAATGCGACCGCGCGCGCGAACGCCGCGAGCGTGTTCTCGTCGCCGTGGGCGGCACCGCCACGATGCGCGAACGCGAGCGGCCGATCCGGCGCGACCGGGGTCAGGAACGGATGCGTCGAGGCCACGCGGGCGAGTATGCCCCGTCCGGGTGAATCTTGAGCCGTACGCCCGCGGCGCGCCGGCTGGCCACATTGATCGACCGGCCGGCGGATATCGAAAACATCCACGTCGCCGCTTTACATCGTCAATCCGGCGAGAGACCGTGGACACCACAGGTTTGTGCCACCATCAGTGATCACCACACGACCCGCCCGAGGGCCGGAGCGAGGCCACGGAGGTGCACGGATGACGATCCCGCGATACGTGGTCGGGACCGCCGCCGAGGCGACCCAGATTTTGCACCGGCTTGCGCGCAGCGGCTGGCATCCTCGCCCTGGATTCACCGTGCCACCGAGCGCCGGGCCGACCGCGCGCATCGTGTGTTATGGGCGCATTCCTACGCAGTCCGCGGCGCAGGCGGCGGCGTCGGCCGCGATCCGCGGAGCCGGCGTGGTCGCGATCGCCGACTTCGCGTCGCAGCCGGGACGCCAACTTATCGCCGCGCTCGAGGTACACGGCCCGGTGCTGCAATCGGTCGATGCCGTGCCCGAGCATGCGAGCGTGGTCAAAGTGCCGGCGATGGCCCCCGACGTGCCGGCGATCAACGGACTCGCGTCGTTATTGCCGGAGCAGCGCGCGCTCCTCGGTCGGTTAGCCAACGGAGAGACGATCGCTACCGCCGCCGCGGCGGAGTATCTGTCGTTGCGCACCGCCAACCGTCGCATCGCGCAAGCTCGGACGTCACTAGGTGTGCGTACGACGCGGGAGGCCGTCCTCGTCTTCCTGCACCAACGCCGGCCCGAGTAGAACGTCGGTCTTCTAGGACGTCGGCTCAGTCTTCGGGACGGTTCCGGATCGCCTGGATGCCGATCGTCACGGCGAGCAGCGCGGCGCCGGTCGGTCCGGCGACCCAGATCGGCCACGGATACAGGCCGTGCCCGGTCGTGACGATCACGATCAGCCAGACGGCGACGTTGATCGCGACGACGCCGGCCCAGATCGTCCACAAGATCGATAGCGCGAGCGGGATCCGGCGGCTCCTCGGGCCCGGCCGCGGCATCCGGGGCGACCCGGCGGTCTGCGGTGGACCGGCCGGCATCCGTTTGCCGGACGGCGGCCGGATCTCCAGCACGCCGGTCTGGGTCGGAATGTCACGCAGCAAGGCATTCAGGTCGTCGTACGTCGTGGCCGCGTACGCCACCTTGACCCGGTCGTCGTACTCGTCGAGCGTCAGCCGACCCTCATCGAGCGCCTCGCGCAGTCGGTCGGCAACGAGTTGGCGATCACCGTGCGATGCCCGGAACACCGCGCTCGGCGGCTGTGTACCGGGGGCTGGCCAAGGCGGGCCGGCCGCCGGCTCGTTCGGGTGCGGCATCGGGTCGCCCCGGCCCTGCTCCGCCATGCCGTTCCACCCCCCGCTCGACGGTTGCCCGCCGTGTCCACGCAACGTGCCGCTCCACCTTAAATGGCCGGAGCACCCCCCGGCCATCCGGACGAACCCCGATATCGATGCGTCCGGCCGTTGCTGATGGGCCGCTGCGGATCGATCCAGCGCGGCAGCCGTTGCTCATCCGGGCGCAGCGGTCTGAGATCGTCGATGATCGCGTCGATGATCCGGTCGGTCCCGATCCTGATATCGCGCGCGGTTGCTTCGAGGTCGTCGAGCGGGACCGGCGCCCCGAAATGCACTCGTACGACCGGCCGACGGACGACGGACCACGCGAGCCGGCGGATCATGCCGTGCGGCGTGCCCCACGGGAGCACTACGTGACCGCCCCACTGGGCAACCGGGACCACCGGCACCCGGGTCGTGATCGCCAACCGGGCCAGGCCGGTCTTGCCGCGCTCCGGCCACATGCCCGGATCCAACGTGATGCGACCCTCCGGGTAGGCCAGCACGACCGCGCCGTGGTCGAGTGCCTCCCGGGCGACGGGGAGCGCGTCGGTGACGGTCGGGCGGCGACGGTCGACCCGCAGGTGTCCGGCGGCCCGCATCGCCGGCCCGACCAATGGCGCCCGGAACAGACCGCCCGTGGCCAGGATCCGCGGGGCGAGTCGGCGCCGCGCGCACGCCGCGGTCAGCACGAACGGGTCGAATGCGCCGATGTGGTTGGCCGCCAGGATCAGCGGTCCGTTCCGCCGGTGGTCGGGCACATCGCCGCTGACCCGCACCCGGCACACCGTGCCAACGACCGCTCCCGATATCGCCAAGGCGAGACGCCACAGCGGCGGCGTCCGCCAGCGGTCCGGCTCGTGCACGCCGTGCTCCGCCGTCAGGGGAGCTTCGGCAGGTCGGCGAGGCGTGCTTCGATCTCGGCGAGTTCGGACCGAAGCCGCTGCGCGTGTGCGTTGGCCTCGGCTCGCTCGGCCGCGATGATCTGCTCCACTGCCTCGTGCACACCCGGCACGTCGAGCAGGCCGACCATGCGTAGCGCTTCGCCAGCCTTGATCACATATGGCTTGGCGAGCGACTTCGAGCCCTGCTGGGCGCCGACGAACCAGTCGCCGTCGGTATAGCTCAACGTCACGGTCAACGACGGCGGCGCCTTGACCTTTGGCTGCCGGGGTGCGCTGACCTTGCGGGCCGGACGCTCCCTCTCGTTGATCGGCGCCTCCGCCGGCGCGGTAGGCGCGGCAGGCGCAGTCGTGTCCACGGTGGACGACGGGGTGCTGGGCATCGGATTCTCCTGGCGCTGGGGCGGGATCGCGGCGGGTGGTGCGCTGGCGGTCGGCTTCGCTGATGGCCGCGCCGCCGGTGGGGGATCGGCCGCGAGTCCCGGCTCAGCCGGCGTAGCGGTACGACGGGTCGCGGTGCGCCTGGTCGAGCCGCG
Source organism: uncultured Actinomycetota bacterium (assembly GCA_963818495.1). Lineage (GTDB taxonomy): Bacteria > Actinomycetota > Actinomycetes > Mycobacteriales > Micromonosporaceae > DASQPR01. The sequence goes on from CAWFSH010000015.1 coordinate 31,737, forward strand.
CGGCGGCACCGCGAGGTCGACCGGCGCGAAGGGCAACTCGTCCCGGCCGAAGCGGACGACGACCCACTCGTCCTCGGCTGGATCCCGCAACGCAACGACCTGGCCGGCCTGCCCGGCGATCTGACCGGCCGCCTCGGTGAAGACGACCTTCGGTTTACGTCCCGACGCCAGCGTCGTGCGAATCCCGTTGAGGTCTTGTGTGGTCAAGCCGGTCGCCGATCCGCGCGCAGCCATCGCGATCCTCCGAACACTCGTCTGATAGCAGCCTTCCTACCAGGCCGCACCGACACTTCGCGGCGACACTCCGAACCCCGTGGCGATTCGCACCCGGCGCGACTCCAGTCGCGGGGCGCCGCGGTCACACAAGCCACGCGCCCTCGCGCATCAGCAGTCGACCGGTCAGCTCGTTGACCTCCCGCCAGGCCTGGATGCGCTGGGGCGTGACGCGGAAGTACACCGGCGGCTTCGGGTCGCGCCGGGCGTCCCAGAGCTTGGCCGCGAACGCGTCGGCCAGGTCGGTCGGGACCGTCGCCAAGGTGAATGTCTCCACCGTGCCCTCGACAATGATGACGTCGCGGGTCTCGCCGATGGCGAACCGGACGCGGTCGCGAGCGGCCAGATTGCGCCCGGTCAGGCCCGACTCGACGGTTGCCATGAGGAACGTCGTCCCGTCCCACACGTACGACAGCGGCGTGATGTAGGCCTCGCCGTCCGCGTCGGCGCTGGCGACCCAGGCGTCCTCGCTGCTTTCGAGTCGGGCCAGCGTATCGGCCTTGCGCTGTGCACGGCTGCGTGGCGGTGGGGTGCCCACGATCGGTCTCCTCGCGTCGTCGGGTGGTGCGATGGAGCTTATGGGTCGCGCGGGCGGGGCTACGGCTCGGGCGGCGGGTCGCCCACCAGCCGCGCGTGCAGGTGTTCGTCGTACCGCTGGCCGTCGCCGTACACGAAGGACTGCCGGAGCAGCCCTTCGAGCCGATATCCGGCGCGGCGCGCGACCACGCACGAGGCCGCGTTGGCGACCGCGTGCGCGAGCTCGATCCGTACCAGCGCCAGATTGTCGAAGGCCCAGACCGTCGCGGCGGTGACCGCCTCGGTGCCGATGCCGCGGCCGCGGGCAGCCGGGCTGACCCGGTAGCCGATCTCGGCGTCGGCCTGGGTGGGATTGATGCTGTGCACGGACACCACACCGACAAATGCCTCGGTCTGCCGGTCGAGCACCGCCCAGGTCGCATGGTCGCCGCCGGACCAATCGGCAAGTTCGGCACACCAGCGGGCGGCGCCATCCAGATCGACGACCGAGGGTGCGGGATTCCACCGGCGAGTGTCCGCATCGGACAACATCTCCAAAGCCTCACTGGCGTCGGTCACCATCGGCGGTCGCAGCAGCAGGCGGGCCGTCACGATCATCCGGACAGATTGCCACACCGGGCCGGATAACCCCTTCACAATGCCTTGATCGACACATATCGTTCAAACGTGGGTCCGGGGGCGCTACTGCTCGTAGCCGTCGGCATCGTGGTCGCATTCTGGGCGGGCATGCGGTGGCGGCATAACACGCTGGCCTGGCAGACGCATCGCGTGCAGGCCGGGCGGGAACGCGAGGCCCGCAAGACGAAGTGGGTCACGTTCTGGGCCGCGGTCATCTCCAGCGCCGTGCTCGTGCTCTACGCGTTCGTCGCGTCCGGCACGGCGCTCGGCGCCGACCGCTCCGATCATTCGCCGGCACCGCACGCCAGCCAATCGGCCTCCGTCGGTCACTCGCCGTCACATCGTTAAAGCCCATCGCGGATCTCCATCGGTACGGCCAGAGCCAGCCCCGTCGCTGGCCGACGATCTCAGCCCGGCCCGCCCGGGTCCGAGGTTTCGGACATGCGGTCGCATTTCGCCTAGTCGGTTGCCTGCCGCGTACGGCGCCTTAGGGTTGGTACTTCGAGGCGTACCAGAAGCAGTCCCGGAGGGAGATCGCGTGGCGGTGGCGACCAATCCCGCTAACCCGACCGCACCAGCCCGACCGTCGATCCTGACCGTCGACGACGATCCAGGAGTGTCCCGTGCCGTCGCCCGCGATCTGCGCCGGCACTACGGAGACCGTTACCGCATCGTCCGGGCCGAGTCCGGCGAGCAGGCGCTCGACGCGCTGCGCGAGATGAAACTGCGTGGCGACACGGTCGCCGTGCTGCTCGCCGACTATCGGATGCCACAGATGAGCGGCCTGCAATTCCTCGAGGCCGCCATGGATCTGTATCCGCAATCCCGGCGCATCCTGCTGACGGCGTACGCGGACACCGGCGCCGCGATCGAGGCGATCAACGTCGTCGACCTCGACTATTACCTGCTCAAACCGTGGGATCCGCCGGAGGAGAAGCTCTATCCGGTGATCGACGCCCAGCTCGAATCGTGGCGGGCCATCGACTACCGGCCGATCCAAGAGACGAAGGTCGTCGGCCACCGGTGGTCCGCGCGCTCGTCGGCGGTGCGCGAGTTCCTCGCCCGCAACCAGGTGCCGTACCGGTGGTATTCGTCGGACACGCCGGAGGGCACCCGCCTGCTGGACGCGGCCGGTGTCGACGCGGGGAACCTGCCGCTGATCGTGACGCCGGACGGCGACCCGCTGGTCGCGCCGACCGACGCGGAACTGGCCGAGCGGGTCGGCCTGTCCACCCAGCCCAGCGCCGATTTCTACGACCTGATCGTGGTCGGCGGCGGCCCGGCCGGACTCGGTGCGGCCGTGTACGGAGCGTCCGAAGGGCTGCGTACGGTGCTGGTGGAGGCGATCGCCACGGGCGGCCAGGCCGGCCAGAGCTCCCGGATCGAGAACTACCTCGGCTTCCCGGACGGTGTGTCGGGCGCGCAGCTCACCGAGCGGGCCCGGCGGCAGGCGGTGAAGTTCGGCGCCGAGCTGATCACGACACGTGACGTGGTGGCGCTGGAGGCGAAGGGCGCGGCCCGGACCGTACGCTTCGCCGACGGCGCCTGGATCGACGGCCACACCGTGATCCTCGCCACCGGCGTGTCCTACCGGCAACTTGGCGCACCGGTCTGGACCGCCTGACCGGCGCGCGGCGTCTACTACGGCTCGGCGCTGACCGAGGCCGCGAACTGCGCCGAACAGGACGTCTACATCGTCGGCGGCGCGAACTCGGCCGGCCAGGCCGCCGTCTATCTGGCCCGCGGCGCGCGGTCGGTGACAATCCTCGTGCGCGGCAAGTCGCTGCAGGAGTCGATGTCCTACTACCTGATCCAGCAAATCGGCGACATCAAGAACATCACGGTACGAACGTGCACGGAAGTGATCGAGGCGCACGGTGACGACCACCTCGAACGGCTGACGCTGCGCGACAGCACGACCGGCGAGATCGAGACACGTCAACGCCGGCTGGTTGTTCGTGTTCATCGGCGCGTTGCCGCGCACCGACTGGTTGGACGACATGGTGATCCGCGACCGGCGCGGCTTCGTCGTCGCCGGCCCGGACCTGACCGTGGACGGGCAGCCGGTTCCGGGATGGGATTTGGAACGCGAACCGTTCCATCTGGAGACGAGCGTGCCCGGAGTCTTCGTCGCCGGGGACGCCCGGGCCGAGTCGGCCAAGCGCGTCGCCTCCGCGGTAGGGGAGGGCGCGATGGCCGTCATGCTCGTGCACCGGTATCTCGAGGGTCTGTGACGGCCGCCGACGAACGGTGCCGACCTCGATGCTGTGATCACCTCGACGGAGCGGGACGGAAGGATCATGACGTGGCCGAGGAACTGAACGCCGCCAACCCGGCGGCGACCCACACGGACCGGCGAACCGGCGCGGCGACGCTGGACGGCGCGATCAGTGACGCGGCGGCCGACGCCGCCGCGGCTACGGTCGCGTCGTGCACCACCGGGCCGGGCGATGAGCGGATGCCGTGCGACGTCGACGAGCTGCGGTCGCTCTTCCTGTTCGAGAAGCTCGACGACGAGCAGCTGCAGTGGTTGTGCGACCACGGGTCCGCCATCCGCAGCCAGCCCGGCTACATCTACCGCGAGGGCGAACCGGCGACCTGCTTCTACGTCATGCTCGACGGCGAGATCGCGCTGTCGCGCAAGGTCGGCCCGGACGAGGTCGAGATCGACCGGACGTCACAGCGCGGCGTCTATGCCGGTGCGTGGTCGTCCTACCTCGGTGACCGAGTGCCACAGGTCTACAACCAGTCGCTGCGGGCGATCGAGCCGACCCGGTTGTTCGTCCTCGACGCCGGTGACTTCGCGTGGCTCATGCGCGAGTGGTTCCCGATGGCCCTTCACCTGCTCGAAGGCCTGTTCTTCGGTAACCAGAACGCGCAGCGTACGGTCGGCCAGCGCGAGCGCCTGCTTGCCCTCGGCTCGCTGTCGGCCGGCCTCACTCACGAGCTGAACAACCCGGCCGCGGCGGCCGTCCGGGCCACGTCGTCGTTGCGTGACCGCGTCGCCGGAATGCGGCACAAGCTGATGGTTGTCTCCAGCGGCAAGTTCGATCGATCCCAGCTCAAGGACCTCATGCACCTGCAGGAACACGCGGTCGACCTGGTGGCCAAGGCACCCGAACTCAGCCCGTTGGACGCCTCCGACCGGGAAGACGCGCTCTCCGACTGGTTCGAGGACCACGGCATTTCCGGTGGGTACGAGATCGCCCCGACGTTCGTGGCCGCCGGGGTGGACGTGCCGTGGCTCGACCAGGTCGCCGCGACGGTCGACAAGAGCGTGCTCGAGGGGGCCGTGCGCTGGCTCAACTACACGCTCGAGACCGAACTGCTGATGAACGAGATCGAGGATTCGACCAACCGGATCTCGAGCCTTGTCGCCGCGGCGAAGCAGTATTCGCAGATGGACCGCGCGCCGTTCCAGTTGGTCGACGTGCACGAGCTGCTCGACAGCACCCTGATCATGCTGAGCGGCAAGATCGGAAAGGACATCCAGGTCGTCAAGGACTACGACCGGGGCCTGCCGCACATCGCGGTCTACGCCGCCGAACTCAACCAGGTGTGGACGAACCTGATCGACAACGCCGTACAGGCCATGGACGGCGCGGGCACGCTGACGATCCGGACCGGCCGCATCGACGAGGACATCGAGGTCGTTATCGAAGACTCCGGCCCGGGCATCCCGGACGACATCGTCTCTCGGATCTTCGAACCGTTCTTCACCACCAAGCCGGTCGGCCAGGGCACCGGCCTCGGCCTGGACATCTCGTGGCGGATCGTGGTCGACAAGCACCACGGCGATCTGTCCGTCGAGTCGGTGCCCGGCGACACGAAGTTCCACGTACGCATCCCGATCCGCTCGACCGAGGAGCGCCCGTCATGACCGACATACCGGCCATCGATCCGACCGTGACACCCAGCGGCACCGGCTGCTTCGAGTGCGACGCGACCGGCAGCTGGTGGCTGCACCTGCGGCGGTGCGCCGGGTGCGGTCACATCGGATGTTGTGATTCGTCGCCGAACCAGCACGCGACCGCTCATGCCAGCTCGACCGGCCACCGCATCGTACAGAGCTACGAGCCGGGCGAGAACTGGTTCTGGGACTACGTAGCCGAGGACTACTACGACGGTCCGATGCTCGCCGACCCGCAGAACCATCCACTCGAACAATCCACGCCTGGTCCGCGCGAACGGGTGCCGGCCGACTGGCGCCAGCATCTCCACTAAATGAAACGGATCATCACCTCGCTGCGGTCACGCGACCCGAATGGTCGCCTACTGCGGCGGGCGTTGCGTGCCGCCGTCGTCATCACGGGCAACTTCGCCATCGGTTCCGAGGTCGTCGGCAACGCGCAGACGGCGACGTTCGCCGCGTTCGGCTCGTTCGCACTACTGCTGTTCGTCGAATTCCGCGGCAGCCGGTCGGCGCGGCTCGGCTCGTACGGCCTGCTCGGTGTCGTCGGCGTGGCGTTCATCGCGCTCGGCACGCTCGTCTTGAATCCGGACTGGCTGGCCGTCGTGTCCATGGCGGTCGTGAGCTTTCTCGTCCTCTACGCGGGCGTCGTCAGCTCGGTGATCGCGGCCGGCGGCCGAGCGGCGCTGCTGACGTTCATCCTGCCGGTGATGCTGCCCGGTACCGCTGCGGATCTGCCCGACCGGCTCCTCGGCTGGGCCATCGCGGTGGCCATCTCCGTACCCGTGGCGGTGTTTGTCTGGCCGCCCGACGACCAGAACGTGCTCCGCAAGCGCACGGCCGAGTTGTGCGATGCCCTGGGTGCGATGCTCGAGGTGCGTCGGCCGGCGCCGGGGGAGCCCGATCCGTTGGTGGCGATGACACAGGCGAATTCCGCGCTGCGCAGCGCGTTCCGGGCCACCGCGTCGCGCCCGGTCGCGTTGTCGACCGGCAGCCGCTTGCTGGTCCGGCTCGTCGACGAACTCGAATGGTTGACCACGACGGTGGTCAGTGCCTGCGCCGAAGCACCCGAGCATTGGCCGGAACAGGGCCGGCAACTGCGCCGGGCGGCGGCGTCGGTTATGCACGCGTGCGCCCGGGTGCTCGACCACGCCGGCGGCGGGCCGACGGCGGCCGGATGTGCCCATCTGAACGACTGCGTCGCACGGCTGGAAGAGACCCGCGTCGCGGTCTCCGACCAGGCACTCGTCGCGCTGCGGGCAGCCTCGCAGGTCGGCGCCGTCGCCGACGCCGGCGTGACACTGGCCGCCCCGAGCGACCGGACGGCGGGGGAGTTCGAACGACCGCTCTACGCCGCCCACGAGCTCGGCTACACGGTCGGTCTCACCGGCCGCACGGTGCAGGTGATCGCTGCCGCCGACTCGCGCGGCTGGGTCGCCCGGCTCATCGGTCGCCCCCCGACCGTTGACGCCGTCGGTGAGGTGCAGGCGGCGGAGGAGATTGCGGTCAGCTACTTCGATCGACACTCCGTGTGGTTCCAGAGCAGCATCCGTGGTGCCGCCGGACTCGCGATCGCCGTTCTCATCGCTCGCCTCTCCGGCCAGCAGCAAGGCTTCTGGATAGTGCTAGGCGCGCTGTCGGTGCTCCGATCCAACGCCCTGACGATCGGGGCGACCGTGACGCGCGCGCTGATCGGCACCCTCGTCGGCTTCGCGATCGGCGGCCTGTTGGTGGCGGCCATCGGCACCAGCACCTCCGTCCTGTGGACGCTCCTACCGATCGCCGTGTTCGTTGCCGCGTTCGCACCGGATGCGATCTCGTTCGCCGCCGGGCAGGCCGCCTTCACGGTCGTCGTGATCATCCTGTTCAACATCATCGCACCGGCCGGTTGGCGGATCGGCGTACTGCGCGTCGAAGATGTGGCGCTCGGATGCGGCGCGGCGCTCGTGGCGGGTGCACTGTTCTGGCCCAGGGGAGCGGGCGCGGCGCTCGGCACGGCGCTGGCCGAGTCGTATCGACTCTCGGGCCGGTATCTGCGTGATTCGATCGACTTCGTCGCCGGCCGGCGTTCGTCGGCGCCGGAGATGCACGGCGGAGCCCAGGCGGCGAGCCTGCGCCTCGACGACGCGCTGCGCCAATACCTCGCCGAGCGTGGTGCGAAGCACGTTCAACTCGAGGGCATCACCGCGCTCGCGAACGGTGCAACCCGGTTGCGCCTCGCCGGCTCCGCCGTCACCGGCCTGGGCATTACCTACCCGGACACCGCGCCGGAGATCGCCGACCCCGCCTTGGACGGGCCAATCGCCGCGCTGCGTGACCGCACCAGCGCGATCACTTCGTGGTACGCCGACCTCGCCGACGTGCTCGACGGCGTACGGGGTTCCGCGCCGCCCGTGAACGACGACTCACCCGCCGAGTCGTTCCTGGACATCGTGCTGCCCGCGGTCGATCGGTGCGGTGATCCGGGCCGGGCCGCGCGAGCCGAGCGTCTACTGTGGTCCGGCCAGTACGTCGGCGATGTCAGCCAGGTGCGACCGAGTCTGGTCGGGCCGGCGAATCAGATCAGCATCCGCCGCAAGATGCCCTGGTGGCATATGTAGGGCGCATCGACGGCTACTGAATGACGTACACGGCTACGCGAACGCTCGGACGAGCCGGTCGCACCGGAGCGGATCCTCGGTCAGGCCGGCCGCGAGGCACCACAGCCAATAGTCGACCGTACGGAACACCACCGCATCGCGCGCGCCGTCACGGTCCACTCCGGACTCCCGTACGGCGATGTCGAAGCACGCGACGATGCCGGCGACATCGGCGATCTCGTCGAGTCGAGTCCAGAGAGCCCGGGCGAGGTCGTAGGCGATATCGCCGCGGAGCAGTACGGGATCGACAACGAGCCACGGCTCGCGGCCGCCGCGCAGGACCTGGTCCGAGTGCAGGTCACCGTTCACGGCGATCGTTGAGTTGTGCGGCGAGACTGACAGGCGCCCGGCGGCGTCCAGTGCCGCGGCCAGAAACGTACGGTCGAATGGTTCCGCCAGTTCGGCCCAGTCGTGCGGCAACGCCGCGGCGCGGTCGTCGCGAAGCGCGGTCGTGGACACTATGCCCGGGGGCGCTGTGTCCCGCGGCGCTGTGTCCCGCGGCGCTGTGTCCCGCGGCGCTGTGTCCGGCGCTAAGCCCGGGAGCGCGACGTCCGGTGACGCCGGGACCGCCAGGCGCCGCATGATCCGGCCGATGACGGCCATCGCCTGATCAACGGGCACGGCCGCGAGCGAATCCGCGGACAGGCGCTCCAGCAGCATCGCACCAGCATCGAGGTCGTCGAGGATGAGCCGGACCGTTCCACGGCCATCCCAGAACCGCAGGGCGCGTGCGAGTTCGGCGACGTCGGGGCCGGGCGGGGTCATCCGCAGCACCAGCGGCTCGTCGCCCCGATCCACCGGAACCACGATCGCGTTGGATCCGTGCGCGGCTGCACCGACAATGCGCAGGCCCCATCGATCGCACTGTATGTCGATCTTGTGGGGGAGAGCATTCAACCAGCGGCTGCCCTCCGATCGCCACCGTGGCATCGCGGCGAAGGACGGCGGCACTGTTGCGCCGCCCGAGCGCCGATCGCCATCACGCACGTCGACCAACCTAGCCGTCGGCTCCTCGCATGATCCACCAGGATGGACGATCCGTGCCGTCACAGCGACCCGAGTCGTCCATTCTGGTGGATCATGGGCCGAGGGCATGGCCGAGGGGGCATTGGCGGATCACGGGCATTGGCGGATCACGGCCCGAGGCACGCACGCGCTGGAACCGCGCGCGTCGCCGATGCGGTGTGGAACATTCGATAATGCACATTATGTCAAGTAGAGCGCTTCTCCGGTGCCTCCTGGCCGTAGGCCGCTTTGAAGTCCTGTGGCGGGGTTTAGGCGATAAGCAGGCGAAGGCCGAGCTCTGCCGCGTCGAGATCGTCGAGGTCACGGTTGCGTTCGGCCCACCGGCCCGAGGCAAGGTCATGACGGAGGCTGTGTACTGCCCTCTGCTCGGCCTCCGGCCCGACTCTGGCCCAGACCGATACTCCACGACGGACACTCTCGTCCAGGTAGGCCTCGGGCCGCCGCCAATAGGCCTCGAAGAAGCCGTCCACGCAGTCCCACGGAATGAGCACCGGCTCGATGCGGGCTCCGATCGCACTGGCCAGCTCCGTCAGCGAAGGCCGGCCTACGAGGATGTCAGCGACCTCAGGAAGGTAGTCGCGAGTAAGCCAGAACCGACGAAGCCATCCGGTGGCACTGCTGTCGTGCGTGAACACCACCACGCGGCGGGCCACGCGCTGCATCTCGCGCAGGCCCGCGATCGGGTCCCACCAGTGATGGATGGTGGCAAAAGCCATGGCGGCGTCGAAGGACTGGTCCTCGAACGGGAGGCTCTCCGCGGTAGCGGCCACGCATGGCGCAGCGCCTGCGGGGCGCTGAGCACGCATGAGCGCCGACGGTTCCACCGCGGTGACGTCGCGGTCGGGCGGCTCGTAGGAGCCGGTTCCAGCCCCGACATTCAATACTGTCCGTGCATCGCCAAGCGCGGCCCAGGTCTGCGCGGCGATCCGCGGCTCCGTGCGCCGCGTCACGGTGTAAGTGGCTCCGATGGTGTCGTACAACTGCGCACTGGACATGTCGCTGCCTCTCTGGCTGTCGCCATCCCACGCCGCATGAGCGATGTATCAATCTGATATATCGGAACGATACATCGTCCCTCACAGCGTCGCGTGCCCGGCCGCCCAGCAGGCCGCACCGCCGTGGCACCTCTCGAGCTGGATCAGTACGGCGTGCAAGGCGGCCAGCCGGTCGGCCGTCAGCGAGGCGACCACGTTGTGCAGTTCATACGGGTCGATCGCGCGGTCGTAGTACTCCTTCTCCCCGTCGGCGTACTCGACGTATGTGTACGTGGCCGTACGCATCGCCTCATATGTGGTCGGGGCGCCGTTTCGCATCGGCTGCGCGTCCGGGTCGTCGGGGGCGTCGTTCGGCCCGTGGTGCTCGATCAATGCCGCGGTACGCCAATCCGCGACCGGGCCCGGCCGCAGCAGCGCAATGAGACTGTGCCCGTCCACCGTCGGCGCCACCGGGGCGCCGGCGAGCTCCTCGAACGTCGGAGCGAGGTCGGTGTTCTGGACAATCTGGTCGCGCGTCATGCCGGCCGGCACGCCGGGGCCGACCACGACGAGCGGCACCCGCACGTCCGTGTCGAAAGCGGTCTGCTTGCCCGGCAGGAGCCGATACTCACCGATGTGGTAGCCGTTGTCGGAACTGAACACGACGTACGTGTCGTTGGCAACACCGGCCGCGGTGAGCGTGGCGCGCACCTTGGCGATCATCCTGTCTACCGCCTGGACCGCCTGTGCCCGCTCGCGGAACACGACGTCGGCGTTGCGCTGCTGCACCGCGGCCAGCGGTGGCTCGTTCTTGAGCCAGGATGGCGCCGCGGTGGGCAGGGTGTCATAAGCGGGCGTACGCGGCGCCACCAGGTGCGCGAACCTCTTCGTGTCGGCCGGCGCAGGCGTGTACGGCTCGTGCGGCGCAAATGTGGCGATCTCCAGCGTGAACGGCGTGTGCGCGGCGGCCTGTCGCTTGATGAATGCGGTACCGGCGCCGGACAGCACGTCGGTGAGGTAATCGGTGGCGGCGTGTCCGTGGTGGACGATCGTGTGATTCGCGTTCAGGTCGTAGTTGAACTCGCCGTAGGCGTTGCCGGCCACGTCCCACTGCGTCCAGCCCGGCGGCACGTACGGCTGCGAGCCGCCCTCGGTGGCCTTCGGCTGATACCCGTTGAGGTACTTGCCCATCATCCCGGTCGCGTAGCCGTCGCCCTGCAGCGCGTTCGCGTACGTGTGCGCCTCCTCGCCGCGAGCATGGAACACGCCGAACCCGCCGTCCGGTGCATTGTTCGTGAAGACGCCGGTGTTGTGCGGGAAGTTGCCTGTGAAGATCGACGACCGGGACGGGCAGCAGAGCGAGTCGGTCACGACGTACTGCGTAAATGTGGTCCCGTCCGTCTCCATCCGCTGGACCTGAGGCATGTACCGGACGAGGTTCCACGAAAGGTCGTCGGTGAGGATGAACACGACGTTCGGCCGAATGGTTCTGGTGGTGGGTGCGGATGGCCTGGCCGACGGCGTGGCCGACGGGTTCTTCGACCCGCGACAGGCCGCGGCTGACGCCGCGATGATCAGGATCAGGACGCCGGCGAGCCACCGGTAGCGCGCACGGTGTGACACGGTGCGAGCCTGCCATCTAACGGCACCGTTAGGAAACCGCGATGTTCGACAGCCGACGGCCCTCCGACGGCAAAGACAAAGGCAAGGAGGTTATCCACTCCTTGCCACTTCCAACATATAGCGCTCCACGGGGCTTGCGGCAAGACCCGGGTCGTGCTGCAGAATCTCCAGCCGAGGCCAGAAGCTATAGGAATTAGGGATTCGCGACCTACGTGCGCTTTGTCGATGTGTGGGTCCTCGCTGCCCGGAGCATCTGGCCGAAATACAACCGTGTGGACTGGGGGGTTCATGATCGACGTGATCGTCGCCGGCGGTGGACCGACCGGCTTGATGCTGGCCAGCGAGTTGCGGCTGCACGGCGTGCACGTGCTCGTGCTGGAGAAGGAGGCGGAGCCGACCAGACATGTCCGCGCGCTCGGCCTCTTCGTACGCAGCATCGAGGTGATGGATCAGCGCGGTCTGCTGGAGCGGTTCCTCGCGCTCGGCCAGCAATATCCGCTCGGTGGTTCCTTCGCCGGCATCAGCAAGCCGCAGCCGGACCGGCTGGACACCGCACATCCCTACGTCCTCGGCATCCCGCAGCCCGTCACCGACCGCCTGCTGACCGAGCGCGCTACCGAGCTCGGTGCCGAGATCCGGCGCCGCTGCGAGCTGGTCGGGCTGAGCCAGGACGACAACGGGGTGACCGTCGAGCTGGCCGACGGCACGCGGCTGCGCTCGCGCTACCTCGTCGGCTGCGACGGCGGCCGCAGTACGGTGCGCAAACTGCTCGGCGTCGGCTTCCCCGGTGAACCCGCCAAGGTCGAGTGGCTGCTGGGCGAGATCGAGGTGTCCGCGCCGGCGGAGGAGGTGGCCGCGGTAATGGCCGAAGTCCGCAAGACCGATCTGGGGTTTGGCGTCGGGCCAGTCGGAGCCGGGGTGTACCGCGCCGTCGTGCGCGCCGAGGGCGTGGCCGAGGACCGCATGGTCCCGCCGACCCTGGACGAGCTGAAGCAGCGGCTGCGGGCGATCGCCGGCACCGACTTCGGCGTGCACTCACCGCGCTGGCTCTCCCGATTCGGTAACGCGACCCGGCTGGCCGAGCGCTACCGGGTCGGCCGGGTGCTGCTGGCCGGCGACGCGGCGCACGTCCACCCGCCGATCGGCGGGCAGGGGCTCAACCTCGGCATCCAGGATGCGTTCAACCTCGGCTGGAAGCTCGCCGCCGCGGTCAACGGCTGGGCACCGGAGGGGTTGCTGGACAGCTATCACACCGAACGGCACCCGGTGGCCGCCGACGTGCTGGACAACGTTCGTGCGCAGGCCGAGCTGATATCCCTCGAACCGGGTTCCCAGGCGGTGCGCCGGCTGTTGTCGGAACTGATGGACTTCGAGGACGTGCGCCGCTACCTGGTCGAAAAGACCACCGCGATCGGGCTCCGCTACGACTTCGGCGAGGGGCATGAACTGCTCGGCCGGCGGATGCGGGACGTAGGGCTGAAGCGGGGGCGCCTCTACGACCTGATGCACGGCGGCCGCGGACTGCTGCTCGACCAGACGGGCCGGCTCACGGTGGCGGGCTGGGCGGACCGGGTCGACCACGTCGTCGACGTCAGCGAGGAACTGGACGTGCCCGCCGTACTGCTGCGGCCGGACGGCCACGTGGCGTGGGTCGGTGAAGACCAGCAGGATCTCCGAGCCAACTACGCACGTGGTTCGGTGCCGCCTCTCCCCCACCGTGATGCGGCTGGTGCAGTCGGTCGATGCGACGGGCGACGCGAAGAAGCTGGCGCTGACGGTCGCGTCGAGGTTGACCGACAGCGCGATCAGACGTGGCCGTGCGTGTCGGTCAACCGGCGGACGTCCCAGATCCATGCGCCCATCACGAATTTCCCGGGTCCGAACAGCTCGGTAGCCGCGGCCTTGAACAGGCCGACGTGTGATCCGGTCGCCACGACCACCAATCCGGCGTGCCAGTACACCAGATCGGCCACGACGGCGTCGCGCTGCGCGCTGGTGAACTTGGGTACCCGTCGGGTGGTGGCAATCGAGTTGATCATCGATACCGTCGGCCGGATTTGCGGCGCCAACGACGGAGCCGTACTGCCCGGTGCGTCCGGCCCGAGGAAGTAGCCGTTCGCGACGCGCAAATCATCGGCGGTGGCTGTCGACCATGCAATGAGCGTTGGTGCGTGCCGCACCGTGACCGGGAACGCCACGACCGAATGCGTATCGTCCACGTAGTGCCGCCACGTACCGCTAGTGATGAACGCGGGCACGACCGGCCCGGGCACGGTCGGCACCGGCGTGGGGAAGAGCGGTAGCAGCGCCGCGGCGACCACGATGCGGCCCAGCACGTGTGGCCATCTCCACGGCCCTGGGGTGAGCGACAGCCGATCAATGGCCACGGCTATCAACACCGCCGCGACTGGCAGCAGCGCAAGGCCCATCCGTGCCGGCGTGAGAGAGGCGAAGATCGGAAGGGAGATGAGCAGCCGGTACGGCCCGATCAGATGCAATCCGCCGACGTCGACGCGAGAGCCGAGCGACAAGATGAGTAGCACCAGACCGGCCGCCGCGGACGCCAGGACGATGCGGTTGCGGTGCAGCCACACAGCGATGCACCCGAGCAGGACGAGTGCCGGTCCGAGGGCGACGTTCTGTTCGTTGCCGATGCCGCCGGTGCCGGTCAGCCCGACGCCGGCACCCAACGACGTTTGCGGCAGGCGCCAGAGCCCCGGCAACGTCGAGCCGGTGTGAACGGCGCCCGAGACCAGCCCGCTGACATGCTGCGGGCCGAAGAACTCGAACCACAGCGGGTACGCCAGCAGCACGAACGCGACGCCGCCGGCGACTCCGAGGTTGACGAGAAACGGGCGCGCGCGCTCTCGCGCGTCGCGCGAGGTGGCCGCGAGCACGATCGCGAAGACGGCCGCACCGACGGCCGTGACGAGCAGCGTCTCCTGGTTGAGGAACATCTGGTACGCGATCAACACGCCCAACGCGAAAGCCCGCCGCCATCGTCGGCGGCCCGTGGCGACGTCGAACGTCAGCCACAGAATGAACGGGATCAAAAAGTTGATGACGAGATCGGCCTGGCCGGCGACGTGCGCGATCATGCCAGGCCCGAACCCCGCCACTGCGCCGCCAAGCGCCGCGCCCAACCGGGACCTGACCAGCTTGCGCGACAGAAGCCAGTACCAGGCGGTGGCGGTGCCGGCCAGGCCGAGCATGGTCATGACGAGATAGCTCGTGTACGCACCGGCCGCCGCGGTCAACGGTGCGAGCGGGATGGCAATGCCCAGCATCGACGTGTTGTCGAGCAGGTTGACGCCGAGCGGCGCGCCCATCTGCGGGGTGAAGAACGGATTCTGTGGGTGCGATACCAGGTGGAGCCCGTTGGCCAGGAACCATTCCAGATCCAGCTGATCCGACGAGTTGCCCGGCGGAAGTCGATGCCGTCCGAGCGGAAAGTTAGCGAGCACACGCCACGCGAGCAGGACGTATGCGACGACGACGAGCGCGTCGAACAGCGCGCGGCCGGCACGGCGTGACGGACCCGCCGCGGCCGCCTCGGCGGGTCGATCCGGAATCGACTCGGGAGTCGACTCGGCAAGCGGTTCGGAGGGCGACTCCGGTGGCGTTTCGGACTCGGGTGTTGCGGGCGACTCGGCCGTTGCGCGTGTCTCAGGTGTCGCGGTCGACTCCCCCGTAGCGGACACCGGTATGGCGGTGGGCGCCATCGGCGATGCCTGTTGGGGCCACGGCACCCCGCCTGGTGGCGGTTGCTCCGTGGCCGACGCCGCCGGCCGCACGACGTGGCGCCGGCGCCTCGATGTCCGGGTCGGACGACGCTGGGGATGAGTCGGGCATGAAATCGGCCCTGATCAGCTCGCGGTTGACAACATCATCGGCCAATCTACTCGATCAACTATCCGGCCGGCCACGACGCGCCCGGCTCCGATGCCGATCACTACCCCACCCGCAACGACTACCCCACCCGCGCCGCCACGCTAACCGCTCGGCGGAGGTGTCACATCGCTCGCGCCCTCGAGGCTGCGCAATCGTTCTATCGCTGCGGCCGTACGGGCGGTGGTGGGTGCCGCCGCGTGTTCACAGGGTACTCCGAGCCATATATTGACGCGGGTCAGACAACGGGGCGGGGCTCGCATAGAGTGTCCCAACTGCCGACCGGTGCGGCCGTCGGCGTAGTCCATCCCGGAGGATCCATGGAGCGGCGGCGCGTCATCGTCGCGAGTGCCGGCGCACTCGCCGTAGTCGGCCTGAGCCTGTCCGGCTGCGTACGGCCGGCGAGTGCCGCCCGCGGGATCGGTGTCCTTACGTCGGCCCCTGTGTCCTCGGCGTCGCCGTCCGCGGTCGATGGCACGGATGCGTTCGATACGGCGATGATCAGCCTTGACCGTGGCTACGACGTCATCGTGACGTACGGCGGCCTCACCGCTACAGGTCGCATGGATCCCGGTCACCACGCGGCAACTGTCGATTTCGCGGGCCTCCAGGACGGTGTCCACGGCGACGTCGCCTTCACCCAGATCGGTTCGGCGGTGTGGATGAAGATCGACCTGGGAACGATCAGCCGCCGCGAGGGCATCGAACCGAAGATCTGGTACCGGTTGTCCCAGTCGAAGATCTCGGGCGCGGACAGCTTGCCGTTCGATCTCGCCGGCGGCGGCGATCCGCTCGACGTTACCGATCTGTTCAGCTCGGTCGCCGACGTGCGGCAGACGGATTCCACGCACGTGACTGGCACCGTCGATCTCAGCCAAGCCGACGGAAGTATCGCGCCCGATCCCGCGGACGTGGACGACGCCGGGGCGGCAGCGTTGGCCGAACCGTTCACACTGGTGCTCGACGACGGTGGTCGCCCGGCCCACCTTCACGTCAGCGGGAATCACTACCTGGCCATGGACTTCGCGTTCAGCCACGTCGGCTCGCCGAGTCCGGTCAAGGCGCCGTCGCTGTCCGACGTGCGGAAGGCGACGGCGGCCATCTATCAGTTCTTCGGCTGACGCCGGACCCATGCCCGAAGGCGAGATGGTCCAGAAGTCGCAGAGCGCCTTCCTTCGGCGCACGCTGCGTCTGCGGCCCGAACGCCGATGCGCCCAAGGCAATGCGTTTGCGTCACCCACATGGCCGTGGACAGGTTTACGAGCGTTCTCGTGTATCTCGGACGAGCTAGCGACGACGAGATACACGCCGGGCCGTGCGTCGACTGGTGCGCCGGGCGACCCTTCGAGATCCGAACATGTCATCCTCCAGGTTGTGATCGCGGCCCGTCAGCGCGCGGCCGCAGCGGTCTCCAGATCGTGGAGCTGCTTTGCCTCCTCGGCGGAGACCAGCCCGATCTCGATCAGGTCAAGCGGACTGATGAATCCGTCGCTGATGCGGAAGCCGCCGGCACGGGCGATCGCATCGCGCAGCGGAATGGCCCAATGGTGTTCGAGCAGAAGCAGCGCTGCCGCTGAGTCGTTGGGGATGTCCTCGAGTACATCCCATGCCTCGTCCTCCGACAGCGCCGTCGCACCCGCGGCGGCCGCTTCCGCGCCGGCTTCGGCGCCAGCCTCGAAGCCCTCTTCGCCGTCGATGCCTAAACCGATCAGGGCGCCGACTTTCGTGCCGAGTTCGATGGCTTCGTCTTCCGACAAATTGCTGAGATGCTCCACCTCGACGTTCCCGCTGGCGTCCTTGTAGACGGCGAGCGAGTCGATCACGCGCACGGCATCGCTTTCGCGTAGCCTCTCCAACTCCTCGATGATCTCGCCATGGAAGTTCGGTCGTTCGAAACCGAGAACCAGGAGTTGAACGGGTCCAATCGCCATGTGTCGCTCCTAACGGTCAGTGATGAAACCATGGGCACCGACCGCCGGTTCGAGCGGCGCAAAAGTTCGGCGACCTACGCGCACGGCCGGTCTAGGAAATCGTTGCGTCAGTCAGCGCTGGCGGCTCTCCCCTGCCGAGGAGTCTAGTCGGATTAGCGCTCGTGACCTGGGCATACGCCAAACACGGGTGACCTCGGCGAGTACTGTGCGCTCGCCTCGGTCGCGGTTTCGTGCCACGGCCATGGACCCGATGAGATCGCCGATCGGCCGGGGTACGCATCGGAGTTTCAGAAGACCGTGGCCCAGTCGTTCGTCATGTTGACGATGGTCCAACCCCGCTCGTTCGCGGTTGCCATCATCCGTTCGGCGCCCGCGGCGTATTGAAACTCCCGGTCGCTGTCGTCGTAGTTGATCACCAGGGCGAACGTCGAGGCCTCGCACATCTCGATGTCCACGTCCATGTTTCCGGCCGCGATTGCTGGCTGCCGACCGGTTCGACCGAAGATGTGCGGCGGTTTGCCGGCACCGAGGACGACACTGCCGAGCATCCGGTCGGTACGTACGATCTTCCCGCCCACGTATCCGTACTCGGCCTCGGATCCGATGACGTCCTCCTTCAGGACCCCCACACCTCTTCGGCGAAGACGCGCATGAAGTCCTGGCCGCCGCCGGAGCACACGTAGATCCGGAAATCGTGAGCCCTGAGGTAGTCGAATAGTTCGAGCATGGGCTTATAGACCAGCTTCGTGGAGCCGGCCAAGCCGTGGAAGAAATCCATGTCCTTCTCGATGATCGCCTTGTACGGCTGATGCGACGCCAGCGACGGATCGGCCTGCACCTCTCTCCACCCACAACGTGCCGTCGTTATCGAACGTGGCAATCCGGTCGGGTGGGGTGAGATACGTGCGGCTGTTCGGGTCGGTCACCATGGTCACGAAGTTGACGATCGAGCGGCGCGCCGTACCGTCATTCCACGACCGGTGTCGGCATGAGAAAATCCAACCGCTCACCGACGACCGATCGAGTTTGTCCGGACACTTCGGAGAGACATCTCGACGTCGTGACGCGCACGCCCGGAGATTTCGACCGCACGTGGCCAATCTGTCATCGCGCAGCCGGCCGCCGCGACGCATGATAGGAAACCGTGGAGTACCGACCGGACGCATCCGACGTCGGCCCGGACAACGAACGTCCGGACCGTGAACGCTCGGACCGCGAACGCCTCGACCGCGAACGCCGGAACGGCAATGGCCTCGACAACGACGGCCCAAACGGCGACGGCGCGGATACGGTACGGGTTCCGGCCGGTGTTCTGGTGTGGATCGTGGCCGTGCTGGCCGTCCTGGTCGCCGTCGGGTGGACCGTGAAGATCAAGGGCACCGGATCGGACGATACGGCCGGGATCACCGCGGTGCCGCAGGCGATCACGCCGGCCACCGGGGATGACTCCCCCACCCTGCCGAGCGCATCGGCCGGCCCGAGCCTCGGCGCGACCGATGGTCTCCCGACGCCGACCGCGACGGGCAGCCGACCGGGCACGCCCGCTCCGACACACATGGCGGTGGCCGTTTCGGTGGCCTGGGTCAACGACGTCGCCACCCGGACCGGCATCCCGGCGCGGGCGTTGACCGCGTACGCGGATGCCCAATTGGCGACAAACTCCACCGAGGCCACCTGTCACCTGTCGTGGGTGATGCTGGCCGGCATCGGCTCGGTCGAGTCCGGGCACGGCAGCCACGGTGGCGCGGTCCTGCGTCCGGACGGCACGAGCACCACTCCGATACTCGGTCCGCCGCTGGATGGCACGCACGGCAACATCGCGGTCCACGCCACGCCGGCGGGCGTACGACTCGACAGCGACCCGCGCTGGGATCACGCCGTCGGCCCCATGCAGTTCCTGCCGTCGACCTGGACACACTGGGGCGTGTCGGCGACCGGTGGCGTACCGGATCCCAACGACATCGACGATGCCGCACTCACGGCGGCGCACTACCTATGCGGCGATCATCGCGACCTTTCGACCGTCGACGGGTGGCGGGCCGCGCTGGCCGCCTACAACGCACCGGACGCGTACGCGGTCAAGGTCACCGATACCGCGGAGACGTACGCGCGGGCCAGCCTGGACTGACTCGCCTGATCCCGTCGGAGCACTCGCCTAGGTTGCCGATGCCCCAGGTCAGCCGGCCGTGTTCTGATGGACTGGTGAAGGTCGATCTGGTCGAGGCTGGCCGCGACGCGTACCAGCA
Source organism: uncultured Actinomycetota bacterium (assembly GCA_963818495.1). Lineage (GTDB taxonomy): Bacteria > Actinomycetota > Actinomycetes > Mycobacteriales > Micromonosporaceae > DASQPR01. The sequence continues at coordinate 51,402 of CAWFSH010000015.1, forward strand.
GCAGGACTGGCCGGGCTGCTTCGCGGCCCTCGCCGACGCCGACCGGACCGCACCGCTCGTGCCGGCAGATCTTCAACTCCTCGCCGTCAGCGGTTTCCTGACCGGACACGACGAATCGGCGTACGACGCCTTGGCGCGCGCCTACAACGCCCACGCCGCCGCCGGCGATCCACGGTCGGCGGCACGATCCGCGTTCTACCTGGCGTTCCTCCTCCAGGACACCGGCGAGCCCGCGCGGGCCGGCGGCTGGGTCGCCCGCGCCCGCGCGCTTGTCGACCAGCACGATCTGGGTGGCGCCGAGGCGGGGCTGCTGGACGCTCTGCGCGCGCACGTTCTGCTCGAATCCGGCGCGGTCGTGGATGCGCTGGCCCTCGCGGAGCGGAGCGTGGCGGCCGGCCGCGCGTGCGGCGACCCGGACTTGGTCACGCTCGCACTCCTGACAGTGGGGCACGCCCACGTGTCACGCGGCGACGTCGCGAGCGCCGTCGCCTGCCTCGATGAGGTCATGCTCGCTGTTTCGGGCGACGAACTGATCCCGCCGGTGGCCGGGCTCGCCTACTGCGGCGTGATCGCCGCGTGTATGCGTCTGCACGATCTGCGCCGGGCTCGCGAATGGACGGCGGCCCTGACCGGCTGGTGTGACGCGCAGCCGGGTCTCGTACCGTACCGGGGGATCTGCCTCGTTCATCGCGCCGAGCTGATGACTCTGTCCGGCAACTGGCCCGACGCGCTCGTCGAGGCCACCCGCGCGAGTGAGCTCCTGCGCGCGTCGGCCGCCGCCGAGGCATTCTATCGGCTTGGCGAGCTGCATCGGCTTCGCGGCGACTTCGTCGCGGCCGAGACGGCATATCGCCGAGCGAACACCGGCGGTCGGCTGCCCGAGCCCGGCCTGCTGCGGTTGCGACTGGCACAGGGCCGCGCGGACGTGGCGGCGGCGACGGCACGTCACCTGCTGTCGCAGGTCGGCGAGGGCATGGTCCGGCTCGAAGTGCTCGCCGCTTGCATCGACGCGGCAACGCAGACGAACGATCTGGACCTCGCCCGGGCCGCCGTCGACGAGCTGGAGCGGCTCGCCGCAGAGTCCGACGAGCCACTACTCGCGGCGTTTGCCAGCCGGGCGACGGGTCAGGTGCTCCTGGCCGAGGCGCGACCGGCGGATGCGCTGCCCTTGCTGCGCCGCGGATGGCGGGCGTTTCAAGAGCTTGACCTGCCGTACGAGGGCGCTCAGTTGCGGGCGCTGATCGGCGAGTGTTGCCGTGCGCTGGGCGAAGAAGACTCGGCCCAGATGGAGTTCGACGCAGCGCGGTGGTGGTTCGACCAGCTCGGCGCCGTCCCCGACCGAGACCGGGTGGCGGCCCTGGCCGTCGCCACCACTCGGCCCGCCGATGGCGGACTGACCGCCCGTGAGCTGCAGGTGCTGCGCCTAGTGGCCGCCGGCCGGACGAACCGGGCCGTCGCCGACGTGCTGTTCCTCAGCGAGAAAACGGTCGCACGTCACGTCAGCAACATCTTCACCAAGCTCGACGTGCCGTCGCGCAGCGCGGCGACGGCGTACGCCTACGAGCACGGCCTGCTCTGATCGACGCCGGCTCGCGGCGGCCGGCGTACACAGAAATACCCATGTCGCGTCCCGCGGCGAACGCGTGATTCGCCCGATGCCAGCCACCGACCCGCGTTCGTAGCGTCGACGGCATGGATACGACGATGAAAACACCCACCAAGACGACGACCATGCGGACCGACACCGTGATCGTGGGAGCCGGCCAGACCGGGCTCGCCACGGCCTACCACCTCAAGCGGCGCGGCATCGACGCGGTCGTGCTCAACGAGCATCCGAGGGTCGGCGACCAGTGGCGCGTGCGGTACGACTCCCTGCGCCTCAACACGCCGGCCAAATACGACGCGCTGCCGGGCATGAAGTTCCCGGCCGACGACGACGCCTACCCGACCGGCCGAGACATGGCCGATTACCTGACGGCCTACGTGGACCGGTTCGGGCTCGACGTACGGCACCGCAGCCACGTCACGTCCGTGCGGCGTCAGAACGACGGCGAGTTCGTCATACAGACGGATACGGCGACGTTCCGGGCCAGCAACGTCGTGATGGCCACCGGCTGCGAGCACCATCCGTCCACTCCGGATCTGGCCGGCGAACTCGACCCGGATATCCGGCAGCTGCACTCCAGCGCGTACCACGGGCCGGACCAGTTGTTGCCCGGACCGGTCCTGGTCGTCGGCGCCGGCCAGTCCGGGGCGGATCTGGCCCTTGAGGCCGCGAACGCCGGCCATGACACGTGGCTGTCCGGCAAGCCCAGTGCCGAGGTCCCGTTCGAGATCGGCAGCCGGCGCGCAAAAGTCATCCTGCCGGTGTTGTGGTTCGTGGCCAACCACGTGCTGACGCTGAAGACGCCGATCGGTCGCCGACTGCAGCCGAAGATCCGCAAGATGGCCGCGCCACTGATCCGTACGAAGCTCGCGCACCTGCGCGCCGCGGGCGTGCACCTCGCGCCGGCGCGCACCGTCGCCAGCCGGGAAGGTCGACCGATGTTGGCCGACGGCCAGATCCTCGATGTCGCCAACGTGATCTGGTGCACCGGCTTCAAGCAGGACTGGACGATGATCGACCCGCCGGTGGTCGGATCGAACGGCTGGCCGAGCGGCGAGGGTGGAGTGGTCCACGACGTTCCCGGCCTGTACTTCGTGGGTCTGCTATTCCAGCGCGGCTTCTACTCGATGCTGATCGGTGGGGCCGGCCGCGACGCACGGTTCATCGCCGGCCAGATCGCGGGCCGCCGCCGCGTCGAGACGCAGGTGGACGCGCCCATCGCCGTCGCTGCGTGAGAACCGCACCGACGCCGTACGGCGGTCGCACGGTTGGAGCCGGCGACCGCCGTACGGGTACGGGCGGCGAGCGTCAGGCCTTGACGACCGCGATCTGCAACTCCGTGACGCCGTTCGCGGTGTCGCACGGGTCGTAGTCGAGATACACCTCGCGGTGGTAGCCGACCGGGCGGTATCCGTTCTCCTCGATCCATGTCGCGAGGCCGTTCAGGCTCTGCATCACGTCGTCCATCGGACCGCGGTGTACGAGCGTCGCCGCGGCCGGGATCGCCGGCAGGTCGACGACGTCGAACGGGGTGTCGCCATGGGGTTCGATCGCGACCGGCATCGCGGCGTGTACGACGACGGCGTCGCTGGTCTCTTCGGCTTCGGGCTCGTAATACGCCATCGGGACACCGGTCGGCGTCACGCCGGATTGGCCGAGTCGCTGCATGAGCTGGTCGTAGAGCGGTCCGATGGTCGGCGTGATGTGCTCGGGACCGTAGCCGGCCGCGACGGCGGACAGCTCGGCGATGCGGATCGGGGCAACTTCCTTGAGTACGACATCGGCGGTGGGCATGTGGCCCTCCCTCTCGATCAGTCGGAGCCTCGCCTCGACCGAGACCAGCCGGGCGCCGTCCGCGGTCAGCTGCGCCTCGAGCTGGGCCCGGCGCAGGCGCAGCATGCCGGTCAACTCGGCCGCGCTGACCTTGTCGTCGAGGATCGACCGGATCTGCACGAGCGTCAGCCCGAGATCCTTGAGCGCGATGACGCGGTTCAGCCGAAACAGCTGGTCGGCCTGGTAGAAGCGGTAGCCGCTGGCCTCGTTGACGGTAGCCGGGACGAGGACGCCGACCGCGTCGTAGTGGCGCAACATCCGCACCGACACCCGGCCGAGCTTGGCGAATTCTCCGATGGTGAACATGACGCGACCCACTTTCGGACCTGACACGGTGTCAGGGTCAAGGCCTTTCCGGACGCCGCGTTCTACCGCCCCGATTTACCGCCGCGGACCGACCGGTTCCAGCGCGAGGATAGCGAACACCCCCTGATGGACGCGCCAGAGCGGTTCGGCCCGGACGAACCGGTCGAGCGACTCCAGCCCGAGGGCGTATTCGCGCGGCGCCAGGGTCCGTTTGCGGCCGAGCCCCCGGTCGCGCAGCGCAGTTGTACGGAAGGTGGCCGGCGTCCCGGTCGCGGAGCGGCCAAATTCCGTACATTTCGCGGCCGGACGCACGGACCGCGTGGCACGAGGCGGGTCTTTCGACCCTCTCGAGCGGTTAGACAACTCGGGGCGGCCTGGCCGCGCCGCCCGAGATGTTCGCGAGAGGGACGACCCGGATGGCCCTGCCACAGTTCTTCATCGCCGGCGTGCCGAAGGCCGGCACGACCGGTCTGTACGCGGCGCTGGTCCGCCACCCTCAGCTCTATCTGCCGCCGGTGAAGGAGCCGAAGTTCTTCCTGTCCGATGGGCGCCCACCGCGCCACGGCGGCCCGGGCGACGTGCAGACCTACCAGGAGCACATCTGGCGCCGGGCCGACTACGAGGCGCTGTTCGACGCCGCCCCCGCGGAGGCGCTGCGAGGCGAGGCCACGCCGTTCTACCTCTACGATCGCGATGCACAGCAGCGCATCCGGCGGCTGGTCCCGGACGCGAAGTTCATCCTGATCCTGCGCGACCCGGTCGACCGGGCCTACTCGAACTGGTCGCATCTGTGGTCGGCGGGGCTGGAGAAGGAGTCCGACTTCCTGGCCGCCTGCGACCGGGAGCAGCGGCGTCACACCGCTGGTTGGGCGGACTTCTGGCACTACCTCGGCCTCGGCCTCTACGGCGGCCAGGTACGCGACCTGCAGGGCGCCTTCGGCCGCGATCAGTTGCTCGTCATGCGCTATCGCGACCTGCGCGACGAACCGATCACGACGCTCGACCGCGTGTGCCGATTCCTCGGTGTCGCGACCGGTGTGATCCATGACGTGCCACCGGAGAACGTACGGGCCTACGTCGCCGACTCGCCGTCGAACGCGGTGGTGCGCTTCGCCTTGCGAAACGGTGCGCGGGTCGGCCAGCATTTTCCGGCGGCCGCCCGGCGGGCCGCGAGCGCACCATTATTGGCGCTGCTGCACCGCAGCCGGCAGGGGTATCGCAACGACAGCGGTCGGCGCCGACCGCGGTTGACCCCCGAGCAGCGGGCGCAACTCGTGCCGTACTTCGCCGATGACATCCGGCTGCTCGAGTCGGTGACGGGCAACTCGTACGCTGACTGGCTCACCGAGCATCACCTCACGACGCTCGACGCGACACCGTCGCGTGACGGCGAGCGCATCACCGTCGACACCCCGGGCGCCGTCACCCAAGGCGCCGTCACCCAGGGCGCGCGTCACCCAGGGCGCCGTCAGGCAGCCAACCGGAGGGACCACCACACCGTGACACTTGACAGCCTGCCCCTCCCCCAGTGGACCGACTCGGCGACCGTCGTGGAGCCGCCCGAACCAACGCCCGGCTCGTGGGCCGGTGCACCGAGCGCCACGTACGCCGACGGGCAGATCGTCCTCGCCTATCGCCTGCGCCAACCGATCGGGAAGGGTCGCGGGTTCGCCAACGTCGTCGCGTCGAGCACCGACGGCGTGCACTTCCATACCCTGTGCCGGCTCAATCGGACCGACTTCGGCGGCGAGTCACTGGAGCGGCCGGCGCTGGTACGGACGCCCAACGGCGCCTGGCGTCTCTACGTAAGCGTGGCGACGCCGAATTCCAAACACTGGCGCATCGACATGCTGGAGTCCGATGACTTACGCGAGCTGAGCCGGGCAACGCCACGGACGGTCTTCCCGGGCAACGCAACCGTCGGCGTCAAGGATGCGGTCATGCATCATGACGGCGCTCGGTGGCATGCATGGGTGTCCTGTCACCCGCTCGACGTCGCTGGCGACGAGGATCGCATGGACGCGCGGTATGCCCGAAGCGACGACGGGGTCCGGTGGGCCTGGTCCGGCGCCGCCCTCACGCCACGCCTCGACCGCTGGGACGCACGCGGTGTACGGCTTACCTCGGTCATCGCTGCCAACGGCGGGCTGGTGGCCAGTTACGACGGACGCGCCACGGCGGCGGAGAACTGGGAGGAGCGTACGGGTGTGGCCCGCGGCGTTCGTACGGCCGACGGGTCGTACGGTGTGCTCGTCGCCGATGACCGCGCGCCGTTGTCGTCGCCGTACGCGCCCGGCGGTCTGCGCTACCTGAGTGTCGTCCCGCTGCCCGACGGCCGGCACCGCCTCTACTACGAGGCCACCCGAGCTGACGGCGCGCACGAACTGCGAACCGAACTCGTCGATTGACGTACCGGAGAAATCGGGGAACACCGCACGGGACTTCCCCGATGTCTGGCCGGCTCGGGCACCTTAGCGTCGTTATATGCGCAAGCTCCTGTTGGGTCTCGCCGTTATCGTGGGCATCTATCTCGTCGGCCGAGCGCTCGTGGAACCGTTCGTCATCAACGCGAGCGACCCGTCGACGTACCGCAACGACTGGGGTGGTCCGAGCCTCGCCGGCGTTCTGGCCGTGCACTGCGGCCCCGGACTGGTCGTGGCCGCCGGTGCCGTGTGGTCGCTCCTCCGTACGGTGAGCCGGCGGCGCCAGGCGACCGCGTCGAACAAGGATCGCCCGCTCCGCCAACTCATGATGTGACTGTCGCTCCGGTCACCAACTGTTGTGGGCGCGGGCCGGCTGATCCGGCTCGGCGCCGACCGCTGAGTAGGTCCGGATACCGTCGACCTCCCGTACCGTCGCTTGTCCCTGTGCCACGAGCAGTTCGAGGTGGAGCACGGTTTCGAAGACGGCGAGCATCTGGTTGAACGGGTCGAGATCGACGAACTTTCGCAACCGCCGCGTCCAGCCGATCTGGTTGGCCACATCGAAGCCGGTCGACGCGCCGGCCGTGAGCGCATCGGCCGTGTCGACCAGCCGACGGTCATGGTGGGCGAGCAGCGCGTCGACGCGAGCGTGCACCCGAGTGCCGGTCGGTCCGTGCGCCGGCAGCAGCTCCATGTCCGGCAGCGCCCGAACGAGGCGTAGCGAGCCGAGATAGTCGCGCAGACCGAGCCGCGACGGGTCGACCTCGAAGGCCACCGACGGGGTGATGTGGGGCAAGACGTGGTCGCCGGCGAAGAGCACACCGGCGGCACGGTCGGCAAACACGACGTGCCCGCGCGTATGTCCCGGCGTGGCGATGGCTTCGAGCGAACGGTCGCCGACCTGGAACACCGCGCCGTCGGCGATCCATTCATCCGGTGGCTCGAATCCGCCACCGCCACCGCCGCCGGACCCGAGTTCCGCCAACGCCTCCACCACCGACGCGGCACCGTTGCGGGTCAGGCTGGCCAATTGGTCGCTGAACTTGGCCGGAATCGGCCCGGTCAGCCGTTCGATGGTGGCCCGCTCGCCCGCGCCGAGAAGCACCGGCGTGCCGAACTCCCGCCGTACCGCGATGGCGTTGGTGTAATGGTCGCGATGGGCGTGGGTGACCAGGAATCGTTTGATGTCACCGAGTCCGGCGCCGATTTGCGCCAGGCCGTCGACGAGAGCCTGGCGGGCGGCGTCCAACGCCCAGCCGCCGTCGATCAGCGTGAGGCCGCCAGCGTCGGTCAGAACGTAGATGTTGACGGCGCGCAGACCGTCGAGCGGCAACACGGCCGGGATCCGCCAGACATCGGGAGCGACGAGATACGCGCCGGGTTCGGTCCAGTCCGGCCCCGTGCCCATTGGCTGCGACACCCGACCCCCCGCTCCCGATTGGCGATGTACGCCCCATAACTCAGACGCTCAGCGAATCTAACCCGGGTACGGCGCCCGGAGACCGACCTGTGGGCACGGTCACGCCGGCCCGCGACCGCACTGCGTCAGGCGAACTGACCGGGCTGGCGCCCCGACCCGGGCGGACCGGCGAATGCCTGCGCGATCGACATCCACTCGGTCGCGGCCGGACCCTCGACTCGCAGGTCGGTGTCGTCGAGATGGCGACGCTGGGTCACGACGAGACAGAAATCCTGTGCCGGTCCGGTGACCCGATCGCCGGCATCGGGTGGGCCCCACGTCCACGTCTCACCACTCGGCGCGACGAGTTCCACCCGTACCGGCGCGTCGGGCGCGGGCCGGCCGTGGGCGGCGAAACTGAATGCGCGCGCCGTCACCCCGAGATGCGCGACGTGCCGCAACCGGTCGCTGGGCTGCCGAACGACGCCGAGTGCATCGGCGATGTCCTGGCCGTGCGCCCACGTCTCCATGAGACGAGCGGTAAGCGCCGACGCCGCGCTCATCGGCGGGCCGAACCACGGCAGACGTACCGACGATTCGAGCGACCGGAACACCTCGAGCAGTCGCGCGCGCGACTCGTCGAACCACACGAGCAGCTCCGCCGGCGGCACGACGCGATATCGGTCGGCGATCGCGTCCGCGCTCGTGTCGCCGTCGGCCACCGCGCTCTCCAGATCGGCCGCGAACTCGTCGGGGTCGGTCGCGGACACAACGGCCGCGTCGTCGAAGTAGGCCAGGTGTCCGACCTGGTCGGCGACGGTCCAACCGGCGGCCGGCGTAGCCTGCCGCCAGCCCGACTCGTCGAGGCTGGCGATCATCAGCCGGAGCGCCGTTGTCTCGGCCGCGACGTCGTCGGCCAGTGCATTCATATCCACGGGCATGGACACCATCCGACCATGGCGGCGCGGCGGTGACCAGGTGTTGGCGTCGTCCCGGTCAGCTCGTCAGCGTGACGCCCGCCTCGCTGGTCTGCACGAAGAACGTCAGCGACTCCTGGAAGTAGAGCTCGATCGAGGTGCCGTCATGCGACAGGTAGCCGATCGACAGATCCTGGCCCAGGTAGAGCTCATAGTCGCCGCCGCGCGTGGTGAGCAGGAACGCCCCGGCGATCGCCGGCGCCCAGATGATGTCGCCCTCCGAGCCGATGACCCGCGCGATGTGCTCGCGGATCGGATAGCCGTGGTCGGTCGTCTCGGCCACGGCCGTGTACGCATCGGCGCTGAGCAGCAAGCTGTACGGCCCGTCGACACCGGCCAGGCGCAGCGACGTCAGCGCCTGGGCCACCGCGTTCGGATAGTCGCGAACCTCGGCCGGCAGCGCGATCGCCGGATTCGACGATCCGGCCCGGATGCCGTCGATACCGGCCGCGGCGAAGCCGTCGAAGATCGCGCGGTCCTCGGCGAAGGCGATCTTCTTCGCGGCGTCCTTGACCGGCTGCCAATCCGCGTCCTTCGCGCCCCGGGCCACGTCATCGACGGACTGCCGATCGACCACGAACGGCACCCGGAACTCGACGATCGGCTGCGCCGCACGGCTTCGTGCCTGCACCCCGGCCGCCGGCGCGTCGAGGGCCCGGAGATGTCCCGTACCCACGGCGGAAAGGGTGAGGCCGGACGGCCCGATCACGTCGACGACGCGCCGCGCCGCGACGTGCCGGGTGAACGTCCGGCGGGCCTCGGCCTCGAGGTCGGCCCAGGCGTCGTCCGAGATCGGCGCGAGTTCGCGATGCAGGTTGTTCATGATGTCGGGCTCCTCCTGAGACTGCCGATCTTCAACGAGTAGTCGATGACGGGTCGTGCATCGGTCGGTTCGTCATCGGCGGCCGGTCCGGGCGGTTGGCCGTCGGCCGACACCTCCGACCCGGCGACGGTGCCGCCAACCGCGGCCGGCGCGTCGGGCGGATCGTCGAGCATGTCCGCCGACGGTACGAAGAAGAGGCTTCCGGTGATGGCGGTCGAGAAGTCGAGGATCCGGTCGTAGTTGCCGGGCGGGCTTGCCGACGAACATGTTCTGCAGCATCTGCTCGGTCACGCTCGGCGTCGGCGGCATATCCGATGAAGTACGTGCCGAACTCGCCCTTTCCGACGGCGCCGAAGGGCATGTTGTCCCGGACGATCTGGCGCTCCTCGCCGTCGTCGTCGACGATCGTGTTCAGGGCGACGTGCGAGTTGCTCGGTTTGACGTCGTCGGGCATCTCGATGTCGGCGAGCTTTGTCCGGCCGATGACCCGCTCCTGCTCCTCGACCGAGATGGCGTTCCACGTCGTCAGGTCATGCAGGTATTTCTGCACGATCACGTAGCTGCCACCGACGAAGTCCGGATCTTCGTCACCGATCGTCGCCGCCTCGTACGCGGCCAAGCCGGTCGGATTCTCGGTGCCATCGACGAAGCCGAGCAGGTCGCGCTCGTCGAAGTATTTGAAGCCGTGGGTCTCGTCGACAACGTCGGCGTGTCCGGCGAGACGGTCTCATCAGCTGCCCGGCGAGCTCGAAACACAGGTCCATGCGTCGGGCGCGGATGTGGAAGAGAAGGTCGCCCGGCGTGGCGACGGCCGTGTGCCGGCCCCCGATGATCTCCCGGAACGGGTGCAGCTCGGCCGGCCGCGGGCCGCCGAAGAGTCGGTCCCACATCAGCGAGCCGATCCCGACGACGCATCTCAATTGCCCGTCCGGGTCCCGGAAGCCAACCGACCGACCGAGGCCGGACACGTCGGCCAGTAGGTCGCGTACGTCATCCTCGGCGCCGTCCCGCACGGTCACCACAAGAAAGATCGCCGCCTGGGTGAGCGGCGTCAGGACGGGCTGCGACTCGATCGGCTTCGCCACGTGGTGATGCTATCGCCCGGGGTGTCCGGCGATGTGGGGTTCGGCCCAGCCGCGACGACCACCGCCGTGCGCCGGGCGACCCACCGTGTCACCGCGGCGTCGGGTCCGGCGCGTGGTGCCAGGGCAGCGCGATCGGTTCGGCCGGACGCCGGCCGGACAGTAGGTCGTTCAGCAGCGGCACCAGATCGTAGGGGTAGACGATCTCATCGGTCGCTGCTAGCTCGCCGACCGACCACCACCGCTCCCCCGCGTGTACGGACATCTCCAGCGCTTCCATGCGGCTCGTGTCGACGTCGTGCCGATCGACCCGCAGGTAGAAGAAATCGTCCCGGAATACGCCGGCCGCCCAGCCGAGATCGGCGTATCCACACGTGTACGCGACCGGTTCACCGAGGTCGGCGGCCGACACGTCGAGCCCGACCTCTTCGTCGAGTTCCCGAACGGCGGCCCCGGCGAGCGTCTCCCCATCCTGGACGCCGCCGCCCGGCGTGAGCCACCCGTACGGCCGAGGCATCGTGCCCGGCTCGAACCGGAAACGCATCAGCAGCAACCGATCGGTGCAGTCGACGACGAGGACACGGGCGGTGCGGCGTACGTACGACACACGCTGACGTTAATCGAGGGCGTCAGACGCTGGTGAACCCACCATCGACCGAGAGGGTCGAGCCATGGATGTTCGCCGCGTCGTCGCTTGCGAGGAACACCGCGGCCGCGGCGACCTCGGCCGGCGTCGACATGCGACGGGATGGGATCGCGTCGAGGACCGGGTGGTCGGTCAGCGTCGCGACATTGCGTTCGGTGCTCGTCGGCCCGGGCGCGAGCGTGTTCACCCGTACGCCGGACGGCGCAAACTCCGCCGCCCACGATTTTGTCAACGAGTGCAGTGCGGCCTTCGAGGCGCCGTAGAGGGCCGCGCCCTGCATGCCGACGAGGCCGTTGATCGACCCGATGTTGATGATGACGCCGGCACCCCGCTCCAACATGGCCGGCACCAGCGTCGCGGTCAGCAGGAACGGCGCCTTGACACTGACCGCGAGTGCCCGGTCGACGAGGTCGGGATCGGTGGCCACCGTCGGCGTCGAGCCGATCAGCTGCGCGGCGTTGTTCACCAAGACATCGAGCCGGCCACCAGCCAGCCGCACCGCAGCGTCGGCGAGCGCGGTCACGGCCGACGGCCCTTCCCCAAGGTCCGCGGCCACAAAATCGGCCCGTCCGCCACTGGCGACGATCTCGTCCACGACGGCCGCGCCGCGCGTGGCGTCCCGGCCGCTCACGATGACGTGCGCTCCTTCGGCGCCGAACGCGATGGCGATCGCGCGGCCAATCCCGCTCGTCGCGCCGGTGACCAGTGCGGTCCGGCCGGTCAAACGATGATCCATCGGTTGGAACTCCTTCGCTAATTGGACTGCTTAGTCCATAAGCTGCCACGGTAAGATTGGACCGTCAAGTTCAATCTGGGGCGGAGTGATGGAACGCACACTAACAAGCAAAGGTATCGCGACCAGGGAGCGGATCGTCGACGGGGCGGCCGGCGCCATACGCGAACGCGGCGTTGCGAGCATCTCGCTCGACGACGTCTGCCACCTCACCCGGACCAGCAAGAGCCAGCTCTTCCACTACTTCCCCGATGGGCGGGCGCAGCTCCTCTCGGCGGTCGCCCGACGCGAGGCCGACCGGGTCCTGGTCGACCAGGAGCCGTACCTGTCCCATCTCACGTCCTGGCGCGCGTGGACGGCGTGGCGGGATGCGGTTGTCGAGCGCTACCGGGCACAGGGCCGGCACTGCCCGCTGAGCGTGCTCATCGGCGAGCTCGGGCGGGACACCGACGACGGCCGCCAGATCGTGGTCGACCTACTCAGCCGGTGGCAGCGCGCGCTGGCCGCCGGCGTAAGCCACATGCAACAGCACGGCAAGATGGACCCGCGACTGGACGCGGACCGGGCGGCCGCGGCGCTCGTCGCCGGCATTCAGGGCGGTGTCGTCGCGCTCCTGGCGACCGGCGACATCGGCGGTCTGACTTCGGCCCTCGACCTGATGCTGTCGCGGCTGCGGTCCGCGCCTGAGGTCTGACCAACGGATGGACACACAAACGGCCGGTGGCAGCGCCACCGGCCGTTTGCACGTTTGCCGCGATCCGATCCGTCAGCCACCGATCTCGTACGGGTTGGCGGACACTCCGACATGCACGACTGAGGCGGGATGCGCGATGGCTGTCCGCGGATGAACACTCGCCGCGAGCACCCACGTCGTCACGTAAATGAGCGCGACCATCAGCGCGACCACAGGTATTTTGCGCACCTGACCTACCTCCCGGGACTTGAGATGTCTTGACGGTACGCCGGCCGCCGACCCACCTGAACCGCCCATCGTGCCTAATCGGAGGGACCGAACGTCGTCCTCGACCGGCCCAAGGATCAACGCTGGTTACCGATGGTCCGGCCACTCGGCGGCGAGCATGGCATAGACGTACGTGTCTCCCCATTCCCCTTTGAACATCTCGTCATGCACGAAGTGCGCCTCGCGTCGCATGCCGAGTCGCTCCATGACGCGTGCCGATGGTTCATTGCGGGCGTCGCACCGGCCGAACATGCGATGGAGGCCGAGCACGTCGAAGCCGAGCCGCAGCATCTCCCGGGCCGCCTCGGTGGCGAAACCACGGCCATGGAACTCGGGGTTGAACACGTAACCGATCTCGCCCTGGCGATGCTCCCGGCTGCGCCACATGAGGTTGACCTCGCCGATGACCCGCCCGGCCTCCGGCCACTCGACGGCGATCGTGAGCCGGTCGCCTTCGTTGGCAAGCGTCGTCTGACCCATCTTCTGGGCCAGCGCTTCGCTCGATCCGGCCCGATCGTGTGGCACCCAGTAGAGATAGCGGACCACGTCGTCGAGCGAGTGATAGGCGTGCACGTCGTCGAGATCGGCATGGGCGAACGGGCGCAACGCCAGCCGCTCGGTGGAAATGGGATACGTCGGATGCAGCATCATCGCGCACCCGCGCAGCTCAGACCGTGCACCCGGGTCAGCGTACGCGGTCGGCGGCGCACGCACTCACTACGCGCTGACAACGTTCGGCCACCAGCGCTCGCCCGTGCGTCTCGAACCGGCCGGTGATGCAGGATCCGGATCGTTTCGGTCGCCGCACGGCGACGGTCAACCGATCGGCTTCGGGTACGGCGGTTTGCCGGGCTTGTCGAGCCATGTCTGCAGGAACGAGTCCAACGACTTGCCGGAGACCTGGTCGGCGTACCGGATGAACTCGGCGGTGGTGGCGTTGCCGCCGGCGTACTTGTGCGCCCAGCCGCGGACGATCTTCCAGAACGTGGCGTCGCCGACCGCGATCCGCAGCGCCTCCAGCGTCGCGGCCCCGCGCTGGTAGGACGCCGGTCCGAACAGACTCTCGGTCGTCGCTGTGGTCGGCGCGACCAGCGGCAGCGCGCCGTTGTACAACCGGTCGAAGAACTGTTTGGGCGTATCCCGACCCTCGTGCTCGGACCACAACCACTCCGCGTACGTGGCGAAGCCCTCATTCAGCCAGACGTCCGACCAGTCACCGACGGACACGCTGTCGCCGAACCATTGGTGGGTCAGCTCGTGCGCGATCGTGCCCGATGGATCGGTGATCGGGCTGAAGAACTCCGGCGCATACGTCGGCCGGGTCTGATTCTCCAGCGCGAAGTTCAGGCGCGTGTCGTTGTGTACGACGCCGCCAACCGCGTCGAACGGGTACGGCCCGAATTGGGTGATCAGAAAGTCGAGGATCTGCGGTGTCTTGGCCAGGGACGCGTCGACGGTCCGCGGCAACGTTGAGGCGACAGCGAGCACCACCGGCAGGCCGTCGTGGGTGGACATCGTGACGCGGTAGTGGCCGATCGCGACCAGCGCCAGGTAGCTCGCCATCGGCGCCGACTCGACCCAGTGCCACGTCGTGTCGGCACCGGTCGTACGTTTGCTCGCGAGGACGCCGTTGGAGATCGCCGCGAGATCGCCGGCCGTCGTTATCGAGATGTCGTAGCTCGCCTTGTCCGTCGGCCGGTCGTTGACCGGGAACCATCCGGCGGCGACCTGCGGCTCGCCCTGCGCGAGGGCACCGTTGGTCTCCGGAATGAAACCCTCGAAGCCGAGAATCGGATCGTCGTACGGCTTCGGAACGCCGGCGTAGCGGATGACCGTGGTGAACGTTGCATGCAAGGCCACCGGCCGGACCGGCGTGATCACGAGCTTGTCGCCCGAGCGGCCGAACGTGGCCCGAGTGCCGTCGACCGTCACCGACCGTACGGTCAGGGCGTGCAGATCGAGGTCGAAGCGGGACAGCGCCTGGGTGGCAGTCGCCGTGATCGTGTTGGTCCCGATCAACGCCTTGGTCTTCGGTGTGTACGCGATCGTGACGGCGTAGTGCCCGACGTCGTACCCGCCGTTGCCGTCCGCGGGAAACAGTGAATCGCCGGACGTGGCCGCGCCGGGCGACGGTACGGTCGATGTCGCCGTGGCCGAGGGGCCGGTCGCTGCGTTCCCGGTGGCCGGTGGGCCGACCAACCCAGGTGTCTTGGTGACCGAGGGCAGCGGCGGTCCGGCCGGTTGACCGGTCGAGGTGCACCCGGCCGCGCCGACGACAGCGGCAGCCAGCGCAGCTGCCACCGCGGTGGCGAGCGGTCGCCGCATCGGATCCCCCCGTCCGTACCCGTCGCGGCTAGCGGCGGTAGACCTTGACTCTGCCGACGACGGTGTCGACATGCAGCCGCAGCAATGGTGCCCCAGGAACGGCGGCGCTGCCGACGACCGTACCGATCTCCATGTCGCGATCGAGCCGCCAGTGCCCACCGCGCTTGACCGAACCAATGGGTGTGATCTGCGAGATCCGCGGTCCAGACGACGGCACCGGTACGCCGCCGGCCCGCGACTGAAGGGTCGGCGAGTGCGCCGGCAGGTCGGTCATCAGGATGTCAAGATCGCCCTGCGTCCGCGCCGCCAACACCGCGCTGACCCGTTCGCTGAACTCCTCCAGCGTGAGCCGGCCCTCGCTGGTCGCGTCATTCAGGCGCCGCACGATCGTTTCCCGCACGGCGTCGGAGACACGCACCTGCGGCAGGTTAGCGGACGCACCAAAGGTCTCGGCGGTCATAGGTTGCGAGAATAGTCGCTCACCGCGTGGCTCCGCCGATTTGCGGCGCGCGGCGCGAGGTGCGGAGCCTCTAGTACTATCGCGGCCGTGATCAACCGGGTCGACCTCGTCATTTTCGACTGTGACGGCGTTCTGGTCGATAGCGAGCCGATTGCGCTGCGCATCAATCAGGAGATGCTCGCCAACATCGGCTGGCATCTTGACACCGAGGAGATCGTCAACCAGTTCGTGGGCAAGTCGATCACCGCGAACCGCGAGACGGTCGAGGCGTATCTCGGCGGTCCGCTGCCCGAGGGGTGGCTGGACGAATTCGTCGCCCGGATCCGAGCGGCACACGCAGCGGAGCTCGAACGAGTGGACGGCGTCACCGAGGCTCTCGCCGGCATCGACGCCCTCGGCATCCCCACCTGCGTGGCATCCAGCGGTACGCACGCGAAGATCGAGCACAGCCTGCGGCTCGTCGGTCTGTATGAGCGCTTCGCCGGCCGGATCTTCAGCGCCACCGATGTCGCCGCGGGCAAGCCCGCGCCGGATCTGTTCCTGCACGCCGCGGGCACGCTCGACGCGGATCCAGCGGCGTGTGTGGTCGTCGAAGACAGCCGGTACGGCGTGCTGGCAGCGCGCGCCGCCGGCATGCGCGCGATCGGGTACGGCGGCGGGGTCACCCCCGCCGAGTGGCTGGCGGGACCGGGCACCACCGTCGTTGACGACCTTCGAGTCATACCGGTGTATCTGACGTCGACGCGCTCCTAGACCAGTCCGGCGGGTTGCGAGCCGTGGCCTGTTGTCGAGGTCTCTTGATCTCACGTGCGGTGTCACATCGTGTAAGGCATCCTAGGACGCTAGTACGCAGACCTCAGCCAGCGCGGCGAGCAGATGCCGTCGGGAGTTCTTGGTCGCGGCGCTCAGCCGCCTTCTATCGCGTGCGCACCGCCCACGGCGCCGAGCGGATTGCCCGCAACGCCTGCCGACGCGCGTCGCCGGTCAGGTTGTCCACATAGAGCCGGCCGTACAGGTGGTCGGTTTCGTGTTGAAGAGCCCGAGCGAGAAAGCCGGTCGCCTCGATCGTGATCGGCTCGCCGTGCTCATCCTGTCCGCGCGCGGTCACCTGCTCCGCTCGTGGGGTCGGGAAGTACAGGCCCGGCAACGACAAGCACCCCTCTTCGCCACCCTGCCGCTCCTCCCCCACGACCAGCGACGGGTTGACGAGATGACCGACCTGACCACCGGCGTTATACGCGAACACCCGCGCGCTGATCCCGATCTGGGGAGCAGCGACACCGGCCCGACCCGGAGCGCCGAACAACGTGTCCATCAGGTCCGAGACCAGCGTGCGGAGCTCCGCGTCGAAGGCGGTGACGGGATCGCACTCGGTACGCAGGATCGGGTCACCGAGTATCCGGATCGGTCGCGCCGTCATGCCACAACGTTAAGCGACAACCTCGCCGTGCGATGTCCGCGCGTACATCGTTCGCAGCTCGGACGGAAGCGACACCGCCATCGGGAATGTGACGGCGGCAGCACCACATTGGCACCAGCAACGCGCCGGTGACGGCGGTATCGCAGCGGTGATCGGAGCGTCGCCTGATGACCACGGCACCGCGGGAGTGACAGCACTTCTGGCCGTGCCGTACAGCGCCTAAACTGTCCCGGTCCTACCCCGGTCGGCCGCGCGGATCCACGACGCCGTGCGGTCTCTCGCGTCACCATCCGCACGGAGGCGCCCCCATGGCGAACGGCCTGTCCGGTCGGGTCCGCTCGCACCGGCTCGGTGGACCGCCGCACCACCGCCCGTGGCGGGCCATCGTCATCGTCGTCGTGGTGCTCGCCGGGTCGCTGACCGTTGCGATCGCGTTTGCCGTCAGGCACGACTGCGCCGGTCGCGACAACGCGGTTGTCGCGGCATCGCCCGACATCGCGCCGTTGCTCAGCCAGCTCGATCGCGCCTGGGCGACGACAAATCCGGCGGTCAACGGCGTGTGCGTATCGGTGACGGTCGAGGCGCGCGACTCCGCCCTGATGGCGACCGAGCTCGCGAGTCCTTGGGACTCCGCCGACAACGGGCCGGCCCCCGACGTGTGGGTGCCGGCGTCGAGCGTGTGGGCACGCGACGCGGCCAACAGCGCGATCGTCGCACACATGCTGCCCCCGCAGGCACCGAGCCTGGCCCGGTCTCCATCGGTGATCGCGATGCCCCGTGACCTCGCGACTGCGCTCGGCTCGACGGCGTTCGACTGGCCGACCATCGCCGCGGCCCACGCCGACCCGGCGTGGTGGACGAAACACGGCCAGAAGGTCGGACGCTTCACCTTCACCATGACCGATCCCCAGACGTCGACGGCGGGGCTGCTCACCCTTATGTCCGTCGCCGACGTCAATAACGACGGTACGGTCGACGCCACGGAGCGCGCCGCCGTGGTCAAGCTCAAGCAGGCCACGCAGCGTTACGTCACCGATACCTCCGCGGTCGTCACACAGGTCGCGCGTGCGGATGCCACATCGACGGCGGCGGTCCTGGCGTACGGATCCGGATTCCCCGCCCTGGAACGCGATGTCATCGCCTACAACGAGACGACGCCGAAGGAGCCGTTCGCCGCGATCTATCCGACGAGCGGCGGCTACGACGCCGACTACCCCTATCTGGTCCTCACCGACCCACCGTGGGGCAACGAAGCCGGACCGGTCGCGGCGGCCGCCTTTCTGGCGTACGCCCGCGGCGCGGCCGGCCGTTCGCTGTTCTTGGCGCACGGTTACCGCGACGCCAACGGGGTCGGGGGCGCGCTGGCGACCGCGGACAACGGCGTCCGACCCAGCCTCGCCTATCGGCCACGCGCCGTCCCGGCGCCCAACTCTGTCGCGGGGACACTGACCACGTGGACGGCCATCACCCGCACGACGAATCTGTTGTTGGTGCTCGACATCTCCGGGTCCATGAAGGACATCGTGACCGGCACGAAGAGCCGGATGGATTTGGCCAAGGCCGCGGCGGTGGCGGCCGTGCAAGAGTTCGACGACACGTCGAGCGTCGGCCTGTGGGTGTTCTCGTCCGGTCTCGACGGCTCGCGCGACTACAAGTCACTCGTAGCGTTGGGCACGCTCAGCGATGCGATGTCGGATGGCCGTACCCGCCGGCAGGACATGATCGACGCGATCCGGAAGATCGTCCCGACCGGCGACACCGGCCTCTACGACACGGTCTCGGCCGCGCAGCAAGAGGTGATGGCCCACTATCAACAGTTCGCGACAAACCTCGTCGTCTTGCTGACCGATGGCCGTAATGACGACCCGACCGGTGGCCTCGACCTAAGCCAGCTGCGCAAGCGCCTCGCCACGGCTCGCGCCGGCAAGACGAACGTGCCGGTCGTGACCATCGGGTTCGGCGCCGACGCCGACTTCGCCACGCTTGCCACCATCTCGCACGACTCAGGCACTCTCACGCTCAGTTCCCAGGACGGCGTGGACATCGACAAGGTGCTTCTCGCCGGCATCTTCGGCGCGCCGTCGGGTGGTGCTTAACCGAGCCAGTCAGGCTTCTTGCAGGGCCTCACCAAACTCTCGCATCAACTTGTTGTGCCTGTTCGTAGACAGGGTGTGGCCGATCCCCAGCAGCACCGCTACCGGCCACTCAAGGATCCCGACGGCGGCCAACGCGGTGACACCGCCGATGAACGCTAGCTCCTCCTTGGCCGGCAGGTGGATGACGCCGATGACGGGGAGTTCGAGGTGGGTGCTGTTGCGTTGTACGGTGCGCTCGGCGGCGAGCGCCGCGTGCGCGACCGGAAAACCCCACTCCGGCCGGCCGGCAGCCGGCGTGGCCGCCTGCCGTGACGGTCTGGCGGTGGTGCGCCGGCTACGCTCGGCGGGCACGCGGCCGCGCGGTGTCGTGGGCTTGCGACCCTTCGGTGTAGCGGTCGCCTTGCGGGCCGGCGCGCGTGCGTTTGTCGACGCCTGCGTACTGGTCGTCATGGCAAGCTCCCTTCTATGGTTTCGCGCCCGCTTCGGCGGGACGCGCCCCCGCCGTAGCCGTCGCAGCGGTACTCGCCACCCGAGCACCCGCGGCGCGCAGACGTTCCATGCCTCGGGTCATGTCGGGCAGCCATTTGGTCGGTACGGCGCCGATGGCGGTGGCCGCGGCCGCGGCCCCCAGCACGGTTCCCCAGGCGACCGGGCCGAGCGGCCTCGATCCGAAGAAGTGGCTGACCCCGGGCGTCTGTACGGTGCCGACCAGTGCCGCGAACGACAGGCCGACGGCACCGAGTACGTACGGGTCGCCGTGCGACGCCATGGCAGTCTGCGCGAGTTGCGATGCCACCAGGGAGGCGACGGCGACGCTGCTGGCGCGCCCGGCGGTGCCGGTGAACCGGGCGGCCAGCCAACCGCCGGTCGTGCCGAGCGCCGTGGCGATCGCCCGCCGCGTCACCTCATCGGTAAGAGCGCTTCCCAACGATGACTCCGGCCCCTCGCGAGCCAGCGATTCGACGCTGAGTCCACGCGGCGTACGGGATGCCACGGTGAGCGCGGGAAGCAGGTCCGTCATCAGATTGACGAACAGGAGCTGGCGGGCGTTGAGTGGCGGTCTTGCCGAGATCGCGGAGCTGCCGACGGTGAAGAGGATCTCGCCGAGATTGCCGCCGAGCAGGAGCGCCACCGCGTCACGGACCGACGCCCACATGGCGCGGCCGGCGATCACCCCGTCCGCGATCGTCTCGATCTGACCGTCCACCACGATCATGTCCGCCGCCTGGCGGGCCGCTGCCGTACCTTGGTCGCCGAGCGCGATGCCGACGTCGGCCAGCCGGATCGCCGGCGCGTCGTTGGCGCCGTCACCGGTAACCGCGACGACTCGACCGGCCCGTCGCAGCGACCGAACCACCGCCACCTTGTGCGCCGGGCTGACTCGTGCAAAGACGGCGGCCTTGGAGACCAGTGCGTCGAGCGCCTCTTCGTCGGTCTCGTCCAACTCGGGCCCGGTCACGACGGCGCCGCCGTCGAGTAGATCCAGTTCAGCGCCGATCGCTTCGGCGGTGCTCGGGTGGTCGCCGGTCAGCATGACGACGTCGACGCCGGCACTGCGCAACCGGCGGACCGCTTCGGCCGCCGTCGGCCGCGTCGTGTCGGCGAGTCCGAGCAGTCCGCGCAGCACGAGCCAATCCACCCGATCCTCGTCGAGGTGCCGGCGCCGCGACGCCCTCCGTTCGGCGATCGCCAACACCCGCAGCCCTTGCTGAGCGAGCCGGTCTACCTCGGCATCGATCTCGCGCCGGTCCCGACTCGTCAACGGCCGCATCCGCCCGTCTCGCGTCCACGCCACGCACCGGGGCAGCACCACCTCGGGTGCGCCCTTGACACTGATGATCTGCGCCGCCGGCACTTGGCCGAGGACCGCGTGGTAGCCGCGTCCGGGTTCGAACGGCAGCTCTCGAACCATCCGCCAACCGGCGGCCTCGTCGGTGATGCTGACGCCCGCGTCTTCGCGCGCCCGCGACGACCGCGCGATCGGTCGGATGGGGCAGGACCTCGTCGCCGTTCGACGTCGGGGTGGCCCGCAGCGCGCTGGCGACGATGCCGCGGAAGTCGGTGCCGGCTTCCTCGACCGCCCGATGGCGGCGTCCATCGGAGACGGCGCGGAGCTGGATGCGGCCCTCGGTCAGCGTTCCGGTCTTGTCGAAGCAGACGACGTCAACGCGGCCCAGCGCCTCCATGGCACGACGATTGCGTACGAGGATGTTGTGCCGTGCGAGCCGTTTGCTGGCACTCAGCTCCGCGGCCGTGGCGACGAATGGCAGCCCCTCCGGTATCGCGGCGACCGCCAGCGCGACCGAGGCGCTGACCGAATCCGCGAGGCGGCCGCGTGCGACTCCGCCGAGGAGCAATGCCGCCGCTGCCGCGGCAGATACGGGTAACGAGGCGGCGGCCATCGTGCGTAGGCGTGCCTGTACCCCACCGGTCGGCGCGTCCTCGAGGATCATGCTTGCGCTGCGGCCCGCCTCGGTGGAACTGCCGACAGCCACGACGATCGCGGTTGCAGTGCCGGCCGCGATCGTCGTGCCCGCGTAGACCATGCACGTACGGTCGGCGACGGTCGCGGCAAGGGTAGGAGCGATGTCCTTCGCAACGGGTACCGACTCGCCGGTGAGGGTGGACTCGTCGACCTCCAGCTGGTTCGCGGTGATGAGGCGGCAATCCGCGGGCACCGCGTCCCCCGCCTCCAGGGACACCACGTCACCGGAAACCAGCTCATCGGCAGATCGCAGGAGTAGCTCGTCGCCCCGATGTAGCCGTGCCCGCAGCGCGCCCGCGCTGAGGAGCCGGTTCATCGCGCGGCCAGCAGTCAGCTCCTGCCCGGCGGAGAGCAGCGCATTGGCCAAAACGACCGACAGCACGAGGATCGCATCGGTGGTGGAGCCGGTCGCGGCCGAGATTCCAGCCCCAGCGGCCAGCGGCGCGGTCAACGGCGTGTCCAATTCGGCCACCGCGGCGGCCAGCAACCCACGTTGGCCGTTCGCCGTTCTGGGCGACCTGCCCACTGCGGCGCTTGCGCGCCTGCTCCTCCGACAGGCCACCCGTCGAGGCGTCGAGGAGGCGAAGCACCTCGCGGATCGGCAGTGCGTGCCACGGAATGAGTCCTTCTGGTACCGGCGCCGGACGCCGGCCCAGAGCGTGCGCCGACCACAGACCCGAGGCGATGTTCGCCAGCGCGGCACTGCCGGTCGCGGTGAGCGCGCGACGCGCCGCCTGCGGCGTGTTGTCCACCAACGCGAGTACCGCGCCGGCGACGGATCCCAGCAACGCCAAGCGCGCACTACGCCCGCTCACCTGGCGGGCGAGGCTGGCCGCCTCCACCACAAGCCAGGCCGATTCCAGACCCGGTCCGCTCATCAGGTGGGCGCCCCACGGAGGCCTGCGCTCGGCCGAGGCGAGGATCCCGATGCCGCAATCGGCGGCGGCGAGTGCGGTGTCGTTGCGTGCCGCGATGAGTGCGACTCCCGCGCCGTCACTTTGCAAACCTCGGACGGAATCGGCCAGTCGCGAGCCGCCCGCGATGGTGTCATGGGCACCGATCCGCCGCGCCAAGTCCGATGTGCCGCCGGCAATAAGTACCCGCCCAACGCGGCGCGCGGTCGAGACGAGGGCGGTACCCAGCGGATCGATCTCCGCCTCGACATGCACGATCGCGACGAGTGTGCCGTTGCGGGTCAGCGCGAGCGCTTCGCCTCGCGGCCGCACGCTCTCCCGCGGGCTCCCGGTTAGCGCCCGGGCCAGTTGGTCCGCGGTCGAGGCGTCGACCCGCGATGGCACTCCAAGCGCCCAGTCGCCCAGGGCGATCGGCGACCGGGCGCCGCCCGTCTGTGCGCACCGCCCGACCGGGCGCCATCGAGGAGCCAGGCGGCCTTGTCCCGAGCCTCCTCCGCGCTGCCGTGCACCGGTACGACATTGCCGATGACGTTTCGACCGGTGGTGAGGACGGGCGCGTCGATGACGACCGTGTCGATACGGTCCAGCCGACGCAGGGCGGACGAATCGCGTACGACGACGCCACGCCGGGCCAGGAGCCGGCCGAGTCCCGCCGCGTACGCCTCGCGGCCGATGCGCGCACCACGTGGCGAGCCGATCGCGAGCGCTTGTGCCGCGCGTCGACGGTTGCCGGGCAAGGCCGCGAGCCCGCCGGCGGCAAGCAAGGTGATCATGCCGATCCGTTGTGCGTACCGTTCGATCGGTCCGTCGGCCAGCGGTCCGGGCCGGTCGGCGGCGGGCAGGCTGTCGGCGCGGCTCGACGCGGCATCGTTGTGGAGATCGGCCGCCCGACGCTCCCAGGCGCCGCGCTGTGCCGAGTCCTCGGACAGCAGGAGGGCGCGCATACCTGCGTCGGCAAGGGTCGCGAGGGTGGTCTGCGATGCGGCGCCGATGCCCGACGAAAGGAGAGCCAGACCAAGGTCGGTACGGGCGGTGCCGAGCGCACCACGTAACCCCTTGCCGAGCCGCGGCAGCAAATCGAGAGCGACCGGCAGCCCGGCGAACTCGGCGGGCAGCCGTGGCAGACGTGCAGCACGCCCCATCAGCCCCACACCAGCGCCGACGAGATCGGCACCGAGCACGAGCGCGTTAGCGACATTCGGATCGACATCCGGAATTCCAGGGATGGGCTCCGGCTGAGGGAACTGCCGCTCGACCCGTTCGATGACACCGACGAGGTCGGAAAGCTTGATGCGCTTGGGGTCGAAGCTCACCACCACGCGTCCGAGCACACCGTTGTACGCCGCCCAGCCGACGCCGTCCGATGCCTCAATCGCATCCTCGAGCCGGTTCGCCTGACCGTCGTCCACATCCATCCGGCGGACCTCGATATGGGCAAGGCCATCGCGTGCCCACGCGTGCCGAGGACCGAACGAACGTCGACGCTTGGGCTTCTCGGCGACCCGTGCGGCGACACGTGCGTCAGCCGCCGACGTCACTCCGGGGTGACCCGGTTCGCCTGACGCCGGGTATGCGTGGCAACCCAGACCCCGGCGCCGGCCGCGACCGCGACGGGCCACTCCAACGCTCCGACTACGGCCGCCGTGCCGAGGCCCCCGTAGTACAGCAGTCGTTCGACCGGTGGCAGGTAGGACCGCACCGTCTGGGCCGCCCACATCGTTTGCTGTCGTGCCATATCGCCGCCCGGGACGTGAGCCCGAAGCACCGGCACCCGTACGTTCACCAGCGGCACCGTCATGCCCCGGCGACCGCCGGTCGGCTGCGCCGCGGTCTTGGCCGGGCGCTTGGCCGCCTTGGCCGGGCTCTTAGCTGCCTTGGCCCGGCCTGTGGCTGCTTTGGCTGGACGAGCCGCTCGCCCGGTGGACTTGCGCGCCCGCGACCCACTGCGGGGGGCGGATGACACCTCGGTAGTTGCCATTCGAATCCCACCTTTGATAGGCAAACCAAGAAGAGGCCCGTCTTGATTGGCGGGCCGAAAGTGGCCCTTGCTTGGGGAAGCTCGCTGTCCATCCTTCCTTTCCGGTCCCGGTCACGGGCCGCGAACGCCGAAATTGCGAGCTCTGCTCAGGCGGCAAGACCAGCGGCGGTTCCGAGAACGAACGTCAATCCGCCCAGCTCTTAGGCGACTGCTTTGGGCGACGACGCTGGCAAGATCAACCGAGACGTGCCATTGCTCCGGCCGACACGGCCGGGTCAAACGCGAGAACCCGACATGAGAAGTGGCACGGCAGGCGTTGAATGAGGGTGTGAGCAGCGCAGAGTCCGTTTCGGCGTGGCCGGCGGCGGGCGGCGAAATGCCCCGTTTCGCGGACCCGGACGAGCCTCAAGACTGGTTACGCTCAGTAATGGTACGACTACCTACGAATCCCCCAAAATGGGAGGTCTTAGACAGTAGGGGCGATCGGCAATCGCTGACCGGCGGAATACGGATCATCCGAACGGACGGATCCATGTGCATGTCTGCGTTACCTGCTCGAAAGTGTCCCATTCCGCGGAGTACCGTGCGTGTTTGGTCATGTGAGTAACCACACAGGACCACCGTTACGCCAGTTACAACCCCCTTTACGGAGATCCCCGATGTGCCAGCACCAACCGCAATGTCCGAATGCCGATGCGCTCGATCACGACGCCGCCAGGGTCGTGGCGACCTTCCCTGAGCAGGGGTGGAGCCTGCTCTGCAACGGCGTGATCATCTTCGAGGACACCGGCGAGATCATGCCGGACGGCAGTTGCGTCGGTCCGCACCGCGGCCCAGCGCCGCACGTCTGCGCCGCGTAACGCCGCTGATCGTTGCGTGCACGCCGCGCACGGCGCGATTCGCCCGCGGCACGTCGGCGACGATCACGCATTTCTTGGCCGGGACGACCACGCTATGTGATCGTCGCGATGCTCGGGCCGCAACGCCGGTGCCAATGGGCGCCGACCTTCTCAGTCGACGAACGCCTCCGGCGGCGGGCACGAGCACACCAGGTTGCGGTCGCCGTACGCGCCGTCGATCCGCCGCACCGGCGACCAGTACTTGTCCGCGTGACGGCCGGCCGGGTACGCCGCAACCGATCGCGGATAGGCGTGCAGTCCACTCGTCCGCCGTGACCATCTCCGCCGTGTGCGGCGCGTTGGCCAGCGGGTTGTCCGCCGCCGGCCACTCCCGCGCCGCCACCTTGTCGATCTCCGCCCGGATCGCGATCATCGCGTCGCAGAACCGGTCCAGCTCGGCCAGGTCCTCGGACTCGGTCGGCTCGACCATCAGCGTGCCGGCGACCGGGAACGACATCGTCGGCGCGTGGAAGCCGTAGTCGATCAGCCGCTTGGCCACGTCGTCGACGGTCACGCCGGTCGCCCTGGTCAGCGGACGTAGGTCGAGGATGCACTCGTGCGCGACCAGGCCCTTGTTGCCGGCGTAGAGCACCGGGAAGTGGTCGGCCAGCCGCGCCGCGACGTAGTTCGCCGCGAGCACCGCGACGCCGGTCGCGCGGGCCAGGCCGTCCGGGCCCATCATCCGCAGGTACGCCCACGGGATCGGCAGGATGCCGGCGGAACCGTGCGGTGCCGCCGACACCGGCCCGACCGACGTCGGCCCGCGCTCCGCGCAGCGGGTGTCCGGGCAGGTACGGCGCGAGATGCGCGCGGACGGCGACCGGGCCGACACCGGGGCCGCCGCCACCGTGCGGGATGCAGAACGTCTTGTGCAGGTTCAGGTGCGACACGTCGGCGCCGAACCGACCCGGCTTGGCGAACCCGAGCAGCGCGTTGAGGTTGGCACCGTCGACGTACACCTGGCCGCCGGCGTCGTGGACCGCGCGCGCAGAGCTCGGCGATCGACGGTCTCGTAGACGCCGTGGGTCGACGGGTAGGTCACCATGATCGCGGCGAGCTGCGTCCGCGATGCTGCGTCGATCTTGTCGTCGAGGTCGACGAGGTCGATGTTGCCGTCGGCGTCGCAGGCCACGACGACCACCCGCATCCCGGCCATCACGGCGCTGGCGGCGTTCGTGCCGTGCGCACTGGACGGGATCAGGCAGACGTCGCGCACGGCCTGACCGTTGTGCCGGTGGTACGCGCGGATCGCGAGGAGCCCGGCCAACTCGCCCTGCGAGCCGGCGTTCGGCTGGACGCTGACCGCGTCGTAGCCGGTGATCTCGGCCAACCAGCCTTCGAGCTGAGCGACGAGCGCGGTGTAGCCGGCGGTCTGCCCGGCCGGCGCGTACGGGTGGATGTTCGCGAACTCCGGCCAGGTGATCGGCTCCATCTCGGTCGTCGCGTTGAGCTTCATCGTGCACGAACCGAGCGGGATCATGCCCCGGTCCAGCGCGTAGTCCTTGTCGGCGAGCGATCGCAGATAGCGCAGCATCGCCGTCTCGGAGTGGTGGGCGGAGAAGACCGGGTGGGTGCAGAAGTCGGTGGTCCGGGCGAGCGCGTCCGGAATGGCCGGCAGCGGTCGCGCTCGGCTCGGCGTCGACCGGCGCCACACCGAACGCGGCGAGCACGGCCGCGATGTGCGCGCCGTCGTCGTCTCGTCGCAGGAGATCTGCACATGGTCGGCAGTCGGCGGCGTACAGGTTGATCCCGGCCCGTTCGGCCGCGGCCACGATGTCGGCGGCCCGCCGGGCACGAGCGCGGCGACACGTGTCGAAGAACGCGTCGGCGGCCAGCTCGATGCCGCCGGCACGCAGCCCGGCGGCGAGCGACGGTGGCGTGCTCGTGGGTACGCCGGGCGATACCGCCGCAAGCCCGTCCGGGCCGTGGTAGACCGCGTACATGCTGGCGATCACGGCAAGCAGCACCTGCGCGGTACAGATGTTGCTGGTCGCCTTCTCCCGGCGGATGTGCTGCTCGCGGGTCTGCAGCGCGAGCCGGTAGGCCGGGGCGCCATCCGCGTCCCGGCTCACTCCGACAGCCGGCCGGGCAGCCAGCGTTCCAGCCCCGCCCGCACGGCCAGGTAGCCGGCGTGCGGCCCGCCGAATCCCATCGGTACGCCGAACCGCTGAGCGGAGCCGCACGCGATGTCGGCACCGGCGAACCCGGCGCACGCAACAACGTCAGGGCGAGCAGGTCGGCGGCGACCGTGACCAGAGCGCCGGCCGCGTGCGCCGCCTCGATGATCGTCGCATGGTCGCGGACTGTGCCGCTCGCGCCCGGGTACTGCAGATGCACTCCGAAGTATTCGGCCGGCAGTTCGTCGGCTGCGCGCAGGTCGAGCGACCCGCACCTCGATGCCGAGCGGGATCGGGCCCGGGTGGTGATCACCGAGATCGTCTGCGGCAACGCGTCCGCGTCGACCACGTACACGTTGCTCTTCGATTTGGTCGACCGGCGTGCGAGCGTCATCGCCTCGGCCGCGGCCGTGCCCTCGTCGAGCATCGACGCGTTCGCCGTGGCGAGCCCGGTCAGGTCGGTGACCATGGTCTGGAAGTTGAGCAGCGCCTCGAGCCGTCCCTGGCTGATCTCCGGCTGATACGGCGTGTACGCCGTGTACCAGGCGGGTCTTCCAGCACGTTGCGGCGGATCACGGCGGCGTGTGCGTGCCGTAGTAGCCGAGGCCGATCATGGAGTACAGGGGCTGGTTGCGTCGCGGCGATCTCACGCAGCTCGGCGATCGACTTCGGCTTCGGTCGCCGCGCGGGGCAGGGCCAGGCGTCCGTGCAAGCGGATCGGCTCCGGGAATCGCGACGTCCATCAGCTCGTCGACCGAGCCGTAGCCGACCGTCGCGAGCATGCTTGCGCGACGTCGTCGGCGGATGGACCGATGTGACGGGCGGCGAACGGCGCATCCAGGTACGTCATGGTCGGGCTCCCAAGGCGCTGTGCGACGGACTGGAGGCCCTCCCCCTCTGTCGTGCACCTGACGTCACCGGCCGGGCGTTGCCCGCTCCAGAGCTGCCTGCCCGCGTCGCGGTCCTTTTGCCTGAGAGGTTCCGGGGAGGATTTGCCCCTTCGGCGCCGTGCCGTACATCGATCTCTCCCGCGCGGTTGATCGGCTCGCCAGGTTACCGCAGCGGCTGCGGCGGCACGATCGAAGCGCGACCCGTGTGGCGAACGCCTCGGCGCCGGTGGCACCCTCCGGTCCCACGGACCGTCACGGCAGCTGGCCCGCCCGGTAGCGGGGTGGTCTCGACAGCCGGTGGCCGGGTGGTCTCGATCAGCCGGCTGGCGGCGAGCGCGGCCCGGGTCACGCTGGCTCCGGCGGGCCGCCGAACTCAGCGGGCGGCGCCCGGCGGCCACATCCCAAGGCCGCCTTGACGTCGGCGCCCTGCTCGCGGACGTAGGCACGCACCAGTGCAGTTGGTTGCGCTCGAACGCTGGAGATCGCCGACGCCGTGGCCGCGTACTACGCCGGCCGATCGGCAGAGCGTGATGGCTCGGGGCAGGTGGTAGGCCTGGGATATGATGATCGCTCGGGTGACGCCGAAGACGCGGCGAGCCCGCGCGCAGGAGGAGAACGTGTCGAAGCCGGCGTAGTCGGGGACGATCTTGACCGGTGGCACGCCGTGCCCGATCAGCCACGCGCGCATGATGTCCGGTTCGTCGTACGTCTCGCGGCTGTTGTCTCCGGACACGAGCAGGGCGCGCACTTTGCCGGTGGTGTAGAGCTTCGCTGCGAGGGCGAGCCGGGCGCGCAGGAACTCGGATGGTTGGCCTCGGCACGACGAGGTCGCCGAGGACGAGACCGACCGGCGCCGGCGGGACGGCGGAGGCGCTGTAGACATCGACCGTGCGACACGACGTGTGTCCACGCGACGCTTGTGGCAAGCACCAGTAGCGCAGCCGGCGCAGCAGCGCACCGCGCGACAACGAAGCGCAGCGCGGCGTCGCACTCGGCACTCCGTGGCAGGGTGCCGACGTCGTGGCCGGGGTCTTCGATATCCGCTTCCGAGATGGTCGGCGTCATGCGACGCATTTGTCCGGGGAGCGCAAGTCGGCGCGGCCGGTTCGGCGTTGGCGAGATGTTGACGGCACCGCCGTCGCTGACTGTCGCGCTTGATGCGGGGCGCCGGTGCACTCAGCCGGCGCGGCGGCGGGCTCGGCGGGCGGCGAGTTCGTCGCCGGCGACCGCGCGCGCTTGCGGCCGGTTCGGCTGGCGCCGCTGGCCTCGGCGACCGCCGGCTCGGCCGGCAGCTGCGCGAGCGAGCCCTGGATCTCCTTGAACGCGCCGCTGATCGCGATGCCGAACACGCCCTGTCCGCCTTGGAGTAGGTCGACGACCTCTTCCGGCGAGCGGCATTCATAGACGGTCGTGCCGTCGGAGATCAGTGTGATCTCGGCGAGGTCTTCGGCGCCGCGCGAACGCAGCACTTCGATGGCCTTGCGGATGTTCTGCAGCGAAACGCCGGCGTCGAGGAGCCGCTTGACGACCTTCAGCACGACCATGTCACGGAACGAATAGAGACGCTGAGTGCCCGAGCCGGAGGCGTCTCGCATGCTCGGGACGACCAGGCCGGTGCGGGCCCAGTAGTCGAGCTGCCGGTAGCTGATCGCGACTGCGTGGCAGGCGGTGACACCGCGGTAGCCGAGTTGCCCTCAGAGTCCGGACGGCGCCATCGCTTCGCCGCGCCGGATCCGGCGGATCGAACGGACTGTCTCGCGGTCGCTTTGTCGGCAGAGTTCGCGGATCCTGCACTGCGCTGGCCCTCCAGTTCGACGCCGGTCGGAGCCCGTACGACCGGCGATATCAACGCGATGAGATCGATCGACGTGACAACAGTCGCAAGGCCGACCCGGGATCCCCGTTGCTGCAACCTTAGCGCCGCCCGATGGCCGACGCCGCAACGCGGGAGCGACACGCCGATGACTTGCGTCGCCGTCGGTCTGACGGCACATGCGAGCCACACCACGTGCGGTCGGGCAAATCGCTCGGGCCGGATCAGCCGGCGAAGTCCTCCGGAGTGACCTGCTCCAGGAACTCGCGGAACTTCTCGACCTCGTCTTCCTGCTCGTCCGGGATGACGATGCCGACGTCGGTCAGGATCTGCTCCGCGCAGCGGATGGGCGCACCGACGCGCAGCGCCAGCGCGATCGAGTCGCTCGGCCGGGCCGAGACCCGGACACCGTCGCCCAGCAGGAGGTCGGCGAAGTAGACGTTGTCCTTCAGCTCCATGATTTCGACGGCCGCAGCGGCGCGTTCAGCGCCGTCAGGATGTCGCGCAGGAGATCATGGGTGAGCGGCCGCGGTGGCTTCACGCCCTGCTGCTCGTAGGCGATCGCGGTGGCTTCCACGGCGCCGATCCAGATCGGCAGGTAACGGTCGCCATCGACCTCTTTGAGCAGCACGATCGGCTGGTTGCTGGGCAGCTCCACCCGAACCCCGACGACGCTCAGCTCGCGCACGATCGCCCCCTGCCCTAGGGAATACCACCTTGCACGCTACACGCACGCGGCGACGCAGTCGCTCCACCGTACGTACGACCCGAGCCTACGTCACCTCCGGGCACGCGGCTCGGCGTGCAGGGGATGCAGCCCTCAGCGGCCCAGGGTGTCGCGCAGCCCGATCCGCACCAGCGCGGCGTGCAACTGTTGCGACAGCATGGTGAGCTCGTGTACGGCCTCGGCCGCCCGGGCCCGCGCCGCCGGCGTCGACGACCGCTGCAGGGGTGCGAGCAGCTGAGCGAACATGCCCACCTCGCGGTCCGCGCCGGCCCGGTAGGCACGCAGATGCCGCGGCGCCAGGCCGTAGATCGCGAACGCGCCGCGCGACCTCCGCGACGACGAGGGCGTCCCCGTCGTACCAGCCGGGGCTACGAGCGCCGAGCAGACCGGTCGCCTCGAGCTCGGTCAGCATGTCGTCGGTCAGTCCGGACCGCTCAGGACTCGGCGCGGCTGAAACTTGCTCGGGCGGCCGGCGCGCCGACCGGCTCCGGGCCGGCTGGCGACCCGAGCGTCCCTGCGTCGCAGCCGGGGGCGGCGACGGCAGGATGCAGATGTCCGAGGATTGACCGCCGGCCGAAAGTGATCCAGCCCGTGCCAAGCCGTCATCGAGACCGGCGCGACTCTCGCCGCGATCGATCGCGGCCAGATGGTCGCGGATCACGCGCAGCGGAAGAAAGCGGTCGCGTTGCGCTGCGAGGACGTATCGCAGCCGCTCGCACGTCCGGTCGCTGTACTTCCGGTACCCGGCCGGCGTCCGCTGCGGCTCGACCAGACCTTCTGCCTCGAGAAACCGCAGCTTGGAAATCGTCACGTCGGGGAAGTCCTCGCGCAGCTGCGCGAGGACTTCGCCGATGCTGATCAGGCCGGACGCCGACCCGGGCGCCGCCGGGGTCGGGCTCGGAGTCGTTCCGGTACGGCCGGCTGCGGCACGGCGGCCGCGGACGTCATCGAGGCGGGTCCAGCGCGGCCGATCGTTGCGCGCCGGCGCCGACGGTAAGCCTCGAGCTGCCTACCTCCGCCCGCGGCTGCGCTACGCATCGGCGGCGACATACGCCTCGCGGCTGCGCTACGCATCGGCGGTGACATACGCCTCGCGGCTGCGCTACGCATCGGCGGGGCTCACGCCCCTTCGTCCGCCCGCGGGCCGGCGATCAGCACGAGCCGGAACTTGCCGATCTGGACCTCGTCGCCGTTGGAGAGCGTGGCCGCCTCGACGCGTTCCCGGTTCACGTACGTCCCGTTGAGGCTGCCGACGTCGCGCACGGTAAAGGTCGCGCCGTCGCGGTGGAACTCGGCGTGGCGGCGGGAGACGGTCACGTCGTCCAGGAAGATGTCACTGTCGGGATGCCGGCCGCTGGTGGTCACGTCATGGTCAAGCAGGAATCGGGCACCGGCGTTCGGGCCCCGGCGGACGACGAGCAGCGCCGTGCCGGGCGGCAGCGTGCCGGCGACCCGGCTCGGCGCGACGTCACCCTCGGTGCTTTCGAGCACGTCGTCGAGCGCGCCGAGGTGCAGCGTCGACGTGACGTCGAGCGGCGGGAACTCGTCGTCTGGGCGGGTCATCGCCACCACCTCACAGATATCGGCCGGCACCGGCGGGCGGACGGTCGTGAGATCGGCCCCGGGTCGGTGCACCCCCGCGCCCGGACACGTCGTCCGTACGCTCGACCTCAAGTTTTACGGTCGACTGAGCGAGCCTAGCGACGCGTCGATCACAGGGTCAACCGGACGCGGCGACCGACCGGACCGACGGACCGCGATCCCGGGCCGTTGGTCGGGTCAACAACCAGCATATTTCCTCGTACGGCTGGATCGCCGACGGGTCACTGCGACCGTCAGGGCGGTATACGCCGCGGCGTCCAACAAACCGGACAGGTCGGCGCCGTCGGTCGGCGTGATCTCGACCAGCCAGCCGTCGCCGTACGGATCCGAGTTGATCAGCTCCGGCTCGTCGGTCGAGCGCTCGTTGCGTGCGGAGACTGTGCCGGTCACGGGTGCGTAGATCTCCGACACGCTCTTGGTCGACTCGACCTCGCCGAACGCCTGGCCCGCCTCGACGGCCGCGCCCGGGCTCGGGCAGCTGTACGTAGACGATGTCGCCCAGCGAATCCTGCGCGAAGTCGGTGATGCCGACCTTCACCGCGGGTGAACCGGTGGCGACCCATTCGTGGTCGGAGGTGTAGTGAAGATCCTCGGGAATCACGCGCCTGCCCGTCCTTCGCCTCGTCGTGACGCCTCGTTCGGGCGTCTTGTGTTGCTCGCCGGCGCCGTCGCGATCGCCGTCCTCGACGCTCGGAGCAGTTGCCGACGCTGAGCATACGTGGCGGCGGCGGACGGAGATCAGGCGATCCAGGGCCCCGGTACGCTGCGGCACGGCACCCATCGCACCGGCTGTGCGGCGCTATGGCACGCGCGTCATGACACGGGCGTCGCGAAGCGCAATGGCTGGGCCGCGTGCAGCGCCGTGACCTGCACGGTGCCCGGCGTGTTCACCTGCACGGTGCCGCCGTCGTTGCGAACACTGTCGACGACGCCGCCGGCGATCGACAGCGCCGCCTGCATGGTCTGCGGGTCGCCGATGGCCGTCACGGTGAGCGTTCCGCCGATGATCTGCCCGTCGACGTCGATACCGCCGGTGGCATCGGTGAAGTACGTCGACGCAACGATCCGTACGGCCGATGAGCCCGTCCCGTTGATCTGCATGGCCTCGGCGCCGGCACCGCGCAGCTCTTCGACGGTGTCGAGCACGCGATCGGCGGAGATCTGCTGCTTCGGCGCGGGGATCAGATCGATCACCAGGCCAGGGCCTGTGGCCGGCAGGGTGCCGCCGAGGATGCCGAGTTCATTGGCGCGCTTCGCGGCCGCGTCCAGGGCAGCCTGCCGGCCCTGGGCACCCGAGTTCAGCTGGCGGACGGTGGCTTGCAGGGAGGAGATCTCGGTACTCAACCGATCCCGCCGCGCATCGAGGTCGGACAGGATCCGGACCAGGTCGTCCGGCCGGTCGTTGGCAAGCGTCGATTCGTTGGAGTTGCTGTGCACCTGCGCGATCAATGCGAAGCCGAGCAGGCCGATGAGTAGCGCGATGATCAGGTTCGCGGCCGTCAGTTTGCGCGTCCGGACAGCCGCGGTGAGGCGGCGCCAACTCGATCCAGACCCTCCGGCCGCCGCGTCCGCGGCTTCCGGCTCGGTGACAGCCGCGGCTCCGATCACGCGGCTCGGATCCGACCGGTCGCGGCTTCCGAGTCGGCGACGGCCGCGGTTGACGATTCGGACGCACGTGTCGGACTCGGCGTCATCGTCCGTCGGGATCGGTACGTCATCCTGGCGCTCGGCTTCGTCCGTACCGTCGGATCGCGGAGTCGGCGACGGCGCCGTCGGCTGCCGCCTCGCCGTCGATGGCGGTCGCGTCATCCGCGGCGTCGGTGGACTTGACCTCCCGCGTTGGTACGGCTTCGGCCGGTGGCTCGGTCGGCCGCTCTTGGTCGTCGTGTCGGTCGTCGGTCATGGCATCACCATCAGGCCCGGAACAGGTGCCGGCGGATCGCGGCGACGTTGCCGAAAATGCGGACACCGAGTACGACGACAACGCCGGTGGACAGTTGGCCGCCGACGCCGAGCTGGTCGCCGAGATAGACGATCAGCGCGGCGACGAGGACGTTCGACACGAAGGAGATGACAAACTGCTTGTCGTCGAAGATCCCGTCGAGGCGGGCCCGGATGCCGCCGAACACCGCATCGAGAGCGGCGACGACGGCGATCGGGAGGTACGGCTGCAACGCCACCGGCACCGTGGGCTCGAGGACCACCCCGAGCACGATGCCGACGATCATCGCAAGGACGGCGAACATCAGGGGCCTCCGGGGGATGGCGTCGCGGGGGGTGATTTCGATGCGGGCGGGTTCGGTGCGGTGGACCCGGAGCCCGGACTGACCGGGCCTGGGTGACGCGAACGGAGATGGCGTGGCCGGCGACAACGGCGTGATCGGCGTCGCGTACCGCAGGCCCGGGTCGGCCGCCCCGGCGAGCCGGAGCCCACTGGTCGATCGCACCGCAAACTTGCACGCCGTAGCTCGTCGAGAGGTAGCTGTAGAACCCACCGACCGCCGACTTGCGCAGGGCGTCGGCCATGCTGCGACGGGCCGATCGCCTGGATCGAGTACGGCTCGGATAGTGGTGCCAGGTCCACCAGGATCGCGTTGCCGGCGGCCCGGATCGTCGAGGTCGCGATCAGACGCTGGCCGTTGATCGCGATCGCCTCGGCCCCGTCGTGCCAGAGTTCGTTGCTCATCACCTGCAGGTCGAAGTCGACGATGTGGCCCTGATCGGTGCTCTGGGCCTTGCCGGTCACCGGGTCGGTCGGGGCCGGCCCGCTGGCCAGCGTCACCGTGACTCCGTCGCCGGTCACGGCGCCGAGGCCGGCGCGTGCCTCAATTTGATCGAGCGCGGTCGAGTTCGGCCCGACGATCGCATCCCGCAGCGACGACGCCTGCTGGCGCAACTGCTCGGCCTGCTTCTGCTGCGCGTCGGTCTCGGCCTGCCGCTGCTGCACGTCCTGCGCCGAGACTGTGCCGCGTCTTGGCCGCTTCGGGCTGCGTCGCGACCGTCTGTTGATAGGCCACCGCGAGGAGCACCCCGGTCGCGATCAACGTGACCGTACGCAGGGTGAATCCCGTACGTCGGGCGGCCGGACCGGGCGGCCCGGACCGCTCGGCCGGCCGCC
This sequence comes from uncultured Actinomycetota bacterium, assembly GCA_963818495.1. Taxonomy (GTDB): domain Bacteria; phylum Actinomycetota; class Actinomycetes; order Mycobacteriales; family Micromonosporaceae; genus DASQPR01. The sequence continues at coordinate 87,035 of CAWFSH010000015.1, forward strand.
GCGTCGCCGTAACCGGCATCGAGCGGGTTGCGGAACAGCTCGGTCAGGAAGTCGACCGACAGCTCTGGCGGCGGTGGTGACCCCAGCGGCTCGGCGCCCGGCACGCGTGGGTTCCGCGGCCGGAGCGGGATCGCCCGGGGTCGCTCGCGAATCCGGCGCCGCCGGCTCGCCCGGAGACTCGCGGAAACCGAGACGGCGCAGCAACGCGTCCGCGTGGTCGATCAACGCACGGCGGTTCATGCCGTGGCCACGCCCGTCGATGAGTCGGAGCGCCCGCGGATGGCGTTGACGGCCTGGAAGACATAGAACCCGCCGGCGATCCAGTAGAGGACGATCCCCCACCAAGCGAGTGCCCAGCCGGATGCGAAGAAGAACGTCGACGGACGGCCGTCGAGGGCGTGCGCCAGCAGCAGCACCGGGAACGCGAACAAGAGGATGAACGTCGCCGTCTTGCCGATGTAGTGCACCGCCGGCGGGCCGTAGTTGTGGCGACGCATCACGAGCAGGCAGACGATCATCATCGCGTCCCGCAACAGCAGGGCGGCGGTGAACTGCCACGTCACGACCGACCGTACGGTGAACGCGATCAGCGTGGCGAGGATGTAGAGGCGGTCGGCGAGTGGATCCATCAACTCGCCGAGCCGGCTCACCTGGTTCAGTCGACGGGCTAGATAGCCGTCTACCCAGTCACTTGACCCGCCGACAGCCAGGACGACGACGGCGGCCACGGTCGCGTCGGTGGCCAGGAAGAGATAGAGGAACACCGGTACGCCGATGAGGCGGGCGAAGCTGATCGCGTTCGGGATGGTCAGGATCCGGTCGGCGCGGCCGCCCAGGGATGGCTGCGATGCAGGCTCCACGCCGCCTCCTTCAACGTTCGCGTGCGGCGTCGTCGGGGCGGAGTCCGCACGTCCCGGTCGCGCCGCGTAGGCGGTCGATGACCGTCGACGACGCTACCAGGTGAGCCCGGTTCGGACTCCGCCGCGCCACGCGGATCGACGTGATTCGATCACGTTCGCACGGCGGAGCCTGGACCGCACTCGAGGCAAAATCAGGCCGGACGCCAGGCGTCCGACAGCCGCACCCGCGCGCCGCCGCGAACGACCGCGTTGCGGTAGATCCGGCCGGAAAGCCAGACGAGCAGCGGGATCAGCACGGCGATGCCGCCGACGGAAACGATCATCTGCCAGGCCGGCACGCCGCCCATCGCGATCCGCATCGGCATGAGCGTCGGGGCGAACAGCGGGATCAGCGACATCACCTTGATCAGCGGGCTGTCCGGCGCGGCCGGGAGGATGGACACCCCGAGCACGTACCCGATGATCAGGAACATCAGCACCGGTGTGACGACCGAGGCCACGTCCTCCTGCCGCGAGACGAGCGCGGCCACGGCGGCGAACGCGAGCGCGTACGCCACGAAGCCGAGCAGGAACCATACGACGAGCCAGATGATCGTGCTCGCCGCCGCCGACGCCCGGATCGACAGCGAACCGGTGGCGAAGCCGGCGACGACTCCGGCCACGCCGATGACGGCGACCTGGATCAGCCCGACGACGCCGATGCCGACGACCTTGCCGGCCATCAGCTGCCACGGCCGTACGGTCGCGAGCAGCAGCTCGACGACGCGGCTCGACTTCTCCTCGACGACACCCTGGGCGACCGCCTGCCCACTCAGCATCAGCGCGAGATAGATGAGGATGCCCGCGACAATGCCGAGCACGATCTGCTGGTTGTGTTTCGGCGAGGGCGGCACCAGCGACTGGACCGATACGGTCGCGCTGCTGACCGCTGCGCTGACCCGGGTCGGATCGCCGCCGAGCGCGCTGATCTGCTGGTTCAGCGCGACGCGACCGGCCAGCACCTGTAGAGCGCTGCGCATATTCGGGTCGATGTCGGTCCTCACGACCACCTCGACCCGCTGGCCGTCGCCGACGAGCATCCCGTCGAGCTTGCCGTCGCGCACCGCGTCCCGACCGGCCGTGTCCGACGTCACGGTCTGCGTCCGGACATGCGCGCCAACCGCGGACGCACTCGCGACGAGCTGCGGACCGAGGGCTGCCGTCGATGGCGTCACGCCGACCTGCAGCGTGCTCGGCGAGCCCGAGACGAGTTTCAGGATGACCGAGAGCGCGACCAGGATCACGACGCTCGCAACGGTCGCGATGAGGAATGCCTTGGACCGCAGCCGCGTGGTGATCTCCCGGTGGGCGACCAGCCCGACGACCTGGCGCGCGGACGCGGGCGGCCGAAAGGTCTCGGGGCGCCGGTCGGTTTCGGTGGACGTGCTCATGCGGAGACTCCTTGCTCGACGTCGGAGGGGACATCGCGGTGGATGGGTGCACTGGGCTGGCCGCCTGCGGCCGCTCCGCCGGCAACCGCTCCCCCACCGGTGTCCTCGGCGACGATGTGGCGGAACAGATCGGTGAGATCGGGCCGCCGACGGGCAAACTCGTGCACCGGACCGGTGGCCAGCGCGGCACGGAGCACCGCCTGGTCGTCCGTACCCGGGCTCAACTCGAGCCGCGTACGGGTGCCGGTCTGCGATCGGACGGTCACGCCGGCGAGACCGTCGGCCCAGCCCGGCCGTGCGGCCGGCGCGTCGACCACGATCAGGTCAGGCGCCGGCGCCGCGCAGCTCGTCGACCGTCCCGTCGGCGACCATGTGCCCGCGACGGACGATCCCGACCCGGTCGCACAACCGCTGGACCAGATCGAGCTGGTGGCTGGAGAACACCACCGGAACGCCCTGATCGGCCTTCTCCCGCAGCACACCGCTCATCACGTCGACCGCGACCGGGTCGAGGCCGGAGAACGGTTCGTCCAGCACGAGGATCTGCGGATCGTGCACGAGCGCGGCGGCGAGCTGCACGCGCTGCTGGTTGCCGAGGCTCAGCTTCTGTACGTCGTCGTCGCGTCGCTCGGCGACGCCGAGCCGCTCGGTCCACGCGTCGGCCGACCGCCGCGCCGCCGAGGCCGACATGCCGTGCAGGCGCGCCAGGTAGACGAGCTGGTCGGCGACGTGCATCCGCGGATACAGCCCGCGCTCCTCCGGCATGTAGCCGATGTTGCGGCGCGTGTCCAGGTCGATCGTCCGGCCGTCCCACCGGACCGTGCCGGCATCGGCCGCGAGCACGCCCAGCGCGATGCGCATCGTGGTCGTCTTCCCTGCGCCGTTCGCGCCGACAAAGCCGAAGATCTGCCCCGCCGGTACGGCGAACGTCATGTCTTCGACGGCCACGACCTCGCCGTACCGTTTGGTGATCTTGTCGATTTCCAAGGCCGGAGCCATCGGTCCTCCCCGTTCGGGTGCTCGTCGCGGTCAGAATTCGCTCGCTAGAAATGTGATATCACTATGATAAGATCGATCGCAACCGCTAAGACAGCGAAGGATGTGAGACGCATGTCGCAGGACGATTCGACCGGCGGCGCGCCGGACCCGCAGCCGCTGCCGCACGACCGGCCACCACAGAGCGCGACCCACGGGACAGCACCGGGCGGCCACCCGATCCGCGGCAACGCCGGCGGCGGCAGCGCGATCTACTCCGAGCGCCTGACCACGGCTGTCCCAGGGTTGCCGATGCTCGGCGCGGGCATCGCCGCGATCATCATCGGGGTCGTCCTCATTGCGCTCGCGAACGTGGTGACCATCGTGATCGGCGTCGTGCTCATCGTGATCGGTGTCGTCGTGCTCGTCGGGTTGACCGCCGTCGCGCCCGGCCAGGCGCGGGTCGTCCAGCTGCTGGGCCGTTACACCGGCACGGTGCGGCACACCGGACTGCGCTGGGTGAACCCGTTTTCCACGCGCCGGCGCATCTCGACCCGGATCCGCAACCATCAGACCGAGGTGACGAAGGTCAACGACGCCGACGGCAATCCGATCGAGATCGCGGCGGTCGTCGTGTGGCAGGTCACCGACACTGCCAAGGCGGTGTTCGAGGTCGACGACTTTGCCGAGTTCGTCGCGATCCAGGCGGAGACGGCGGTGCGACACATCGCGAACTCGTACCCGTATGACGCGCACGGTGGCGGCATGTCGCTGCGGGACAGCGCCGACGAGATCACCGAGAAGTTGGCCATCGAGATCGGCGCGCGGGTCGCACCGGCCGGCGTCACGATCGTCGAGGCGCGACTGTCCCATCTGGCCTATGCCCCCGAGATCGCGCAGGCCATGCTGCGCCGGCAGCAGGCCGGCGCCGTTGTCGCGGCCAGAACGCAGATCGTCGAAGGTGCCGTCAGCATGGTGCAACTGGCTCTCGACCGGATCGATGAACAGAACATCGTCGAACTCGATGAGGAGCGGAAAGCGGCCATGGTGTCCAACCTGCTGGTCGTGCTGTGCGGCGACCGCGACACGCAGCCCATCGTCAACACCGGCACGCTCTACCACTGACGGACCACACGTGGCAGCCGATCGCAAGAACATCCTGCTGCGGCTCGACCCGGCCGTTTACGACGCGCTGGCCCGATGGGCGGCCGACGACCTGCGCAGCACCAACGCGCAGATCGAGTTTCTGCTGCGTCAGTCGCTGCGCGACGCCGGCCGGCTGCCGCGCGACGTCCGCGAGATGCGACGACCGGGACGGCCACGTCGGGTCGAAGGAGATGACAGCGATGCCACCGTCTGACGGGCTGCCCGACACGCTGACCGGGCGGGCCTACCTTGCGATGTATGACCGCGATCGCGGCCGCCTCACGAGCCGACGGTGGGCTGGCCAGTTACTTGGTGCAGCCGCCGTCACGGATCTGTACCTCGGCGGATACCTGGCCGACGACGGAGGCCTCGCGAAAGCGGCCGCGAGTCGCGACGCACCCGGCAACGCCGTGCTGGCCGAGGTGTGGCGACGTGTCACCGACAGCCGACCCCGGCGCTGGCAACACTGGGTGCACCAACGCAAGATCGAGGAGCTCGTACGCGCCGATCTCACCGGCCGCTGGATCCGAGTCGAGCGACCGGCCGGATTTCTTCGGCGGGCCCGTATCAGTCCGCGTGACCCTCGTACGCTGACGCGGCTGAGCGCGCTCGTCACGGCGGCGCTGCGCGGCCCGATGCCGGTCGACCGCCTGCCCGAACGGGACACCGCGCTCGCCGCGCTGCTGGCCATCGCCGACATACGTACAGTCATCACGCGAGATCGTCGGCGCGAGCACGCCCGTCGGATCGACCAGATGATCGAACACACCGGGCCACCGGCGATCGCGCTCCGCCGGGCGATCAACCAGGCGCGCCACATCCAGGCCGGCGGCGGCTGAACGTCGCACGCGACGGCCGACGCGAGCCGCCCAGCGACGCGACGCCGATGCGGGCCGCCCAGGGGTGGCTCGGCCGGGCGTCAGGCCCACCGGATCGGCGGCGCGCCGACCTCGGCCAACGCCTTGTCGATGGCCGAGAAGGGTCGCGTGCCGAGGAATCCCCTCGGGTTCATCGGGCTCGGATGTCCGGCCTCGATCACCACATGGTTCGGACTGTCGATGAGGCCGGCCTTGCGGCGCGCGTACGAACCCCACAGGACGAACACCACGCGTTGCTCGCGCGTATTGAGTGCCCGGATCGTCGCGTCGGTGATGTGCTCCCAGCCGTGGTTGGCATGCGAGGCCGGCTGGCCCGAGCGGACGGTGAGCACCGCGTTCAACAGCAGGACGCCCTGCTCGGCCCAGCGCGTGAGGTCACCGGTGCGGGGTGGCTCGACGCCGATGTCGTCGCGCATCTCTTTGTAGATGTTGCGCAAGGACGGCGGGACCGCGACACCGGCCCGGACGCTGAAGCTCAGTCCGTGCGCCTGCCCGGGCTTGTGGTAAGGGTCCTGGCCGAGGATGAGCACGCGTGTCTGGTCGGGCGAGCAGAGTCGGTACGCCGCGAACAGGTCGTCGATCGGTGGGAACACGGTGTGAGCCGCATACTCCGCCAACACGAATTCGCTCAGCCGATCGGCAACGCTCCGGTCGAGGTAGGGCAGGATCGCCGTACGCCAAGCCAACGGCAGACGCTGGAAGAGATCGGAAGCCACGTCGCCGACTGTAGGCGCGACGGTCATCGGTCGCACGTGTGGGTGATCGGGTCGAGGCGGAATTCTGACTCCGTGCTACCGGTCGCCGGCCGTCAACGGCCCGACGTCGAGAATCCGAACCACCGCCACGCCGGCCTCGTCCGACGCGGCCAGATCGATCTCGGCGGAGATACCCCAGTCGTGGTCGCCGTCGGGATCGTCGAACGTCTGCCGTACGGTCCAGGTGTCCGGTCCGACGGTGATGTCGAGCAGCGCCGGTCCGCGGGCATCGGAACCGACGCCAAGCGTGTCGTACTCGTCGAAGTAGTCCTCGATCGCGTCGGCCCATGAGTCGGCATCCCAGCCCGACTCGGCATCGAGCTCGCCCAACTCGTCGTAGTGGTGCAGGGCCGCTAACTCGACCCGGCGGAACAGCGCGTTGCGGACGAGCACCCGGAAAGCCCGTACGTTTCGGGTCACCTCGGGCGGCCGTTCGTCGGCGAGTAGCGGCGACTCGACGGGATTGCGCAGGCGCTCCCACTCGTCGATGAGGCTCGAGTCGACCTGGCGGACCAATTCACCCAGCCATTCGATGAGATCGGTGAGGTCTTCGGTCTTCGCGTCCTCCGGCACGGTCTGTCGCAGCGCCCGGTACGCGTCGGCCAGGTAGCGCAGCACGAGCCCTTCCGATCGGGGCAGGCCGTAGAACGAGACGAACTCGCCGAACGTCATCGCCCGCTCGTACATGTCCCGGACGACCGACTTCGGGGCGACCTCGTAGTCGGCGACCCACGGATGACCCTTGCGGTACATGGCGTACGCCGACTCGAGCAGGTCGACGAGCGGGCGCGGATAGGTCACGTCGTCGAGCAGCTCCATCCGAGCTTCGTACTCGAGACCGTCCGCCTTCATCTGTGCCACGGCTTCGCCGCGGGCCTTGAACTGCTGGGCCGAGAGCACTTGACGGGGATCGTCGAGCGTGGACTCGATCACCGACAGCGCATCGAGTGCATAGCCGGGCGACTCGCGGTCGAGCAGTTCCAGGGCGGCCAACGCGAATGGCGACAGTGGCTGGTTGAGCGCGAAGTCGTACTGCAGGTCGACGGTGAGCCGGACGATGCGGCCCTCGTCGTCCGGTTCGGTCAGCCGTTCCACCACCCCGCCGGCGAGCAGCGCCCGATAGATGGCGATGGCCCGATGGATATGCCGCCGCTGGGCCGGCCGGTCCTCGTCGTTGTCCGTGAGCAGGTGACGCATCGCCTCGAACGCGTTGCCGGGTCGGGCGATCACGTTGAGCAGCATCGCGTGCGTCACGCGGAAGCTGGACTTGAGCGGTTCCGGCTCGGCCGTGCTCAGCCGCTCGAACGTCGGCCGGCCCCATGAGACCATGCCCTCCGGCGGCTTCTTGCGCACGACCTTGCGCCGCTTGCGTTCGTCGTCGCCGGCCTTCGCGAGCGCCTTCTCGTTCTCGATCACGTGCTCCGGCGCCTGTACGACGACCGTACCGACGGTGTCGAACCCGGCCCGGCCGGCGCGACCTGCGATCTGGTGGAATTCGCGCGCTTGTAGCAACCGTGTCTTCGTGCCGTCGTACTTTGACAGTGACGTGAAAAGGACGGTGCGGATCGGTACGTTGATGCCGACGCCGAGGGTGTCCGTACCACAGATGACCTTGAGCAGGCCGGCCTGGGCCAGGGTCTCCACCAGCCGCCGGTACCGCGGCAGCATGCCGGCGTGGTGGACACCGATGCCATGGCGTACGAGCCGGGACAGCACCTTGCCGAAGCCGGACGTGAACCGGAAGTTGCCGATGGCCGCGGCGATCGTGTCCTTCTCGGCTCGGGTCGCGACGTTCACGCTCATCAGCGCCTGCGCCCGTTCCAGCGCTGCCGCCTGGGTGAAGTGCACGACGTAGATCGGCGCCTGATGCGTGTTCAGCAGCTCGTCGAGCTCCTCGGTCAGCGGGTTGAGCGAGAACGAAAAGTTCAGCGGCACCGGCCGCTCGGTGTTATGGATCGACGCGGTCGGGCGACCCGTACGCCGAGTGAGATCCCGTTCGAAACGCGTCACGTCGCCAAGCGTCGCCGACATCAGCACGAACTGGGCTTGGGGCAGCTCGATCAGCGGGACCTGCCAGGCCCAGCCGCGGTCCGGGTCGGCGTAGAAATGGAACTCGTCCATGACGACCTGGTCGACGTCGGCGTCGGCGCCGTCGCGCAGCGCGATGTTGGCGAGGATCTCGGCGGTCGCGCAGATGATGGGTGCCTCGGCATTGACTCGGGCGTCGCCGGTCATCATGCCGACATTCACCGGTCCGAAGACGTCACAGAGCGCGAAGAACTTCTCCGACACCAGCGCCTTGATCGGCGCCGTATAGAACGTCCGGCGGTCGCCGGCGAGCGCGACCGCGTGCGCGCCGATCGCGACCAGGCTCTTGCCGGAGCCGGTCGGCGTGGACAGGATCACGTTGGCGCCGGTCGCGATCTCGAGCAGCGCCTCCTCCTGATGCGGATAGAGGCGCAGCCCGTCGTCGGCCGCCCAGGCCTCGATCGCGGCGTAGACGGTATCGGCATCGGGGTCGCCCTCGGGCGGCGGCGGCGGTAGTCGCTCGGTCAATGTCATGGCCGCCCCATCGTGCCTGGCCGCTGTGTGCGCTCGCCACGCAGGGGGCGACAGGCAGGGTCGCCACGTCGGTCTGCGCCCGGCGGGCGCAACTGTACGGAACTTCGCCGCGGTAGCCGCCTGATAGCGCCTATGTTCCGTACAGTTCCGAGCGCAGCGTTGCCACGGACCGCGCGACACGCCGCCGTGCGACACGCGGCCGACCGTCGCTCGGCTCGACATGGGAAAACATCTTCCGATAGCGTCAGACGATGTCTTCCGACGAACGCGTGGCGGCCGACTTCGAGGACGGTACCCGATCCGATCTTGCGGCGCTGCGCGCGACCGCACATCCGACGCGACGGGCGATCCTCGGGCTCCTCGGCGAGCATACGACGCTTACGGCCACGGAGAGTGCACGGCTGCTCGGCGTTTCGCCGAAGGCCTGCTCGTACCACTTGGCCGTCCTCGCGGACCAGCACCTCGTCGAAGAGGTCGCGGCGTCCGGCCGCAAGCGCCCGTGGCGCCGTGCTGACTCTGCCTCGGCCGGACCGACCGCGCACATCGCCGACGACCTGGTCCGCGGCAGCCGGACCCGCCTGCGCGCCCGGGTTCGTCGCGACGACCAGGTGATGGGTACGGCGTCGGACGCGATCGCCCGTGCGGCCCAGGATCCGACCTGGTCCGATGCGGTCACGGTGCACACGCACGTCGCGTCGATGAACGCCGCCGAGATCGCCGATTGGGCGCAGGACGTGGAACGGTTGACCCGCCGCCATGTTCGCCGAGCGGCGGGCGACGCGTCCACGGCGCCGGCCCGGGTGCCGGTCCAGTTGCTCTTCGTCGGCTTCCCGACGCCCAACTGACCGCTCACTCCGCCACGTTTGTCCATATTGGATCGGCCGAATCCGACTACTGGTCGGGAATCCCTTACAACGGTAGAGACAATCGCGCCGCCGGCCGATATCTTGCGATCACAAATGAAGCGATCGCCACCGATGGCGGAGGTCGAGTGTGACAACGCCCGAGCAGCCGGATACCGACTTTTCGGACCCTGAACCACCGGAACCGTTCACCTCGCCCCCAGCCGTTCCCCACGCCGCCACCCGTCACATGTGCGTGGGTTGCTATGTCGATCATGAGTTCCGCGAGCGCGCGATGACCGAGGTCTACCTCGACCGGTCGCGGCAGATCGCGCCCGCGTACGGCTACGACCTCGTACCAGTACTGGTACACGCCCGCCGCGCCGGCTGGATCGACCACGCACAGCACATTCTCGTCATCCTGCTGATCGGGTACTGGATCCACCACGATCTGTTCGCCGCCGCCATCACGGTGAGTACGATCATCACCTGGTACGTGTTGAAGCGGTTCTGGCGGCTCTTCAAGGACTATGCCGGCTACATCCGCCATCGCGGCAGCCTGGCCGAACGCTCGCACCTGCGACGCCGGTTCCGATGGCTGACCGCAGGCCTGATCGCCCCGTGGATCGCGGTGATCGGCGTCGCCTTCTACGCCGCACGCTCAATTCTCGACACACATGCCGCGCATCCGGGCCACGTTGCCATCGAGGTCGTACGCACGATCGTCAGCCTCATGGCGATCGTCGTCGCCGCCGCGGTCATACGGCAGATCTGCATCGACTCGCTGGCCAACGATCCGACCCGCCCCCGTACATATAGCCACCGCATCGAACAGGTGCGGACCGAGCAGTATCGTCCGATCACCATCTTCTCGGGATATCGGCCGTTCGTCGGCAGTGGATTCGAGGTCCGTACGTGGTCGTTCGCGCAGCGCCTGCGTCGTATCGGCGAATCCAGCGAAGTACCCATCGCACGCGAGCCCGACGACAACCGGCGCCCCAGCCCAACCCCGCGCAGTCTGGGCAACCCGCCGTTCAGCTCGCTGCAACTGATAGAACACCTCAAAGAGTCAGTAGGCGCGCTGATCAATGAGGAAGATCCGGAGCTCCGACTGCCCGGCCTCAACATTTACGACAAGGCGTTCGTCGGCGGCTACCGGGCAGCGAAACTGGTCGGCATTAGCGACGAACGATCGATGTTCACGCTGATCGAGCGGCCAAGCGATCCAGATCGGCACTACCTCACATGCGAGATCGTCGCGCTGAATGGCGAGCTCGTCGCGACCGTCTTCGTCCACCTTGGCATTCAGGGTCGAACGTTGTATCTCGAGTACACATCGTGGGCCATGCCGCCGACGCGGTTGCAGTTCCAAGTCGTCGACCTTCGACGTGGACGCGGCCTGCCCGCGTACCTGACTGCCGCGCGTAGAGCAGTTTGGGGCATGCCAAGCGAGTTGGGGCGTGCACCAGGTGGTATTGGCGTCCTGTTGGCACGGCCGTTCTACTCGCTGCGACCGGGATTCGACCGAGCGCGAGACCAACTTCGGGATGTCGGCGCGAAACTCAGCCTGCGCGAGCTCGCCGCCGAGGTCAGGACTGACGAGAAGGGCCAGGTCGATGAGCTACCTCGGATCAGCTACTTCCAACGGCGCGACATGGTCAAGTACATGCAGATCCTTGAGAGACGGATCCTTTCAACGGTCATGGAGTATATAGAAGATCTCCAGCTCGACGTCACGGACTATGGACAGCGTGCGCGGGCGATCCTCAACGACGGTGCATTGGGTCTCGGTTCCGGTGATTTGCAAAACGCGGGTCGAGGCAGCATGAACGGCATTTCGATTACCGGTGGTACGGACATCACGATCGAGGGTGGCTCCGCATTTGGTCACCGCACGACCGTGCACAACGCGAGTTCGGAGAAGGTATGAACCGCAATTCGGCGCGACGCGCTGTGCTCCGGTGCCCTGGTTCCGGAGACCAGCCGCCTAACAATGGCATCAACATCTCCGGTGGATCGGGGATTAACATCGGAGGCGGCTCTGCGTTCGGCTACAAGACCAAAGTGGTCAATCGCAAACTCGATCAGCGCTTCGAATCGGCGCTTAAAGACCTAACGCAACAAGCGAGGGCCACGGGGGGTGAGGCGGCTTCGATACTGGAATGGGTCACGAGCCACGCATCGTCCTTGCTTGAGCCACCGAAGGCAGAGAAGAAGCTGTCCAAACTGAAAGACGTTGGCGAATGGGCGTGGGATCGGCTCAAAGTCATCGTTGACAGTGCAGGTACTGCGGCTGGCCCGTGGCTTTTCGACGTCATGCATCGGCTCGCGAGTTGACGATGTCGCCGTCCGTCTCGGCGGATCGCTCAGCGCTGACGTGCGCTTGAATGGAGTGATGAAGTCAATCGCGGCAGCGCTTATATGCCGGGCGACGAGATCGTGCCGGACGCGGCCGTCGTATTGGATCGCGAGCGCGTCCTCCCGGCGCCGCCGCGCGACGTATGGCCATGGATCGTCCAGCTGGGCAAGGACCGCGCCGGCTGGTACATGCCGCGATGGGTCGACTGGGTGTTCATACCGCGGCATCGGCGCTCGTTGCGCCGCATCGACGACCGATGGCAGACGTTGGCTCCCGGACAGCACGTCCCCGATTGGGGTCCGGGCGATCCGACGTTCGAGGTCGTCTCGATCGACGCCCCGCATGCGCTTGTCTACCAGTCGATCCGACCACGCAGGCCGCGACGCGGAATGGCTCGCCCCGATCTCGTCCTGTCCTGGGCGCTCGTATTGGACGACCTGCCCGACGGACGATCCCGGCTACGGATCCGGCTCCGTACGAACCAGATCGGTCAACGTTTCCCACGCGCGGCCGAGGCCATGGCCGAGACGATCGATCGTGTCACGGTCGCGCTTCTCTTCGCCGGTCTTCGCGAACGGGTGCGCTGAGAGTTCGACGTGGCGTACGCCACATGCACGGCCGGCATGAACGATCGGTCCAGGGGTAGTCACGGCGTTGTGCTCGTCGCGCAATGGCGCTCGACGGGTGTGGTGATGGGGAATGGTGTTCCGCGGATGCGTGCGGTTCGGCAAGGTCCTGTACGCATCCGCGGACATCTCCGGACATGACGCGCAACCGGCCTGACCTGCGTAATCAATTGCTCACGTGGAGTTGTCGAACACCGCTGGTGCTGCTACCGTTACCGTCAGTACGGAGCGCAGGGGGCAACGGATATCTGGCAAGGGTCCGTTGGCGCAGCCGAAAGTGGCGCGTAAATGCGCACGTACTCGTCGGGGGGCGACGCAGCACGCATCGTTGAGGAAACGATGCGTTAGCTGCGTGTCCGGGGTCGTTTACGACATGTCCGCTCTGATGCTCATTTAGCCTCACCGCACGGGTCTACGCGTGACCCGAGTCACTATTACCCTCCGTAGTGTTGCCAGGTCAGAGGCTCGCCAGGCACGGTCGACGCCTGCGTTACTCCCCCGTAACGCGGATCGTCAACAGAAACGGAACGGACCTTGCCGGCACATCGCCGATCCCTCCGCGCCCCCGGTACGTTGATCCATCGCATTGCGTTGGGTGTTCTGTGCACCGCTACGGCTGGCGCCGCGGCCCTCGGGATCTCTATGCATCCACAGACCGCAACGGCTACGACGCAGATGAGCGCGTCGAGCCTCCAGACCGCTCGGTTGGACGCGCAGGCGCGTGCTAACCGCAGCCTGAGCCGAGCACCGGTGGTGACGCCGAAGCCCGCGGCCAAGCCGGCGCCGAAGAAACCCGCTCCCAAGAAGCCGGCACCGCTCCCCCAGATCGCCGGCTTGAGCCGGTCGCAGGTCGCCAACGCATGGGCGGTGGTGGCTGAAGGCCACCGGATGGGCATCTCGAAGCGCGGTCAGATCATCGCGATGGCGACGGCGCTGCAGGAGTCGAATCTCCGCAACTACACCCACGCCGTCGACCACGACTCGCTCGGTATCTTCCAGCAGCGGCCGTCCTCCGGTTGGGGTTCGCCGAAACAGATCGAGCGGCCGACCTACGCCGCACATGCCTTCTACCGAGTGCTCGTGCAGTACCGCGGCTCATGGGGCTGCCTGACCTGCGCTGCGCAAATGGTTCAGCGCAGCGCGTTCCCCGGTGCGTACGCCAAGCACGAACACTTCGCGACCACGATCGTGACCATCCTGAACAGGCGCTTCTAGCGAGATCAGGATCACCGCGCCACGGCGGTGTCCACCGGCAGCTAGCTGTCGCGGGGACACCGCCGCCGCGTGTCTGGGCCGATCGCGATCGTGCCCACATCGCCGTGACCGACGGCCGGGGCCGCAGCGGCCATCCCGTACACATCAGGCTCTACACCACCCAGGGCCCGGCAGCCGGCCGACGCCTCGACCGCCGACCGGGCTGGGCCACCAGCAACACCGCCGGCCAGGCCATCCTGATGATGAAGGCACGGGCGACGAGGTACGGGTACGACGCCGTCGAAATGGCCACCGGGACTGTCAATGCGCTCGCCGACCTACACGGGCGAGAACCGGTTGGCAGCTGGCGATTCCGCGTCGAGCGCGCCGTCGTCCGGACGTAGGCCGGCCCGACGCGGCACCCGGGGCGACGCCCACGAATGCCACATCACAGACAGTCGTCGTCACCAATACCGTAAGCGACAGTCCTGCTCAATCGGCGTCATGACGCGCACACCCTGACGGGTGAACGTGGCGAAGACCTCGTCACGGTTCGATAACGCGCCTGGTATCGCCGCAGGTCATCGGGGATGGTCGGGGGTATGGACACCACGGACCCGACCACCGGCGTGCCCGCCCATCGCGACCGAACAGCCGCCACGACGCGGACGATGACGCACCAGCGCATGGTGCAGCGATGGCGCTCCGGCCGGGCCGAGACCGTGTCCCCCGAGATCATCTCGTACGTGTACCACGACGGCTGTTGGTGGCGCCGAGCCAGCGGAATGTGGGAATCGATCCCGGACGGCCCGATCGCGCTGGCGCTGTCCACCGGTCATGCCCGGCTCGTTCGCGCGCGGACGGCGGCGGGCGTTCCGGCGCCATCGCGTGGCCGCGACCCGTGGACGATCGCGCGCAACCGTCAACGCATGGGCGTCGTGTGCGGCAAGCCTCGCGCCCTCATGCCGATGTTTGCCGCCGAGCCGCGTCCGTATCCGCCGGCGACCTGTGACCGCCGCCACGCTGCTTAGTCGGCGGATCGGGACGCCGGGTCGTCGTCGCTCAGCGCGTCGTCTCCGGCCGACGCGGTCAGGAATGCACGGATCACCGTCGCGAACAGCTTCGGTTGCGTCACCGGCCAGGTGTGTCCAACGTGCGGCACGAGATAGAACGTGCCGTTGGGAATGGCCTGGCCGGCGAGCTTCGCCTCGGCCAGGTTCGCCCGGTCTCGACCTCCGCACAACACGAGCGTCCTAGCGTCGATCTTCGGCAATTCGTCGGTGAGATCAAGCGCAGCGATCTCGTCGACGAAGCTCAACCACCCGGCCCGATCGGGCAGATCGGTTAACCGGCGCACGGCCCAGCCCGGCGCCCGCCGATAAGCGGCCGTCGCGCGGGGATGGCGAGCGCCATCGATCGCGGGCGCGCTCGCCACCACCCGGTCCGCGACGTCGGGATGCGCGGCGGCAACGGCCAAAGCAACCGACGCTCCAAGCGACAGCCCGCAAAGCCTGACCGGTGCCGGGCACGCGTCCGCAAGCTCCGCGACCGCGTCCACCGCCGCCGCCATCGTGAACGGGCCGGGAGCATCGTTGAAACCCGGCAGATCCGGTGTGAGCACGGTAAACGCATCGGCGAGCAATGGTGTGAGGCCACGCCAGGAGCGGCCACCTCGGCCGGCCGCGTGCAAGAGAATGAGCGTCGGCTTCGTCGCGGGCACATCGGACATACGGCAAGGCTAGTGCGGCGGTTCACGTCCATCTCGCCCGTCGCCCTTCGATGTCGGCCACTTCAGCCGGTACGGACGCGAGACGTCCTCGTTATCGACCACGACGTCGGCCCAGGCGTACGGATGCGCCTGCGCGCGATAGATTTCCTGACCCGGCAAGTAACGCGAGCGATATCGCTCGACCATGGAAGCGGCGCCACCCATCAGGTCCGCGTCTCGAGTCATGGCCCGGCGCATCGTCTCCGCCGGCGTGACGTGTACGACGAGCGAGAAGTCCCAGTGGTCGCGCAATTCGGGTCGCAGCAGAAACACACCGTCGAACAGCAGCACAGCGTCGTCCGGCGCGATACGCCACGGCAAGTCGAGCCGTGCCTCGGTGCGGTAGTCGAACGTCGCCGTACGGTAGCGGCGGTCGCCGCCGGGCCCGAGCGGATCGAGCAACGAGCGCACCACGGCGTCGGTGTCGAACGAATCGCGGTAGTAGCCCTCGGCCGACATCGGGCCACGGCGACGCCGTACGTCGGCCGGGTGGTGAAATCCGTCGATGCTGGCCCGGATCACCGGCCGCTCGGAGCCGATCGATGCCGCGAGCTCCTCCGCGAGCGTCGTCTTCCCGGCCGCGTCCGGACCGTCGATCGCGACGCGGAGCGGGTGCGTGGCCCGCGCTGCCCGAGCCGCCGCCGCGATGAGCCGGCCGAGCGCGCGACGAGCCGGTCGCGATCAGCTCCGGCAGCCTGACGCACCCGTCGATTCTCCGTACTTCACCGCGGTCAACACGATGCGGGTGAGCAATTTCGGTCGACTGCCGGCGGCAGCGGACTGTTTCGTCACGAGCCAGTCGCGATCCAGGATCTGCTGGCGGCCCTGGCCGAGACCGTCCATCGAGGCGAGGTTGAAGAATCCGGCCGACTGCAGCGTGTTCTGCGCGTCCTGCAGGTTCATGCAGGTCACGTTCGGCACCTCGCCGAGGGTTGTACTCGGGACAGGGGCGTCGCTCGGGCGGCGCACTCGCAGCGTGATCGTGGTGCGGTGGCGCCGTGGCGCCGGCGGCGGGCGTCTGCGAGTCGACCGTCCAATTCTGCGGGTCGATCACGATGCGGTTCCGGCCCGTGTCGTCGACCGGCTTGATCGACCGGTAGCCGGCGCTGGCGAGCGTCCGTTCCGCCGTGGAGAGTCGCTGACCGACGACGTTCGGCACCGAGCTACCGGCCGCAGGATTGGCGGTGCCGGCGGCCGACGCATGACCCGACGACGTAGCGCTCGGCAGACCGGGATGGCAGGCGGTCGACAGCCCGAGCGCAATCAGACTGGCGGCGATGGCGATCACGCGAGCCGACCGACGGCGGTTCATTAGCCAACCACCCCGTTCCGGATTAGCGCACCGGGGAGTACGCGAACCGGCGCAGCCGGTCTTCGAGGATCTTTCCGAGGCCGTCGAGCGAGTCGTAGAACGCGACCGATGCGCGGTCCGCGGTCTGGTGGATCGGCGTTCCGGCCGCCGCCACGACGACCGTCGGAAGCCCGACACCGAGGGCGACGCCTAACTCGTAGTAACAGCTCGGCCGCTCCAGGCTGAGATCGGCGACGGCGACGGTGGCCCGCTGCATTTCGAGGCGCAGCGTCGTCGGGTCGACGTCGTCGCCATGCGTACGGTGATCCAGCGGAAAATACGTGTCGAACCCCAGCGCGTCGGCGGTCGCGACGATGCGCTCGCGGCGGGGCCCGGCGTCCGGGTCCGAGCCGACCGGCATGATCACGTACACCAGCGGTCTCATGAGGGTGGCGCCTTTCGCGGTGTCGCGGAAGCGGGCCGCCGCGGGCCTCAGTGGTTCGCGAACGGCGTGACGTGACTGATCACGTCGTGGAAGTCGCTTCCTAGCAACCCGATCGTACCAAGGGCAACGAGAAGAAACGCGTAGCGAAAAACCTGCGCCATCGTGTACTCGGCCGACGACGACTTGAGCGCGAGGATCCGGCCGACGCCGGAGCGCCGGATCTCGGACAGCTGATCGAGCTCGTCCATCGCATCCCACTCGCGCCGGAACGGCTCGTACGACCGGATAGTGATGCCCGGCCCGAAGTCCGGAAACCGTACGTGTGGCGCCATCTCGTTGAGCAGGCGGAACTTCTCCGTGTTCAGCGCCTTGAAGTCGTCGATCTGATGTATCCAGTACGAGCAGTGCAACGCGGCCATCAACGACAGGCCGACCACGCCGAGACAACCGACGAACTCGCGCTGCACGTCGTACGTCGACCAGGCCAGCACGCCACCGATCGCGAGCAGCGTGGCGGTCATGATCGAATAGTTCCACTTATTCAGGTCCCGCCGGCGATCGGTGACCCGCTCCGCGGACTGGTAATACAGCTGGTATTCCTCGAACGAAACGTGTTCGGGCCGCCACCGCTCGGTCGGACGAGGTTCATGCTGTCCCGCCACCCGTGGCCTTGGATCGAGCGTCGTTGGATCAGGGCCTTGGATCGGCCGGCGTCGGATCCGGCGGCGTCGGATCCGGCTGCCATGGATCGCGCGGCGTCACATCGGGCGAGCGCGGGTCCGGCGAGCGGGGATCCGGCGTCTTGCATCGGATAAGCGCGGATCGGGTAGGCGCGGATCGCGGCTGCTCACGCGGGAAGGGTACCGGCCACGGCCGACAGTCCATCGTCGACGGTCGCTGGATCGACGCGGCCGAATCAGCACCGCAGGATCAGCACCACGGAGTCGACGCCGCCGCTGGAACAGCCCCCCACCGTCATACAGATCAGCGCCGCCAGATCACCGCGCGGACGCCGGCCGCCTTCAACTGCCGGTAGCCCTCCAGCGACAACGGCACGGCCAGCACGACGAGGAGCATCGCGATCTGTCCGGCCGCGATCACGAGGCCGAGCGGCACGCTGGCCAACGCGCCGACCAGGGCGACGAGCCGATAGCCCGGCCGACCGATGGCGAGCACCCGCCGGAAGAGCAGATCGCCGGCGAGGAACACCGCGACGCCACCACCGAGCGCCAGCGCTTGCGCGAGGCTCACATGGCCGTACGCGTGCCCGATCGCCTTCTTCACCCCGGCCGCGACGGCGATGATGCCGATGAGCATCGGGTAATGGCAGTAGCCGAACGCGGCAAGCGCCGTGCGGGCGCGGCGTTTCGGGTCGCGGATCGCGTCGAGCGCGTGCTCGGCCCGCACCTCGTCGCCGCCGAAATAGGCCCAGTAGAGGAAATACGCCACGACCAGGCCGGAGACCACGACCGCGAGCAGCCGAATATCCAGGTGCAGGCTCTCCGCGCCGACGCCGATGGCCACGACGGATTCGCCCAGCGCGATGATGATCACCAGACCGTGGCGCTCGACGAAATGTCCGGCCGCGACCGTGAAGCCGCCGATCGGCGACAGGTACGGCGTCGCGATCTGTACGGCCAGAGCCAGCGTCCACAACGCATAGCGAAACGGCGTCGGGGTGAACCCGCCGATCAGGACAAGCGTCGCCGTGAGCAGATTAAGTGGGCCGAGCGACCGCATCGGCCGCAGCGCCGCCGGGCCGCCGGAGAGCAGGAAGAGCCCGCTGTGCACCAGGTTCACGACGAAGTAGCCCAGCCCGAACGCCCAGCCCGTCGTGTCGAACGCATCCGGCACGGCCAGCGCCATCGTGAGGAAGCCGGCCATGCCGACCACGAGAAGGCCGCGGCGCATCGTATTGCTCGGCACGACCGCGTTGGTCAGCCACGCGTAACCGCCGTACATCCACCAGGTCACGCCGAGCATCAACAAGACGCGTACGAGCGACACGACCGTGGTGTGGTTGGCGAGGACGCCGGTCAGCTGCGTGATGATGAAGACGAAGACAAGATCGAAGAACAGCTCGACGGTGCTGACCCGTACCGGCGTCTCCGTTCCGCCCGACCATTCGGTCGAGGGCACGGCGACCCGTCCACCGGATGCGCTCGCCGCATCCTCGCCGGCCGGTCCGCCGAGGTCGGGCTCCGCCATGCGCTGCAGCGTATCCGCTTCAAGCCAGGAACAGCGCCAACCGTCGCCAATCCAGCGGTACGGTCGATGGCCGGCACCACACCCCCGGGGCGGTGCCGGCCGGCCTCGGAGTCGGCACGGTCTACCGCCGCTTCCCCACCAAGGAGCGGCTCGTCGAGGCGCTATTCGAAGATCACGTCGACACGCTCGCCGAGATGGCCGAGTCGGTGTCATACGCGGACAACTCCTGGGACGGCCTGGTGGCCGTGCTGACCGAGGTGTGCGCACTACAGGCCGGCAACCAGGGACTGCGCGAGATCCTCATGTCCAGCACCTACGGCCAGGGGTGCGCCGCCCGCGCCCGTGCCCGGGTGATGCCAGCGATCGAGAAGGGTCTTCGGCGCGCGCAGGACGACGGATACCTCCGCCCGGACATCCAGCCGGTCGATATGGTGCTGATCGAGTTCATGATCAGCGGCGTGGCCGAGTACACGAAACAGCACCCGGACGCCTGGCGGCGCTATCTGCAGATCGTCGTCGACGGCTTGCGCGCTCGGCCGGACGTCGCGCCGACGACGACACCCGCGCTCACCAGTGACGAACTCGATGCCGCCATGTTGTGCTGGCGGCCGCCGCGACGCCCCGCCGCGACCTGATCGTGCCGATTCACCGGATGACGAACGCGAACAGCAGGGCGAGCACGACCGCGAGATCGAGTCCGCGGATGATCTGCGTGATCAGACCCACGGGTACGACGCCGAGCGGCGTGACCAGCCACGCCGTGTCGTAGACCATCGGCGGCCGGGTGGCCGACCGCAGCACCGCGAGCGCGAGGCCAGCGGCCAACACGACGTCGAATACGGGCTGGAACGAGCGGCCGGCCCATCCGGTCGCCACCACGAAGATCAGCGCGCCGGCCGCCGGCGTGACCAGGTGGACACCGCGCAGCCAACCGTCGGAGCGCCCGAGACTCCGGCGCAGCGCGGCCGAGCGGGACACCGTACGGAGACCGGCAGCGAGCGCGTTGGCGGCAACGTATCCGGCGAGGACCCGGATGAGCGTGATCGGCACCGGCGTCAGAACGATCGCGCATACGTACGGCAGGCCGACCATTGCGGCGTACGTCAGCAAGGGCGTACGGTGCCGGACCAACCGGCGCGCCTCGGCGTCGAGCATCGCCGACACCGGGCCACGGCCACGGATGCGCCGATGTCGCACCCGACCGATCCGTCGTAGACGCTGCACCTCCACAAAGCCGAACAGGAACGTGGGGTCGACCGACATCGTGGCGGCCATTGCCGATCCGGCGAGCGCGGCACCGGCCGTCAACGAGGCGCGGTCGAGCCGACCGGCGTGACCGAAGGCTTCCGCGGTCGCGACCGCGAAGGCGGCCACTGCCCCGATCCCGACCAGGGTCGCCACCACCCCCAGCGATGTCGACGACGGAGCGGCGATCCCCCCGCCCGCGTGGTCGGCGGCGATCGCGGCCACCGAAGCGACCACACCGGCCAGCAACAAGACACGCCCGGCAACCGCGACGCCATCGGTCCGACCAGCCACCCGCGGCGCACTCGTGACATCGAACGCCTGCCGTACCAGCAGCGTCATGGTGAGCGCGGCCGTGACGGCCGCCGCGACCAGCACGACGACCCAAGCCGCCGGGGCGAGCCCGACCACCGGGACCCGCGCGCCGGCCGCGACCGCCGCGAGCCCGCCGAGTGCGCCCACGCCGACCGCGCCGGCCGCTAGCCCGGCCACCCGCCGACGCAGCCACCGGCCGCGGTCCCCCGGCGTGGCCAGCAGCCACGTCTGCACGGCCGGTCCGGCGTAGATGGGACCGATCGCGCGCAGAGCCAGTGTCAGCGCGCCAATGGCGAGTAGCACCGCGGCCGCGACCAGGCACGCCGAGGCCGTACCCGGAATGCTCGTGGTGCGCCAACCGCCGCCTGGCACGCGGTGCACCGAACTCACCACGAGCCCGATGCTGATCGCCGCGGCCAGTGCGATCGTGTAAAGATCGCCCGCGCGGTCGGCCCACTGACCATGCCGGTGCCGGCGTCGCAGCCGCCGCAGCATCCGGCGAACCTCCGCCGGCTCCGGGTACGACGCCGCGAGATCGACCACCGTCAACGGCCGAGTTCCACACGCTGGTCGGCGACCAGCTCGACGATGTCCGGGTCATGCGATGCGAATAGCACAGCGGTGCCCGCCGCCTTCTCCGCGAGGAGCTTCGCGATCAGCCATTGCCGGCCGGCCGCGTCGAGCCGCTGCTCCGGCTCGTCGAGGATCAAAAGACGACGTGGCCGCACGAAGCAGCTGGCCAGCGCCAGGCGGCGGCGCTGCCCACTGGACAGCGTCGGCGGCAACTGGTCGCGGACACCGTCCAACCCCAGATCGACGATCACCGAGTCCACCTCGGTGAGATCCGGCGCAGCGTGCGCGAACGCGAGGACGGACAAATGCTCCGCGACCGACAGGTCGCCGAAGAATTCCAGGTCGTCGAGGGCAGCCGCGACTGCCGCCCGTACCCCCGGATCGGTTTCGGACATCCGCCGACCGGCGAACCTGATCTCGCCGGCGTCGGCGCGATCGGCACCCACGACGCAGCGCAGCAATGTGGTCTTTCCGGATCCGTTCGGACCGATCAGCGCGATGGCTTGTCCGGCCGCGACCGCGAACGTGACGGCGTCGAGCACGGTGACGCCACCGAACGCCCGACGGAGGCCGGACACGTCGAGCAGCGCGGGCACAGTTCGCTCCTATCCGTGTGCGTGTATCTCGTGTCGGTGCGCGTCTACCTGTCCGCGGATTGTCGAATATGTCGGCCCGCCGAGCAACGGGGTGCTGGCCCGATCTCGCGAGACGGACTAGCCCTCCTGGTCGGTCGGACGGATAAGGATCTCGTTGATGGCAACGTATCGGGGTCGCGTCACCACGTACGTGATGGCCTCCGCGATGTCCGGCGCCTGGAGCCGCTCGACGTCGGTGAACCGTTTCTGTATCGACTCCAACACCTCCGGCCGGTTGTGTGACGACAGTTCGGTCTCGACCGCGCCCGGCTCGATGAGCGAGACGCGTACGTGCCGGCGGGTGACCTCCTGCCGGAGCGCCTCGCTGAAGGCGCCAACGCCATGCTTCGTCGCGTTGTAGACCGCGCTGCCGTTGCGCGCGACCCGGCCGGCCACCGAGCTGATGTTGACCATGTCGGCGACGCGTCGCGGCGAATCCTCGACCGCGGCGAGCAGGTGCGGCAGCGCCGCGTGCGCGACGTAGAGCACGCCGAGCACGTTGATATCGACCATCCGCTGCCACTCGTCGAGGGGTGCGCCGACGGCCGGACCGAGCAGCATGACGCCAGCGTTGTTGACGAGCGTGTCAAGGCGACCGAAATGGCCGGCGGTCCGCTCGACCGCGCCGCGCGCCTCAGCTTCATTGGTAACGTCAGCCTGAATCACCAGCGCGCGACCGCCGTCGGATTGAATCTTTGCGGCCAGGTCGTCGAGCCGGTCGACGCGGCGGGCGGCTAGGGCCACCGACGCACCCTGCACCGCCAGTGCGATCGCCGTCGCCTCCCCGATGCCGCTCGAGGCGCCGGTGACCAGCGCCACGGTGCCATCCAATCGCTCAGCCATGCCGTGCCTCCCGCAATCGGTATCTCGCGTCACGCCGCCGCGCCGATGCAACTCACGTAGAAATCGACCTTATCGAGACGTCCAGCCGTCAACGGACGCCGGTCGACCACACGGCGATCGAACCGCACTGTCTACTCTCCGCGTCATGGCCATCACGCTGCGTCTTTGCGGCTGTCCGACCGCCAAAGAGCGCGGACATAGCTTGACGTCCTCGTTACCCGCTCGCTCGGCGTTGCCCGTACTCTGGCCGTTCATCGTTCGTTAAGCTGAGCGGCGCATAACTCCGGGAAGAAAGCGACACACATGAGTTTTCGGGCGAAGTTGCAATCTCGGGCGCTGCAGACGGCGATGAACGCCGTCGCCGTGCTTGCCATGATCGCGTTGCTCCTCGCGTCATGGCGAGACACTGGTTATATCCTCGCCGCGATCGCACTCGCCATCGTCATCTGGGTGTCGGCCACGGTCAGCTTCGCCCTGACGATGCCGGCCCAGCTCCTGATCGTCGTCAGCCTGTTGGCCGACTACGAGGACAGCGTCGGGCATGCCGCGCAGCCGACGCTGGTCGCGACCGGGGTCATACTCTCCGCGCTTGTGGTCACGCAGCCCAACCTGCAGGAGCTCGTGAACCAGCAGGTGATGAACGTCGCCCATCTGCCTGGCTATCAACGAGAGCGCCGTCTGGTCGTGCCGCCGCGAGTGTTCTACATCGCGAACATCCTGCTCATCGTCGCGCTCGGCATCTCAGCACTGGTCCGCGCGCCGCTCTGGCCCGTACTCGCCGCAACCATCGTCGCCTGCCTCGGCGTCGGCCTCGTCGGCGCCCAGGCGCTCCGGTTGCGCCTGCATGGCCGTACGGACACCAAGGCGTTCCGGACCGCACTGACCGCGTACGACCCGAAGTTCGCCGTCTACTTCTCGGCGCCGGACAACACCGAGTACCAACTCACCATGTGGTTGCCGTACCTCGAGCGGATCGGTGAACCGTTCGTTGTGATCGTGCGGGAGGAACCGGCGTTCGCACGGATAGCGTCGAAGACGACGGCTCCCGTCATGTACTGCCCGACCGTCAACCAGGTCGACACCTGCGTCACCGATCGGATGCGGGCCTGCTTCTTCGTCAACAACGGCGCGAAGAACACCCACATTGTCCGCTTCAATCACCTGACCCACATCCAGCTTCTGCACGGCGACTCGGACAAGGCGTCGAGCTTCAACCCGGTCACCGCGATGTTCGACCGGATCTTCGTCGCCGGCCAGGCCGGGATCGACCGCTACGCCGCCAACGGCGTGCACATTCCGCTCGATCGCTTCGACATCGTCGGCCGGCCGCAGGTCGAGACGATCAACGTCAGTACCGCGAAGATCGGCGACCGGCCGGACGACCGCAAGACCGTGCTCTACGCGACAACCTGGGTCGGTCTGTACACCGATGCCAACTACTGCTCCCTGCCATCCGGTGAGCGGATCGTCGGCGACCTCCTCGCCCGCGGCGTACGCGTGATCTTCCGGCCGCATCCGTACTCGAGCCGGGACGTCGCCTCGTCGCGGATGGTGGCCCGAATCGAGCAAATGCTCGCGGAGGACGCCGCCAAGACCGGACGCGAGCACCTGTTCGGACCGGCCGCGACGCGCGAAATGTCGGTGTTCGACTGCGTGAACGCCGCCGACGCGATGATCGGGGACGTGTCGTCGGTCGCGACCGACTGGCTCTACTCCGGCAAGCCGTTTGCGCTCACCAACCCACTCGGCGTCGCCGCCGACGCGTACGAGACCGAGTTTCCGCTGGCCCGGGCGGCGTACGTGCTCGACAAGTCGCTCGATGACATCCAACCGACACTCGACAAGTTGCTACACACCGATCCGATCGCGTCGACTCGTCGTCTCGTCCGCCGCTACTACCTCGGCGACTTTGCCCCCGAGCACTACGCGGACGGCTTCGTGCGGACCGCCCGCAAGTACGTCGTCGCTCGGCCGGCCAGTACCGTACGTCCGCCGACCCAGATCGCTCGGGCGATGGACCTCGACGCGGCCGGCGCCGGCGACAGCCATGTCGACCCGAGCCAACCGGCGGTCGACGTCAGGGTCGCCTGAGCGTCCGCCGCCCCGCGGCTGCGCTACGCATCGGCCCAACCAACCAGCCTCGCGGCTGCGCTACGCACCGGCTGTGCTGTGCTGGGACTCATGCATCCCCTCACCGCGCTCGCCGAGAGCGTGACCGGCGACGGTCAGCCCGACCGACCCGACGCCGTCGTCATCGGCGACACATCGATGTCGCGCGCCGATCTCGCCGCCGCGGCCGGCATCTTCGCCGATCGGATAGCGGGCGCGCCGGCTGTCGCCGTCCGCGCCGAAGCCAGCGCATCGACGATTGTCGCCATCGTCGGCGGACTGCTCGCCGGAGTCCCGGTCGTGCCAATGCCGCCCGATGCCGGGCCGGACGAGACGGCCTACATGCTGGCCGACTCCGGTGCGACCTTGTTTGTGAGCGAAACCGGGAACGACGGCTCGCCCGTACCCGTGGAGGTTTCCGAACCGGCGCGAACCGCGACCGGCGCCGCCAGCGAGCCCGCGGCGGGCACCGCGCTCGTGCTCTACACGAGCGGCACCACCGGACGGCCGAAGGGTGTCGAACTCGGCCACGACGCCCTGGCGGCGAATATCGACGCGCTGGCCGACGCATGGGCGTGGACCGCCGACGACATGCTGGTACACGGACTCCCGCTGTTTCATGTGCACGGCCTGGTGCTCGGCCTGCTCGGACCATTGCGCCTCGGCTGTCGACTCGCGCACACCGTGCGGCCGACTCCCGCGGCCTACGCGGCGGCACGCGGAACGATCTACTTCGGTGTGCCGACCGTATGGTCACGCGTCTGCGCGGACGGGGACGCGGCGCGGGAACTGTCCGCGGCCCGCCTGCTGGTCTCGGGCAGCGCGCCGCTGCCGCTCCCGGTTTTCGAGCGCCTCACGGCCCTTACCGGTCAACCGCCGATCGAGCGGTACGGGATGACGGAAACGCTGATCACTTGCAGCACCCGAGCGGACGGCGAACGACGCCCGGGCTCGGTCGGGCGAGCGCTGTCCGGCGTGCGAACCCGACTCGCGCCGCTCGGCATGCACCGGGACGGATCAGCCGACGGCGACGGGCTCGGTGAATTGGAGGTCCACGGCCCGATGCTGTTCCGCGGCTACCTCGGCCGGCCCGAGGCGACGGCGGCGACGTTCACGGCCGACGGATGGTTCCGAACCGGCGACATCGCGACAATCGACGACGGCGGAATGCACCGCATCGTCGGCCGGGCCAGCATCGACCTGATCAAGTCGGGCGGCTACCGAATCGGGGCCGGAGAGGTCGAGGACGCACTGCTCGCCCACCCTGGCGTACGTGAGGCGGCGGTGCTCGGTTTGCCGCATGACGATCTCGGTCAGGAAGTCGTCGCGTTCGTCGTCGCCGACGGTGTCACCGGCGAGACGCTGGCCGCGTTCGCCGCCGAAAGGCTGTCGTGGCATAAGCGGCCGCGCCGGATCGTGTTCGTGGATTCGTTGCCGCGCAATGCTCTCGGCAAGGTGGTCAAGCAGTCGCTGCTCGCGTGATGCGCGGTCGCCGTGACACGCGGCTGACGCGGTGCGCGGCTGACGCGGTGCGCGGCTGACCCGGTGCGCGGACGGGCGATTACAGATGGGGCGGCACCGGATCTCGGCCGGCACCGCCCCACCTGAGTCATCTTGGTCAGGTTGTCGCCCTGATCAGCTCACGAGTTGCCAGAGGGCGGGGACGTTTGGTGGTTCCCAGCCGACGAGTGATGTGTGTGACTGCAGGCATTTGTAGGTGTGGCCGCCGTAGGTGACGAGTGTGGCGACGGTGTAGGCGTGGTTGGCGACCCAGGGTTGGGTGCCGGTCGGCGGCGGTGTGGTCGGCGGTGCGGTGGTGGGTGGTGGTGTGGTGGGCGGTTGGGTTGTGGGTGGCGCGGTGGTCGGTGGTGGTGTGGTGGCACCGCCGGTGCAGGTGCCGTTGTCGATCCAGACGTCGTCGATGCCGTGGTGGGTGGCGGGGTCGTCGCCCTGGGTCCACCATTTTGCCGTGTATTGGTGTCCGTTTTCGGAGGCTTGCTGGCCGCCGGTGAAGATCGCCGTCGCGGTCCAGGCCGGTGCCGTACAGCCGCCGGGTGGCGGTGTCGTTGGCGGCGTCGTCGTGGGCGGTGCGGTTGTCGGTGGTGCAGTCGTGGGCGGTGCCGTAGTGGGTGGCGGCGTCGGCTGACCGTTGCAGCTCGAGGCGGAACCATTGACATCGGTCACCACGTCGTTGAACAAGGTCGCGGCCGGGTCGAGGTCGTAGAGCGAGAACATCATCGCGCCGGCGTAACCGCCGCAATGTAGATAGTTCGCCTTGGCCTGGATCGACTGTGGCGAGTCGCCGGTGTAGAAGGTGGTCCCGTCATACCAATAGGCCGCTTGTGTCGAGGTTCCTGAGGTAGAACGCGTTCTGGTAGATCGACCACTGATCGAAGTAGGCGATCTTCACGCCTCCGCTCGTGGCCGCGGTCGCGGCCGTACCGGCGGATTTGAGCACCACTGGCACACCGCCCGAACCGGTGACCAGCAGGCCGGTCAGCGCTGCAATCCACGCAGCTCGCCTCCGTCGCGCATTCGGCACCGTGTCACGCTCCCTCAGCACGCTTTATTTAGTTAACCTTCCTGTTAGATACATATCAATACCAGCCGATGCCTCGTCGGGCAAGAGGTCGCGCAAAAGTCAGGACGCGTACGCCGTTCGTGGTGATCTGGTCGTCGCTCGTGACGCGGCAAGCCGCGATCGCCGTGGTGGCCGGGCCGAGTGTGAACGCGCGCGCGGCCGTCGGTCGGCCTGCGCTACGCTGTAGCGGCTGTCGCGGTCTTGGCCGCGGCATCGGGACGTGGC
The DNA here is from genome assembly GCA_963818495.1 of uncultured Actinomycetota bacterium. Lineage (GTDB taxonomy): Bacteria > Actinomycetota > Actinomycetes > Mycobacteriales > Micromonosporaceae > DASQPR01. Next base: position 114,900 of record CAWFSH010000015.1, read on the forward strand.
GCAGCTTGGTAGCGCACTTGACTGGGGGTCAAGGGGTCGCAGGTTCAAATCCTGTCGTCCCGACGCAGGTCAGAGGCTTGATCCAGAATCTTGGATCGCGCCTGGGGACCACGTCGATTGTCTAACTACCGCCGACGCTTCTTGACCGTCGGTCAAGGTCGTTGACGAGCACAAGGATTGTTCAAGCTGATGGCGTGATGGCGAAGCGCGCGCCGCGCAGGTCGGCGGCCCGTGATCAGCTCGCGGCCTCGCCGGACAGGTCCTTGTCCTCCATCTCCCACGCGTGGTCCATCGTGTGGAAGGCGGAGTGGCGGACGAGAAAGGCCAAGGACCACGACCGCATCGGCCGGTTGACCTCGCCACGCTGGAACGCGCGCATCGCCTCGAGGTACGCCGATCGGTAGGGTGCGAGGGCGCCGGGTTCGAGGGCCGCACGTTCCGGTACCGCCAGACCGACCCTCTTCGCGAACTCCTCGCTCTCGTTGCGGACCGTGTGACGGATGATCGTGTCGCGGTCGCGCCCGCCGCCGCGCGGACCCTTACGCATCTCCGGCGAAACCCGCGCCGCGACGTCATCGAAGTACGCCCAGCATGCCCGGAGCACGATGAGTTTGCGCTCAAGCTCGGTCGCGTCCATCGGATCCTGTTCGAGCGAGCTGGGCGCGAACGAGATGCCCCAGAAGTCGGTGGATCCCGGGCCGATGCGATCTTCGACGATTTCGAGCGGCCCGGCGTCGTCGAACTCGCGCTCGAGACCAGCCCGGACGGCGATCGGACGATAGCGGTCGCGGTACGCCGCGAGCGTCTCGAACGCTCCGTCGGTGGTCTTCGCTCCGCGGCTCCAGCCCGGCCAATCGACCGTGAACGCGACGAACTTCTTCGCCTTCGGGCCTCGTTCGAGCACGACGCGGATCGGCATGGCAGATAGGCTACGGCATCGCCGGTGGCCGGCCTAGGCACGAGCCGTGGGCCGAGGTACCTCACCGGTCGCATCGAAGACCGTGCGGAGGAACTCGACGGCGGCGACCGGGTCGTCGACGAAAATGCGCGGAGTCACGATGTGAAACCCGTGGGGAAGGGCCGGATTCATCGCCACGACGCACCCTCTCAGTCGTCCACTTGGGGTTACACAGCCTCGCCCGCACCCGTTGGGGGGCGGCGCTGCGGCAACAGACGCTCGAAATCGGGGTGGACCCGTTCCGGCCTGTAAGCGGATGTCCCGGCAGTACTAGGACAGCGCCATATATCGCGCAACGAGCCGATGGATGGCTCCAGTGGTACCGGAACCGTCGTGCCGGACCACGGCAGCGATAGCGTCGCCGGCGTCGCCGCAGTCGCATCCGTCGGACATCCGGGCAAGACATTCACCACGGCTAACTGGCTAGCCTGGGACCATCTGGGGACCGCACGATGTGCACAGACCTGCACGGACCACATGCGGGTACACGCACAGTCGATTCGCATACCGTGCTTGACGTGCAGAGACGTCTAACCCCCTGGTCAGAAAGCGCTCGACGGGCGTCTCCTTCCATCGTTCCCGTGTAAGCCCGGCCCGTACTCACCGAGTGCAGGGGCCGGGCCGCGTCTACTGCGATAGATAAGGAGGCCGTGGCAGAGGATTGATCTGATCCGAGTCCCAAGCGAGACGTTGGCTTGCAGACACCTCGATAGCTTCAATGTCGTCGGCAGCAACGAGACGAGCGACGAGGTCATCACTTCCGCCGATGTATGTGGTCATCAAGTCGATATCGGTAGCCACGCACCACGCATGCGTGCCCGGCCACCACAGATTTGGCGATTCATACCCGGGTAGCCTTGTCAGTGGCTCACCTACAGCGGACATCGGACCAGCCAGAAGCAGGTACTCGCGTCCCGCGAGCGTCACGACCGGCGCGATAGGCCATTCGGCTTGCACGTTCGGATACCCGGTCCAGATCGCAAACGAGCATGGTTCGTCCGAAGCGGCATCACCACCTAGAACCCGCACGAGTGCCTTTGCCACTTCACGGGGCAACGCGCCGACGAGCGGCCTCTGGTCCCACAATCCTTCCTGGCTGTCCAGCCCCCACGCGCCTACAAGCGATCCCCATTCCGCGGCGCCGTGCATTGTTCTCGTTCTCGTCCGCGACCGCAGACCAGCGAATGTCGCGGAGGCCCGTCAGCGGATCTTTGACGGACGCTGGATGGAACACGCGTGCATAACGCGGAAACGACGCTACGACGACCCCGCTGACGTCGACTGGAATGCCGGATCTGGTAGCCCCAAACCAGTTAGCCACCTCGGTCGATATTGCGACGCGATACCTGACCATCTTGTTACTCCTCGAAGTAGATCGGTAACGTCGATCACTTCACTTCGTCGTTCATCTATACCAAAAACGGAAGACGACGCATGAAGACAAAGCTCGTGCCATCGCTCGCCGCGATGTTGGTCGTGTCGCTCGGCACAGTCGGTCTCAGTTCATCGGCCAGTGCCGCGCCGTGAGGTGAGCACTGAGGCCACTCCAGCGGCGGCTCAAGCGCTGAGTAACCGGAGCTAGCCGGGCGGTTCCGCCAACCGCTCCATCCGAGTCCAACCGGACCAGCCACGCTCACGCATGAGGTCCAGCATCCGCTGCGCCCGCGGGTCGGTCTCGACGGCAAGATCGTCCAGAAGGTCAAACGGTATATCGTCGTTCGCCACCTCGCCGGGGTTGATCTCGCCGGCGGCGTATGCCTGCTCGGCCAGGCCGGCCATGATGTCAGCGGCTTCCTCCAGACGCGGGTCGTCGACTGCGTCGCTTTCGAAGATCTCCGACAGGACCCGATAAAGGCGAACGAGTTGCGGGTCATCGAGCTGCGCGAATTTCGCGGGCATCCACTCGCGGATGCGATCGGGCCAGCGAGCCGCAACCAAGATCCACCCGTCCCGCTCAGCCTGCACCATCCGTTCTGACGCCCCGATCTCCCGAAGCCGACCGAGATAGGAGATCACCTCCGGTGGGAGCGCCAGACTGTCCCCGGCCGCGAGTTGCGCGATCTGCTTGCGGCTGGTCTCAAGGCGTTCGATCTGGTCGCGCAGGTGGCCGTCGATGCTTTGGACCGCTTCGGCAAAGGTCGATGCGTCGGCCTCGAGCATCTGACCGATCTGAGACAGCGGTACGCCAGCCTCGGCGAGGGTACGGATCTTGATGAGGGACACGACTGCGGTCGCGCCGTAGCGCCGGTAACCCGAGGCATCCCGCTTCGGCTCGGGCAGCAGTCCGATCTGGTGATAGTGGCGCACCGCCCGCACCGTGACGCCCGCATACGCCGCCAGTTGACTGATCGTCAGCATGCTCTGATCCCGCCCTCAAATTGCAAAGCCCCGGTCGACGCCGGCTCAGGAGATCCTGCGACGGTAGGCGATGTTGGCGAACACGTAGGCAACGACGAGGATGCCGACGCACCAGGCGAGAGCGATCCAGATGTCAGTGCCGACCGGCTGCTGGGTGAAAAGGTCGCGGATCGCGTTGACGATGGAGGTCACCGGCTGGTTGTCGGCGAAGGCGCGCACCGGGCCGGGCATGGACTCGGTGGGCACGAAGGCCGAGCTGATGAACGGCAGGAAGATGAGCGGGTAGGAAAACGCGCTCACGCCGTCCACGCGACTTCGCGGTCAGGCCGGGGATCACGGCGATCCAGGTCAGCGCCAGGGTGAACAGGACAAGAGTGCCGGCGACCGCGAGCCACGCCAGCACGCCCGCCCCCGTGCGGAAGCCCATGACGAGGGCGACCAGCACGACGACTACGACCGAGATCAGGTTGGCGACCATTGAGGTCAGGACGTGCGCCCACAGCACGGAGGATCGTGCGATCGGCATGGACTGGAACCGTTCGAAGATGCCGCCCTGCATGTCTTGGAAGAGCCGGTAGGCGGTGTAGGAGATGCCCGAGGCGATCGTGATGAGCAGGATGCCGGGCAGCAGGTAGTTCACGTACGAGTCCGACCCTGAGTTGATCGCGCCGCCGAACACGTAGACGAACAGCAGCATCATGGCGATCGGCGTGATCGCGGTCGTGATGATGGTGTCCGGGCTGCGCGTGATGTGGCGCAGCGAACGCCCCGAAAGGACGGCATTGTCGCCGAGGAAGTGCTTGTTCATCGTTGTCTCCTCTACTCCGTTTTCGGCCGGGCCGACGAGGGTGAGGAAGACGTCCTCGAGGGTCGGCTGCTTCTCGACGTACTCGACTTTGGCGGGTGGGAGGAGCTGCTTGAGCTCGGCGAGGGTGCCGTTCACGATGATCCGGCCCTCGTGGAGGATCGCGATCCGGTCGGCGAGCTGCTCGGCCTCGTCGAGGTACTGCGTCGTGAGCAGCACAGTCGTGCCCTGCCCGGCGAGCTCCTTGACCGCCTGCCACACCTCGATGCGCGCCTCCGGGTCCAGCCCGGTCGTCGGCTCGTCGAGGAAGATGACCGGCGGATTCCCGATAAGACTCATCGCGATGTCCAGACGGCGGCGCATGCCACCGGAATACGTCGCTACCCTCCGCATGCCCGCCTCGGTCAGCGAGAAGCGCCGCAACAGGTCATCCGCGATCGTCCCCGGGTCCTTGAGGTGCCTCAGCCTGGCGACCAGGACGAGGTTCTCCCGCCCACTGAGGATCTCATCGACCGCCGCGAACTGCCCGGTAAGACTGATGGACTCGCGTACGTCGGCCGCCTGCGTCGCGACATCGAAGCCATTGACTCGGGCAATCCCTGCGTCGGCCTTGAGCAGCGTGGACAGGATCTTCACCACCGTGGTCTTGCCCGCCCCGTTTGAGCCGAGCAGCGCGAAGATGCTGCCCCGCGCCACTTCGATGTCCACGCCACGCAGCACCTTCAGATCCTTGAACGACTTCTCCAGGCCTTGTACGCGTATCGCGTGCGGCTCGACTATCGCGTGTGGCTCGACCTGATCGGCTATTGGCGAGATGCTCATGATGTCCAGTATCGAGGGTTGACGCAGCGTCAAGGTCAAGCCCGCGCCACGACCGGGCAGCCAAGGCAACGCCAATTCCGCGGAGAAGGGCGCGATCACCTCTCGCTGACTCGCCCGCGTGCCATGAGTTGCTGAGGCTTCACGCCGTACGGCCGCGGGTGCGTGACGGCGACTCGAGCGGCCGTTGCCACCAGGGGCAGCGAGGCTGCTGGGGATCCTTTACCGTTCCGGAGATGGATATCCTGAGCCGTTGGACGTCGTCGGAGGGTCGCTTCGCGGCGGAGGTTCTCAAGGTCGTCCGCGGAGCCGCTGGCGTTGCTGATGCGCGGTTTGAACGAGACGACTTCGCCATCGTCGTACGACGGCCCGGTGACGCGCAGCCGACGCGGATGTATCTGTCGAACGTATTTGCCGAATCGCGAGGCGCGCCAGACGCGGAGCGGCGCGAGCGCATCGAACGGTTCGTCCGGATCATGACAAGGGAGCGGACCGCGGACGATTCCTGGACAGCCGTACAACCCAGGCTCCGCCCGGTGCTTCGCCCCGTGACCTACGGCCGGGTCGGGATCAAGGCGATACCAGCGCCTCTGTCCCGCCCGGCCGTGCCGTACCTCAGCGAACTCGTGGTCGTCGACTCGTCGGAGTCGATGGCGGTGGTGATGCCAACCCAGCTCGACGGATGGGGCGTGTCGGCCGAGCATGTCTTCGATGCCGCGCATGCGAATCTGGCGACGATCGTCGCCGATTCGCTCGGGCGAGAGTGGCCGCGTGACCCGTCGATCGTTCGGATGGTCGACGACGGCGACGCCTATTTCACGTCGCTGCTGCTGTCGCGGGGCTGGCTCGCGGCGGTGTCGGAACGCGTCGGCTCGCGCCTGATCGCATTCGCGCCGGACAACAACACGCTCCTTCTGTGCACTTTGGACAGCGACGCCCACCGGCTATATGCGATGGTCGAGGAGCAGTACCGCGCGGCGCCGCGGAGCCTGTCGCCGGTCGGCTACGTTGCCGATGACGACGGCGAAGTCGTGCCGTACGCGCCACCCGCTGGCCACCCTGACCACATTCCCGCGACCCGCGCGAGCACAATTCTTGCCGCGTCCGAGTACGCCGATCAACAGCGGTGGCTGACCCAGCAGTACGAACAGGCGCGCATACCGATGTTCGTCGCGACTCTGGGCGTGTTCGGGAACGATGGCGACGCCCCGCGGACGCGGACGGCGTGGACCGACGGCATCCCGCAGTTGCTGCCCAAATCCGACATGATTTCGTTTACCCGCGGCGGCCGCCTGTGGGGCCACGTGCCCTGGGACGACGTGGCAGCGGCTGTTGACCTTCGACCCGAGCCCCTCGTCGCACCCGCCCGCTACCGCGTCGATGACTGGCCGGCGCCGGAGATACTAGAACGCCTCCGCGCCAATGCACTCAGCTAGTCGGCCGTCGACCAGCGTTCAAGACCATCGCTAGCCGGGCCGGCGCTAGCCTCCAAGGAGACGAGGAGGATCGCTGTGGCAAAGGCGAGGCTGTTCAGGATCGGGGACGCTACGTCTAGCGGTGGTGAATGTGACGGGGTGAGTCACGGTCCGCGGGGACTGGGCACCGTCGTGGATCCGATACCCGGGCTCGGGCTCGCGCGCGGCCCAGCCGTCTGCTGGCCGATGTCCGCGACGCGGTGACCCGGCATGGCTGATGCCGCCGCCTCATCGCCCGCGGCACCGGCCGCGCCGATCGAGGAGACGCGGTCCACGGGGCTGACCGCCACCCAGGTCGCCGATCGACGCTCCCGCGGGCTGACGAACGCGGGCGGCGAACATACCAGCCGCTCGGTCACCGAGATCCTCCGGACGAACATCCTGACCCGGTTCAACTTCATCCTCGGTTCCCTGCTGGCCGTCATCCTGGTCGTCGGCCAGCCGCAGGATGCCCTATTCGGCATCGTGCTTGTCACTAACGCGCTGATCGGCATTGCACAAGAGCTTCGCGCCAAACGTACGCTCGACCGGCTCGCGGTGCTCAGCGCACCTCGGGTCCGCGTGATCCGCGACGGCACACCGCAGGAAATAGCAGTCGCGGACCTTGTCGCCGGTGACCTGGTCGACCTGCGCGCCGGAGACCAATTCGTCGCTGACGGGGTCGTACGCACCAGCACGAGCCTGGAGGCCGACGAGTCGCTGCTCACGGGCGAGTCCGAGCCGGTGGACAAGCGAGCCGGGCGACCGGCTGCTGTCGGGTAGCTTCGTGGTCGCCGGGTCAGGCGGCTACCAGGCCACTGAGGTCGGCGCCGACGCCTATGCCCGCAAGTTAGCCGCCGAGGCGCGGCGTTTCGCGCCGGTGCGCTCGGAACTGGTGGAGGGCATCAACCGGATTCTGCGTTACGTCACGTGGGCGATCGCACCGGTCGCGGTACTGCTGATCATCAGCCAGCTGCACGGCCACGAGACAGTACGGGAGGCGCTCACCGGGACGGTTGCGGCGCTGGTTGGCATGGTCCCCCAGGGGCTGGTGCTGCTCACGAGTGTCGCGTTCGGCGTGGCCGCGGTCACCCTCGCCCGGCGCCGGGTCCTGGTGCAGCAGTTGCCCGCGGTCGAGGGCCTGGCCCGGGTGGACGTCGTGTGCTTTGACAAGACCGGCACCCTCACCGACGGGACCGTCTCGTTCGACAGCCTGATCCGGCTCGACGGAAAGGCGCCGGTCGAGGCGGCGCTTGGCGCGCTCGCCGACGACGAGAACCGCAACTCGACGCTGGCCGCGGTCGGGCAGGCGTTCCCGCCGCCGGACGGATGGGCGCGCCAGGCCACCGTGCCGTTCTCGTCGGCTCGCAAGTGGAGCGCAGCCAGCTTCGCGGGCCACGGTAGCTGGATTCTGGGGGCGCCGGAGTTGGTGCTGCCCGCCAGCCAGCAGAAACAGTTGTCGCAGGCGGCCGATCTGGCGTCCAGCGGTCGGCGGGTCCTCGTGTTGGCGCGCGACCCGGGCCCCCTGGACGGCGAGTCGCTCCCGCCGGGCCTGCAGGCGACGGCCTTCATCCTGCTCGGGGAACAGTTGAGATCGGACGCCGCCGAGACCATCGCGTACTTCACGGCGCAGGGCGTGGCGCTGAAAGTGATCTCCGGCGACAGCCCGCTGACCGTGAGTGCCGTCGCGGCGCGGGCCGGGCTGCCGCACGCCGACCGACCGATCGATGCACGGGATCTGCCCGACGACCCTGGCTCGCTCGGCCGCTTGCTGGAGGACGCGCTCGGTCTTCGGCCGGGTGACACCGCAGCAGAAGCAGGCAATGGTCAAGGCGCTGCAGGCCCGTGGCCACACCGTGGCGATGACCGGCGACGGCGTCAACGACGCGCTGGCCCTCAAGCTCGCCGATATCGGCATCGCCATGGGCTCCGGTGCGCCGGCGACCAAGGCGGTCGCCGAACTCGTACTGCTCGACAGCCAGTTCGCCACCCTCCCCGGGGTGGTCGCGGAAGGCCGCCGCGTGACAGCCAACATCGAGCGCGTCGCCAACCTGTTCATCACCAAGACGGTGTGGGCGACACTTCTCGCGGTGGCGGTGGGCGTCACGCTGCTGCCGTATCCATTCCTCCCCCGCCATCTCACGATCATCGACACCTTGGCCATCGGCGTTCCGTCCTTCTTCCTGGCGCTCGCGCCGAACTCGCGACGTTACCGGCCCGGCTTCGCCGGCCGGGTGCTGCGCTTCGCCATCCCGGCCGGCAGCATCGTCGCCGCGGCGACATTCGCCGCGTACGCCCTGACCCGGGTGCGTGGTCTCCCGCTGGTGGAGCAGCGCACGGCGGCGACGCTGGTCACCCTCGCGCTCAGCCTGTGCGTGCTGGTCATGCTCGCCCTTCCGCTGACATGGCGCAGGGTCGTGCTGGTCGGCACCGTGGTGGCCGGTTTCGCGCTGCTGTTCCCGCTGCCCGCGGTACGCCGCTTCTACGCGCTGCAGCCACCGCAGGACGAGCTGGCAACCACGCTCATCGCCGCCGCTGCAGGGGTCGCCGCGCTCGCAGGCTTCTGGGTTCTGTCCCGACGGCGTGGCCGCGCACCGGCCCCGGTGATCCGCGAGTGACGATGGGAACGAACAGGAGGCCCCTGGTTCCTAGTCGGGTGCCCGGCACGGGTCCGGCCGCGCCGGATGACCGGGCCTACGACGGGTTGTCGGCGTCGTCGGCCAGGATCCAGCGGGCTTCGGCTTCATCGGACGGAGCAACCAGCACGCGAACACCCTCGATCTGCAGTTGCGGCTCCTGTCCTCCGGCATCGTCGGCGACCACGGCTGCTCTCAAGCCGTGACTGCGCAGCAAACCGACGATCAGTTCCGCCTCTGTACGGCTGGCAACGACCGCCACAGACACAGCCGCTCCGTCCACGATCCGCACTCCTCTACTGCTGTTACCGGCTTACTGATATTGGCTTACCGCCTGTCCCATCCATGAAATGGTGACCTGTCACCCGCGGCCCAGGCCTCACGGAGACCCGGCGTACTCAGGTCCCAGTCCGGGCGAATCTCGCTCATCGCTGCGCGCAGGTCACGCCACAGGTCATCGGTCGACGGCCGACCCCAGAACCAGTAGCCGTTGTAGATGCTGTGAACGACCAGTCCCGGCTTGAGTACGAGCGTGTGCGGGATCATCGGGTCGTGCTCAGGGTCGGTGTACTCCTGGATGTCCAGGTCCTTCTGGACCGTCCGCCCAGGGTCGGAGAGGAAGGTCCACTGGGCGCCGACCGACAAGCGGAACTCCTGCAGCGTGTGGTGCTCGTCGGTCGAGATCGTGACCATCTGTGTGTACGCGACCGCGACCTTCGACTGGAACGCCGCCAGATCGAGGTGCTGCTGATGCTCTTTCGGGCAGTAGTGGCCGCGGGAGAGCATGAGGATCAGCGGATCGCGGCCCTGCAACTCACTGAGCGTGCGGACAGTGTCGGTGTGGTCGGGCAGCGCGTAGTCGGGAAAGATGCCGCCGGGCGTGATGTCAGAACGCATGAAAAGCCGCCTCTCGCGTGGCGTCTCGGGCGCGACCTGCAGACGCTCAATCGCATCCGCTGCAAGCACCCGGCCGAACCAGGCAACACTCGTCCGGCATCAGGGTAACCCGTCGCCGATTGTTGAAGTCTGACTTCCCAGGACTGCGTAGCCGGCGGTATCTTCGCTGGCCGTGCCGAATCGTGTCGGCGTGCGGTCGATAGAGTTCGCCCATGCCTCGTCCGTGCCGCGTCGGTATCCAACTGCCCGAGGTCGAACGACGAGTCGAGTGGCCGGAGTTGTTCGCGCTGGCCCGCGCCGCGGAGGGCGTCGGGTTCGACTCGCTCTGGCTTGGTGACCATTTGCTCTACGACCTGCCCGACGGCGTCACGCGGGGACCGTGGGAGGCCTGGACTGCGCTCGCCGCCCTGGCCGCCGCGACCGAGCGTGTCGAGCTTGGACCGCTCGTCGCCTCGACGAGTTTTCATGCGCCGGCGATGCTGGCCAAACAGGCGGCGACAGTCGACGCCATCTCGGGCGGGCGGCTGATCCTCGGTCTCGGCGCGGGCTGGAACGAACGGGAGTACCGGGCGTTCGGGTTCCCGTACGACCATCGGGTCTCCCGCTTCGAGGAGGCGTTCGCCATTATTCGCAGTTTGCTGCGGCACGGGCGGGTCGACTTTGACGGCGCCTACTACCGGGTCGAGGACTGCGTGCTCGACCCGGGCCCGACGCGGCCCGGCGGCCCACCTCTGATGCTCGGCTCAACCAGCCCACGCATGATGCGCATCGGGCTGCCCCATGTCGACGCGTGGAATGTCTGGTGGAGCGAGTACGGCAACACCCCGGACGGATTCGGCGCCATCCGCGAGCGTGTCGATGAGGCGGCCGTACGGGCCGGGCGTACGCCGGGTGAAGTCGCCGCCACCGCGGCGGTGCTGGTCAGGCTGCCCGGTGGAACCGGACGACTCATGGGCGATGCCTATAACCGTCCTGTCAGGCCGGTCCAGGGGTCGCCCGCTGACATAGCTGGCCACCTCGAGGCGATGGCGAAGGCCGGCGCGACGCACCTACAGCTCGTCGTAGACCCGATGACCATGGCTTCGATAGAAGTGCTCGGCGAGGTGCTCGCCACCATGAACCGTGCCTGAGAAAGTCCATCTCGGTTACCTCTGTACCCGCGGCGACCAGCGCAGTTCGGTCCGCCGGCCGCCACACCATCACGCCCTCATGGACCTCGGCGGCGGCGATCGGAAGACTGCCTGCAAGGCCGACAACCTGGCGGTACACAGTCCTACGATGATCCCGGAGTCGCGGGTTGGATCTCCACCGTGACTGTGAACTTGCAGCAGCCGTTACCTGGTTAGCGACCAGGTAGGAGCAGGGAGTTGCGATGCCGTGGTTTCCGGACTTCGTCAGTGCGGTCGAACTCGCGCGCAGCCAGACGCGTACAGCGGGTCTGGCTGATCCCGTCGCGCAATATCTCACCGCCCTGAACGCAAGGGATAGTCATGTCCTGGAGACGGCGTGGCCGGGCGAGGTGGTGATCTACGATCCCCGTGCTGGTGAGATCCGCGGCCACCGGATGTTGCGGCATTTCATCGACCAGAATCAGTCTTGGCTGGCCGAGCGCCACGCTCGCATCGAGACCGTGGCCGCCACCTGTGCTGGCGGGCGCGCGGTGGTGGAGTTGCTGGCGCACTTGACCGGCGATGAGAGGGAACTGACGTGGCCGGTGGCGGTCGTCGCCGAGTCCCCCGACGATTTGTCGGTGGTTTTCCGCACCTATTGCAGCCAATGGCCGGTCGACGGGCGGCGTCACGTTAGGCCGCCCATCCTCACGTCCGGGCACGCCCCTCCGGGCGATGTCGTGGACCGCTACCACGCCGCCCTGCAGGCTGGTGATGTCCAGGCCGCGGTGGACACGTTCACGGCGGATGGGTATTACCGCGAGGCCATCGGCCCGCACGCCACCCACCGTGGCATGGCCGAGCTTCGCTCGTTTTTCACCGCGCGCCTTGGCGCCGGCGGTATCGGCCTGGAGCCGTGCGCGGTGACCGAAGACGCGGTGCGCTGTGCGGTGGAATACAACCTGGTCCGTTGGGGCAGCCGTGACCTGCCGCCCCAGGCGGGACTCGGCGTGTACGAACGCGGCCCCGACGGACTGCTGGCCGCGGTCCGCGTCTACGACGACGTCGAACCACCCGCCGGGGAGCGCTGATCGTGCTCAGCGGCGCTCCCCCGATCACGACGGGGTGATCACTAGCTCAAGACGAAGACTGTCATCACCTGGTGAGGTTGGAGCGTTTGGAGATACTTTGCCAATTCTGACGAGCATCTGGGTGAGGATGGATGCCAGGGCACGACGCGTGAACCCGGCGGTTCTGTTGGCAGAGGAGGAGTACTGCCATGCGAGCGACCTCTGATTCAGCGGCCGATCCGGCCGGGCCGGTGGCGAGCACATGAGCGACTACGACGCGATCGTCATCGGCGGCGGCTCGCCGGGCGAGCATTGCGCCGGCGAGCTAGCTGACGGCGGCCTGCGCGTTGCACTGGTCGAGCGCGATCTGGTCGGCGGCTCGTGCTCCTACTACGCTTGCATCCCGTCCAAGACGCTGCTCCGCCCCGGCGAGGCGGTGCACTGCACTCGGGAGGCGGCCGCCGCCGCGGAGGTCGACGTGCCGGCGGCGCTGGCCTGGCGTGACTTTATGGTCTCGGACTATTCGGACGCCGGTCAGGAACGCTGGCTGTCCGAGAAGAGCATTGACCTGCTGCGTGGGACTGGCACGCTCGTCGGCGTCGGCGCGGTCGACGTCGATGGCGTACGCCACACCGCCCGGCACATCGTGCTGGCTACCGGTTCGGATCCGGTCATCCCGCCCATCCCCGGGCTGCGCGGCTTAGAAGGCGTGTGGACCAACCGCGAGGTGACCGCCATGAAGGCCATCCCGCGTCGCCTGCTGATCCTCGGCGGCGGGCCGGTCGGCGCCGAGATGGCGCAGGCCGTACGACGTCTGGGCGGCGACGTTGCCCTCGTCGAGGCCGCGCCGCACGTACTCGGCCGCGAGCCAGCTCCGCTGGGCGAGGCGCTCGGCGAGGTCCTCCGGGCCGACGGTGCCGAATTGCTCCTGGGCGTGCATGCGACCGCCGTGTACCGCGACGGAGGCGACTACGTCCTTGCGCTCGACAGCGGCGGCGAGTTGCGTGGCGACCGGCTGCTGGTCGCGACCGGCCGGCGCCCCCGCGTGGACGGGCTAGGCCTGGAAACGGTCGGCGTCAAAGCCGCTGAGCACGGAATCCCGGTTGACGCGCGGCTGCGCGTGGGCGAGCGGCTATGGGCGATCGGGGACGTCACCGGCGTACGGCTGCTCACCCACATCGGCAAGTACCAGGGCGAAATCGTCGCCGCCAACATTCTCGGCGAACCCCGCGAGGCCAATTACGACGCCATGCCTGACGTCGTATACACCCACCCGCAGGCGGCCGCCGTCGGTGCCACCGAGGCCCGGTTCACCGCGACGGTCCCGTTATCAGGGGTGGCCAAAACCGAGACGTACACCCGTGCCTACGCACAGTCGAACGGATTCATGACTCTCCTGTCCGACGGCGAACGGCTGACCGGTGCGTACGCGCTCGGTCCCGAGGCCGGCGAGTGGCTGCAGCAGGCCACCCTGGCGATCCGAGCCCGGGTGCCGCTCGATGTGTTGCGCGATGTCATCCAGCCGTTCCCCACCTTCTCGGAGATCTACGTCGGCGCACTGAAGTCGCTGCGCAGCCAGATCGCAGCGGCCAGACATCCGGTCTCGCCGAAATCTTCATGACCGGGTCAACGACGCGGTGGACCGGCGACAACGCGATTTGGGAGGAACGATGACCACCGCGACGACCGTCGACGCCACGAAGCGCCAGCCGGAACTCGCCGGGCAGACCGTCGTCGTGATCGGCGGAAGCGCCGGTATCGGGCTGGAAACCGCCCGGCGAGCCCGTGCCGAGGGGGCCGACGTCGTCGTCACCGGTCGCAACAACGAACGCTTGCAGCGGGCCGCGGCCGAACTCGGCGCGCGGAGTAGCGCAGTCTTCGACGTGACCGATCCGGCGGCTCTCGAGCGGTTCTTCCACGACCTGCCGGAACCGATCGACCACGTGATGGTGACCGCCGGCAGCCCTCACTACGCGCGCCTGGCCGACATCGATGCCACTCAGGCGCGCCGCGCATTCGACGGGAACCTGCGGGTGCCAATCGACGTTGCCCGTCACTCGGTCGGTCGAGTGCGGCCCGGCGGAACGCTCCTTTTCATGAGCGGCACCGGCGCCCGCCATCCCGGTCTCGGCCTGTTGCTCACCTCGATCGCCACGGCCGCGCTACCCGCGCTTGTGGCCAACCTTGCGCTCGAGCTCGCGCCGATCCGGGTCAACGTCATCGCGCCCGGCTTCGTCGACACGCCGTTGTCGGCGTCACTGCTTGGCGATGATCTCGATAAGCGCCGCGACCAACTCCGGGCCACGCTGCCCATCGGCCGCGTAGTCGGGCCGGCCGACGTCGCGGCGCTCGCCGTACACCTGATGACCAATACGGCGCTCACCGGCGCGACATACGACATCGACGGTGGCCAGCAGCTCGTCCCGCAGGTGTCGTGACCTGCAGCTCGACAGCCGGACGCGGGTAGTGTTGTGGTAGTCGGCGGTTGGCGCCGAGCTCGCGCCTGGTCGAGACGTACGGCCGTTAAACACCAGCGGAAGAACCGCGATGGACAGCTTGTCGATTGGTGACTATGCGCTGCTGTCCGACTGCCACTCGGCCGCAATGGTCAGCCGCGACGGCTCGGTCGACTGGCTGTGCTTCCCCCGTTTCGACGCGCCGTCGGTGTTCTGCCGGCTGCTGGACCCGTCCGGTGGGCATTTCGCGATCCGACCCGTCGGTGAATTTCGGGTCAGCCGCAGATACGTGGATCAGACGATGGTTCTAGAGACCACCTTCACCACCGCAGAGGGCACGGCGGTGCTCATCGACGCCCTCGCGGTCGGCCACGACGAGCGCGGCCACGATCTGGGCGCGCGGATCTCCCGGCATGTTGCTGCGCGCGCTGACCTGTACGGGCGGTGAGGTCGACGTGGAGGTCGGCTACGGTCCCCGGCCGCGGTACGGTCTGATCCAACCGATCCTGGTACCGGTCCCCGGCGGGCTCGCCGTCCAGGGTGGCGCTGACCGGCTGCTACTGTCCACGCCGATCGATCTTGACCTCGAGGGCGGCACGGCGACCGCCCGGATTCGCATGGCCGCCGGCCAGTCCGCCGTCTTCGCGCTCGGCCACGGCCAGATGGCCGACCCGCCGCTGGTCCCCTGGACCGCGGATGAGATCACCGCCCGACTCCATGACACCGTGGAGGCATGGCGCTCCTGGTCGGCCATACACCAGAACTACGAAGGACCATGGCAGGACCTGGTGCGCCATTCGGGCCGCGTGTTGCAAGCGCTGACGTTCGAGCCGACCGGTGCGATCGTCGCAGCGCCGACGACGTCGCTGCCGGAGACAATCGGCGGCGAACGCAACTGGGACTACCGCTACGCCTGGGTGCGCGACGCTAGCCTCACGATGGCGGCGCTTTGGGTGGCCGCCTGCCCGGACGAGGCGAACAAGTTCTTCGCCTTCCTCGCGGCCGCCGCCTCCCAGCAGCCGCGTGCGATCGATCTGCAGATCATGTTCGGGATCGGTGGCGAGCGCGACCTGTCGGAGCGCGAGCTGCCGCACCTGGCGGGCTGGCGGAGCAGCCGGCCGGTCCGGGTCGGCAACGGCGCGTGGACGCAGCGCCAGCTCGACGTCTACGGCGAGTTGCTCGGCGCTGCTGCGAGGTTGGTCGACCAGCTCGGCGAGCTCGACCCGGTTACCCGGCGGTTCCTCATCGCCGCCGCCGACACCGCTGCCAGCTGCTGGCAGGAGAAGGACCAGGGCATCTGGGAGATCCGCGGCGAGCCGCGCGATTTCCTTTATTCCAAGCTGATGTGCTGGGTGGCGCTCGACTGCGCGATCGAGCTGGCCGGCGCAGCTCGGCGCCGAGGACCGGGTGGTCGGCTGGGCCACCACACGTGATGACATCCGGGCGGCCATCCTGGAACGCGGCTGGAATGAGCGGGTCGGCGCCTTCACCCGGGCGTTCGGCAGCGAGGACCTGGACGCGTCCAACCTCATGCTGGCCATCACCGGGTTCCTGCCCGGGGATGACCCGCGGGTGAAGGCGACCATCGACGCGACCGTGCAGCGGCTCACCGACAAGCGCGGGCTGGTGTACCGGTACCTCGACGACGACGGCCTCGCCGGCGAGGAGGGGACGTTCCTGCTGTGTACGTTCTGGCTGGCGCAAGCACAGGCGCTGGCCGACGATGTCGAGGCCGCCACCGCCACCTTTGAGCGGGCCATCGCCGCGATCAACGACGTCGGCCTACTGGCCGAGGAGGTAGACCCCCGCACCGGCGAGATGATCGGGAACTTCCCGCAGGCGTTCAGTCATATCGGTCTCATCAACGCCGCCTGGGCCATCACCCAAGCCCAACAGCGCACCAACCGTGGCTAGTAGGCCTCCCCGCTTCGGCCGCGGCTCCGCCGGCACGCGTACGACCGGTACATGTGACCGGAGAAAACCGCTCGACGAGAGCACAACCGCCGTGGTGGCATTCTGCCGATTGAACCGATCTGTTGACGGAAGGCGCGACGCGGTGGAGGTCGAGATCGGTGCGGAGCTTGTGCGGCAACTGGTCGACACGCAGTTCCCTTGCTGGTCTTCGTGGCCGCTGCGGCGGTGGGAGCGGGCCGGATCCGACCACGTGATCTACCGTCTTGGCGATTGCCTCGCGGTCCGGCTGCCACGAGGGGACTGGGCGGCCGGCCAGGCGCGTAAGGAGAAGGCATGGTTGCCTCGGCTGGCGCCGTTCCTGCCATTAGCCGTACCGATGCCGGTGGGCTTGGGCGAGGCCGCCTTCGGCTATCCATGGTCGTGGTCGGTTGCGCGATGGCTGGACGGCGAGACGGTCGCGCCGCAACGACTGGCCGATTCGGAGACGGCGGCCCGCGATCTGGCCGCCTTCCTGACTGCGTTGCAACGACTCCCGTCGCCGGACTCGTTCACCCCGGGTCCGCACCCGGAATTGCGCCGCCGCACACTCGCCGCAAGCGACGATCGGGTCCGGGCGTCAATCGCGGCGGTGGCGGGCCGTGTTCGACGTCGATGCGCTCACTCGGGTCTGGGACCGTGCCCTCGCGGCACCGGCCTGGGCTGGCACGCCGGTCTGGTGCCACGGCGACTTCCACGTCGGCAACCTACTGATGCAACACGGACGCGTCACCGCGGTGCTGGACTTCGGCGGTCTCGGGTACGGCGACCCGGCCTGCGATCTCGACATCGCGTACACGCTGATGACGGCGGGCACGCGAGACGTATTCCGGGCCGCACTCGGGCTGGACGAGGCCGCGTGGGTTCGCGGGAGGGGCTGGGCGCTGGCGGGCGGCGTGACCGCTTACGCGGCGTACGGCGCGACCGAGCCGCGCGTCGCTGCGCAGACGCACGCCAGATCACCGAGGTAGTCGCCGAGGACGCCACACTCGAACACCGATGATCCGATATCGCACAGCCACGGAGGCGGTCGGAACCGAGCTGAGGCAGACCCGTACCCGCCTAGGTTGCTCTCGGTTTTGCCGCCCGGCGATCGGCCGGGCTGGGTCGGCCGACGGGCCGGACCGGGAATCATTCCGGAACACAACAACGCTGCGATCGCGAACAGCGCGACAACCAGCAGCGAGCTCCGCAACGCGGTCAGGCGGGCATCGCTGTTGGCCTTGACGATCGCATCGGCCTGTGAGCCAGGAATATTGGCTTTCTGCAACGCTTTCCTCAGGTCAGTGTCGGACACGAACGGAACCCCAGAGGCGAACTGAGTCGTGGCTTGAGTCTTGACGTCCGGCGGAATGGCCGAACTCGACTGCACGCCCTCAACCAGCCCCGACGTCAGACTGGCTATCAGCACGGCACCGACCAACGCGGTGCCCAGCGAGGCGCCGATGTTGGTTACGGTGTTCTGCAACCCACCGACCTCCGCGCTTTCGCTGTCGGGCACGGCCGAAACGGTGATGGCTCCCAATTGGGAGGCGAGCGCGCCGATCCCCAAGCCGAGCAGCAGCATCGGGACCGTGACGATCCCGGCGTCGGAGCCAGGACTGAGTCCGCCAATGAACACGAGGGTTCCGGCGGTCATCGACAGCAGACCGAGACGGACAACCAGCCGCGGCCGAGCCCCCGGTGCAAACTTGGGAATCCCGACCGCGGTGGCCAGGAGCGCGAACGAGAGTGGGAGCAAACGCACGCCAGTCTGCAGCGCAGACAGTTCAAGCACGACCGAGAGGAACAGCGGAACGGTGAAGAAGACGCCGGCCTGGATGAAGAACTGGAAGAAGAACATGGAAAGACCACCGGTGAGCTGAGCGTTGCGGAGCATCGCGGGTCGGATGAGCGGCTCGCCGCCCTTTTCACTGAGGCGTCCCTCCCACAGGAAGAACCCGCAAATGACCAGCAGGCCGCTCGTCACCAACCAGACCACCGGCGAGACCCCCAGCACCTCCGGCCCATCGGGCTTCGGCCTCACAAAACCCCACGTCCCAGCCTTCAGCACCCCAAAAACCAGCAGAAACAGGCCAACGACCGACAGCACCCCACCGATGAAGTCGAAACGAACACGGCCGGCCGGGGGTATGTCATGGATCTTGCCTATCGCGGCGAAGATACCCACCACGATCACGGCCTCACCCACGAAGACCCACCGCCATGACGCGAACGTCGTTACCGCACCGCCGA
The DNA here is from genome assembly GCA_963818495.1 of uncultured Actinomycetota bacterium. Taxonomy (GTDB): domain Bacteria; phylum Actinomycetota; class Actinomycetes; order Mycobacteriales; family Micromonosporaceae; genus DASQPR01. Next base: position 133,647 of record CAWFSH010000015.1, read on the forward strand.
TGAGGGGCCCAGCCGCCACCGCGATCGCACCCGCCGCGGCGATGAGACCGTAGGCCGCCGCGCGGCGCTCCTGCGGAAAGTTGCCGGCAACCAGGGCCACAATGGCCGGCATGATCAGTGCCGCACCGATGCCCTCGAGGACCGACCAGCCGATGAGGAGCACAGCCAGGTTGGGGGCTATCGCGGTGACGAGCGTACCCACGCCGTAGACGACGAGGCCGATAGAGAACGCTCGCCGCCGACCCACGATGGCACCTATCTTGCCCCCGGTGATCATCAACGACGCCATCACGAGCGTGTAGAGGGTGATGGCGGTCTGGATCCCGGTCACCGATGTTCCCACATCAGCCGCCACCTGGCGGATGGAGACATTCATGACCGAGCTGTCGAGCGTCATCAGGAACTGGCCGGCCGCCAGCACCATGAGGACGAAGCCGGCTCCACTCGCGACTTGCCTGGACTCAGTCGTAGTCACCACGCGCTCCATTGCTGGCCCCACGAACGCCACGCGCGTCAGCGATGCTCCCGCGGCCCGTTCAGACATCGCCGAGCCCGCACGAAAGACTCAACCCACACAGCAGAACACACGGGCGTTACCCATGACCCAGGTTTGTGATCTGCCAGGTCATGCTGCCAAAGCAGGTGGAACCGAGGTGGAGACCGCGATCCGGCGGGGCACCCATATTTGGGTGGCGACGGGCTCGGGTCTTCGCGACCATACGCGGATGACCGGAACTGAATACGAGGGTGAACCGGCTGCGGCTCGGTGGACCCGATCGACCGTCTACGCCGACATGTGGGTCGACCCGGACGATGACCCGCGCGAGAACGGTGTCCCGTCCGTTGACGAACGCGGCGTGTTGCTCGACTACTTGCGCCGCTACCGGCTCACGCTGGAGATGAAATGTACGGACCTGGACGCCGAGCAACTGGCCCGCCGGTCCGTTCCGCCGTCCACGATGTCGTTGCTCGGGCTGCTGCGGCACATGGCCGAGGTCGAGCGATCCTGGTTCCGACGGGTGATGGCCGGCCAGCACGCGCCGAGGCTGTACTGCTCCGATGCCGACCGGGATGGTGACTGGAACGGCGCGGTCGCCGACCCGGAGGTCGTGGACCAAGCGTGGCGGGCCTGGCGGGCCGAGGTGACCTTTGCCGAGCATTTCGTCGACGACACGCCCGACCTGGGCATGGTTGGCACCACACAAGCGCCGCTGCGGGACATTCTGGTGCACATGATCGAGGAGTACGCCCGCCACTGCGGGCACGCCGATCTGCTGCGAGAACGGATCGACGGCCGGGTCGGCCAATAGCCCGCGGCCGCGTCAACGTGGGCCGTCACTCCCCTGACTGACCGAGACGCCCAGCTCCGTCGCGGCCTCGATGTGGTGTCAGGTGCCGTTCTTGGCCACCTTCTCTTGGGCGTCGGCGATTGCGCCTTTGAGGGCCTTGACGTGGTGGCCTTCGGCCTCCCCCACGACTTTCTTCGTGGCGCGGGTTACGGCGGGTTCGACTTTGTCGGTAGCCGAGTGTGGGTAGGCGATAATGAGGCCGGCGCCGCCGAGCGGTATCGTCGCGCCGGCCTGCTCTTCGAGTTTGTTGGCGGTCCTGTGGTGCAACAGTCTTCCGGCACCGGCACCGGCGCCGATTGCCGCACCGACCGCGGTCGCGGCGAGCAGGGGGGTGCGAAAAGTCCGACGGCGAATCCGACGGCACCCAGGCCGGCGGCGCCCTCGCGGACCATGTGGTCGGTCTGTTCGACGGACAGGTTGCCCGTTAGATCCTTGGCGACGACGACGGCGCCATGTAGGTAGCCGCCGCTGCCGAGGACCGCTTCGTAGTCGTCCTTCGCGGCGTCTTTCGACAGGTAGCCGCCGATAAGAACGTCGGTTGTTTCGTCATCGAACGCCATCCGGACTCCTCCTTTGAGCCGCGCGTCTTCAGGCCGACAGTGCATGCGCGGCGTGCCCGTGATGTGCGGCGGTGTGTAGCGCGGCCTCGTCGTCGGTTGACAGATGTGGCTTGATGTCGAATACGACCTTCTGGACGGTGCCGGTGAAAGCGAACGGTGCCCGGTCGAGGTAGCCGAGATCCACGACGCCGCCGTTGTCGCGGCTGATGTCCATGCCCGAGTAGGCGGAGAACCTGATCGGGACGGTGTGGTCCATATGGCCGGTGGCAACGGGCTTGTCGTCGACGAGCAGCGTCACCTGGCCCCCAGTGGCGGGTTTCGGTGCGTCGGCCTTGAACTCCATGCGCACGTTCACCTCGCCCGCCGGTAACCGGTCTGGTGCCTGTTGCCGGTAGACGAACACGCCCATCATCGAGTAGGTGTGGGTGAGTTTGCCGTCTTCGACGAACAGCGAGAACCCGCCCATGTGGTCTCCCTCGGCGACGATGACGCCCTCGGCCCGTTCGGCCGGGACGACCAGATCGGCGTTGATCGTGTACGAGTGGTTGTAGATGCGCGGGATCATCCCGGACATGATGTTCTGGACGTCGCCGCGGTACTCGATCCGGGATATGTCCGGTAGCGGCGGGGCGATACCGAAGAAGGCGGACAGCGTCGCGAGAAGTGGTAGCACCTTGTACTTCTCGGCTTCCTGCCAGAACAGGTCCTTGAGTTCGGCTACCTTGTCGGGGTGCTCGGCCGCGACGTCTCTGGCCTGGGTGAAGTCGTCGGGCAGGTAATAAAGCTCGGCCGGGTCAGCGTCCGGGTTCCAGACGCCCGGCGCGTACGGCCTCAGGGCATCGGGTGTAAGCACCCACGGGATGCGTGGAGTCCGCATCGCAAGCCACCAGCCGTCCTTGTACATGGCGCGGTTGCCAATGGTCTCGAAGTATTGCTGGGTATGGTGTTCCGGCGCCGCCGCATCGGTCAGCGAGTCGGCGAAGGTGACACCGTGCAGTGGTTCCTGTGCGACACCGTCGACATGGGTCGGGGCCGGAATTCCGGCGAGGTCGAGGATCGTCGGCGCCACGTCGATGACGTGGGTGAAGTGCGACCGCAGAGCGCCCCGGTCGGTGACGCGCCCGGGCCAGTGCACGACCATCGGATTGCGGGTGCCGCCCAGGTGCGACCCGACCTGCTTGCCCCACTTGAACGGTGTGTTGCCAGCCCACGCCCATGCGGCGGAGTAGTGCGGGTCCGTCATCGGGCTGCCCCACGCTTGGATGCCGCCGTATCGTTCGGCGAGCTGGAGCTGCATCTCGTCGGTGAGCGGGATCCCGTTTTGCATCGTCATCTCGTTGAACGAGCCGGTGATGGTGCCCTCCATGCTGGCGCCGTTGTCACCCCAGATCCAGATGATCAGCGTGTTGTCGAGCTCGCCGAGCTCGGCAACCGCGTCGATCACCCGGCCGACGTTGTGATCAGCGTTTTCCGAGTAGCCGGCATAGACCTCCATCTGGCGTGCGTAGTAGGTCTTCAGGTGGTCGGGAACGTCGTCCCAGGCCGGGAATGCATCGTCGCGTGGGGTGAGTTCCGCGTCCTTCGGGATGACCCCAAGTCTCTTTTGCCTCGCGAAGACTTCCTCACGAAGACGGTCCCATCCCTGGTCGAATTTGCCCTTGTATTTGTCGGCCCATGCGGGGTCTACGTGGTGCGGGGCGTGGCTGCATCCGGTCGAGAAGTACACGAAGAATGGCTTGTCGGCGTCCTGCGCTCGAACACCGTGCAGCCACTCGATGGTCTTGTCGGCCATCGCGTCGGGCAGGTAGTACGGGTTGTCCTTGTCGTAGAAGCTGTCCGGGGTTCCGATGATCTTCTGGTTCTCGGCCAGACACGGATCCCATTGCCCCGAATCACCGCCGAGGAAGCCGTAGAAATAGTCGAATCCCCAGCCATTCGGCCAGCGCTCGAAGGGTCCGGCCGGGCCCTGCTGGCCATCGGGCGTCAGATGCCATTTACCGAACGCCGCGGTGCTGTACCCATTCTCTTTCAAGATCCTCGGTAACGGCGTGCAATCGCGGGGAACCATGGCCGTGTAGCCGGGAAAGCCACTGGAAAACTCACCAACGGACCCGAAGCCGACCGCATGATTATTCCGCCCTGTTAGCAGAGCGGCCCGGGTCGGCGAACACAACGCCGTGACGTGGAACCGGTTATATCGCAACCCATCCTCGGCGATCCGCGTGTAATTCGGAGTCTGAATCGGACCACCGAACGTGCTCGCGTTACCGAAACCCGCATCGTCAATCAACACCATCAGGACGTTCGGAGACCCCTGCGGAGGCTCCGGATGCCCAATCAAATTCCAGTCCGGCTTCGACCCATCGAGCGTCCGACCGGCCACTCCCTCGAATGGCGGCCGGCGAATCGGAAGCTCTGAACGATCAAGCTCGGCCATCGCGCCTACCCCCAACTCACATCCTGAACAGGTGCGGCCCGCAGCAACACGACCATGCGCGTCCGTGCACCCGGCCGGCTACAACCTCAATACGGGATTGCACGAGCACCCGACGCATCAGCCGATGAGCTGGACTCAGCACATTGAGACAGCCCTGATGTACCCACGCTCGGCGAGGGGCTGACTAACCGCACCTTGGAAGCCAGGGTGGTTAATCCCCTAAATTGCACGTTACAGCTCGCAGCGTCGCCGAAAGGGCCGTTCAGCTTTCGCCGCCGACTGCGCGGCCACGCTGGTGGCGTGAGTTCCGATCCGGCAGGCCATACGGACGGCCCGGCTTCACCAGACGAGCCGCCACGTCGCGAGCCCGCCAGACGGCCAAGCGCCGGGTGGCGAGCCGACGCCGGGCGAGCCATCGTCGGGCGAGCCACCATCGGCCGGCGCTAACCCAACGGTTCAGGCCGCGATCGCCGGCAGACTCTCCACCGAGATCGTCACGCAGACGGACATCTCCGGTACCGCGAACGATCTTGCGAACCGGCTCGTTCAGCAGGGCGCGCCGCCGAGGGTCAAGGACCTCGTGTCGCCGCTCGTGTCCGGCATCACCGGCTTCCGTGACGACACGATCAAGAAGTTGCTCGCGACGCCCAAGTTCGAGCAACTCTGGAATCAGATCAATCGGAACGCGCACGCGAGCCTGGTCGCCGTGCTGACCGGCACGAGCCATGGCGCGGTGTCCGCGAACAACAACACCGTCACGGTCGATCTCGGGGTAATCCTCGATCGCGTCAAGCAGCGGCTGGTTGCCCGCGGCCTGACATTCGCGGAGAAGATTCCCAGCAAATCCATCCCGTACACGATCGTGCAGTCGAACAAGCTGACCAAGATCCAAAGCTACGTCCGGGCGTTCAACACCAACGCCACCTGGTTGCCGTGGGTCGCCGTCGCGCTATTCGTCGGCGGCTTCCTCATCACGCCCAACCGCCGCCGGGGCATCCTGACCGGCATCATCATGGTCGGTGTCGTCGACATCCTGCTGCTGGCCGTATTCGCAGTCCTCCGCTCGTACTACATCGACAACCTGCCATCTATGGCTCGCCTTCGCCATCATCGGCATCCTCGTCATGGTCGAGATACTCGCCCGCATGGCCGGTGCCCCGCGTACCCCCGCCGGCGGCACGTCCGTCGGACCGAGTGGTGAGCGAGCCGGACAACCGGCGTGACGGCGTGTACGTTTCTCGGCGCCGGTGCTCAACGTCGCGGCGGACAAGGTGCGCGGAAACCGACCGGCGTTACGCGCCGAATCGCCGTTCACGCGCACCGTAGCTTCGCAGCGCCCGTAAGAAGTCGATCTCACGGAACGCGGGCCAGTACGCCTCGCAGAAATACAGCTCGGCATAGGCGCTCTGCCACAGGAGAAAGTTCGACATGCGCTGCTCGCCACTGGTGCGGATGACCAGGTCGGGATCGGGCCGCCCGGCGGTGTAGAGATGTTGGGCGATATCGTCTGTCGTCAGATTCATGGCCACGTCGACCAGCGATTGCCCCTCCGCGGCGCGTTCGAGCATCAGGTCGCGCAGCGCGTCGGTGACCTCTTGCCGCCCGCCGTAGCCAATCGCCAGCGTGACCGTGGCGCCCGTCGTAGCGTGACTGGTGCCGTCGACCGCCGACTTCAGGGCTCGAGCGGTCGCGTCGGGAAGTAAGTCGAGCGTGCCGGCCACATGGACCTGCCAGCGGGCGTCGGCGCGAGCGAGCTTGTCGGCGATCACATGTTCAATCAGGTCCATGAGGAATGCGACCTCGTCGCTGTCGCGCTGCTGCAGGTTCTCGGTCGAGCAAATGAATACGGTGACGTGCTTGATCCCCACCGCTTCGCACCACGACAGGGCGTCCTCGACGTGCTCGGCGCCATAGCGGTGACCGATGCTGGGATTGACCATCCCCATCTGCCGTGCCCACCGGCGGTTTCCGTCGATGATGAGTCCGACGTGTTGGGGGCGCGGAGCGCTGAGGACCTGCCGGCGCAATCGGCGCGTGTACAGCGCGTACAACGGTTGGGTAAGGCGCATGCCGCTCCTTCCCTGGACGCTGACGTCAGACCGCGGTTGGCCGCTCGCTTCCGGTGTGACGCTCAACAGCATAGTACGGTTCGTGTAGTACGTGGACCGTACTACGAAACCACAAGTAATGCCGTCAGCGGCATGACGCCTCGGCGGAGGTCGGTGGTTCGGCTGGCCGGACGCGCAGACGCAGCCGTCGGCCACGGTTGACCCCGAACCCGACCCCGAGCGCAACGACGAACGCCGCGCCCGCCGCCCCACCAGCGATGCCCGCGAATTCGGCCGGAGTGTGCACGCCACCGGCATGGCCCATCAGACGCCAGAGGCTGTCGCGGAACCCGGCCGCGACGGGCAGGGCGACGCCGGTGGCGGCGGTGGCAGCCAGCAAGGTCTGGCGCGGCGCGCTCGGACGAGACGCCGGCGGGACGGCGGCGACCACGCCGAGCGCGCGGTTACACACTATGGCCGCCGCAAACAGTCCGCCGGCCCCGACCACCGCAGACGTCGCAAACAGCAATGGGCTGGTCCATCCCTCGATGACACCTTGCTCCACAGAGATCGCGATGCCGGCGAACGCCGCGGTCAGTAGAGCGATAACAACCAGATGCCGGCGGACGAGCGAGATCGCGTGATCGAGTCGAGGGCGATCGACGTGCCGACCGGACACGAGGTCCACGAGGTGACCAAGGTCGGCCAGCCAGTCGCCCGACTCGGTACGCCCACCGGCCGGCACTTGCCGCGCCGCACGTACGGCGGTCGCGATGCCGGCGACCGCCAATGCCGCTAGTGGCGCTAAGGAGGCAATAAGCCACGGCGTGCCGGGGGTCCACAATGGATGATCGGCATGCCGCAGTGAAGCGATCGCGTCGACGAGAGCGGTGGCAGCGACCAACATCATGGACACCAGGCTTGCGCGCGCGAGCTGCCGCAGCCGGAACGTCGGCTGGGTCGTTCCCGCGAACAACAACACTGCCCGGACCACCAGCAGGGCCGTCAGCAGCGGCACGAGCAGCTCGGTGAACGACACCAAGGCGTCGTACGGGTCGTCCTGCCACGGGCTGGCAGCCCGCACACCCTTCAGCTGCGTGGTAACGAGGGCGAACAGCGTGAACGCTCCGGTCGTCACCACACAAACGCCGACGGCGACCCGCGCGGCCCGTACCGACGGGTGGCCGGTCGGGACGCTGGTTGGAGCCGATGCCGCCGCGCGATGCACAGCCGATTCCGTCACGCAGCGATAGTACATGCCGCGTACTATTTGTGACGTAGTACTTGAGGTGTAGTAGTCTGTCGGCTGATCCCGAAGGAGGTCGCGGTGCAGACAACGGACGCGCAGACACTCGTGCTGTGCGCTTTGGCCGATGGTCCCCAGCATGGCTACGCGATCAACGTGGCGATCGAACAACTCACCGGGCGGCGCCTGGGAGTTGGCAGTCTCTACGGTGCGTTGGCCCGCCTCGAGGCGAAGGGTCTCATCGAAGGGCTGAGCGAGCAGGGCCGCCAGCACCCGGTCCAGCTCACCGCGGCCGGACGCGAAGTGCTCGAACACGAGCTGCGATCGATGGCGCACATCGCGCAGGCCGGGCTGCGAAACCTCGGAGTCGGCCTGACATGAGCATGGTCGATCGCTTGGTCCGGCTTTATCCACAGCCGTTTCAGGCCCAGTGGGGCGCCGACATCCGTGCCTCGACGGTACGAGTCCACGACGTGCCGGGCCTGGCGCTCGGAATCGTGGACATGTGGCTGCATCCGGCCGTCTGGCCCGCCGATACACGGCAACGACGGCTCAACCGTGTGTGCGTGACCGCGGTCGCGCTCGCGATGGCCACCTGGTTGTTGTCTCATCTTCTGGTCGAGACCGACGGCCACCTGGTCGCCGACGCCACGCGCGAGGCAGGGCTCGCCACCAGCGCCGTCGCCATCGCCATCGGCGCCGTCCTCGTCGCACCATGGCCGCGAGCCGACGCAGCGATGGTGCGTTGGCTCGCCGGCGAATCGGTCAAGCGGCTGACGATCCCGGCCGTGGTCGGCGCCGGCGCGGTGCTGTTCGCGCACACGGACGCTCCATCGGCCCCGGTGGCATTACGCCTGGTCATACTCGTGTGCTGGTATCTGGCCATCGCCAGTGCACTGTTCCAGACGTGCCGAATCCTCGCGACGATGGATCCGGCCCGGTCGCGGCTTCCTTCGACGACGCGGATTCACGCCGGCATGGCGCTGCTGACCACCGCGACCGCCGCGACCGCGGCGGTGGTGCTGTCGTTCGCCGCGACCACGCGGACCGAGGTGGCGCTGCCGGCCGTTGCCGGTGTTGCGCTTGCCGCCCTCACCCTGATGTCCGTCAGCACGACCCGGGACCTCACCATGGTCACCTCCGGCGAGCTGCCCGCCACGCGCATATGAGCGGCCACGCTGAGACGTCGCACGCAGGACGATGTTCACGTGACTGACGGCGCCAAGATCACCGTGGTCGTGCCGACCTATAACGAGCGCGACAACCTACCGACGCTGGTCGACTTTCTGGCCGCGCTCGAGCTGCCGAACCTCCACCTCCTCGTGGTCGACGACGACTCGCCCGACGGAACCGGCGAGATCGCCGACAAGCTCGCGATCGCCGAGCTGATCCCGATGACGGTGCTACATCGGTCGACGAAGGACGGGTTGGGTCGCGCGTACGTCGCCGGGATCAGCCGCGCCTTGGCCGACGCGGCCGACATCGTCGTCCAGATGGACGCCGATCTCTCGCACCCGTGTACCGCGATTCCACAGATGGTCGACATTCTCGATCGGCACCAAGCCGCCGTCGTCATCGGCTCTCGGTACGTCGACGGCGGCGAGGTCGCCGGCGACTGGCCGCTGCGGCGCCGGCTGCTCTCGGCGTGGGCGAACCGCTATGTCAACACGATCCTCCAGCTAGGTGTACGCGACGCGACGGCTGGGTTCAAGGCGTGGCGGGCGGAGGCGCTCCGTACGGTCGACGTGGCATCGATTGCCAGCAACGGGTATGCGTTCCAGGTCGAAATGAATTACCGGGCCGCACGCGCCGGTCTCCCGATCGTCGAAGTGCCGATCCGCTTCGAGGACCGCACGAACGGCCGGTCGAAAATGAGCGTGTCGGTGCAGGCGGAATCGGCGTTGCTCCCGTGGAAGCTGCGGCTCAACGCCTGGCGATAACGACCCTCGCGCGGCGAACGCCAACGAATACTCAGACAGACATCGAGCGCCGGCCGAGATGCGCCGACCAGCGTCGTTCGCCCATGCAGCCAGCGCGAGCAGGGGAAACTTGACAGCGATGGCGACGCGTCATCACGCCGCCGCTGAGGGGACCGCCATGCAACCGTCACGCGCCGAGTTCGATCGGCTTATCGAACGTCGCCAGATCTCGGTCCTTTTCCAACCAGTTGTGGATCTTACTTCTTCGCAGGTCGTAGGCTTTGAGGCGCTCGCTCGGGGTCCGGAGGACTCAGCCTTCGCCATGCCGACAGCGATGTTTCAATATGCGTACGAGATCGACCGTGCGGTCGAACTGGACTGGATATGCCGGGCGGCGGCATTCCGAGCCGCGACGAGTGCCGCGCTTCCCCCGATTTCACCCTGTTCGTGAACGCGGAACCGGCCTCACTGAGTACTGCGTGCCCGCCTGATCTGCAGGAGGCGATCCGTACCGGTATGAGCCAACTCAATATCGTGGTCGAGCTGACCGAGCGCTATCTTGCCAACGACCCGGCGGCCGTCCTCGACGCGGTCGCGGTGGCTCGCGCCGAAGGGCTCGGGATCGCCATCGATGACATTGGCGTGGAACCGGCGAGCCTAGCCATGATGCCGCTCGTGCACCCGGACATCATCAAATTGGATCTCTCGCTGATTCAGGGCAGTCCCGATATCGCGATCGCGCGCACGATCAATGGCGTACTGGCCGAAGTCGAGCGGACCGGCGCCATCATTCTCGCCGAGGGCGTGGAGACGCGCGAACACGCCAACATGGCCCTGGCGATGGGAGCGACGATCGGCCAAGGATGGCGCTTCGGCCGGCCGCGACCGTTGGCCGATCATTGGCCACGAAAACGAAGTCCGTCCCTGCCGTTGCTGTCTCCCGAGGAGACGAGCCGAGCAACACCGTACGACGTTGTTACCAAAGAGCGACCGCCCCGGGCCGCGACCAAGCGGCTCTTGACATCGCTGAGCCGGCATCTCGAATATCGCGCCGCGGATCCATCCGAGCCGGGAGTGCTGGTCGCGTGCTTCGAGGACGTGCACAACTTCGATCGCTCCACTCAAATGCGTTACGCGAAAGTCGCCACCGCCGCGGTTATGGTGGCCGCACTGGGCCGAGACATGCCGACCGTACCGGCACCGCGAGTTCGCGGCACGTCATTGGATGCCAGCGATCCGCTGTCAAACGAATGGGTGGTCATCGTCGTGGGCGCACACTTTACCGCCGCACTCGTTGCCAGGCACCGCTCGGCCGACCCGGCCGAGCCGGACGAGCGCCACTTTGACTACGCGATCACCTACGATCGCAGGCTCGTTATCGCCGCCGCGCAGAGTGTGATGCAGCGCATCGAAGCGCGGTAGGTGCCGTACGCATCGGGTCGACACGGTTAGCTTCTGGTGTCGCGTCAACGAGCCCACGTGTATCCTGACGTAGGAATCCGCCCCAGACCCCGGCGCAGACCACCTCTCACCGCCGGAGTCGAGATGACCAATGTGGACCAGGCGAGGCCGCGGCACGATGCGTCAGGCACTGACTCGCGTCGAGCGCACGGCCGCGGCCACGTACTCATTGCGGAGCACTTCGCGGCTGGAGATGTCGCGCGGCTGCGGACCGGCTGTCGCACGACTCTGCATAGCATCAGTCTCGACGACGAGCGTGCATCGATGCTCGTCTACGCCATCAATGAGTGCCTCACGAACGCGATTCGGCACGGTGGCGGCCAGGGCTGGTTCGTGTTCATCCGCGACCGCCAGCGGTTGATCGCGCTCGTCATCGATCACGGGCCGGGCGGTTCGATGTCGATCCCCGACCAGCTGCCCGCGAACGACTCCCTGAATGGTCGCGGGCTGTGGATGGCACGGCAGATGGTCGACCACATGACGCTGACGACCGGGCCCACCGGAACAACGGTGCGCTTGGAAATGGTGCAGGCGTCACTGGACGGATACCGCTCGGGCGGGACACCGGACGACACCGAATCGTTTCTCGCCGGCCTACGGTTCCGCCGCGAGTAACGTCCCGAAATAGCGGGCCACAGCAGCATTCGCGCGGTGCACGACGGCCACGATCCGAACGGACGAGACAGCGTGCGCACGAACTAGGCTCGACGTGTGACCGAATTATTGGCCGACCAGCCGCCGAGCGCCAGTCTCGGGGAGCCCGCCTCCTACTGACCGAGCGGGACTCCATCCTGCCCATCCTGCACGCCACGCCGCCGAGCGACTTCGACCGAGCCACGGTGCTGCCCGGCTGGAGCGTGCGCGACGTGCTGGCTCACTGCGCCGCCGCGCTCGGAATGGCCGCCGCCGGCACTAGTCACGGCTTCTCCCCGCGGAGAACCAGCGCGACGTGGACGACCGCAAACCACTACCGATCCACCAGGTGCTCGCGGAACTCGAGGCCAAATACGCCGCCGGTGCCGCGGTCATCGCGACGGCCAACGGCAAACTTGACGGGCTGGCGCTCGGCGAGTGGTTGCACGGCGGCGACGTCCGCGATGCGCTCGGCATCGAGTCCGCGTACGCCAGCGAGGGCCTGACCGACGCACTCACCATCTTCGAGCAGCTCAGCCGCCGCCCCACGTCAGCGGTGCCGCGAACGCGCGTGGAGTTGCCGGGCCGGCAACTACAGCTGGGCCGCGAAGGGCCCGATGCGACGCTCGCGGCCGACGCGGCGACGTTCGTGCGACTGCTCGGTGGCCGGGCGCCCGATCCCGGACGCTATCGACTGACCGGAGCCGACGCGAACCGGTACGTAGTGTTCCGCTAAGCAACAACGTGGTGCGATCCGATGCGTTGTTGGGGTGGCAGCTCGGGCGGCATCGTCGCGGGCTGTTAGCCTGCCGCGCATGATCGCAGACGCATACCTGCACGCGGCAACGTCGGCGGCGACACTCGTTGCCGATCCGGCGGTGGCCGCGGCGTGGTCGGAGCAAAGCGCGCTCGCCGCGATGTCCGTCGGCGGACTTGCCGCCCACCTGACCAGCCAGATCATCTCCGCCGATCGAGCGCTGGAGATGACCGCCGACGACGTCGAGCGAGTGGCCCTGATCGAACATTACGGGCGGGCCAGTTGGCTCGGCGCCGGCTGGGACCAGGAGACTAACACTGCGATCCGGGCCGGTAGCGAGTCGAGCGCGCAGGCCGGGCCGGCATCGGTCGCGTCGGCCGCATCCGAAGCGCTGGCCAGGCTGTCCGTACGGCTGCCCGACGAACCCGCCGACCGGCCCGTACGGATGGCGGCCGGTCCGTGGTCGCTCGCACTCGACGACTTCCTGGTCACGCGCATGATGGAGATCGCCGTACACTCCGACGACCTGGCCGTGAGCGTACGTATCCCGACGCCGGAGCTTCCGGAGTCGGTCATGGCGCCCGTCCTGGACCTGCTGACCCGACTGTCGGTCCGTCGGCACGGCCAGACGCCGGTGCTTCGCGCACTGAGCCGCGCCGAACGGGCGCCCGCAACGATCTCGGCGTTGTAACCGGGGTAACCGGGCCGAGTCATCGACATCGCGACCCGCCGGCCGACCGATCCCGGCCGACCGATCCCGGCCAACCGGGATCCGCATCGGCCTCGCCGCGGGCACCCGTTGCTACGCTCCCCCAGGCGGCGTGAGATCAGCGCCGCATCATCGGCATACCGTTAGGCTGGTCCGAGATCATCTGTTTCCTAGACTCCCGGCGACCGCGATGACCACGAGCGTTGCCTGGCTGCGACGACTTCCGTTCACGCTGCTGGCCCTCGCCTCGGTCGCGTTCCTGGCGCTCGGGCTCAGCGAAGCGCGATCCGACTCAGCCACGTACGACGAGCCGGTGTACGTGGCCTCGGGGGTCGCGGCACTACTCCACCACGACCTGGAGTTCAACGCCGAGCATCCGCCGTTGCCGAAGGCACTCGCGGCGCTGCCGGTGCTCGCGGCCCACCCGGTTGTCCCGCCGACCCGGTCATGCGCCGACTACCGGGAGCGAACCTGTAGTGCGCAGTTCGTCCAGGCTCAGGTGTCAGCCGGGCGGCTCCGCGACGTCACGTTCGCCTCCCGACTCGTGCCACTCGTGGAGGCCGTTGGCGTGGCCTTCGCGGCGTACGCGCTGGCGGCCGAGTTGTTCGGCGCCGCCGCCGGCGCCCTGGCCGGGCTGCTCTGGCTCGCGTCTCCGCTCGTCCTTGGGATCGGTCACCTCGACGGTACCGACGTGCCCTTCGCGCTCGCGGTGACACTCGGCTCGTGGGCGCTCGCCCGCTGGCTGCGGCTGCGTACGGTCCGCGCGCTCGTGTGGACCGGTCTGGCCTTCGCGCTGACCGCGGGTACGTCGATCTCCGGCGCCCTGGTCGTGCTGGCCGGTCTCGGCGTAATCCTCGGTGCGAGTTGGCGGTCTGGCGTCCGGCGTGCGCTCGGCCACACTGGGCTGACGGCCGCCGTCACGTGGATCGGCGTGTGGATCCCGTACGTGATCCTGGACCCGTCGGTGCTGAGGCATCCGACCGTCATCGCGCCGAAGCCGTACCTCGACGGGGTCTCTTACCTCGCTTCATACAAGGCGGGCCGGATCCACGGCTACCTGCTCGACGTGTCGTACACCGGCTCCCGCTGGTGGTTCTGGCCACTCGGTCTGCTGATCAAATACCCGGCGGCGATCCTGCTGCTTCTGCTCGGCGGAGCAGTCGCGTGCTTCTGGTCCGAGCGGTCCGCTCGCCGACGCACGATGCTGGCCGTCGGTCTGCCGGCGATCGTGCTGGCCGGTTTCACCGTGGCCGGGCCGCTCAACCTCGGCGTGCGGCTCCTTCTGCCGGTGATGGCGCTGTGGTCCGCGGCGGCAAGCGCGCTGGTGCCGGTCGTGCAGCGCCTTGGACCGGCCTGGCGACGCGGACTCACCGGCGCGGTCGCCGTGCTGCTCGCCGCCGGTGCGGCCAGCACGGCGCTGTCGTTCCCGACGTCGCTGGCCTGGACGGCACCACCGTTCACGCCCGGCTACGCCGTGGCCACCGACTCGAATGTCGACTGGGGGCAGGGCTTCTACGCCCTGCGGTCGTGGAGCCAGGGCCGGCATCCGTGGGTCACCTACTTCGGACCGCGTGGTCTGACCGAGTCCGACATCCCGGGAGCCCGCCGCTCTGCTCGGGGCTCCACCGAGCGCGGTCTCCGGGTGGGTGGCAGTGTCGGCGACCGCGCTCACGAGCGCCGACAGCACGCAGCTGGCGTGGCTGCGCAACTACTGCCCGGTCGACGTACTGGGCGGATCGATCCTGGTATACCGCTTCCAGCAGCCGCCGGGGGCCGTACCGGCCCCGGCCCGGCCGGCCACACGGTGCGCCGGACCGTGGAGCACCCTCAGATGACGGGCTTCCGCAGGCCGTCGCGTAGCCGATCGATCGCCGCATCGAGCACCTCGCGGCGCTTGCAGAACGTGAATCTGACCTGGCTGCGGCCGACATCCGCATTGTCGTAGAACACCACGTTCGGGATCGCGACGACGCCACACCGGCCGGGCAGCGCCTGGCAGAACTCGATCCCGTCCTTCGAGCCAAGCGGCGCCACATCGGTCGTGATGAAGTAGGTGCCATCCGGGACGTACACGTCGAATCCGATGTCAGCGAGGCCGTTCGCCAACAGGTCGCGCTTGGCCTCCAAGTCGCCCCGGATTTCGCTGAAGTATGCGTCCGGCAGGGCAAGCGCGTCGGCGATGGCGTACTGGAATGGCCCGGCGCTGACGTAGGTGAGGTATTGCTTGGCCGTCCGTACGGCCGCGACCAGCTCCGGCGTACCGGTGACCCAACCGACCTTCCACCCGGTGAACGAGAACGTCTTGCCCGACGACGAGATCGAGACGGTCCGCTCCCGCATGCCTGGCAGAGCCGCGATGGGATGATGCGCGGTCGCGACCGCCCCGCTCGCGAAAACCAGGTGCTCGTAGACCTCGTCGGTCACCACCAGCAGGTCATGCTCGGTCGCGAGCGCGGCGATCGCGGCCAGCTCGTCGGGTCGCAGGACCATGCCGGTGGGATTGTGCGGCGAGTTCAGCAGCAGCAATCGGGTACGCGGTGTTATCAGCGACCGCAGCTCGTCGAGATCGGGTCGAAACGTGGGCGCTCGCAGGGTCAGCGGCACCCGTCGACCGCCGGCCATGGCGATGCACGCGGCGTAGGAGTCGTAGAACGGCTCGAACGCGACCACCTCGTCCCCCGGCTCCAGCAGCGCCAGCATCGCCGCGGCGATCGCCTCCGTCGCGCCTGCGGTGACGAGCACCTCGGCATCGGGGTCGTACGCGAGGCCGTAGAAGCGCCGCTGGTGCTCGGCAACGGCGAGCCTGAGCTCGGGAATGCCGGGCCCGGGCGGGTACTGGTTGCCGTGGCCGGCCCGGATCGCGGCGACGGCCGCCTCGGCGATCTCCGCCGGCCCGTCGGTATCGGGGAAGCCTTGGCCCAGGTTGATCGACTTCGTCGCGGTCGCCAGCGCCGACATCTCCGCGAAGATCGTCGTACCCATGCCTTCGAGACGACGGTTCAGCAGCGGTCTCGTACCCATGGATCCGGCTCCTCGGTCGTCGGGGGCGACGGCCCGACGCTACCGCAACCCCCCACGGCGCCCGCCTTGCCTCGGCCGAACCGCCGCGATCTACGGGTGCGAGTTGACGTAGGGCTTGCTCCACAACGCCAGGTAGCGGTTGGCTGCCGCCGTGTGCACGCCGGCGCAGTTCGGGTCGTGGATGGACAAATCGCACTTGTATTTGGACCCGCCGTCGAAATACGACTCATAGGCGAGACCGGTGGCCGACTTGGCCGCCTTGACGAACGCGGCCCGCATCTGGTCGATATACGTCGGATCGGTGGAACCCCAAACGACGCCGTCGCGGATCGCCCACTCGGGAACGGCGAACGGCACGCCCTTGGAGGCGACCCAGTTCACCCATGCGTCGATGCCCAGCGGTTCGCCGTTGGGGCCCTTCCGGTCCGGGCTCATCAGTTTTCCGTCAAAGCTCAGCGCGTAGGCGTCCGGGCCGGCCGCATCGACGTAGCCGCTGCCGGGCCAGAAGTCGCGTACGTCAATCTTCGCGTCGTAGCTCTGATTGTTCGGATTCCAGACCAGCTCGAACTTCGTCGACACCTGTTTGACCAACGTGTACCACTTGATCCAGCAGGCCTTGAATGCGGCCGCGTCGCCCGGCTTCACGCCCCAGTGGAACCAGTCGCCGTTGAACTCCCAGCCCAACCGGATGAAGGCGGAGCCCGACGGCCAGACGTTCTTGAGATCCTTCGCCCACGTCGTGATCTCGGACGAGGTCGCGCATTGCTGGACGGTCTCGTCGTCGGCGAACATCGGCTGCCCGATCGACATCGCGCCTTTCCACTTGCCGTTGGCGAAGCCGTACTTGGTGCTCGTCAGGGCGTCCATCGACGCCCACGTGATCTTGCCATTGCTTGCTTTCGCGTCGTTCCACACCTCGTCGATCTGCACCGGCAGGCCACGCCAGGTCGCCCAGGCATCCCGGTTGGTGGCACCCTCGCCGCTCAGCGCGTCACGTGGCCGGCTCGCCGCCGTGCTGGTCGGGGGTTTGCTCGTCGACGACGTCGACGGACTCGGCGACGCGCCGCTCATCGGCGCCGACGGCGACGCCGGCGGCATGACCACCGTCTGCGGTACCGATCGTCCGCTCGACGAGCGTGCCGCGCTGGTCGAATGCCCGGCGGACGACATGCACGCGGCGATCAGTGCGAGTGCGACGAGGAAGGTGATCGCAGCAGCGACCCGGGTTGCCCGCCGCGCTGTCATCGTCGTCTCCCGAGGCATCGAAGCACGGCTCCGCCGGCTCCGACGGTCACGCTCCGTGCAAGGGGCGCCCGACTGGTCGATGCGGTCACCTGGGTCGGTGAGGTCGACTCGTTTGGCGCAACGCTTGAGCGCATATCCAATCGAATGGCCGAAATACTGTCAACCGCCGCCCACCCGGGTCGGGCGGGCGGCGGTGCCGCATCTCGCGTTCGAGGACCGGAATGCGAGCCGGCCTCGCAATACAATCCGGGCTTTCTATAATTGAGGCCGCATTCCGGGCGTACCGACCCGAGGGGGAGACGTCGTGACCCAGCAGACACTGCCAAGGCGCCTGCACGCCGCCACCGGCACCAGCGAGGCCGACGATCCGGTCGAGGCAGGCACAATCGCCGCGACGGAGGCGATCGCGGGCCTCAACGGCCGTGCCGCCGACATGATCATCGTGTACGCGTCCGTACGGTACGACCTGGAGCAAGCTCCTCGGTGCGATCCGAGCCGTGACCGGCGACACCCCGTTGGTCGGCGAGACGAGCGCCGGCCATTTCGTCGGCGGTCACCTCACCGAGCCGGCGAGCGGCGTCGCCGTGCTGGCGATGACGGCCGGGCCGTACCGTTTCGGTTTCGCCTCGGTCGAAGGTCTCTCCGCCGGAAGCGAAGCGGCCGGTATTGAACTGGCCCGATCGGCCCATGCCGACCTCGGAACCGAACAGACGCCCCACGCGACGCTGCTGATTTTCGTCGACGGTCTTTCGGCCGAGCAGCAGACACTGATCGGTGGGATACATCGCGTCACGGGTTCCGCCGTGCCCGTGGTCGGCGGCGGAGCCGGCGACGACCGGCGATTGAGCGCCACCTACGTCTTCTTCAACGACCGGGTGCTGAACGACGCCGCGGTCGGGGTGTGGATCGGTTCGGATGAGCCTGTTCCGATCACCGTCGGGCACGGTTGGCACCCGATCGGGCTGCCTCTGCTCATCACGAAGACCGACGGGCAGATCGTGCACGAGATCGCCGGTCGGCCGGCCCGGGATGTGTACGAGGAACACATCCGCCAAGGCAACCGCGAGGAACTCGATCGCATTCGCGACGGCGGCTTCTACTCGACCCACGCATTCGGGCTGATCGAGCCGGACGGCTCGCATCTCATCCGGGGCGTGTTCATGGGCGAGGACGAGATGATCCACACGTTCGCGCCGCTGCCGGTCTACTCGGCCATCCAGATCGTGTCCTGCGACTCCGATGACCTGTTGGCGACGAGTCGGGACGTCGCGCACCGCTCGGTGACCGGACGCGACGCGTCGATGCTGCTCGTGTTCAGCTGCATCGCTCGCATCGACATCCTGCAGGAGCGTGGGCCCCAGGAGGCCATCGAGTTGCAGTCGGCGGCCGGTTCCGTACCGATCTTCGGCGTCTACACGTACGGCGAGTTCGCCCGTACGACGAGCGTTGCCGGTTACCACAACGCCACCGTTACCGCGGTCGCGCTGTGATGCGCCGATGACAGCGCCAGGCGCCGATGTCTCGCAACTGACATCCCAGCTGCTCGAGGCCACGACGGCCGCGAGCAACGCCTATCGCGACACCGGTCGTCTCATCCGGCTGCTGACCGTACTCAGCAGCCCGTCCGCGCCCGACGAGCTGCTCGACCAGGCGCTCGCCGTGCTGTCCGACGCGTTCAACGCCGATCCGGTGTGCATTGTGAGCGTGGTCGGCGACCGTCTCCTCGTGACGACCGCGACCGGCTTACCGGAGGACGATCCGTCCTTCCGGGACGGCTGGCCGATCGGTCCGGTCGCCGCCGACGCCGTCGAGACCGGGCGAGCGGTGGCCACCGAGCTCGACGAGTCCGACGCCAACGTGCCGGTCGCTCTGGCCGGGTTGGGACTGCGCTCCGCCGCGTTCGTGCCGATGTCGACAACGCTCCGAGACGTCCGACGAGCTTCTGGTGCTCTATCGCAGCAGCGGTGAGCTCTTCGGCGGTACGGATCTGCACGTGCTGTCGTCGGTCGCGCAACGGCTGCGGATCGCGGCCGATGATCGGGAGCGCGCGGTGGCGATCGAGCGGCTGGCGCAATCGGGCCATTTGCTCGCCCCGCACCTGGACTCCGAGTCGCTGTTGGACGCCGCGGCGGAACTCATTCAGCGACTGACGATGTCGGACGACGCGTGGATCGTCGGCGTCTCCGACGGCGTCGCGTACGCCCAGGCTCACCACGGCGACGCTCCGCCCGAGGCCGCACCGGTGACGGAGCGACCGGTCGCCGAACTGCGAGCGTGGGCGTCGGTCGACGGCGGCGACGCCGTGGGTGGCGACGATCACGTCATCGTCGAGTCCGCTGCCACGCAGCGCGCTGTGCGTTCCGGTGATGCGCGACGGCGTGCCGATCGCCCTGCTGTACGCCACCCGCAAACGGGCCCGGCCATTCGGCGCCGAAGTGATCGAGATCGCCACGATCTTCGCCAGCTACTTCGCCACCGCTCTGGAGAATGCCGGCCTCTACCACGAGCTTCGGCGGCGCGCGACCCGCGACCCGCTGACCGGACTCGCCAATCGCGAACTCGCGGTACAGCGCCTCGATCATGTGTTGAAGCACGGATCGGCACCGTTCACCGGGCTGCTCTTCTGCGATCTCGACGGATTCAAGTCGGTCAACGACCGGCTCGGCCACGAGGCCGGCGACGGACTCCTCCGGCAGGTCGCGCGCGGCTGCAGAAGGCTCTGCGCGCCAAGGATCTGCTGGCACGTTTCGGCGGCGATGAATTCGTGGTCGTCCTCGGCGAGATCGAGACACTGGAGGACGTGACCGACGTCGGATACCGACTGGTCCAGGCGTTGCTCGAGCCGTTCGAACTCAACGACGAGCGGGTCACCGTCTCGGCGAGCATCGGTGGCGTCCTCGGCGCACACGGCGCGACCACCGCCGGGACGATGATGCGGGACGCCGACGCGGCCATGTACGTCGCCAAGGCGCGCGGCACCGGGCGCGGTCGAGGTCTTCGACGACGCCGCGTCCCACCGGTCGCTGGATCGGCTCAGCATCCGCTCGGAGCTGATGCAGGCGCTCGATCGCGACGAACTCGGGATCCTCTACCAACCGCTCATCGACCTCGACACCGGACGCCCGGTGGGGTTCGAGGCGCTGTTGCGGTGGACGCATCATGAGCGCGGGCCGATCCCACCCGACGTGTTCATCCCCTTGGCCGAGGAGACGGGCGAGATCGTGCCGATCGGAGCGTGGGTGCTGGACCAGGCATGCCGGCAGCTCGCGACGTGGCAACGCCTGCCCGGCTGGCGCGGCCTGAACCTCAACGTGAACCTGTCCGCGGCCCAGCTGTGGCAGGCCGACGTGTCACGGCATCTCGACTCGCTCATCCGCCGGGCCGGCGTCGATCCCGCCGATGTCTGGCTCGAGGTCACCGAGCGGAGTCATGCCGGCGACGACGTCGCCGTGGTGACCCACGACCTCCGGGCCGGCGGCGTCCACTTCGCGCTCGACGACTTCGGCAGCTCCTACTCGAACCTGGCCTATCTCAAGCAATTTCCGGCCGAATGCCTGAAGATCGACCGGTCCTTCATCGACGGCGTCGCCGACGAGGGGACGGATCGCAGCATCGTGATCGCGATCCTCGCGATGGCGAAGTCGCTCAACCTCGAAGTGATCGCCGAGGGCATCGAACGCCCCGAACAGCGCGACGCACTGATCGGTTTGGGCTGTCGTCTCGGGCAGGGATATCTCTTCGCGCCGCCGTTGACCGCGGCAGCCGCCACTCGGCTCCTGGTCGAACCGACCGAGTCGGTCGCAGCGAGCGGTGCGACCGCATTGATCGGTGCGGCACGCCTGCGACCGCTTTCCGAGGCCGATCCCGCCACGTAGGTCGCGTGGGACCGGCCAGCGGAATCACGGGCGCGGCCGACCGCGACCATCGGGTACGTTCTGCCGCGTGGACGCGCCGCGACTTCGGCCCGCGGTTCGGGCGATTGTGCTCGATCCGGATGACCGCATGCTGCTCTGCCAGTTCCGCTTCCGGCACGACACGGGTCCGGACACGGTCTGGGCCGCGCCCGGCGGCGGTGTCGAGGCCGGGGAGCCACCGCTGGCGGCGCTGCGCCGGGAGCTCGACGAGGAAATCGGTCTGCCGCTCGACGCGGAGCCACCGCATGTCTGGCATCAGAAGGTCGTCGCGCCCGGACACGCGACCGGCTACGACGGCGTGATCAACGATTACTACCTGGTCCGTACGGCCAGGTTCACGCCGCACGGCACCATGACGGACGAGCAGTTGGCCGCCGAACACGTGGCCGGCTTCCGGTGGTGGACCCAACCGGAAATCGCAAGCTATCGCGGTCGGGCCGTGTTCTCGCCGCGCGGTCTCGCTGACGCGCTCGCTGCCCTGCTGGCCGATGGACCGCCCGAGCACCCGTTGGCCTTCGGGCTCTAGCGTCCGAGCCGCGGAAGACCACGGCCGAGCGGCGGCGGGCACCGGACAAGCTGCGGGCGAGCGGCGCACGCCGAGTGAGCGGCGGGCGAGCGGCGAGCGGCGGACGAGCGGGCCACCGCGCCGGGAATCCGGACATGCTGCCCACCGCGACCGCATCGACGTTGGTACAGTCCGTGACATCCCCTGGTCGTATCGCCGCGGCGGCGATGCGACCGGACGACGAAGCGGTCCGCCAACGGCCGCCGCGGACGCGACCGGAAGGACGACGGGTGGCTCGAGCCTCGGGCGCGAGCGGCAACGGCGATCCCGCCGACGACGTCGCTAGCGCCATCGATGACGTCGCCGACGATCTCTACGCTCTGCCGGCCGATGATTTCGTCGCCGTACGCAACGACCGGGCCAAGGCCGCCCGCGCGGCCGGCGCTCGGGAGGTCGCGGCGGCCATCGCGAAACTGGCTAAGCCGAATGCCGCGGCATGGCTCGCCAACCAGCTCGCGCGAGCGCACGCCGACGATGTCCGAGCACTGGTCGACCTGGGCGCCTCGATGCGCGACGCGACCGCGTCCCTGGACCGAGACGAGCTGCGCCGCCTGTCCACCCAACAGCGCCAGCTCATGGCGTCGCTCGTTCGCGAGGCGCGAGCGGTCGCCGAAGCTGCTGGCGTACGGCCGAATGAGGCGACCATCCGCGGACTGGAGGAGATCCTCCACGCGGCGTTGGCCGAACCGGACGCCGCCGAGGGCCTGACCGCCGGTCGCCTGACCGGAACGCTGCGCAGCAGCGGCTTCCCATCCGGCGACATGGCGATGTGGAGCCCACCGGAGTCGAACCGGGACACGACGAGCCGAGGCACCACGACCCGCGCGTCGACGCCAGCCGGCGGGCGCCCGAAAGATGGAGCGTCGGCCCGGTCCACCGGGCGCCGTCGATCCAAAGACGATGACGGCGCGCCCGACGAGCAACCGCGGGCACTCAGCGAGGAACGGCGGGCGCTCACCGAGGCCGCTGCCGCGGCGGACGAGGATCGGGATGCGGCACACGCCGACCTCGATCGGGCCGACCGGGCCGTACGTGATGCGCGCGTGCAAGCGGATCGCGTGCGCCGGCAACTCGACGAGGCGGTCGACGCGCTGACCGCGGCCGAACACGACCGTCGTGCCGCGCGTACGCGGGCCGAGCAGGCCGATCGGGCGGCTCGTCTGGCGGCCCGCCGGCTGGATGCGAAGCGTCGGTAGGCACGCGGGGGCCGCCGCGGAAGGTTCCACGACTCCGAACGCCGTCTCGCCGTCGGCCGCGGGGCTACGCAAATGCGATGAGGTCCTCGATGGCCTGCCGAAGCCAGTCGTTGAAGTCGGCGAATCCGCCCCGGTCCTCGAATCCGGGGGACGCGAAGTCATGGATCACGACGACGCGCGGCGGCGCACCCTCCCAACACGCGACATCGTCGTTGTCTTCACGGCGGGCGAACGGGACCAGGACCCGATCGGGGAAGCGTTTGCGCAGGCCGACGACACGGTCCCGCAGCGGCGCGCCATCGAAGATCCACCACGGCTCGAGGTTGACCAGGCCGAGATCGACCACCCGCAGGAACTCGTGCGGATAGGCGAAGCCGGGCGGAAGCTCCGCCGGGCCCAGCAGGTCGGCCATGCCATCCCTCCACCTCTGCGTCGGCATCAGGCTATCGTGCGGTCGGTTCATTCCAAGATCCCAACGGGTACGTCGTCCGGAGGGTCGCGTTCTGCCGGCCGATCCGCTGGCCGACCGCCTGACCCCAGGTGGTGAGCGCGCCGGTGCGAGTGGTGAACCGACCGATCATGTCTGGCGGCAACGGTTCGTCGAAGCCGTGGACGTTCGCCGAGACGTCGATGCCGGCCTGCCTGGCCGCCAGCACCCGCGTGTTGTCGATCGTGGTCAGGTCACCGTCGGGCATGCGTACGACGTCGATCGGTGCCCCGACCCAACCGTCCGAGCGCATGCTGTCAGTGATCACCGAGGCGCCGGTCACCGAGTGTTGGCTGAACCGGATCGTCGCCGGGTCGAGGTTGACAGGTGCGGCGACGAGTGACACCGGGTCCGGAGCGCGATCCCGGATCGGTGGGCCGACCTTCGTCGGATCGCCGCCGGTGCCGTGCATGTCGTGCAGCAACCGCGTCAACCGGTCGACGAGGTCGCCGAGCCGACGCATCATCGGGGTCAGCCGGGCGATGCTGTTCGTGAGTGCGGCCACCAGACGGGCGATCCGGGCCGACCACGCCGCGACGAGCGTGGACACCTGCTCGATCACCCACGGCGTGGCTAGGCCGAGCGAGAACACCTCCTCACCGGCATACTCGATCGCGCGCGAGACGACCGTCGCGATCGCGTCGCGAACCAGCGTTCGGACGCCGGCGGTCAGATAGGCGACGCCTTCGGTGATCGATGCCATCGTCTCGGCGCCGGTGGCGAGCCCGCCCAAGACGGTCCGCTGTTTGGCCGTCCACGAGCCGAAGGCCTGCGCCGCTTGCCCATGCCACCCCGCGACGTCGCTCGCCGTGCCGGTCCCGAGGCCGGCCGCGTCGGCGCGCACGCTTGTCGCGACGTTTCGCCATGTTTGCGCGTGGCGGGCAATCGTCGTCGGATCGCCGGCCAGCCAGTCGAGCGCGGTCGACAGCGGCCGGATGTGTTCGATCAGCCAGGACAGGCCGGACTGCATCAAGGCACCGGCCGGATCCGACATCGTCGCCAGCGCGTCGAGACTCGCGCCCACTCCACCCAGCGTCGAGTCGACCCACGAACGTGACGCGATGCCCTGGCGGATCGCCTCGACGTCCTCGGCCAGCCAGATGCCGGCCCATGCGTCGCTGGCCCACGCGTCGCTGGCCCGTGCGTCGCCGGCACGATCGGCGACCGTTGCGACGATCGGATTGATGGTCACGGCATTTATCTTCATCAACACATGAAGAGGCCGGCAACGCGTGATCGCATGCTGTGGACAAGCCGGCCGACGGCGGTGCGAATCAACGGCGTGACGTGCACCGACGGCGGCGACGGGCCAAATCTTGGTTATCCACAAACGACCCTTGCCGCGTCCGGTTGAAGCGGAACCGCTCGGGGTCCCCACGCGTCCAACTTCCGTGGCGACGGCCCGATCGATAGCGACGCTGACCGCCGCGCTGTCTATGGCCGCGGCGCTGGCTGGATGCGCGGGCCGTACAACCGCCGCCGACCGGCTCGGCCCGGCGCCATCTCCGGCGCCATCTCCGGCGCCATCGACGCCTGCCGGTGCGCGCTCCAGCTATCCGTACGCGCTCTACACCCACTGTGGCATCAGCGAGGCGAACATCGCCGGCCGTTGGTACGCCGCCGACGCGCCGCTGTCCGATGGCAACGGCAACCCGCCGCCGGGATGGGGAAACCCGTACCAGCCGGGCATCATCACGATCCGCTCGGCGACCCAGGCCGACTTTACCGACGGCGCTGGGCACCACGTGGCGTTCACGCTGCGGCCCGGCGCAACCGGCCCCATGCGGATCTGTTCCTGACGCACGCAACCCACCGCACAAGCCACCGAACGCGAGAGCCACCGAACGCACACAACGCCACTACACGCGAGAACCACCGAACGGAGCCGACGCGCGCTACCCGACTGCCGGCTTTGCGGCGACGGCTACGTCCGGCTATATCTCGTCGAAGCGGCCGTGCCTCCCGCGTCCGGCCGCGAACCGTTCGGCCCCGTCGCGGGCGACTGCCAGACTCGCCTGGCCGAGCGCGAACTCGCGATCGAGCGCATCCGCGAGCGACCGGCCATCCTGCGCATAGACCGACGCGCGGTCGCTTCGCATCGTCACCTGCGGGAACCGCGCGATCTCGACGGCCAACTCGCGCGCCGCCGGCAGGGACTCCCCCGGCGCGACGACACGGTTCGCGAGCCCTATGGCGTACGCCTCGGCCGCCCCGACCGGGCGACCGGTGAGGATCATGTCCAGCGCCCGGCTCATGCCGATCAGACGCGGCAACCGCACCGTGCCGCCGTCGATCAGCGGTACACCCCAGCGCCGGCAGAACACGCCGAACACCGCATCCTCCTCGGCCACGCGCAAGTCGCACCAGCACGCGAGCTCGAGGCCGCCGGCAACGGCGTGACCGGCAACCGCGGCGATGACCGGTTTCGACAGCTTCATACGCGTCGGCCCCATCGGGCCATCCCCGTCCGGGGCGACCCGGTTGCCGTGGCCCGCCGCGAACGCCGCCAGGTCCGCGCCGGCACAGAACGACCCACCCGAGCCCCAAAGCACCGCTACCGATGCCGAATCGTCCGCGTCGAACGCCCGGAACGCCTCGGCCAACGCGAGCGCGGTCGCCCGGTCGACGGCGTTGCGCACCTCCGGCCGGTCGAGTATCACCGTGGTCACTGGGCCGGTGCGCTCCACCCGTACCGTGGTCATTTTGTTGCTCCCGGCCGTGACCGCCCCACCCACAATGGATCTCGCACGGCGCGGCGCAGCAGTTTCCCGACGGCGCTCTTCGGGATCGCGTCGAGCCGTTCGATGCGTTTGGGCACCTTGTACGCGGCCAGCCGGTCGCGCACCACCTGCCGAAGTTCGTCGTCGGTGACCTCCGAGCCCGCCCGCACGACGACGAACGCCGTGACCGCCTCGACCCAGGTGTCGTCGGGCGCGCCGACAACCACCGCCTCCGCGATGGCCGGGTGGGCGAGCAGTGCGTCCTCGACTTCACGGGGATAGACGTTGTAGCCACCCGTGATGATCATGTCGCTGGTCCGGTCGACGAGGTAGAGATAGCCACGCCCGTCGAAGCGCCCGATGTCGCGGGTGCGCAGGAATCCGTCGGCCGTCCGGGCATCCGCATCGAGCTCCGGAGCATTGAGATAGCCGATGTGGGTGAACGGCGCTCGTACCGCGATCTCACCGACCTCGCCCGTGGCGACGACGTTGCCATCGTCGTCGAGCAGGAGCACCTCGGCGTCGACCGCCGGCTGCCCGCACGAACCGAGCGGAGCGTCGTCGCCGACGTGGTCGGCCGCGTCGAGCACGGTGATGGCCAGCGGCGCCTCGGTCTGGCCGTAGTACTGCGTGAAGATCGGGCCCCACAACGACATCGCAGTGCGCAGAGTCGCCGTCGGCATCGGCGACGCGCCGTAGATCACGCAACGGAGCCGGCCGATGTCGCCGGCTGCGCGCCGCTCATCAGCCAGAAGCATCCCGAGCATCGTCGGCACCATGTTCACGTGCGTCGCACCCGTCGCCACGACATCGTCCAGAAACGTCGTCGGGTTGAACCCATCGAGCACGATGTTCCGCGCGCCGGCCAGCCAGAACGGCAGGACGAACGTGCCACTCGCATGGATCAGCGACGCGGCATGCAGCATCGCGTCATCGCGTTGCGGCGACACGAGATTCGCCAGGATGTTCGCGACGATCGCGGCGTAGCTTGCCTGCGTGTGTTGGGCGGCCTTGAGCGTGCCGGTCGTACCGGAGGTGTAGAGCGCGAGGACAACGTCGTCCGGCGGCGTCGACAGGGCCGGGTCCGCCGTCGAGACCGTGGCGGCGGCAACGAGCAGGTCGGGGTCGTCGCGGTCGGTGGGTCCGAGACTGGTCGCGGCCAGATCGTCGACGTCCATCGCGAGCATGGCGGCCCGTTCGGCCAATGCCGGCGAATAGACGAGGGTACGGACACCCGTTTCGCGCAGCATCCGCGCGTGCTCGGCCCGGCTGAGCCGAGAGTTCAGCGGCACCCGGACGGCACGCGCCTTGAGGCAGGCGAAATCGAGCGGGATCGAATGCACTCCGTTGTCGACGAGGAGACCGACTGGCGCCTGCGCTGTGACACCGTAGGCGATGAGCGCATTGGCGAGGCGATTCGACAGCTCGTCGACGTCGGCGAACGTCAGCGCCTGGTCGCGATACTGCACGGCGACTCTGGGTCCATGGTGCCGGGCTCCACGGCGTACGAGATCGACGGTCAACACAGCTGCCCCCTCCGGCGATGGCACCGCCACCCGGCCGCCGACGTTTGAGCGGCCCGCGATAGCGAGCGCGTTCCCGGCTGCCATTACATCGCACCGGCTCACTCCGGTTCGGACACCCCACGGCCCCAATGGCGTAGTGATGGCGTCGCCAACGGACCTTGTGATGGCGTCGCCAACGGCCCACAATGTGCTCATCCCGGCCGATTCGACACACGGCCCGTCTGACCCGGGCCGCCTCGACAACCCGGCCGCGCCGCGGAGGTGCCCAATGACCCAGATGGCGAGCCACCGACCACGGGTGGCGTGGGACGGCGCGCGGGTGATCATCGCTGCGATCGACCGCGGATACCAGGGCTGGCTCGCGTACACGCTCAGCGAACGCATCGACGCCGCCTACTACGGCCACGTCCTGGACTCGTGGTCGCGGATGAATGCCCGACCGGAAGCGATGATGGCCGAGGCCGGTCTCTGGCGGGCACGCCTCGGCGACCTGCTGGCCGAGCGGCCCGAAATCACCGACGAGCTGATCGCGGTCCTCGAGGAGACGAGCACGACGTTGTCCGGCTGGGCGCCGCCACGCTTCGGCTGAGCGCTCGCGCTCAGTCCGGACGGCCGGACACCGCGAGGCGTGCACCGATACCGATCATCACTAGGCCGCCGACGCTGCCGAGGCGCGACAGGCGCGCTGGCGACTGGGCGAACCACGACCGCGCGGCGCCCGCCACCACCGCCCACACGCCGTCGGAGACGAGCGCGATCAGCAGAAACACGGCGCCGAGGGCGAGCATCTGCACCGGTACGTACCCGGACGACGAGTCGACGAACTGCGGCAACATGGCGGCGAAGAACACCACGGACTTCGGGTTGCCGAGCCCGACCACGAATCCTTCGCGCAGCGCCCGCCGGCTGCCGGCCGGCCGATCCGTCGCGGCGGTGTGCGGCATCGACTCGATGACACCGGCCAACGCGCGGCGGTGCCGGATCGCCTGGACGCCGAGGAAAACGAGGTAAGCGGCGCCGCCGAGCTTGATCACTGTGTAGACGACGATGGACCGCTCGACGATCGCCCCGATGCCGAAGGCGACGGCCATCACCTGCATGTACACGCCGAATGCGTTGCCCACGACCGTGGCCAGGGCGCCACGGCGCCCGAGCACGAGAGCGCGGCCGATCACGAACAGCACGCTCGGTCCGGGCACGACGATCAGCGCGAACGCCGCGATCGCGAACGCCGCCAGGTGGTCGACCGGAATCATGCCGTCATGCTAGGTCCGGGCCGGGTCGCCGAGCACCGCCATTTCGGCACGGCGACCATCCTGGTCCGCCGGGCGTGTCCCGCGCAGGTCT
This sequence comes from uncultured Actinomycetota bacterium, assembly GCA_963818495.1. Lineage (GTDB taxonomy): Bacteria > Actinomycetota > Actinomycetes > Mycobacteriales > Micromonosporaceae > DASQPR01. The sequence goes on from CAWFSH010000015.1 coordinate 162,787, forward strand.
CGCCGGGCGTGTCCCGCGCAGGTCTCGTCGGCCGTGTCCCGCGCAGGTCTCGTCGGGCGTGTCCCGCGCAGGTTTCGGTGGGCGCCGAAGCGTAGGTCGACGATGATGGGACGATGCGCGATCATGACCGCAACCGAGATCCGATGCGGAGCGCCGAGGCGATGGCGAATCTCGCCCGCCTCCTCGCCGATGACACGCGGGCGACGTTCTGCCTCGCACTGCTGGACGGGCGCGCGTGGACGGTCACCGAACTCGCCCGCCACGCCGGCGTGGCCGCGTCGACCGCGAGCGAGCACACCAGCCGCCTGATCGCCGGCGGTCTGCTGGCCGAAGAGCGGCAGGGCCGGCACCGCTACGTACGCATCGCGACGCCGGACGTCGCCAACCTGATCGAAACGATCACCTCGGCCGCCGGCCGGCAGCGGCCGGCCGTGTCGTCACTGGCCGGCGCGACCCGCCGCCAGGCCCTCACGCGCGCCCGCACCTGCTACGACCACCTCGCCGGCCGGCTCGGTGTGGCGATCTCGGATGCGATGACCGACCGTGGGCTCGTCAGTTGGGACCACGGCCTCGCCGTGACGCGCGCCGGCGAAGAGTGGCTCGCGGGGCTCGGCGTCAGCGCCGGCGTGCGACCACCGACGCGCCGCCCGGTGCTCCGCAGCTGCCTCGACTGGACCGAGCGCCGCCCACACCTCGGCGGATCGGTCGCCGCGGCACTGTGCCGGCACGCGTTCGAGGCGTCGTGGATCGGACGGGTCGGGGCCGGCCGCGCTGTCACGGTGACGGAGGTAGGTCGGGAAGCGCTCGGACGGCACCTCGGCATCACGGACGACATGCTCGCCGAGGACTCCGACCCCACTGACCGTTATGCGGCCGCGGCACGGCGCGCCTGATCGCCTACGTCGGCGCGCTCGGGCCACGTGCGGCGAGCCGCCGTTGCGTCCGCCGTACGGCCGACACGAGATCTTCCTCGGCCCGATCCACGAAGCGCGCGACCAGCGAACCGGTGCCGTACCGGGTCCGGATCTCGGACAGCCGATCCTCGACGCTCAGCGTGCGACCGTCCGGCCCGGTGGTGAGGTCGCAGTAGACCAGCGCGTCGGCCGCAGCCGAGCGTTCGAGTGGGAACTCGGCCGCAAGCGTCGCGCCCAGTCCGCGCTCGGCTGCCTCGATGAGCGCGCACGAATGGTTGGCCACCAGCGTCGTGACCCGCGCATCGGCGCCGCGGGCTCGCAGCCAGCGCGCACCGTCGAGCGGATGGAAGCCGGTGTCGACGAGGTCGGTGGCATAACCGATGTCGTGCAGCCAGGCTGCGGCGGCGAGCGTCGCGGCGTCGGTCGGCGAGAACGCCGGTGCCATCCGCTGCGCCTTATGGCCCACGGCGTACACGTGCCGCCACCGTCGCGGCATCGCGTCGGCCAACAGGCGCTCGGCCGTCGTACGCGCGGCGCCCACGAGGTCCGAGCCGGCCGCACCGTCCACTCCGCCAGCGTAATGGCGCCTCGTCGCCCGCCTGCGGTGAGATCACGGCCCGGGCGGGCTGGGCTCGGACGGCACGGCGTCGCGCTCGGCCACAACCGGACTCGCCGATGCGTCGACCGGTGCCGACGACGGCGATGGCTCATCGACCGGTGCCACCGACGACGCATCGATCTCGGACACCGATGGTTCGGCGCCCGACATGCCGCCGGCTGTCTCGCCCGCATCCCGGCGCCGAGACGTCATGGCCCGATTCGGCAACGTTCCAGCCTGGGCGGCCGCCTTAGCGGCGCCAAACGCCGCAAGCATCAGCAGGTCGATGATGATCGACGGCAGGGCCGAGAACTGGTCGGCCGCCACGACGAACGGTTGGGTCAACAGCAGGTCGATAAGAACGGCACGTTCGAACCACGTGTAGGCACCGCGCGGATTCTGCCGCAGCCGCCGGATTCCGACGATCACGCAGATCGCGGCGAGCGCCGCCGGGATCGCCTCCCAGGCCGACGCGCCGGCGGACAGGTTCTTCGCCAGATCGGCCGGCAGCACCTGGATCAGGATGACGATCAGCGCGGTCAGGAGGCTGGCGGCGGCGCTCAGGCACAGGATCACCACGAGCGTGATGCGCAGCCACCGCTTCGTCACGATCGCGCCGCCGACCCGCCGGACACGGTTGCTTACCCACGTCAGCGGGTCGCCGACTTGGCGCGTGGTTCGCGGCAATGCCCGCAGCATGGCGGCCGCCTCCGCCGCGGCCGGCTGGTCGCCGGCCTCCTCGACGAGGGCCAGCGCACGGGCCCGGCGACCGTCGCTGATGCCGCCGGCGGCTCCACCGACCGCCTCCATCAACGCGCCCGCCAGCAGTTCCTCCGGTTGTGGCCGGCGTCGGCCGTGCATCGCCTGCATGAGCAGCACGAAGAGCACGATGACGACGTACATGATCGCGGCGGCCGGTCGAAAAAAGTAGTTGTTGGTGCTGGTCACAAACTTGCCGATCTCGTCGATGAAGAGGCCGAACCCGATCCCGCCGAGCACCGCGACAACCGGACGGATCACCGGACCGACGAACGACATCACCAGAACGAGCGCGAGCGCCATCAACAGTCCGCCCCAGAGCACGTGGGCCACGTGTAGGCCGCTGCCACCGACCTGCGGGAAACCGGACGCGGCGAGCACACCCCGGGTGACCAGGACCGTCGCCACGGTCGCGACCACGAATGCGATCAGGTACGTGGTCGCGCGTAGCTCGCGCGGAAGGCCACGTCGGAGAATGCCGTGCGCCACCCCCCCAGCGTCCGCGCGTGGGCCGGAAATTGGGGCGGAACGGGGCGGCACGCTCGCCTAGCATCGGCGGCCATACGGGTACGGGGAGACGGGCATGGACATAACAGACGTCGGCGACTATTACGCCGCGTTCGGCGATCGAGAGTGGCAACGGCTCGGACGGGACGAGGGCGTCGTCGAATTCGAGGTGACCACGGCGATGCTGGCTCGGCATCTGCCGGCGTCCGGTCGGATCCTCGACATCGGCGGTGGGCCTGGCCGGTATGCGGCCTGGTTGGCCGACCGCGGCTATCGGGTCACGCTCGCTGATCTCTCACCCGCGCTGCTCGACATTGCCCGGTCGCGCCTCGGCGATGATCCGGCTCGCGCGGGCGCGATCGACGAAATCACCCAGGCCGACGCGCGGGACCTGTCGCGCTGGCCCGATCAGTCGTTCGACGCTGTGTTGTCGCTCGGCCCGTTCTACCACCTGACCGACCCGCACGACCGTGAGCGGGCCGCTCGCGAGGCGGCCCGGGTCGTACGTCCCGGCGGAGTCGTCTTCGTCGCGCTCATGCCGTGGCTCGGCCTCGTCCGCCGGACGATCTAGGTCGCCGACGAGCGCCGTCACCTGCTCGACCCCGCCTTCGTGGCCTCCCTTCGCGACCACGGTGTGTTCACCAATGACGTGCCGGGACGATTCACCCACGGGTACGGCGTACGGCCGGTCGAGGTGGTGCCGTTCTTCGAGTCGTACGGTTTCGAAACCCGTACGTTCGTGTCCACGCACGGCTTCGCCAACGGCATCGAGTCGGCTCTGGCCCAGGCGCGGTTGAGCGACCCTGACGCGTACGCCGTCGCGCTGGAGCTGCTGATCGATACGGCGGGCGATCCGGGTCTGCTCGGCCTGGGCGGTCATCTGCTCTACGTCGGCGAACGCCAAGAGGATGGGAGCGGAGGTGGAATAGCGTGACCGACTACCAGCCGATGATGGACGCGACCGACGGTGTGCCGGTCGACTACGTCACGTTCCGGGTGACGCGGGACAGCGCTCCGCAAAGCTAGCGGGTCGGGCGTCGATCAGGTCCGCTGGCCGCGCCGGAACGCCTCGACGTCGAGGCCGGCCCACGGGTCGAAGTCGACCTCCAGCGGCTCCTGCGGTGGGCGCTGGTCCGCCGGCACATGTCGCAGGTTGATCCGGATCCGGGTCCACGTGCTGCTGCGGCCCCGCATGGAGTCGACGAGCACGTCGGCCGGCTCGAGCTGCACCCAGACGTCCGGGTGGCGGGCCTTCCACCGTTCGAGACCAGCCATCGCCTCGTCTTTGCCGGCGGCGCGCGCGATCTCGATCAACGGCATGGTCGACCGCCGCCGCCCGGTCGGTTTCGGCGCGTCCGCGTCACCGGGTGCGTCGTCGGCTGGCGGCGCCGCCGCTTTGCTCGTACCCCCGGATCGTGCCCTCGCACGAGATGAGCCGCCGCCGGACCGCGACCCCGAGTCGGATGGATCGCTCGGAGGTGGCGGCGGATCGTCCATGCCGGCCGCCTTCTGCTCCGCCGCAAGCGCGACGAGGCTGCTCAGGTCGCCGACCGCAAGGTCGATCCCGTCGGCCGGGTCGCCGATCGCGGCGAACCGGGCCGGCATCGTCGCGACGGTGAAATCGCCCGCCTCACACGCGGCGACCTCGTCCCAGTGCAGCGGGGCCGAGACGCGCGCATCCGGCGTAGGCCGGACCGAGTAGGCCGACGTCGTCGTGTGGTCCTTCGCGTTCTGGTTGTAGTCGATGAAGACGCCGTGCCGCTCCTCCTTCCACCAGCGGCTGGTGGCAAGATCGGGCACCCGTGTCTCGACCTCGCGGGCCAGCGCGAGCGCGGCGCGGCGCACCTCGACGAAGCTCCATCGGCGCTCGATGCGACAGAAGATGTGCATGCCGCGCGAGCCGGACGTCTTCGGCCAGCCCACGATGCCGTGCTCGCTCAGCACGTCGCGGCAGGCGAGCGCGACCTCGCGGACGTGCTCCCACGGCACCCCGGGGATCGGATCGAGGTCTATGCGCAGCTCGTCCGGGTGGGCCAGGTCATCGGCGCGCACCGCGTGCGGGTGCAGATCGATGCAGCCGAGGTTGACCACCCAGGCGAGCTGGGCCGCGTCGCGCAGCACGATCTCGTGGGCGCTGCGGCCGGACGGGTATTTCAGCTCGACCGTCTCGATCCAGTCGGGCCGGTTCTCCGGCGCCCGCTTCTGGTAGAACGCCTGGCCGTCGATGCCGTTCACATAGCGCTTGAGCGCCATCGGCCGCCCGCCGGCGGCCCGCAGCGCGCCGTCGGCCACCGCGAGGTAATAGCGAACCAGGTCGAGCTTGGTGATGCCGGCGGCCGGGAAGTAGAGCTTCTGCGGGTTGGTGATCGTGACGTCCTGGCCGTCGACGTCGAGAACCTCGGTGGGCGTGGCCATGGCCGCACCATACGACACCCGTGCGACGGCGGCCCGCCGAAACCACGACCCATTAACCGGTACGGCGTTCCGCCCGTGCCCATCTCCCGGCGGCGGCCAACAACCCTCTGCCATCTCGAGCACTTGCGTGGCTTGCGGGTCACCGTCCGGTTCGTGGTGACGACGACTCAACGTCGGCAACGGGCCGGTCTGACCGTGTCCGTACCGGTTCAGCGCAATCGATAGCCATGGTGGCCGTGTGACTCCGGCGCATCCAGTTCGGCTCTGTGACCGGCCAAAGAACCAAACCTCGACGGCCTGTAACCGCCCTGATACGGAGCACTGATCCCGCCCTTAACGGAATTAGATACTGCTCGAGTTACCTACTCCACAAAAGCGTTTATTCGGAAAGATCCGACTTGTACCTTCGGTTGAACGGTCACGTAACCCCCCGACGGAAGGAAACCAACACCGTGAAGTTCCGCCACCACACCGAGACCGCAACTGCGTTCTTGCGCAGCCCCATCGGACGACGCGTCGGGATGCTCGGCGTCGCCACGGCGGCGATTGTCGGCGTTGCGGTTGGACCCGCGGCAGCGGCTAACTCTTCTGCTCCCGAGAAGGCGCCCGCCACCGTGTCCTGGGCCACCGGCACGCCAGCGACATCCGCACCTGCCGCCGCACACGCCCCGGCTGTCAAGCCTCTGTCGGCCCCGGCCAGGCACGCGCCGGCCAAGCACACGCCGGCCGTGAAGGTGCCCTCCACCAAGGCGCTGCTGCCCAAGGCCATCCACGGCCCGCAGGCATCGTTCAAGCCCAACTCCACCCAAAAGCGCAACGCCGCCGCGATCGTCAAGGCCGCCAAGGACATGAAACTGCCACCCCGCGCCATGGTCATGGCCGTGGCCTGCTCACTGCAGGAATCCTCACTGCACAACTACGGCAACCTCGGCAGCCACAACGACCACGACTCGCTGGGCCTCTTCCAGCAGCGCCCGTCATCCGGCTGGGGCTCCCCGGCCCAGGTAACCGACCCGCACCACGCCACGCAGTCGTTCCTCAAGCGCCTGGTGAAGATCCACAACTGGCAGCACATGCCGCTGACCCAGGCCGTCCAAAAGGTCCAGGTCTCCGCGTTCCCGCAGGCCTACGCCAAGTGGGAGAAGTTCGCCGCCAGCCTGGTCGCCGGCGCCTACGCCGCCGATGCCTCACACGCCGCCAACGCCGCCGCCCACGCCGCCGGCTCCGTCGCACCCGGCAAGTGACCCCATAGCGAACACTCCAACCCGATAAGTGTTCGCACCGACGATCGTCCGGCGCCCCCATCCCCCGGTGGGGCGCCGGACGATTTTTTCGACTCCGCCACTCGGCCATCAAAGGTTCATCTACCTGGGCCTACGGCCGACGCCGGGCGGCTCCTACGATGTGCGCATGCCATCCGTGGATCCGGCCGGGTCCAGCTCCGGGGAGCCCGCCGCGCGCGGTCTTCCAGCATTCGCCGCGCCGTCGTCAATCACCTCTGTGGTGACCGGCGACGGCGTTTCGCTGTCCGTACGCAAGTCCGGCTCGGCAACGAGCCCGGTGATCGTGTTCGTACACGGGTTCCCGGACGACGCCCACGTCTGGTCGGGCGTCACGGCGGCGCTAGCTGGCGAGGCGCGTCTCGTGACGTACGACGTGCGGGGCGCCGGATCGTCCGGGGCCCCCGCCGAACGCGAGGCGTACGGAATCGACCGGCTCGCCGCCGACCTGCGCGAGGTCATCGACGCCGTCAGCCCGGACCAGCGCGTCCACCTCGTCGGGCACGACTGGGGCTCGATCCAGGCATTCCACGCCTTGCGTACCACGCTCGCCGCTCGGGTCACGTCCTATACGTCGATCTCCGGGCCCGATCTCGACCACATCCGCCAGTGGCAGCGACGGCAGCTCCGCGCCGGCCCCGCCGGATGGTGGCGGCTGGCCAAGCAGAGCGTCTCGTCGGCCTACATCGGTGCCTTTCTGCTACGAGGCCCGGTCGACCTGGCCACCCGGCTCGGCATCGTGGGCCGTCTCGTGACGCGCGATCCGTCCCGGCTCGGTGCCCGGGTCTCGCGGGCCGACGTCCGGCACGGCCTGAACCTGTACCGGGCAAATATGCTCGTCCGAGGTTCAGCGCCGACCGCGGCCTATCCGCCGCTCGACGTGCCGGTCCAGGTCATCGTGCCGTCGGCCGATCGCTACGTCAGCCGGGGTCTACAGACGGAACTGCAAGAATGGGTACGGGACTTGTCGGTGGTCACGATGGACGGCGGACACTGGTTGATGTTGAGCCATCCCACCGAGCTCGCGGACCGGATCCGCGTCTTCGTTACGGACACCGAGAAGCGCTCGTAACCGCGTGCCCATCCCTCGCCACCATCGGCACGGCGTGACGTAGGACACCGCCCCTGAGCCTGCCGGCCGGCTGGCAAAAACGGTCGACCCCGTGGATAGGATACGGACGGGTACGTATCGCAATCACGGGGAGGGGCCGATGACCACATCGTCCACGGTCGACGCACACGCCACCGGCAGCAGCGGCGCCCTCAACCACAAGCAGATCGTGACCATCCTGACCGGTCTGATGCTCGCGATGTTCCTCGCCGCACTCGACCAGACGATCGTCTCGACCGCGATCCGTACCATCTCCGACGACCTGCACGGCTTCTCGCTGCAGGTGTGGGCGACGACCGCGTTCCTCGATCACGTCGACGATCTCCACGCCGCTGTACGGCAAGCTCTCCGACATGTACGGCCGCAAGCCGTTCATCCTGTTCGCGATCAGCATCTTCATCGTCGGGTCGATGCTGTGCGGGCTGTCCCAGTCGATGTACGAGCTCGCCGCGTTCCGGGCCATCCAGGGCATCGGCGCCGGCGGCCTGTTCTCGCTGTCGCTCGCCATCATCGGCGACATCGTCTCCCCGCGTGAGCGGCCGAAATACCAGGGCTACTTCCTCGCCGTCTTCGCCACCTCCAGCGTGCTCGGACCCGGTGCTCGGCGGCTTCTTCGCCGGTTCCGCCAACATCCTCGGGCATCCCCGGCTGGCGCTGGATCTTCTACATCAACATGCCGATCGCGGCGGCGGCGCTGATCGTCGTCACCAAGGTGCTGCACGTGCCAGTACCAGCGCCGCGAGCACCGCATCGACTGGCCGGGTGCGCTCGCGCTGATCGTCTGCCTGGTACCGCTGCTGATCGTGGCGGAGCAGGGCGCGTCGTGGGGCTGGGGCTCGGGCACGGCGCTCGCCTGCTACGTCGATCGGCGCGGTCGGGCTGGTCGCGTTCCTGCTCGTCGAGCGGCGGTACGGCGACGAGGCGTTGCTGCCGCTGCGCCTGTTCCGCGGCCGGACGTTCGCCGTCGCCGTCTCGAGCAGCTTCCTCATCGGCATGGCGATGTTCGGCGGCCTCCTTCTGCTGCCGCTCTACCTGCAGGTCGTCAAGGGCGCGAGCCCGACCCGCGCCGGTCTGGAGGTCCTGCCGCTCGTGCTCGGCATGATGGTCGGTTCGATCGCGGCCGGCCAGACGATCACCCGGACCGGGCGGTACAAGATCTTCCCGATCATCGGCGGCGTGCTGATCATCGTCGGCGATGGCGCTGTTCTCCCGGCTCGACGGCGGACACGTCGCTGCCCGGCGTGATGTTGCCGATGGTGTTGATGGGCCTCGGTCTCGGCGGCTCGATGCAGCCGATGGTCACCGCTGCGCAGAACGCGGCCTCGCCCCGCGAGATCGGCGTGGCCACCTCATCGGTCACGTTCTTCCGGTCGATGGGCGGCACGATCGGCGCCGCCGTGTTCCTCTCGATCCTGTTCAGCCGGCTGCCGGACAAGATCCAGGCGGCGTACACGGCCGCGGCGAACCAGCCGGCGTTCCGCGCGGCCGCGGCGGCGCACCCCGACCAGGTGAACGCGCTGCGGCAATCGTCGGGCGGATCGAGCTCGCTGCAGGACACGTCGTTCCTGAACCATCTGGCCGCTGCGCTCGCGCACCCGTTCAAGGTCGGCTTCGCCGACTCGATGTCGCTCGTGTTCTACATCGCCATCGTCATCATGGTGATCACGCTCGTTGTCACGCTGTTCCTGCCCGAGCTCCCGCTCAGCCGCCAGTCCGCGGCCGAGAAGATCCACCAGGAGACGTCGAAGGCCGCCGTCACGTCGACGTTGATCGAGCCCGGCAGTGACAGCGGACCGACCGACGATGAACGAGCGTCCGCCGATGGCCACGGTTCGCCGAACGGCCGCGCCGGTGCCGCCGCCTCCACCGGCAATGGTCGAGCCGGTGCCAGCGGCCCATCCGGCAACGGTCGCGCCAGCGCCGCCGGCCAAACCGGTACGACGTCATCCGGCGCGAACGGGCGCGTCGCCGAGAGCGGACCGTCGAGGTCGCGCTCCGAGTAGACACGGCGACCGGACGGCCGAGGCCCGCCGGGTCGACCGGGTTGGTTTCGGTCGGTCGTCAAGCTGCCGCCGGCAGCGCCGCGCACCGTTCGACAACCGCGGACAGGGTCACTCCCAGCGAGGCGTCGATCACCAGATCCGCGCGTTCACTCTCGCGCGTGGCGCCCCGGTTGACGATGGCGATCGGGATCCCCAGCTTGAGTGCACGCAAGACAAACCGCCGACCAGACATCACGGTCAGGGAGGAACCGAGCACCAGCAACACACGAGCCGACTCGACGAGGTCGAAACACGCGTCCACACGCGGCCGGGGCACGCTCTCACCGAAAAACACGACGTCCGGCTTGAGCACCCCACCGACGCACACACCGCACCCGACGACGTGGAACCCGTCGAGATCCGCATCGCTAATGTCGACGTCCCCGTCCGGATTGACCGCCGCGATCTCGGCGTCGAACGTCGGGTTTGCCTCGCGCAGGCGGCGGTCGAGTTCGCCGCGTTCCATGGAGTCGCCGCAGCCGAGGCAGACGACCCGCGTCAGGTTGCCGTGCAGCTCGATCACTGACTGTGCGCCACTAGCCTGGTGCAGGCCATCGACGTTCTGCGTGATGATGCCACCGACGAGTTCGGCACCCTGCAGCGCGGTGACGGCGGAGTGGCCCGCGTTGGGCGCGGCCCGGGCGATCGTGCGCCAGCCAAGATAGCTGCGCGCCCAATATCGGCGGCGACTGTCGGCATCGCGGGTGAACGTCTGAAATGTCATCGGTTGGCTTGGGCGACGGGTGCCGGTTTCCCCGCGATAGTCGGGAATCCCCGATTCGGTCGACAGTCCGGCGCCGCTGAGCACCACGACTCCCCCGCCGGAGATCAACTCGGTGAGGCGATCGATCTCGGTGTCTGACGGCATGTGCACGACGTCTATGGTGCCTCAGCGGTGTCGGCGTCGCCTCGCGCCATGGTGGAAGGAAAGCAGCGCGGCGTCGCGTCGGCGGTCGATGCGAGGATGTGCCGGTGACCGACGCCACGCTCGCTCGCGCCCGAGCCGGTGACGAGCACGCATTCCAAGATCTCGTCGCGACCGCACCGCCGCGAGCTTCACGTGCATTGCTATCGCATGCTCGGCTCCGTACAAGATGCCGAGGATGCCTTGCAGGAGACGCTGCTCGCGGCGTGGCGGGGCCTGAGCGACTTCGCGGAACGGTCCTCCGTGCGGACCTGGCTCTATCGCATCGCTACCAATCGTTGCCTCAACGCGCGCCGCGACGGAGCACGACGACCACCCGTGCCGGTGCCGCCGTTCACACCGCCCGAGCCGACCCGCCGGGGCGAGGTGACCTGGCTCCAGCCGTACCCGGACGCGCTGCTCGACGAGCTGCCGGACACCTCGCCGGATCCGGCCGCCCGATATGAGACCCGCGAGTCGATTGCGTTGGCTTTCGTCGTCGCGCTGCAGGAATTGCCGCCCCGCCAGCGCGCGGTGATCGTGCTGTGCGATGTGCTCGGATTCCCGGTCGGTGAGATCGCCGGCATGCTGCGTACCACCGAAGGGTCGATCAAGGGCGCGCTGCAACGCGCCCGCGCGAGTCTCACCCGCTGGACCACCGCAAGCGCCTCGGACGTCGCAGACATCGCGGACGCCGCATCGCCCGGGGAGGGCAACGTCGCGCGCCGGTTCGCCGAGGCGCTCGCGAGCGACGACATCGACGGGCTGGTCGCGTTGCTGACCGGCGACGCGTGGCTTTCCATGCCACCGGCACCGCATGAATATCAGGGCGCCGAGGCCATCACGGCGTTCCTCCGCGCCGGGGCCGCAGTGCGCATCGGCCGCCACTTCCGGCTCGTGCCGACACGCGCCAACGGCCAGCCGGCATACGCGTGCTACCTACCCGATCCGGATACCGGCCTCGGGCGGCCGGCCGGCCTCGTTGTGATCACTGTCGACCGGGGCCGGATCACGGCGATAACGCGCTTCCTGGACCGAGCCGTCTTCGACGTGTTCGGGCTTCCGTCGACCGTCGGTTGATATCGGCCGGCCTTCCGTCACCCGTGCATCGGAGTCACACTCTCTAACGCGTCCTAGGACGCTAGGTTGAACGTCCGTCGACGCCGACGAGCCGGGCAAGGCCGACAGCTAGCGTGTGCCGGTGCGCTTGCGGGGCCGCACGGAGATCTGCACCGGAGTGCCCCGGAAGTCCCACTCCTCGCGCAGTTTCCGCTCGACGAATCGGACGTACCCGGGATCGAGCAGACCGGTCGTGAACAGCACGAACTTGGGCGGGCTTACGCCCGCCTGCGTCGCGAACAGGACACGAGGCGCTCGGCCGCCCCGGATCGGGTGAGGCGTCGCCTGTACGAGTGCGGTGATCCACGCGTTCAGCTGCCCGGTCGGCACGCGGCGACCCCAGTTGTCCAGGGCCGTACGCAACGCCGGTGCGATCTTGTCGACTGCCCGGCCGGTCAGCGCGGAGATGTTCACCCGTACGGCCCACGGAATGCGCCGCAGTTCGCGGTCGATCTCCTTGTCGAGGTAGTAGCGACGGTCCGCGTCGACCAGGTCCCACTTGTTGAAGGCCAGTACGAGAGCGCGACCGGAGTCGGCGACCATGGACAGCACGCGCTGGTCCTGTTCGCTGATCGGTTCACCCGCGTCCAGGAGCACGATCACGACCTCAGCCGCATCGATCGCCGCGGCGGTCCGCAGACTCGCGAAGTACTCCGTCCCGCTGGCGTGGCTGACCCGCCGTCGGAGCCCGGCCGTGTCGACGAAGTGCCACACCTCGCCGCCGACCTGGACCAGTTCGTCGACCGGGTCGACGGTCGTGCCGGCCGCGGCATCGACGACCGATCGCTCCTCCTTGGCCAGCCGATTGAGCAGGCTCGACTTGCCGACGTTCGGCTTGCCGACGAGTGCGACGCGCCGCGGACCGGGTCCGCGCGCGGCATCTCGCGGTGCCGGCTCCGGAAACGCGGCCAGTACGATGTCGAGAAGGTCTCCGGAGCCGCGGCCGTGCAGCGCCGACACCGGACGGGGCTCACCGAGCCCGAGGCCCCACAGCGACGTCGCCTCGATCTCCAGGTTCGCGTTGTCGACCTTGTTCGCGACCAGGATCACCGGTTTCTTGCTGCGCCGCAGCATCTTGACCGCGGCCTCGTCAACGGCGGTCGAGCCGACCATGGTGTCGACGACGAACAGGACGACGTCGGCGGTCGCCACCGCCATTTCGGCCTGGGCCGCGATCGCGGCGGCGCGGTCGCGGGCATCCGGCTGCCATCCGCCGGTGTCCACCACGACGAACCGATGACCGGACCATTCCGCGTCGTACGCGACCCGGTCGCGGGTGACGCCCGGCGTGTCTTCGACGACCGCCTGCCGGCGCCCGATGATGCGGTTGACCAGCGTCGACTTGCCGACGTTGGGACGGCCGACGACGGCGACGACCGGCGGCTTGAGCGCGACGGCGGTGCTCTCGGCGTCGGCCGCCTCCTCAAAGTCGGCCGTGTCGAAGTCCGCCGCCTCGAGGTCCGCCGCCTCGAAGTCGGCATCATCGAACCGGCTCATCAACCGGCGATGTCGAACTCAGCTGCGTCGACGCGGGCGACTCGGTGTCGTCGACATCGATGGCCTCGCGGGCGAAGTCTGGTCGACCGAGACCGTCGGCCGCTCGATCGGGTCGGCTCATCGGGCCACCTGCTCCGGCAACAGCTCGACCAGGTGCGCGACGACGGCGTCGATGTCGAGTCCGGTCGTATCCACCTCGATGGCGTCGTCGGCACGGCGAAGCGGCGACGTCGTACGGGTGCTGTCGAACGTGTCGCGGCGGGCCAGATCGGCTTGAATGGTAACGAGAACGTCCGCCGTCGCGGCGGTCCCGCCGGCCAGCTCCGAGCCACGACGACGCGCTCGCTCCGCTTCGGAGGCGGTGAGATAGATCTTCAGATCGGCGTCCGGCGCGACGGTGGAGCCGATGTCGCGGCCCTCCACGACGATGCGTCCGGTCGCCGCGATCACCTCGCGCTGGCGGGCGACGAGCCGCTTGCGTACGTCCGGGACGGCGGCAACCGCCGACACGGCCCGCGTGACCTCGGGGCCGCGGATCTCGACGTCGACCGGCCGGCCGTCGACGGTGATGTGCGGCGCCGACGGATCGGTGCCGCTGTCGAGCGTGATCTTGCCGCTGATCTCGGCGACGGCGGCGTCATCGGTGGGATCGATGCCGGCCTCGAGGACCGCCCACGTGACCGCCCGGTACATCGCGCCGGTGTCCAGGTAGCGCGCGCCGAGTGCGGTCGCGAGACGCCGTGACACCGTCGACTTGCCCGTCCCGGACGGTCCGTCGATCGCCACCACGCACCGTACGTCCGAGTTCACCGAAACCTCCGTGAGTGCCCTGATAGGCCTTCCCGGCCCCATCTATCATGCCGGGTCACGCTCGCCGATCCGCAATCGGAGCCCGTGAACGTGGGCGGTCACACGTCCGCGCCCGGCCCGGGCTACTCCCCCACGGCGGCGAACAGCGCCGCGACCTCGCCACGGCCGAGCCGACGCGTACGCCCGGACTTCAGATCGCCGAGCCGGATCGGCCCGATCGCGGTCCGGATCAGCCGGTGGACCGGGTGCCCGACCTCGGCGAGCAGCCGTCGGACGATGTGCTTGCGCCCCTCATGCAGCACGATCTCGACGAGCACCCGGCCGCCGGCCTCTTCGATTGTCCGGAACGAGTCGACCGAGACCGGGCCGTCCTCCAACTCGACGCCCTCCATCAGACGTCTGCGCAGCCCCGGCCGCACCGGCCCGGCCACCTCGGCCAGATAGGTCTTGGGGACCTCGTAGGACGGGTGCATCAGCTTGTGGGCGAGCGGCCCGTCGTTCGTCAGAAGCAGCAGGCCCTCGCTGTCCTGGTCGAGGCGGCCGACGTGGTAGACCCGCTGCGGCACGTTGCCGAGATAGTCGGCCAGCGCCGCCCGGCCCTTCTCGTCGGCCATCGTCGAAACGACGCCGGCCGGCTTGTTGATCGCCAGATAGAGCCGTCGCGTATCGGTCACGATCCGCTCGCCGTCGACGTGGATCACGGAACTGACCGGGTCGGCCCGGTCGCCGAGTTCCGCGACGCGTCCGTCGACGGTCACGCGCCCGGCCGCGATCAGTTCCTCGCTTGCGCGCCGCGATCCGATGCCCGCGGCGGCCAGGACCTTCTGCAGGCGTTCCGGTCCGCCGGCCGGCGCCGGCTCGGTCGGGCGGCGCGGCGTCCGCACCGGTGCGGCCGCTGGTCGAGATCGGTCCGCCCACGAAGAACTGGCGGGGGTACGGGCGGGAGCCCGGCCCGTACTCGTGGCGGTGCGCTGGGTCGGCTCGGACCCGGCGGTACGGCGGGGAGCGCTGTCGCGGCGCGGCGTGCGGCGAGGCGTGCCGTCCGCACGCAGGCCGACCGGCTTCTTGGCTGTCCTGGCCGTGTTGCCGGTGTTGCTGGTGCTGCCCGTGTTGCCGGTGCTGGCGCTGCCAGCGGTCCTCGCCGGCTGTTTGCGGGCGGGCTGGTCGCGTCGGCGGTCAGCGCTGGGCATCGGTGAGTCCGTTCACGTCGTCGGGCAGGAAAGGGGCGAGCGGTGGCAATTCGTCCACCGAGTCGAGGCCCAGCTTCTCCAGGAACAGGGTCGTCGTCCGGTAGAGGTAGGCGCCAGTGTCCGGTTGCATGCCGCTCTCTTCGAGAAGACCCCGGGTCACCAGCGTACGCACGACCCCGTCACAGTTCACACCGCGGATCGCCGAGATCCGCGAGCGCGTGACCGGTTGCTGGTAGGCCACCACCGCGAGCGTCTCCAGCGCCGCCTGGGTCAGGCGGGCCGATTGGCCGTCGAGAACGAAGCGCTCGACGTAGCTGGAGAATTCGGCGCGCGTGTAGAAGCGCCACCCGCCGGCGGCCCGGCGAAGCTCAAACCCGCGAGCCGATTCGGCGTACTCGGCGGCTAGCGACTGAAGCCGCTCGGCCACGTCCTCCGGCGCAACGTCGAGCACGTCAGCCAGTTGCGCCTCGGTGACCGGCTCGTCGACGACCATCAGGATCGCTTCGAGCGCCCCGCCGAGCTCGGCCCCGGCCAGGCCCGGCAACGGGCTAGGCACCGGCGCCGAGCTGGGCACGCGGCGCCGACGCCTCGGGCACCGGCGCCGAGCTCGGGCACCGGCGCCGAGCTGCGGCTCGCGGCGCGGTCGAGCGAGGCGCTCTCGGCGCCGACCCCGTCGGCCTCGATGTCGCGATCGGCGGGTGTCGGCGATGGCGTCGGCGGCGAACTCGGTGTGCTGGACGTCGGCCTCGCCGGCAACGTCCGCCTCGATGTCGTCGACGCCGGTCTCGACGGTGCCGGGGCCGGGCAGCCCGGTCTCGCGCACGATGTCGGCGTCGATCTCCCGATCGAGCGCGGCTGCGTCGTCGAGGGTGTCCGGGTCGGTCTCGACGTCTTGGCTCGACCGTTCGGCCGGGGCTTCGCGATCCATTGGACGCTCCCACGGCGGGACCCAGGCCGCCGCGCGGTCCGCCAGGGATCCGCTGTCCTTCTCGGGATTCACGAGTTGACCTCTTCCGCTGATCGATCGCCGGTCGCGGCCGCATCGGCCGGCGTGGGTGGAGCCGCACCGGCCGGCGTGGGTGCGGCCGGCGCCGGCGACGGCGAGTCGCGCTCCACGAGTGGCGTGCCCGCGTACTCGTCGATGTCGAGGTCCAGCCCACCCTCGGCCGTACCGTCGCCGCCGGTCCACCGGACGGTGAGCTCAGCGAGCGCGTCGACCTGGTCGAACGCGACGAGACTCTCCCGGTAAAGCTCCAGCAGGGCGAGGAACCGCGCCACCACCTCGAGAGTCGACTGGCAGTCGTCGCAGAGCGTACGGAAGGTCGCGGTACCGAGGCGCAGCAGCTTCTGCCGGATGATCACGGCATGTTCGCGCACGCTGACCCGGACCATGTGCACGTGTGCCGTCGACACGATCGGATGCGTCTTCGGCGTCAACGCCTTCGCGGCGAGCGCGGCGAGTCGTTGTGGCCCGATGCCGAGGACGAGGTCGGGCAGCGCGTCGGCGAATCGCGGCTCGAGCGCGACCGTGCGCGGGAATCGCCGGGCTCCGCTGGCGGCGCAGCTCGGCGATCACGGCGGACGCTTCCTTGTACGCCTTGTACTGCAGCAGCCGGGCGAAGAGCAGGTCACGTGCTTCGAGCAACGCGAGGTCCTCCTCGTCCTCGACCGACGCGGCCGGCAGCAGCCGTGCCGCCTTGAGGTCGAGCAGCGTCGCCGCGACCACGAGGAACTCGCTGACCTCATCGAGGTCCCAGTCCTCGCCCATGGCCCGGATGTATGCGATGAAGTCGTCGGTCACCGTGTGCAGCGCGACCTCCGTGACGTCGAGCTTGCGCTTGCCGATCAGAGCCAGCAACAGGTCGAACGGTCCGGAGAAGTTGTCGAGCGTGACGCGGAAGCCCGAGGTCTCCTCGCGGGTGCCGACGTCGGCGGGCACTGCCAAGATCGGCAGCGGTGCCGGTCGGCATGTCCGTGTCAGCGGCAGCGGCGTCGGCCCCGGCGCCGGTCGGCGGGGGCGGTTCGGCTGCGGACACGTTCACCTCGTGACGGTAGCTCACGACCTGCGTCGATGTTCGGTGACGGGCGGTTGGCGGCGCACTCGGGCCGCGGCACGCACGGCGCGAGCCTGTTCGCAACGGCGGCGCAGTCCTACCGGCTGCGCTCCGCCTGTTGTGCGATGACCTCGCGAGCGAGCTGGCGATAGTTGCGCGCACCGGACGATGCCGGGTCGAGCGTCGTGATCGGCGCGCCGGCCACGGTCGACTCGGGGAACTTCACCGTCTTGGTGATCACCGTCTGGTAGACCTTGTCGCCGAACGCCTCCACGACCCGCTGCAGCACCTGGCGGCTGTGGGTGGTGCGGCTGTCGTACATCGTCGCGAGAATGCCTTCCAGCTCGAGGTCGAAATTCAGTCGCTCGCGCACCTTGTCGATCGTGTCGAGCAGCAAGGCCACGCCGCGCAGGCTGAAGAACTCGCACTCGAGCGGGATCAGCACACCGTGCGCGCAGGTCAGCGCATTGAGTGCGAGCAGGCCGAGAGACGGCTGGCAGTCGATGAGGATGAAGTCGTAGTCCTGGAGCACCGGGCGCAAGCAGCCGGGCCAGCGCCATCTCCCGGGCCACCTCGTTGACCAGCTGGATCTCGGCCGCGGAGAGGTCGATGTTCGCCGGTAGCAGGTGCAGACCGTCCACATTGGTCTTGACCATGATGTCGTGGATGGTGACATCGTCCTGCATCAGCAGGTTGTAAATGGACATGTCCAGGTTGTTGGCGTTGACGCCGAGGCCGACCGAGAGGGCGCCCTGCGGATCGAAGTCGACGAGCAGCACACGGCGGCCGTATTCGGCCAGCGCCGCACCGAGGTTGATCGTGGTGGTTGTCTTACCGACGCCACCCTTCTGGTTCGCCATCGCGAGGATGCGCGCCGGGCCGTGCTTCTCCAGCGGTACCGGGGTTTCGATG
The DNA here is from genome assembly GCA_963818495.1 of uncultured Actinomycetota bacterium. Lineage (GTDB taxonomy): Bacteria > Actinomycetota > Actinomycetes > Mycobacteriales > Micromonosporaceae > DASQPR01. The sequence continues at coordinate 180,899 of CAWFSH010000015.1, forward strand.
GGCCGCCGCGCTGTGTACGCCGTCGGATCCGCGGGCCCGAGCTCCGCGCCCAGGTTCAAGGCGGACTGTTCGGCCCGCAATGTCGACGTCCACCTCTCGGCCTGCTCGTCGATGCTGCTCATAGTCCCTCAGTCCCTCACAGCAATCAGTCCCGCCAGTGCCGGCCGCACCATGTCGCGGTCCCGCCAGCCAGTCACGGACCGCGCGCTGACGCAGACTCTACGCCACGCGTTGACCCGCGCGCGGTAGACGAACCGGCGTGTTGACCAGCATCTGCGCTCCAAGATGGCGCCGCGTCGGACTCTTTCGCGACCTAGTGCACCGCATCACAGCGCGGCGCCGAGCGTCGGTCGGAAGACGGTCAACCGCGAGCGCGCGGATGAGCGAGCACGTAGACCTCGCGGAGGTGCTCGACGGTGACCAATGTGTAGACCTGCGTCGTCGTGACCGACGCGTGGCCGAGCAACTCCTGCACAACGCGTACGTCGGCACCGCCGTCGAGCAGGTGCGTCGCGTACGAGTGGCGCAGCGTGTGCGGCGAAATCCGCGCCGCGTCCAGCCCCGCTGTCTCGGCCGACCGACGAAGGATCGCCCACGCCGACTGGCGCGACAGGCGGCCGCCCCGCGCGTTGAGAAACACCGCCGGTGTGCCCCGGCCGGCCGCGGCCAGCAGCGGACGGACGCGCACGAAGTAGCTGTCCAGCGCGGCCGCGGCGTACGAACCGATCGGTACGAGGCGGGTGCGCCCGCCCTTGCCGCGCAGCACGGCACTCGCCTCGCCGGACTCGTCGACGAGATCGATGTCGTCGCGATCGGCCCCGACCGCCTCCGAGATGCGCGCACCGGTGCCGTAGAGGAACTCGAGCAGCGCCCGGTCACGCAGAGCGAGCGGGTCGTCGGCCGGCGACCCGGCAGCGCCACCGGACGGCCGCCAGCAGCCGTAGCACGTCATCGACCGGTAGTGCCTTCGGCAGCCGCTTGGGCGGACTCGGCGGCACCACCTGGCGACTCGGATCGTCCGGCGCGAGACCTTCCCGTACCGCGAATCGATGAAGCCCGCGCACGGCGCTGATCGCACGGGCCGCGGACGCCGCGGCCAGCGGTGGATGCCCGTCGTCTCCCTCGCGCAGGGTCGCCAGGTAGGCCGCGACCTGGCGCGGCGTCACGGCGGCCAGATCGACGACCGCCGCCGCCGCGAGCCATGTCAGGTAACGATCGAGATCGCGGCGGTACGCGCTCAACGTGTTGCCGGCGAGGGCGCGCTCGACGGTCAGGTGGTCGAGGTAGCCACCGACCGCGCGACGCAGCGCGGCGGCCGGTTGGGGACCACCCCTACCGACCGCCGCGTCCACATCGTCGATCTTCGCATGTCACCGCCGCTGCGTAGCGTCAGCCGCGAGGCGCATGTCACCGCCGCTGCGTAGCGTCAGCCGCGAGGCGCATGTCACCGCCGCTGCGTAGCGTCAGCCGCGAGGCGCGTCGATTAGGCGAGCACGTCGGCCAAGCTGACGATGCGCCATGCCGTGGGCCTCGGCCACCGGGCCGTAGGTGACGTGACCGTCGTACGTGTTCAGCCCGAGCGCGAGCGCGTCGTCGCGGCGCAGTGCCTCGCGCCAGCCGTGGTTCGCGAGCTCCACCGCGTATGGCAGCGTCACGTTCGTCAACGCGTACGTGCTGGTGTGCGGCACCGAGCCGGGCATGTTCGCCACGCAGTAGAAGACGCTGTTGTGCACCATGTACACGGGGTCGGTATGCGTCGTCGGGTGCGAGTCTTCGAAGCAGCCACCCTGGTCGATCGAGATGTCGACGAGGACACTGCCCGGCTTCATGCGGCTCACGAGTTCGTTCGAGACGAGCATCGGGGCCCGCGCGCCCGGCACGAGGACCGCGCCGATCACCAGGTCGGCCTCGAGGACGGCCTTCTCGATCTCGAATGCGTTGGATGCCACGGTGGTCAGCTTGCCCTGGTAGATCGCGTCGAGGTGACGCAGTTTGTTGATCGACTTGTCGAGAAGCGTGACATCGGCCTGCATGCCGAGCGCGATGGTTGTCGCGTTCATGCCGGAGACGCCACCGCCGATCACGACCACGTTCGCCGGCCGTACGCCTGGCACGCCGCCCATCAGGACGCCGCGACCGCCGGCCGGGCGCATCAGGTGGTAGGCGCCGACCTGTGGCGCGAGCCGGCCGGCGACCTCGGACATCGGGGCCAGCAACGGCAGGCTCCGGTCCGGCAGCTCGACCGTCTCGTACGCGATGCCGGTCACCTTGCGGTCGATGAGTGCATCGGTGCACGCCTTCGACGCCGCCAGGTGCAGATACGTGAAGAGCGTCTGACCCTCGCGCATCCGGTGGTATTCCTCGGCGATCGGCTCCTTGACCTTGAGCACCAGATCGCCGGTCTCCCACACGTCGTCGGCGGTGGCGAGGATCTTCGCGCCCGCCGCTGTGTACTCGTCGTCGGTGATCGAGGAGCCGAGGCCGGCGCCCGTTTCGACGAACACGTCGTGCCCATGACGCACGAGCTCGTGCACACCCGCCGGAGTGATCGCGACCCGATACTCGTGGTTCTTGACCTCGCGGGGGATTCCGACCTTCACTGTGACCCCTCAACTCTTCGCTGTGCCGCACGCGCCGGGGCGCCGTTGCCCCGGTGATCCACACGCGGCCACCGTCGCGAGTCTAAGTCCGACCCGGCCGCGGCGGCAGCGCCACAGCGCCAGCCGAGACCGCGTTTCCTTGACACTGTGTCACGCTGGCCAGTCCACCTGGTGAGACGTGTGTTACGTGGCGTAACAGCGATGTTGCGCGGACCGGCGGCGCGCCGCGCGACCGGCGGTGAGCAGTGTCACGACCCGGCCTCACCGCGTCGACGCGGTGATACGTTGCCAATGCGGCGTTTGTTACCGCCGCGAACCTTCCGCGGGCGCGCCTCCCCACTCCCGGTGGTTGCCGTCGCGGACCGCGATGTTGGAGTAATCGACGATATGACCGGGCTGTGCACGCCGATGCGTAGCGCAGCCGCGAGGCGTATCCAAACCGCGATGCGTAGCGCAGCCGCGAACCGCTTGTGATGGGTACGGATCCGTCGTCGCCACTCGAACGCACATCCCCGGCTAAACCCATCACCGTACGGTCGCTGATACCGTCCGCGTTCCTGCCGGCGATGATCTTCGAGATCGGCAACGGCGCGATGGCGCCCATCCTGGCCCTGACGGCGCTGCACCTCGGCGCGTCCCCGAAGACGGCCGGCTTCACCCTCTCCTTACTCGGCATCGGCCAGATCCTGGGCGACGTACCGGCGGCGGCGCTCGCGAGCCGGGTGGGTGACCGGCGCGCCATGGTGATTGCGGCGACGCTCGCGCTCGTCGCGCAACTGTCCTGCGTCATCGCACCGACCGTCGCGCTGCTGGACGTCGCACTGCTCGTGATCGGCATGTCCACGGCGGTGTTCTACCTGGCCCGCCAGGCGTACCTCACCGAGGTCGTCTCGGTCGGGATCCGGGCCACGGCTATGTCCACACTGGGCGGTTCGCACCGCATCGGCCTGTTCGTCGGCCCGTTCATCGGTGCCGCCGCGATCCACTTCGTCGGGCTGCACGGCGCCTACCTCGTCGCGGTGGCCGCCTCCGCGTTGACCGGCCTCGTGCTCGTGATCGTCCCCGACCTGCCGGGCGCACGGGCGGCCGTACCCACTACGGCATCGGGCGGCGTGGGTGTACGGCAGATGATGACCAACCACCGCCGGTTGTTCGCCACGCTCGGCCTCGCCGTCGTGACGGTCGGCGCCGTCCGGGCGGCACGCCAGACCGTCCTGCCTCTCTGGGCCGAACACCTCGGGCTGTCGGCCGAGCAAACGAGCCTCATCTTCGGCATCGCGAGCGCTGTCGACATGTCGTTGTTCTATCCGTCCGGCAAGGTCATGGACCGGCAGGGGCGCCTCTTCATCGCCGTACCCGCTATGTTGATCATGGGCGCAAGCATGATGGCGCTGCCGCTGGCGCACGGTGCCGTGATGCTCACCGTGCTGGCGATGCTCATGAGCGTCGGCAACGGAATCGGCTCCGGCATCATGATGACGCTCGGGGCCGACGTCGCGCCGGCCGAGGGTCGGCTTCCGTTCCTGTCGGTCTGGCGGGTGATGAACGACGTCGGCAACGCGGCCGGTCCGGTCGTCGTCTCCGTCGTCGCGACACTGTCGTCGCTGGCGGCCGGCATCGTCGCGGTCGGAGCGCTGGGACCGCTCGCGTCGGCCGGGTTGACGTGGTGGGTGCCGCGCTACTCGCCGTTCGCGACCCGGCGCATGGTCCGCGCACACCGGGCCAGGTCGGCACGGCTCGTACCGTCCCAGCCGCGCGGTCCGTCGCCGCCGGACGCGCCGTGCAGTTCGCCGCTGGCCGCGTCGTCACCACCGCCGCCGTCACGGCCGGCGATGCAGCCACACGAACTGCCGCGCGGCTCGAAGCGGGCCTGACGAGTCTGGCGCCGTTCGCGCGGTCAGGTTCGACGCGGCGCCAATGGCGTCTCGATCGGCCGCGACGCCGGCCAGCCCTCGTCGCGAAGCCGGGCCGCCGCGAGCACGCCAACCGCCGCCGCCGCGTTCGTGATCTCCCCGTCGAGCACCATCCGGACCGCATCGTCGAGCCGCACGCGGCGGACAGTGAGATCGGCCTCCTCATGTTCGCGGTGGTGGCGGTCGTCGGGGGGTACGTCGTGCAGGCCGCGCGCGAGGAACAACCGGATGATCTCGTTGGACGAACCGGGCGTCGGATGGATGTCGGTGATGAGCTGCCAATGATCGGCGGTCAGATCCGCCTCCTCGGCCAGCTCGCGGGCCGCGGCCCGGTCCAGTGGCTCGCCGTGTACGTCGATCAGTCCGGCCGGCAGCTCCCAGAGGAACGTCCCGACCGGGTGCCGGTACTGGTTGATGAGCACGACCCGGTCGTCGGCGTCCAGCGCGACCACGCCGACCGCGCCGACATGGATCATGAAGTCGCGTTGGGCGTGGCCGCCGTCCGGCATCTCGACGTCGTCGGTCACGACAGTGAAGACCGGACCGGTGAAATCGACGTGCCGCCGCGCGGACCGCGTAGTCGTGCGTCCGGTCCATCGAACCGTGCGCGCGGTTGCCAGCGGTCACGCGGCGCCGACCGTGGCCTTCTCGACCGTGACGGGCAGCCGTCCGGCGTCGGAATAGGCGAGCGCCGCGGCGACCAGCCCGTCGAAGAGTGGATGCGACCGGGTCGGGCGACTCTTGAGCTCCGGATGCGCCTGCGTCGCGACGAAGTACGGATGCAGCGTGCGATCCAGCTCGATGAACTCGACGAGGCGGCCGTCGGGCGACGTACCGGAGAAATTCAACCCGGCCTTCGTCAGCCGGTCGCGATAGGAGTTGTTCACCTCGTACCGGTGGCGATGGCGCTCGTCGACCTCGGTCGTGCCGTACACGCCGGCGATGATCGAATCGTCCTCGAGCACGGCCGGGTAGGCGCCGAGTCGCATCGTGCCGCCCATGTCGCCGTGCCCGGCAACGATGTCGGTCTGGTCGGCCATCGTCGCGATGACCGGGTGCGCCGCGTCCGGGTCGAATTCGAGGGAGTTCGCGCCCTCCAGCTCGGCGAGATGCCGGGCGACCTCGATCGTCATGCACTGCAGGCCGAGACAGAGGCCGAGGATCGGGATGCCGTTCTCGCGGGCGTACCGGATTGCGCCGATCTTGCCCTCGATGCCGCGGACGCCGAAGCCGCCCGGGATCACCACGCCGTCGACGTCGGACAGCGCCGTGGCCGCGCCGGTCGGCGAGATGCAGTCGTCGCTCGGCACCCATTTCACCGTGATCCGGGACCGATGGGCGAAGCCGGCCGCGCGCACCGCTTCCGACACCGACAGGTAGGCGTCCGGCAGATCGACGTACTTGCCGACGATCGCGATCGTGACGCCGTGCTGCGGGTGATGTACGCGTTCGAGCAGGTCATCCCAGCGGGTCCAGTCGACGTCGCGGAACGACAGGCCGAGGCGACGCACCACGTACGCGTCGAGGCCCTCGCGGTGCAGCACTTTCGGGATGTCGTAGATGCTCGGCGCGTCCGCGGCGGAGACCACGGCCTCGCGGTCGACGTCGCAGTAGAGCGACAGCTTGTGCTTCAGGTTCTCCGGGATCTCCCGGTCGGATCGGCACACCAACGCGTCGGGCTGGATACCGATGTTGCGCAGTGCCGCGACCGAGTGTTGCGTCGGCTTCGTCTTCAGCTCACCGGACGGCGCCAGGAACGGCACGAGCGACACGTGCAGGTAGAACACGTTGTCCCGGCCGATGTCGTGGCGGACCTGCCGGATCGCCTCCAGGAACGGCAGCGATTCGATGTCGCCGACCGTACCGCCGACCTCGGTGATCACGACGTCCGGCGAGCGGCCGTCATCGTCAGCGTCGGCCATCGCCCGGATCCGGGCCTTGATCTCGTTCGTGATGTGCGGGATCACCTGTACGGTGTCGCCGAGATACTCCCCGCGCCGCTCCTTGGCGATCACTTCGGAGTAGATCTGGCCGGTCGTGACGTTCGCCTTGCCGGACAGATCCCGGTCCAGGAAGCGCTCGTAGTGCCCGACGTCCAGATCGGTCTCGGCACCATCGTCGGTGACGAACACCTCGCCGTGCTGGAACGGGTTCATGGTGCCGGGATCCACGTTCAGGTAGGGGTCGAGCTTCTGCATGACCACTCGCAGCCCGCGTGCGGTCAGTAGGTTTCCCAGGCTCGAAGCGGTCAGCCCCTTGCCGAGCGAGGAGGCGACGCCCCCGGTGACGAAGATGTGTTTCGTCGTGCGTGCTGAGGGCATCAAGGCCGGCTCCCGTGGTTGTCGCCAGCGGTCCGGGCCGCGGGCAGGATGCGGTGACCAGCGAACGCGCGGTCAGTGGCGGTGATGGATTGATCATTTTCGGCCGCGGCCGTCAGAGTCGAGGTCGTCCGGACCACGGTCTGGAGAATCGTCCGCTCGGCGCTCAGGTCCATCGGGTTCGACAGTCACCGGGTTCACAGTCACCGGGTTCGCAGTCACCGCAGGGCCCGAAATGATCACACCGTCCACGGAATTTCACACTAACATGCCTGGCCGCCACGGCCGTGATGCGCAGCGCCGGATTGGGCGCTACGTCACGTTCACCGGTCGTCTATTTTCTGACAGCCGGATCCATTTCTGACCGCCGGATCTATTTTCTGACCGCCGGATCGTCGGACGGCGGTGAGGTGCCCACCGACGATGCCACCGCCGCCTTCGGTTTCCGGCCGGGCAGCGGCGAACGCGAGGCCCGCGCGAGGCTGTTCGACGACGGCGCGTCCGGGTCCGTCGCCAGGAAACCCGCGAGGGTACGGTCGTCCGCGTGGTCCAGCACACGTAGCGCGGCCAGCGTCACCAGCGGCAGCACGACCGCCGCCGCGGCACCGGCCGTCGTGAAGCCGACGCCGTCGATCAGCCCGGCCAACACCGCCGCGACCCCGACGCCGGTCAACGCGGCCCGTACGGCCGGATAGAGCCCGAGCAGTCGCAGCAGCCCACCCCATGGACGTACGAGCACGAGCATGGCGTACGCGATCGCGACGATGACCATGAGGTTGATCGGGTTCGACGCGGTGCCGAGCACGTCGTCGATGGCGGCGCGGTGTACGGACACGCCGGCCGTCCCGTCGTGGAACTGGGTGATGAACCGGCCGACCGACGACCGGTCGGCCACCGGTCGCTGCAGGTCGAGGACGGCGAAGCCGACCAGGACGGCGAGTCCGGCGAGGGTCGCCCAGGCCAGCCGCGCGAAGGTGAGCCACCCACCGCGGGCGATCGCGGCGGCGAGGCAGCCGGCCGCCGTGAGCGCGAGTGCACCTCCGGCGTCCGCCCCGAGGTACGGAGAGCCCACGACGATCACGCCGAGACCGACGACCGCGGCCACCAGGGCCGGGCGCCACTGTTTCGCCGGCGTGTTCTGCGCACCCCATGCGGCCAACAGCAGCACGCCGGCCATGAACGCGCCGAGCCCGGCCGGACCCATGCCCGCGTACCGGCCGCCGGACGCGGCCGAGTAACCGACAACGCCATTGAGCTGCAGATGCGAGCCGGTCAGCACGTCCACTCCGATGACACCGGCGCAGACCGCCGCGGCCGCGCCGACCGGGCCGAGTGCGCCCCGCCGCCATGGACCGAAGCACACGGCCAGTGTGGCCAACGCCGCGAAGCCCGCGCCGACGAGAGCGAACGCGATCCCCGGTCGGCCCGCCCGCCACCACGGTGCGATATCGGTGAGCACCGCGGCCGGTATCGACACAGCCGCCGCGACCAGCAGCCACTCGATGGCCCGGACGGTCCGGCGCGACACCGGCGGCGGCCCGTCCACATCGGCCGACCGCCGGGCCCGTCGCAGCAGCGGGATCGCCGCCAGCAGCAGGATGGTCTCGGCGATGGCGTACAGGCCGTAGAACCAGGACGCCACCCCTTGCCGTACGGATGCCTGGTGGTCGGCGTCGGCGAGCCTCGCGGTCGCCGCGGCCGGGTCCGTGGGGCGGCCGCCGACCCGCTGCGCCTGCGCACCGACGAACAGTTTGGTCGGCTCGGCGATGCCGAGGGCGCCGAGGGCGGTCGGAGCCAGGTCGACGAGCTGCAGGTAGCCCGAGCGCCCGGTGCTGGTCGATGTGAGCCAACCACCGGAGTATCCGGGACCGTCGGCGATCGCGACATGCAGGCGGGACGAGGCATCGGTGTCCGAGAGCCCAGCCACCAGGACCAGCGATCCCGGCGGTCGCGCGGCGAGCACCTTGGCGAGATTAGCGTCGACCGCCCGGGCCCGGACCGCGCGGGCGGGCGGCGTGGCGCCGCTGACCGTGGTGAGATCGACGATCGACAGCGGGCACTCGCCGAGTAGCGATGTCGGATCGTTTGGGAGCCGCGCGGCGTACCGGTCGACCCGGCCGAACGGGCGGGCCGCGGCGATTGCTGCGCCGGTGCCGACGGCGACCGTGCACCGGACCGCCTCGGCCAGCGCGCCCGGTTGGGCCCCGAACGACAGGTTGGTGTCGTCCTTCGGCGGCGCCGAATACGTGACCTTGGCCCCGATGTCGTCCGGGTTCGTGATCGTCGCGTTCGCCGGCGGACACTGGTCGGCTACCACCCTGTCCGCGCTGCGGACGTAATTCCCCGCGCCGAGGGTGAGCCAGCCGTCGGTCGGGCAGGTCGGCGTGCGAGCGGACCGGACCGTCAGCGCGGCGATCGCGTCCTGTTGCGAAAGCCGCCAGAGCGTCGGCGTATCGGTCGGATTGATGTCGTCCCACCGCAGTCCGGCCGCGCCGGCGATGATCACATATCCGGCCCGGTGCGCGGTCGACACCGTCGATGGGCGCTCCATCAGACCGACGATCGCCGCGATGGCGATGACAAGGGCCGCGACGAACGGTCCGAACTTCCGGACGACCGTCATCGGCGGCCGCCCAACAGCTCCGCGTACACGTCGATCACCTGGGCCAGCGTGTCGCCGTCGGTCGGCCAGCTCGTCGCCCGCGTACGCCCGGCATCGGCCAGCAGTCGCCGGTGACCCGGATCGGCGAGCAGGTCCGTCACCGCGGCGTCAAGAGCCGCGACGTCACCGGCCGGAATCAGTACGGCGCCGTCGCCGAGCAGATCCGGCAGGCCGCCGACCGCGGTCGACACCAGAGGTACGCCGGCCCACAGCGCCTCTTGCGCGAAGAGTTGCCGCGCCTCCCAGACACTCGACACGACCGCGAGATCGGCCGCCGCCAGCAGGTCGGCAACGTCGTCGCGGTGCCCGAGCAACATCACCGGAGCGTCGAGCGCACCGATCTGCGCGGTGAGCGACAGGAACGACGGGCCCTGCCCGGCAATCACGACCAACGGCTCGGGTTTCCGCTCACGCCATCGCGCGGCGGCCTCGATCAGCGTCTCGTACCCCTTCTGCGGGTGCAGGCGGCCGACGGAGAGGATGAGGGGGGTGTCATCGGTGACGCCGAACTCGGCGCGCACGTCGGCCCGGGTCCGCGCGGCCGGTTCGAGCGTGGGCGCCGCGACCGCACCGAGGCGCACGTCGCGCCCGCCCAGGGTGATCGCACGGTCGACCAGATCGTTGGACGCACCGAGCGTGATGTCGGCGATCCGCGCGACTCTTCGCTCGAGCAGGTGATACGCCCGGCCGCGCAGGCCACCGGCCAGTACGGCGTTGTGCCAGGTAACAACGAGCGGCGTGCCGTCCGGCCGGGCCCAGCCGGCCACGAGTCCCGCCCGCAAGCCATGCGCGTGCACCAGATCGACGCCGGAGTCGAGCAGAGCGCGACGGAGGTCGCGGACCGCTCGGATGTCGGTCGGTTGCGGGCTGGCCGGGATCTCGATGGGCACGAACGCGGCGCCGAGCGACGCGAAGTCGAATTGCCGACCGGTCGCCTCCGGCGCGTACACGGTCACCGCGACGCCCCGCGCGGCGAGGCCTGACGCGAGGGAGCTCACGTGCCGGCCGATGCCACCGGTGCTGGATGCGAGCACCAGCGCCACTCGCACCCCGGGCCGGTCGAGCCACCACGCGTTGGCCGTTCTCGACCCGGCGACAAGGCCGCGTGGGCCCATGGCGATCGGTCGCCGGGTGCCAGCGGCCGAGCGGTTCGTCGCGGCACGGTCGTCGGTCGGGTCCGATGCGTCGTCGTCGTACGCTTCGCTCACGTCCCTCCCTCCCGGCCGCGTCCGCAACCCTGGGTGGCCGCGTCCGAACCTATTTTCCCTGTCCGGATAGCCGAAGCGACCGGGACGGCCGACGGTCTCCGTTTTCGGCTACCCGGTGGGTTCGCCGATCCGTCCGCCGGCGGCGTCTCCACCGGGCCGATCACCCGCCGCGGCACCGCCGCCGGCCGATCCACCGTCGTCGCGTCCGCCACGGATGGCGCGGACAGCACGCGACGCCATCGGACCCAGGTCGCGACGATCGACGACCGCGGCGACCATGGCAAAGACAGCTACCGCGACGACACCGGACAATATGCCCTGCGCAACGTCGCCCGCCACGCCGGGGTTCGACGACAGCGGCAGTCGCACCACGATTCCGGCGGCGGCAGCCACGGCCGCGGCGAAAATGGCAGTGACCAGCGCCCGCGCCACGCCGCGCAGCGCCGCCCGGCCGGCGCGGCGGGCGATCATGACGATGAGTACGGCCGCGAGCACCGCCATGCCGGCGCTGTTAGCCGCGCCGAGCGCGGTGATCCGGTCCGCGGGCGCGAACGCGATCGACAGCACAACGGATGCGACGGCGACGGTGATCCAGCCGGCGAGGGTCGCGACGGCGGCGTACCGGTTCTGGCCGCGCGCGAACAGCGTCCGGGAGTGCAGCGCGTAGAGGCCGTAGCCGATGAGACCGGGCGCGAACGCGATGATCGCGGCGGCGAGCGTCGACGGGTCCGGCCGGGTCTGGCTCGCGGTCGCGGCGAACAGCCGGGCGATCGGCCCGGCGATCGCGATCATGCCCGCCGCGCCGAGCGCCGAGAGCAGCGCCACACTGCGGGTCGCACCGGCCGACGTAGCACGGAACGCCGGTTCGTCACCAGTCGCGTACGCCGTGGCGAGGGCCGGAAAGACCGATGTCGCGACCGGTAGAGCGAACACGCTCCACGGCACCAGGTAGACGGTCTGCGCGAGAGTGAACACGAAAATGAACCCGTGCGGCGTGTCGCTGTTCGCAAGGCGGGTGGCGAGCGCGAGCGTGAGCTGCTGCGCGACCACGGTCACGACACCGACCGCGGCCAGCCCGGACACGCTGCGGCGGGCCTCGCTACCGAAGTGCACGGTCGGCCGCCATCGGAGCCCCAGCCCACGCACCGGAACGACCAGCGAGAGCGACAGCACGACGACGCCGAGCGTCGTACCGATCGCCAGGATCAACTGTCCGCGCGTGCTGACCTCGGAAATCGTGACCACCGACGGCTCCGCGAGTCCGTACGCGACATAGGTGGCGATCACGACGACGCTGGACAGCAGCGGGGCCAACACCGGCCACGCGAAGCGCCGATGGCCCTGGAGCAGGCCGGACAGGACGATTCCGACGCCGTACAGCGGGATCTGTGGCGCGAAGATCCGCAGCATCCGGGTCCCGACGGCGACCGTCGCGGCACGGTCGCCGCCGACGGCACCGAGCAGCACCGACACGATCGGCTCGGCGAAGACCGCCACGAGCACTGCGAGCGGTACGAGGATGATCACCACCCAGGTCATCAGCGCCGACGCCGTGGCGCCGACCGTCACCCGGTCCCGGCGGGCGATCGCGCCCGCGACGAGCGGCACGACCAGGCTCGCGAGGGCACCACCGGCGACGATCTCAAAGATGATGTTGGGTATCAGGTTTGCCGTGAGGTAGGCCGTGGACAGTTCGGCAATCGCGACCTTGCCGAGCACGAGCGTCCGGACGAAGCCCAGCAGGCGACTCGCGATCGTCAGGACGGCGATCAACGCGGCCGCGCCGGCCAGCCGCCGGATACCCGGTGACGTGAAACTCGTGGCCGCGACCAGCACCGGCGCGTCCGGGTCGGGCGACTCGCTCGGCAGGGCCGACGACTCGGCAGACGGCTGGGCAGACGGCTCGGACCCTGGCCGGAACGATGGTTCGGATGGCACCGGACGCACCTCAGCCGCCGGTCGGCGGCTCGGCATCCGGACCGGCGGCGGCAGAACCAGTGCCGACCGGACCAGCAACGGTCCGACCAACCTCCGCCTCGCCGGCACCGGCCGCACTATCGGCGTCACGACCATCGGTACGCCGACCGAGCGCGTCGATCTCCCGTAGCACGGGCGTCGCCTCGATGACCTTGGTGAAACTGACCTTCTCGCTCGCCGCCGTCAGCGCGCCGAGGCCGGCGAGGATCGCCGCGCGTCGCCAGGGCCCCGTCCGAGTCGCCAGCGCCAGCCCGATCAGCGCGCCGTACGCGTTCGCGCCGGCATCGCCGAGCATCACCTCTTCGCCCAGGTCGGCCGGCAGGACGGCGATCGCGGCACCGATCGGTCCGGCCACAAGGCCGCCGGCCGGGCCGGCGACCATCGCGGTCGCGGCGACCGTTCCGGCTTTGAGCGCCCGACCGGGTCGCAGGTCGAGGAGGTTCACCAGGTTCGCCGTACCGGCGATGACGCCGGCGCCGAGCGCGACGTTGACGCCGGCGCGCAGGCCACCGCGGCGCTCCCCCGACCCCGCCTCGACCAGGACGGCCGCGGCCAGGCCAGCCACGCCGACCCCGGCGACTTTGACAAGTCCGCTGGTGACCCGGCCGTCGCGCAGGGCCGCCAGATGGCCGCGAAACCCCTTAGCCTGGTGTTCCGGTCGGCCGCCGACGATGTCGTCATACCAACCGACCGCGCCCGCGCCACCACCGGCGATCAGCGCCGCGGCGGCCACCGGCGCGCTGCCAGCGCCGGCCGCCGCGCTGAGTGTCGCGGCCGCCGCCACGGCCGGACCCCCGGCCAGGCTCACTGCCCGGCCGCGGAAATTGGTCCGGTCCCAGACGTTGGCGCGCGACGTTCGGCGCAGGCCAGCCAGCACACCCCGCGCCGCGAGCGCTCCGAACCCGAGGAGGGCGAGCCGCGCCACGCTCTGGCGCCCAGTCATGACTGCGTCGGTTTGGGCAACGAGGCGCTCGCGCTTGACGCCAGGCCGTAGTGCCCGGTCCTGCCGTAGACGACCTGTTCGTTCAGCGCGAGCGTGACGGCCAACACGCCCTGGAGGGTGTTGTCGTTGTCCACGGTCGACACGGTCTTCGACAGCGAAGCGTCGCCGCGGACCGCGCTCACGACGTTGCCGGAACCAGCGGTGCTGGACGCGCCGAGCACGATCGGGCCCGCCTTGTCGAACCCGGTCACCATCGTCAGCGTGTTCTGGTTCTCCTTTGTCGCGTCCTGGTCGGTGTACGGCAGACCGGCCAGCACGACGACCGCCTCGGCCGGACCGGTCGGATCGGTGTCGTAGTCGACGAAGCCGGCGCTCTTGTACGCGGCGAGGATCTCTTGCTGGCTCTGGCGCGGCACCGCCGGTGTGTGATCCATCAGCGCGGCGGCGAGCAGCGCGGTCGACGTCTCCACACCGTCGCTGTTGGTCGGCAGGCCGGTGATGGCATTCGTGTTGAGCGTGGTCGCGGCCAGGTCGAGCAGCGGCCCGTTGCTGTCCGGCTTGACGAAGCTGTCCTCGATCGTGACGTGGCCCGTGACCGTCGCACCCGCGAGTTGGAGATCCGACTGCACGGACTTCACATCGGCGTCCGACTGCTGCGTCGACACGATCAGCACCTGGCGCCCGGCGAGCTTGCCCGGCAGCACCAACGGCGCGATCTGCGTAACGAACTGCTCTTTCTGGTTCACCTCGGTCTTGAGGCTGTTTACCTGCGACCGGTACTGCTGGTTCTGGGCCGACAGCTGCGTCACCTGGTGCTTCAACTCGTCCGACAGCGGCCCGTTCAACGCGGCCGTCCCGACGATCAAACCGATGGCAAGCGCGAGGAACACGGCCGTCAACGAGACGACGTGGTACTTGAAGTTGATCACTACAACAACCCTCGTACGGAGAAGATCAAGTGGTCCCACCACTCGGCCAGCAGGCTTACGTACGCCCGACCGACGGTTGAGACGGCCACTGCGGCGGCCATGGCGGCGAGTGCGGTCAGCACGAGCAGGAGCAATGCCGGCCCGGACAACGACTGGCGGTAGAGGCGGCTGACACCCTTGGCGTCGACCAGCTTACCGCCGATCTTGAGACGGGTCAGGAACGACGACGCCATGCCGCTGCGGCCCTTGTCCAGGAACTCCACGAGGTTGTCGTGCGTGCCGACCGCGACGATCATCGTCGCGCCCTTCTCGTCGGCCAGCAGCAATGCGATGTCCTCGCTCGTGGCCGCGGCCGGGAACCGCGTCGCGGCCAGGCCGAGCTGCTGGACACGCAGCATCCCCGGCGCGCGGCCATCCGGATACGCGTGCACCACGATCTCGGCTCCACACCGGAGCACGTCGTCGGTGACCGAGTCCATGTCGCCGATGATCATGTCAGGGGTGTACCCCGCCTCGACCAGAGCGTCCGCGCCGCCGTCGACGCCGATGAGGACGGGCTTGAACTCCCGGATGTAGGGCCGGAGCACCTCGAGGTCGGCCTTGTAGTCGTAGCCGCGCACCACGATCAGCGCGTGCTTGCCAGCGATCTTCGTGGTCACGTCGGGCACGCCGATGCCGTCGAGGAGCAGCTCCTTCTCCTGCTTGAGAAACTCCATGGTGTTCGCGGCGAACGCTTCGAGCTGGACGGACAGTCCCTCGCGCGCCTCCGCCATCGCGGCGTGGATGGATGCGCTGTCGTGCCGGACGCCGCTGGCGATCTTCTCCTCGCCGATGAAGACCGCGTTGCCCTCAACCCGCACGTGTACGCCCTCGTGCAGCGCACGGAACAGGTCTTCGCCGAGATCGTCCACGAGCGCGATGCCGGCATTCACCAGTGCCTCGGGGCCGAGATTCGGGTAACGACCGGAGATCGACGGCTTCGCGTTGAGGACGGCGGACACGCCGACCGCGACGAGCGAGTCGGCCGCGACACGATCGATGTCGACATGGTCGATGACCGCGATGTCGCCCGGGCGCAGTCGACCGACCAGGCGTTTGGTACGCCGGTCGAGCCGTACGGGGCCGCTGATCGTCCCGGGCTCGGCGACCCGGGCGCGGCGCAACGTTGGTAGTCGCATCGTGCACCATCCTGGCACGTTGGGCCGGCACTGTCGGACTCGACATGGCGACCTTGACGTACGTTATGCCCGAATTATAGATGTATAGTCGATTTCGTCACGTGCGCCGCCAGTGCGGCGTATGCTGCTCGATCGACCCGTCGTGACCGGATATGCGGCCGCCCTCGCGCAGCGTCATCATCCTCGCTTTTCGCGATCGGCGACCGCGATCAGCTCTTCGGCGTGCGCGATGCCGAGATCCGAATCGGGCAGGCCGGCCAGCATCCGGGCGAGCTCACGGGAGCGCTCGGTGTCGGCCACCGCCCGCACCCCGGACGTGGTGAACGAGCCGCTCGTATCCTTCGAGACCACCAGGTGCCGATCGGCGAACGCCGCCACCTGTGGCAGATGTGTCACCACCAGCACCTGGTGCGAGCGGGCCAACCGGGCCAACCGTCGGCCGATCTCGACCGCCGCCTGGCCACCGACGCCGGCGTCGACCTCATCGAAGACGAGCGTCGGCGGGCCGCCCGAACCGGCGAAGACGACCTCGATCGCGAGCATGACCCGGGAGAGCTCTCCGCCGGAGGCGCCCTTCTGCAGCGGCAGCGCCGGCGCTCCCGGGTGCGCAACCAGGCGCAACTCGACCTCGTCGGCGCCGTCCGGGCCGATACCGCACTCGACCCCGGCAATAGCCAGCGCCGGCTCGCCCCGGCCGGCCGGTCTCGGCAGGACGACGACCTGGACCCGAGCGTGTGGCATCGCGAGCCCGGTAAGCTCGGCCGTCACGTCGGCGGCGAAGCGTTCGGCGGCGGACTGGCGGGAGCGCGACACTTCGGCCGCGAGCGACGCCACTTCGTCGGCGAGGCGCGCCCGCTCCCGGTCGAGCTCCTCGAGCAGCTCGTCCGAGGTTTCCAACTCGGCCAGGCGCGTGCGCCCGCGGTCGGCCCACGCGATCACACCGTCGGTGTCCTCGGCATATTTGCGCGTCAGCGACCGAAGAGCGGCCCGGCGCTCGTAGATCTCCTGGAGCCGGCCCGGATCGGCCTCCAGGCTCGCGACGTAGGCACCGATCTCGGCCGTGATGTCTGCGACCAGTGAGGCCGCTTCCGTGATGCGTTCGGACAGCTCGCCCAGCGTACGGTCGACCGACGCCTGCGACTCAAGCGCACGTCGTGCGACCGACAGCTGCGAGACGGCGTCCGACACCTCCTCGCCCGACTCGGCGGCGCCGCCGAGCGCGAAGTGTGCGGCGGACGCGGCCGTCCGCAGACCCTCGGAGTGCTCGAGGCGCTGCGACTCCTCACGCAGCAGATCGTCCTCGCCCGGCTGCGGGTCGACCCGCGTGATCTCGTCCAGGCCGAGACGCAGCAGGTCGGCCTCTTGATTGCGCTCGCGCGCGTTGCGCCGGCGGTCGGCCAGGTCATCGGCGACGGCCCGCCAGGCCGCGAATCGCTCGCGCAGTTGCGATAGCAGCTTCTCGTGATCGGCGCCGGCGAACCGGTCCAGCGAGGCCCGCTGTTCGGCCGGCCGCAACAGCCGCAACTGGTCCGACTGCCCGTGCAGGGCCAGCACCTGCTCGCCCAGCTCGGACAGCATCGCGACCGGCACGGCTCGCCCGCCCACGTACGCCCGGGATCGGCCTTCGACCGTGACCGTACGCGACAGCAGCAGCGTGCCGTCGGCATCGACGTCCGCACCGGCATCGGTGATGCGTTCGTGCAGCCCGTTCGCGCGATCGGTGTCGAGGTGCAGACGACCCTCGACAGTGGCCCGTCCCGGGTCGGCCCGCACCCGCGCGGCGTCGGCCCGCCCGCCGAAGAGCAGGCCGAGCCCGGTCACCACCATCGTCTTGCCGGCGCCCGTCTCACCGGTGATGACGTTCATCCCCGTCGTCAACGGGAGCGTGGTGTCTTCGATGACGCCGAGTCCGGTGATGCGCAACTCCTCCAGCACAGCTAGAGACAGTAGACGCCGATTGCGACACTAGGCCAGCACCGCACGCCGGGGGCGGTGCCAACCTCGATCGCGGGGTCAGACCTCGGAGCGCCGGTTGCGCCAGCCCTCGACCGGCAGATCGAACTTCGCGACCAGCCGGTCGGTGAACGGCCGCGGCCGTAGGCGTACGACTCGAACCGGCAGCGATCCACGGCGTACGGTCACGCACGACCCCGGAATCACGTCATGCACCCGGCGTCCGTCGCAGGTGACGACGGCGCCTCGGCCGTACGGGTCGACGGTGACCGCGATCTGTGACGTCGGCGCCGTGACGATCGCCCGGCTGAACAGGCCGTGTGCACTGATCGGAACGAGCAGCAGCGCTTCGACCTCGGGCCAGACAACAGGTCCGCCGGCCGAGAACGCGTACGCTGTCGAGCCGGTCGGCGTCGCGCATACCACTCCGTCGCAGCCGTACCGCGACAACGCCCGACCGTCGACCTCTACGAGCAGCTCGATCATGCCTTCGCGGTCGGCCTTCTCGACCGTGGCCTCGTTGAGGGCCCACGATTCGGCGACCACCTCGCCGGCGTGCTCGATAGTTACGTCGATCGTCAGCCGCTCGTCGACCGTGTACTCGCGGGCGACGACGGCCCGCACCGCCTCGTCGAGGTCGGAGATCTCCGCCTCGGCGAGGAAACCGACCTTTCCGAGGTTGATTCCGAGCAGCGGTGCCTTCGCGGGACGCGCGAGTTCGGCCGCGCGGAGCAGGGTGCCGTCGCCACCCAATGCGCACACGATTTCGACGCCCTCGGCCGCGTTCGGGCCGCTGACCGGCCGCAGGCCACCGATCGCGAGGTCGTCCGCCTCGACGTCCACGACACGTACCGTGAAACCGGCCTCGACCAGGTCACGCGCGACGGTCCGCGCATGTTCGGTGCTATCGACGCGACCCGTGTGGGTCACCAGCAGGGCTTCGCGGGTCATGCAGGTCCTTTGGCATCTGGCGGTGGCGCGGGCGGAGAGACTTCCGCGTCCGCCGAGCTGCCGGCCGGAGACGTGGGTACGCCCGCTTCGACCACAGTACGGATCGCGGCGGCATCGATCACGTCGGGCCCTCGCCGCAGCCGCAGGAAGAACTCGACGTTGCCGGACGGCCCGGGCAGAGGACTGGCCACGACGCCGGCCACACCGAGTCCGAGCCGGGCCGCGTACGTCGCCACGTCCAGTACGGCGTCGGCCCGAAGCGCGGGATCGCGTACCACACCGCCCGGTCCGACCCGATCCTTGCCGACCTCGAACTGCGGTTTGACCATCGGCAGCAGGTCTCCGCCGGGCGCGAGGCAGCCGGCGAGCGCATCGAGGACGAGCCGAAGCGAGATGAACGAGAGATCGGCCACGATCAGGTCGCAGGCGCCGCCGATCTGGTCGGCCATGAGTGTGCGTACGTTCGTCCGTTCGTGCACCCGGACGCGCGGATCCTGCCGTACACGCCACGCAAGCTGGCCGTACCCGACGTCGACCGCGACCACTTCGCGGGCGCCCGCCCGCAGCAGGACATCGGTGAACCCACCGGTCGACGCGCCCGCGTCGAGGCATCGGCGCCCCTCCACGGCCAGCGCCGCTGGACCAGCGCCGAACGCCGCCAGCGCACCGGCCAGCTTGTGCCCGCCGCGGGACACGTATTCGTCGGCCGGATCGGCGCCGCGGACGACCACCGGATCGGCGGTGTCGACCATCGCGGCGACCTTCGACGCCACGGTGCCGCGCACCTCCACCCGACCGGCCGCCACCAGCTCGGCCGCCTGCTCCCGCGATCGGGCCAGCCCGCGGCGGACGAGCTCCGCGTCAAGGCGGATACGTCGCGCCACGGTCGTCTACCTAGTGATCGTCGATGCGGGCCAGCGTGGCCTGCAGCGTCTCGTGGGCAGCGGTAAACGCCGCCACCTGGTCGGACGGCGGCCAGTCGGCGGCGGCGTCAAGCTCGGCCAAAGCGGCCGAGACGTGCTCGTTCGCTGCCTCGGGATCATCGGCGTCGCGGCTCGGTGCGCGCGGGATCGGCGTCGGGCTCGGTGCGCGCGAGATCGTCGTCCGGGCGGGAACCGTGGCTCTCGTGGGATGCGTCGCCCGATGCTTCCGCGCCGGACGGCACGTCCCGCGCCACGCCGTCCTGCTGCGAACCGTCCCGCCCCGAGCCTTGCTCCAAGTCGTCCTCCGCGAGACCGTGGCGCTCCGGGCCCTGCTCGAAGCCGTGCCGCTCCGGGCCGATCGGCTCCGTCACGCGGCGCCGCCAGCGGGACTAGAGTCGCCGGTCGCCGCGCCGGACACCCCGCTGCCGGTGGACGACGTCCTGGCGGCGGTCTTCGGAGCCGGTTGGGCCTTGGTGGCGGCCTTCCGTACCGGTGCCTTGCGCGCGGCCGGCCCCGCCGTCGGCGTACCCGGACCGACGACCTTCTTCGCCGGCGACCGGCTTGCGGTTGTCTTCTTGGCCGGCGCCGTCTTGGTCGCGGCCGTCTTGGCCGCCGGCCGCCCGGCGGCCTTTGCGGGCGAGGCCTTCGTGGCGGTCTTCGCCGGCGCGGTCGTCGCGCTCGACGCGGCGGTCTTCTTCGCGACCGTCTTCTTCGCGACCGTCTTCTTCGCCACGGTCTTCTTGGCCGTGGTTGGGCCGGCCGATACCGTCGCGGTCAGCGGCTCCACGGGGTTGGCCGGTGCGGCGGTCCTGGCGACGCGGAGTTCGGTTTCGAGCTCCCGTACGCGCCGGCTCAACTCGTCCACCTCGTCCATCGTGGCGAGGCCCACACGCGCGAGGGCCCGGTCGAGTTCGACACGGATCATGCGCGTCATCGCCTCACGGTTGGCCATACCCTGGTTCACGAGGTCCTGCAACTGCTCAGCGGTGGCACCGCCCTTGCCGGCGACCTGCTGGACGATCTTCATCGCCTTCTTGCGGGACGTGTCGGTCAGGCCCAACGCCAACTCGACGTAGGCATGCCAGGCATCATTCTGAGCCACGTACGTCTCCTCTCCCACCACAGACCGGTTCGTTCCAACGACTACGCTACCGGGCGGAGGCGGCCGGACCGTGCGGTACCGTGCCGACAGGTGGCATCACCGTCCGCCACTTGGCATCGCTCTCCGCCGGTGGCGGATGCGATGCCGGACACACATTGAGGGAGATCGATGGCCACTGTGGACGAGTGCCGCGCCGCACTGCAGACGCTCGCGAGCCGTATGGACGAGAATACCGACGCAGCTGGCAAGATCGACCTCGACCGATCACTGGCCTGCTCGGTTCCGGATCTCCGCGTGGCGTTCCATGGTCGGCTCACCGGTGGCCGACTTGTTGACATGATCGACGGCGACGACCCAGATGCGAAGATCCGGCTCACGGCGAACAGCGACGACCTGATCGCGATGCTCCACGGGGATCTCGACCTGCCGAAGGCGTGGGCAACCGGACGGATCTCCATCCGGGCCAACCCGTTCGACCTGCTCAAACTCCGCAAGCTGATGTAACCGCGAGGTGACGTGACTTAGCCGGCGATCCCGAGAAGCTGAAGCGTCGTCGCGGCCGACGCCCCGGCCGCCAGGACGTCCGGTGCGGGCGGACACTGCCAGGCCATCGCGGCGAGGGCGGCAAGCGCGGCGACTTCCGTACCGTCACCGCCGAGTTCGAGGCCGACGTCCGTGCGACGCACGGTCCATCCGCCGCATTCGGCGGACGTGTCGTTCTCCGATACCACGGGTACGCGTGCCGCGACGCCGGCCCGTGCGAGCGCCGCGAGGTCACGTGCGATCCAGGTCGGCCGGGCTCCCTCCGGCGCAATCAGGACGTCGGCCGCGGTGCTCACGCCGGTGAGCACGAGCAGCCCGTCGAAGCCGGCACGGACGGCACCGGCTATGTCCGTGTCGAGGCGATCGCCGACAACGAGCGGGCGACGTGCGCCGATGCGCTCAGCGGCAGAAGCAAACAGCGTCGGTGCCGGCTTGCCGACCACGACGTCCGGCTGGCGTCCCAAGGCGGTCGCGAGCGCGGCGACGAGGGATCCGTTGCCGGGCAGCGGCCCTCGCGGCGACGGCAGCGTACGGTCCGCGTTCGTCGCGACCCACCAAGCGCCGGCACGTACGGCGACGCAGCCCTCGGCGAGCTGGGCCCAGCCGACGTCGGCTGCGTAGCCCTGAACGACCGCGGCCGGTTTCCCGCCACCGCCGGACGCATCGGTCACCGGCGTCAGGCCGGCATCGGCGACCTCCGCCCGCAGTGCCGCACCACCGACAATCAGCACCGGCGCACCCGCCGGCAATTTCCCGGCGAGCAGGGCGGCCGACGCGTGTGCCGACGTGATGACCTCGCGGCCCTCGGCCGTCACGCCGATCCCCCGCAGCAGTGCCGCGACCTCGTCAGCGCGCCGGGACGCGTTGTTCGTCGCGTACGCCACCGGTTTGCCCGCACGCACCAGCCCGTTGATCGCTTCGATAGCACCGGCGATGGGATCATGGCCCAGGTATACGACGCCGTCGAGATCAAAGATCACCAGGTCGTACGTGTCCGCCAACGAGCCGTCCGATCCGGTCACGCGGGTTTGTCCGCCGATTTGTCCGCCGGGTCCTCGGGCCGAATGACGTCGCCGATCGGCTCGCTCAGCGGTTCGGCCCGCGGGTCAGACTCGATCGGCACGTAGTCTTCCCACTCCGCGCCGGCGGCATCGTCGTCAAGGTCGTCCGTCGTCCTCATCGTCGTCTAGGTCGTCGTCGTCCTCATCGTCGTCAAGGTCGTCGTCGTCCTCATCGTCGTCAAGGTCGTCGTCGTCCTCATCATCGTCAAGGTCGTCGTCGTCCTCATCATCGTCAAGGTCGTCGTCGTCCTCATCATCGTCAAGGTCGTCGTCGTCCTCATCATCGTCAAGGTCGTCGTCGTCCTCATCATCGTCAAGGTCGTCGTCGTCCTCATCATCGTCAAGGTCGTCGTCGTCCTCATCGTCGTCAAGGTCGTCGTCGTCCTCATCATCGAGTTCTTCGAGATCCTCGTCGTCCTCGATGTCGTCGAATTCCTCGTCGTCGAAGCCTTCTTCATCGGGCGCGATGGACGCTGTCCCAGCCGCGTCAGTCGACTCGGCTTGCTGCGCACCGCCGACCTGGTCGTCGGATTCGTCGTGGGCGATCGCGAGTGCGAGCTCCGGATCTTCGTCTTCGCCGTCCTCCTCGAGTTCGACGCCGTCGAGGTCGAGGAGGCGCTCGGCCGCGTCGGTTTCGCCCTCTGGGTCCGCGTCGACCGCGCGGGCGAACCATTGGCGAGACTCGTCTCGGCGGCCGAGGCCGAACAGCGTGTCCGCGTACGCATATCGCAGCCGCGCTGTCCACGGCGCGTCCGCGGTTAGCTCCCGAATCTGCAGCATGGCCAGCGCCGCCTCGTCCTGTCCCATGTCGCGCCGTGCGCCGGCGGCGACGATGAGCAGCTCGATCGCCTCGGCGGTGCCCGCCTGGCGGTTGCTGGCGGACCGGTAGATGTCGATGGCCTTCTCCGGTCGGCCGAGCGCCCGCTCGCAATCGGCGAGGATCGCGAGGTGCGTCTGCTTACCGCTGATGCGATGGTACGTGCGGATCTCCGACAGCGCTGTCTGCCATTGGCCGGCGTGATACGCGGCGATTCCGACCGCTTCGCGTACGACCCCGAGGCGTGAAGCGAGCCGCCGCGCCGCGACCGCGTGCTGCAACGCCAGGTCCGGGTCGTCGTCGACGAGCTTGCCCGCCGCTACCAGGCGTCGCGCGACCTCATCGGCGATGGGCCGCGCGAGAGAACGCAGTTCGGCCCGAACCTGCGGGTCGAGTTGATCCGGCGTGATGTCGTCCGGGATCGGCACCTCATCGGGCCGGCCCCGGTCGCGGGGTAGGTCGTCACGATCGAACGCGTCACGCGAGCGATCGTCTCGGCGCGGGCGGTCGTCACGCTGGACGTCCCGACCCGGCCGATCGTCCCGGTCATAGCCGCCGCGGGAACGATCGTCGCGCCGGAACTCCGTGGCCGGACGATCCCGCTGGAAGTCTCGGCGCGGGCGGTCGTCGCGGCCACCGCTCGGGCGCGGCCGATCGTCGCGCTGGAAGTCCCGACCCACCCGATCGTCGCGACGGACATCCGGGCGAGATCGATCATCGCCACTCGTCCGCGAACGGTCGCGATCGTCACGCCGATAACCGCGATCGGGCCGCGCATCGCGGGCGCCTCGTGAGTCGCCGCGATCGTCGCGCCGGAAACCGCCACCCTGATAGCCGCCCGAGCGGCTGTCGCCCGACCCACCGGATCGGTAGCCGCCACCGGACCGGTCGCCGCCACCCGAGCGATCGTCCCGTCGGAAACCGCCACCCTGATAGCCACCGGAGCGGTTGTCCCGCTGATACCCACCGGAGCGGTCGTCGCGCTGATAGCCACCGGAACGGCTGTCACGCTGATAGCCGCCGCCGGAACGATCGTCCCGACCAAAGCCGCCACCGGTCCGACCGCTCCCGCCGTCCCGGGCGCCGCCACGGTCATCGCGCCGGAACCCGCCACCCTGATAGCCACCGGAGCGGTTGTCCCGCTGATACCCACCGGAGCGGTCGTCGCGCTGATAGCCACCGGAACGGCTGTCGCGCTGATACCCACCAGAGCGGTCGTCGCGCTGATACCCGCCGCCCGGACGATCATCCCGGCCAAGGCCGCCACCGGGCCGACCAGGCCGACCGCTGCCGCTGTCCCGGGCGCCGCCACGATCATCGCGTCGGAATCCGCTCGGCCGATCACCCTGGTACCGGCCCGTGCCGTCGCCTCGAGATCCGCTGCGAGGGCCGTCGTCGCGCGGCCGATCGGGCCGGTTGTAACCGCCTCTATCGTCGCGTCGATATCCGCCCCGATCGTCGCCGCGATTGTCCGATCCTCGGCCATAGTTCCGGCCCCGATCGTCGCGGCCGCGATCACCTCGGAACCGATCTTCGCGTGGCCGGTCGTCGGGTCGGTATCCACGAGGGTCGCCGCTGCGATCGCTGCCGCCGCCCGGCCGGTCGCCGGGGCCACGGCGTGGTTCACGGTCGCCGAACCGATCCCGGTCCCGGAATCCGCTGCGATCGTCCCGACGCCCTGGGTCACGTTGCCCGTTGGCCCGATCGCCCCGCGGGCTGCCCGGTCGCCCGGCTGCTGCGGTCCGGCCGGCCGCCGGTCTGGTCGCCGCGATCACGGGCGCGACCGCACCGTCATCGCGCCGGGCAGACCGGTCGCGGCGGCCGTCATCCGGCGTAGAGGAAGTCACGGCTTCATCCTTCCAAACCGCGCCTTTGCGCGTTCGTTGGGCCCGGAATTGCAACCGGGCCGTTGGGTTGCTCATCGATCGTCTCGCTCGAAGATCGCCGGAGATTGCCGTACCGGCAGGTCGGGCTCGTCGTCGTTGGCCGCGACCTCGGTGGTCGGCGAAGCCCGCGCAGGGCCACCAGTTAGCTCCCGGACGTCCTGTATTGCTCGCACGTCCGGCGGCGAACCGCGCGCACCGGCGCACGAATCGGTTCAACGCGAATGCCGGACTTCGCATTCGAAAACGCGTGGTGCGGAAAGGCCCGGATGTCGTTGAGGGCCACCTGGTGGGGTGGCCCTCAACGGGGTTGTGTCCGGCGGCGTCCTACTCTCCCACATCCTGGCGGGTGCAGTACCATCGGCGCTGGTGGGCTTAGCTTCCGGGTTCGGAATGTTTCCGGGCGTTTCCCCGCCGCTATGGCCGCCGTAACTTTATTCACAACATCCGTGCACCGGTAGGCCCCCGGGTTGGGGGTGTGGTGGGGTTTGTTGTTTGGGGATTACACAGTGGATGCGTAGCGTCTTGGTGGTCAAGTCCTCGGCCTATTAGTACCAGTCAACTGAACCCATTACTGGGCTTACATTTCTGGCCTATCAACCCAGTCGTCTGGCTGGGGGCCTTAACCCTCTAGGGGTGGGATACCTCATCTTGAAGCAGGCTTCCCGCTTAGATGCTTTCAGCGGTTATCCCTTCCGAACGTAGCTAACCAGCCGTGCTCCTGGCGGAACAACTGGCACACCAGAGGTTCGTCCGTCCCGGTCCTCTCGTACTAGGGACAGCCCTTCTCAAGTATCCTACGCGCACGGCGGATAGGGACCGAACTGTCTCACGACGTTCTAAACCCAGCTCGCGTACCGCTTTAATGGGCGAACAGCCCAACCCTTGGGACCTACTCCAGCCCCAGGATGCGACGAGCCGACATCGAGGTGCCAAACCATCCCGTCGATATGGACTCTTGGGGAAGATCAGCCTGTTATCCCCGGGGTACCTTTTATCCGTTGAGCGACACCGCTTCCACATGCCGGTGCCGGGTCACTAGTCCCGACTTTCGTCTCTGCTCGACCTGTCAGTCTCGCAGTTAAGCTCCCTTGTGCACTTGCACTCAACACCTGATTGCCAACCAGGCTGAGGGAACCTTTGGGCGCCTCCGTTACATTTTAGGAGGCAACCGCCCCAGTTAAACTACCCACCAGACACTGTCCCTGAACCGGATCACGGTCCTAGGTTAGATACCCGAATCTAACAGAGTGGTATTTCAAGATTGACTCCCCACCGGACTGGCGTCCGGGGATCAACGTCTCCCACCTATCCTACACAATTACATTCAGATACCAATGTCAAGCTGTAGTAAAGGTCCCGGGGTCTTTCCGTCCTGCCGCGCGTAACGAGCATCTTTACTCGTAATGCAATTTCGCCGGGCCTATGGTTGAGACAGTAGGGAAGTCGTTACGCCATTCGTGCAGGTCGGAACTTACCCGACAAGGAATTTCGCTACCTTAGGATGGTTATAGTTACCACCGCCGTTTACTGGCGCTTAAATTCTCCGCTTCACCCCCGAAAGGGCTGACAGGTCCTCTTAACGTTCCAGCACCGGGCAGGCGTCAGTCCATATACGTCGTCTTACGACTTTGCATGGACCTGTGTTTTTAGTAAACAGTCGCTTCCCCCTGGTCTCTGCGGCCACCTCCAGCTCCACCCGCGTGGGATATCACCAGCTGTGGCCCCCCTTATCCCGAAGTTACGGGGGTAATTTGCCGAGTTCCTTAACCATAGTTCGCCCGATCGCCTCGGTATTCTCTACCTGACCACCTGTGTCGGTTTGGGGTACGGGCCGCTCGAAGCTCGCTAGAGGCTTTTCTCGGCAGCATAGGATCACTGACTTCACCTGAATCGGCTCCGTATCACGTCTCACCCTCAAGTGTGGTGCGGATTTACCTACACCACGGGCTACACGCTTACCCCGGCACTACCAATCACCGGGCTCAGCTACCTTCCTGCGTCACCCCATCGCTTGACTACTACCCCCCAAGGTCCCAGCCACCCCACACCTCACCCGAAGGATCCGCGTAGAGCAGGTGGTTAGTACAGGAAGGTTCATCATGGGCGCTTCTTCGCGGGTACGGGAATATCAACCCGTTGTCCATCGACTACGCCTCTCGGCCTCGCCTTAGGTCCCGACTCACCCAGGGCGGATTAGCCTGCCCCTGGAACCCTTGGTCATCCGGCGGAAGGGTTTCTCACCCTTCATTCGCTACTCATGCCTGCATTCTCACTCGTACGGCGTCCACGGCTGGATCACTCCGCCGCTTCCTCCGCCGCACGACGCTCCCCTACCCACCCACACACCTAGACAGGCGACACGGATGTCGCCGCCGGGTTCTTGTGTGAGTGCCACAGCTTCGGCGGTGTGCTTGAGCCCCGCTACATTGTCGGCGCGGAACCACTTGACCAGTGAGCTATTACGCACTCTTTCAAGGGTGGCTGCTTCTAAGCCAACCTCCTGGTTGTCTGTGCGATCCCACATCCTTTTCCACTTAGCACACGCTTAGGGGCCTTAGCTGGTGATCTGGGCTGTTTCCCTCTCGACTACGAAGCTTATCCCCCGCAGTCTCACTGCCACGCTCTCACTTACCGGCATTCGGAGTTTGGCTGACTTCAGTAACCTGGTAGGGCCCCTAGGCCATCCAGTGCTCTACCTCCGGCAAGAAACACGCAACGCTGCACCTAAATGCATTTCGGGGAGAACCAGCTATCACGGAGTTTGATTGGCCTTTCACCCCTAACCACAGGTCATCCCCCACCTTTTCAACGGTGGTGGGTTCGGCCCTCCACGCGGTCTTACCCGCGCTTCAGCCTGCCCATGGCTAGATCACTCCGCTTCGGGTCTAGGACACGCGACTGAATCGCCCTATTCAGACTCGCTTTCGCTACGGCTCCCCCACACGGGTTAACCTCGCCACATGCCACTAACTCGCAGGCTCATTCTTCAAAAGGCACGCCATCACCCACCCAACCCACAAGGGGCTGCCAGGCTCTGACGGATTGTAGGCAAACGGTTTCAGGTACTATTTCACTCCCCTCCCGGGGTACTTTTCACCTTTCCCTCACGGTACTCGTCCGCTATCGGTCACAAGGTAGTATTTAGCCTTACCAGGTGGTCCTGGCAGATTCACAGCAGATTTCAGGAGTCCGCTGCTACTCGGGAACACACACCAGAAAGACCTGCAGTTTTCGTATACCGGACTATCACCGTCTACGGTGCCGCTTCCCAACGGACTTCTACTAACCACAAGTTTTATCACTTCCCGGCCACATGTCAGTGCAGCCCATGCAGTCCCACAACCCCGACAACGCAACCCCTGACAGGTATCACACGCCGCCGGTTTAGGCTCAATCCGCTTTCGCTCGCCACTACTCACGGAATCACTATTGTTTTCTCTTCCTACGGGTACTGAGATGTTTCACTTCCCCGCGTTCCCTCCACACACCCTATGAATTCAGGTGCAGGTGACACCACATAACTGATGCCGGGTTACCCCATTCGGACACCCTGGGATCCTCGCTCGGTTGACAACTCCCCCAGGCCTATCGCGGCCTCCCACGTCCTTCATCGGCTCCTCGTGCCAAGGCATCCACCGTTCGCCCTTACAAACTTGACCACAAAGATGCTCGCATCCACTGTGCAATTCTCAAACAACACGCCACCCACCACCCACACCCACCACCCACCCGCCCATCCCAACAAGGGACCAGACGCGCAGTTTGGTGGAAGATGGCACCGGCCAGAAACAACAACCACCCCCGCCAGCAGGAAAACCCACTAACCGGGGGCCGGGTTGTTCTTTCAGGACCCAACAGGATGTCTTTAGCACCACACCACCACCCAACCCGCAACGCGTTCCCACCCACCCGAAGATGAGCTGTACTAACGCCACAAACCAGATCCGCAATGTGATTTGCCAGTGTCTCCGCCACATGAGCCCCAGAGCCGGACAGTCGCCGACTAACTGGGTTCTGCCCACCACACCGAAACGGGGGTGGGAGATGCTCCTTAGAAAGGAGGTGATCCAGCCGCACCTTCCGGTACGGCTACCTTGTTACGACTTCGTCCCAATCGCCAGCCCCACCTTCGACCACTCCCTCCGGAAAACCGGTTGGGCCATGGGCTTCGGGTGTTGCCGACTTTCGTGACGTGACGGGCGGTGTGTACAAGGCCCGGGAACGTATTCACCGCAGCAATGCTGATCTGCGATTACTAGCGACTCCGACTTCACGGGGTCGAGTTGCAGACCCCGATCCGAACTGAGACCGGCTTTTTGGGATTCGCTCCACCTTACGGCATCGCAGCCCTTTGTACCGGCCATTGTAGCATGCGTGAAGCCCTGGACATAAGGGGCATGAAGACTTGACGTCATCCCCACCTTCCTCCGAGTTGACCCCGGCAGTCTTCGATGAGTCCCCGGCCGAACCGCTGGCAACATCGAACGAGGGTTGCGCTCGTTGCGGGACTTAACCCAACATCTCACGACACGAGCTGACGACAGCCATGCACCACCTGTCACGCGCCCCGAAGGACCCCGCATCTCTGCGAGTTTTCACGTGATGTCAAACCCAGGTAAGGTTCTTCGCGTTGCATCGAATTAATCCGCATGCTCCGCCGCTTGTGCGGGCCCCCGTCAATTCCTTTGAGTTTTAGCCTTGCGGCCGTACTCCCCAGGCGGGGCGCTTAATGCGTTAGCTGCGGCACAGAGAACCGGAGAGGTCCCCCACACCTAGCGCCCAACGTTTACAGCGTGGACTACCAGGGTATCTAATCCTGTTCGCTCCCCACGCTTTCGCTCCTCAGCGTCAGTATCGGCCCAGAGACCCGCCTTCGCCACCGGTGTTCCTCCTGATATCTGCGCATTTCACCGCTACACCAGGAATTCCAGTCTCCCCTACCGAACTCTAGCCTGCCCGTATCGGCTGCAAGCCCACGGTTGAGCCATGGGTTTTCACAGCCGACGCAACAAGCCGCCTACGAGCTCTTTACGCCCAATAAATCCGGACAACGCTCGCGCCCTACGTCTTACCGCGGCTGCTGGCACGTAGTTGGCCGGCGCTTCTTCTGCAGGTACCGTCACTCTCGCTTCGTCCCTGCTGAAAGAGGTTTACAACCCGAAGGCCGTCATCCCTCACGCGGCGTCGCTGCATCAGGCTTGCGCCCATTGTGCAATATTCCCCACTGCTGCCTCCCGTAGGAGTCTGGGCCGTGTCTCAGTCCCAGTGTGGCCGGTCGCCCTCTCAGGCCGGCTACCCGTCGTCGCCTTGGTAGGCCATCACCCCACCAACAAGCTGATAGGCCGCGAGCCCATCCCCAGCCAAAAAATCTTTCCACCACCCCCCATGCGAGGGACAGTGAATATTCGGTATTAGCCCCCGTTTCCGAGGGTTATCCCAAAGCCAAGGGCAGGTTACTCACGTGTTACTCACCCGTTCGCCGCTCGAGTACCCCCGAAAGGGCCTTTCCGCTCGACTTGCATGTGTTAAGCACGCCGCCAGCGTTCGTCCTGAGCCAGGATCAAACTCTCCAACAAAAACCTTGTCGAAAAATCCACCCCAGCAAAAAACACACACCACAAAAAAGAAGTGCGTGCCCAATTGCCAAAGGAATCCCCACCACCACAAAGATGGCACGGGGTCAAACAATAATTGGCACTGGCATATCAAAAACACCCTGTTGAGTTCTCAAAGAACAACCACACACCAACACCAACCCACCACAGCAGGCCAGCACCGGGGCAACCACACAAACTTACCCGACCAGCTTCGCACCCGTCAAATTCGCTATTCGCGATTGACAACCGCACCACTCGGATTACACAACCCGAATTGAAGCCACGTAGAAACGCACCTTCAATATCGGAAGACTCGGCCTGATTCCGGTCCGCCAGCGTCACCACCAACGATCACCGTGGCCACTTCGCCGCATTCGCAGCGAAACTGCCGTGTCATGCCTAGTTCAAA
Organism: uncultured Actinomycetota bacterium; assembly: GCA_963818495.1. GTDB lineage: Bacteria > Actinomycetota > Actinomycetes > Mycobacteriales > Micromonosporaceae > DASQPR01. The sequence goes on from CAWFSH010000015.1 coordinate 211,869, forward strand.
CTCTACCCGGTCGGCGGTGCGTCTCCAAATCGGCCAGCTGGCCAACTCTTTCGTATGACGCCGCCCGGCTCAGCCCCGGAAATCCGGGTCTGAAGGCTCTTCGGCGAACGTTCCGGACTCGCGTCCGGCCCGCCGGCCTCGACAGAAATTACCGGTCGGCCCGAGCACCGTCAAATCCAGGAGGCATGGCGATCATCACACCGCCGGCCCGCTCGCCGCGGCATCGCGTACCCGCAAATGGTTGTGACACAACGGATGCGCAGGTCAACGCGCGAGCTCGACCCCGGCGATCGTCTTCTTGCCCCGGCGGAGGACCAGCCATTTGCCGTGCAACAGATCCGCCGGCTCGACCGTCTGCTCGGCATCGGTGACCCGGGCGTTGTTGATGTAGGCACCACCCTCAGCGATGACCCGTCGTGCTTCGTTCATGCTGGCCACCAGCCCGGACTCCTTAAGCAGCGCGGCCGCCGGCGGCAGCTCGCCGGTCACGGCCACGAGACCCGCCTCGGCCAGCGCAGCGTGCAGCGTCGACGGCGCGAGATCGGAAAGGGCACCCCGGCCGAACAACGCCTGCGACGCGGCGATCACCTGTGCGGTCTCGTCCTCGCCGTGCACCAGCCGGGTCACCTCTTCGGCCAGCCGGCGTTGGCCGGCGCGCGCGGCCGGGCGCTCGGCGGTCTCTTTCTCGAGCTCGACGATCTCATCGCGCTCAAGGAACGTGAGCGTTCGCAACAGCTGCGAGACCGTGGAGTCCTCCACATTCACGAAGTATTGGTAGAACGCATATGGCGACGTCAGCTCCGAGCTAAGCCAGACCGATCCACCACCGGTCGACTTGCCGATCTTGTTGCCCGCCGAATCGGCGATCAGCGGCGTGGCCAGCAAATGCACCGACGCGCCCTCGACACGGTGAATCAGATCGGTGCCAGCGGTCAGGTTGCCCCATTGGTCGCTGCCGCCGATCTGCAGCCGGCAGCCGTAGCGACGGTAGAGCTCGAGGAAGTCCAAGCTCTGCAGGATCTGGTAACTGAACTCGGTGTAGCTGATGCCGATGTCTGAGTTCATCCGCGCGCTGACCACATCCTTTTTCACCATCGTGTTCACGCGGAAGTGCTTGCCGATGTCACGCAGGAAGTCGATCGCCGGCAGGGACGCCGTCCAATCCAGGTTGTTGACCATGCGGGCGGCGAACGGCCCCTCGAAGTCGAGTATCGGAGCGATCTGTTCCTTGAGCAGGTCTACCCAGGACGCGACGACGTCCGGCGCGTTCAGCGTGCGCTCGGTGCCGGGATTCGGATCGCCGATCAGGCCGGTGGCCCCGCCGACCAACGGCAGCGGAAGGTTTCCGGCATTTTGGATCCGCCGCATCGTCACCAACTGCAGGAGGTGGCCAAAGTGCAGGCTCGGCGCGGTCGGGTCGAATCCGCAGTAGTAGGTCACCGGCCCCCGCGCGAATTCGGCTCGCAGCGCGTCGAGATCGGTCGAGAGGGCAATCAGCCCTCGCCACTGCAGTTCGTCGATGATGTCGGTCACGCACAGATTGTCGCGCATGGCCGGCGTCCGCCCACAACCGGTTTGCGGGTACGCCGACCGTGCCGGACCGCCACCGTGCCGCACCGCCACCGGCGCCGGCGCCGGCACGTCACCAAGCACGGCCGCCGCGTGTCGCATGGGTCGCCTAGGCTCGGCGACCATGGGACTGGAGTGGAATTCGTTGATCGTGGGACAGCTGGAGTTCTATTGGGATGTGCACCTGCGCCCCCGGATCGAAGGGCTGACCGACGACGAGTATTTCTGGGAGCCGGTCCCGGGCATGTGGAGCGTGCGCCGCAACGGCGAGGGCGACTGGGTCCAGGATTGGGCCCGGCCGGTCCCGCAGCCCGCGCCCATGACGACCATCGCCTGGCGGATGATGCACATCGCGGCGACTGGGTTCGCCAATCGTGCCGGCGCGTTCTTCGGCGAGGATCCATTCCCCGACGTCGACATGAACGACCCGAAGCGCTATCCGACCAGCGTGCCGGGCACGGCGGCCGACGCGGTGGCGTACCTGGAGCAGACGTACGGCGCCTGGCACGCTGGGATCAGCTCGCTGAGCGAGACCGACATGGCTCGCAAACTCGGGCCGAAGGGTGGCCAGTATGCGGACGACACGATGGCCGGTCTGATCGTGCACATCAATCGGGAAGTGATGCATCACGGCGGCGAGATCGGTCTGCTGCGCGATCTCTACGCCCGCCGGGCGGCCTAGCACGGCGTCCGGCTCCGCGCCTCGGCCGAGTGACGGCGACGCGCGATCTCTCGCTTGACCGCGACGGTGCCAGTCCCGGCAGCCGCCGCTGTCCCCACGGCGACCGCCATCGCCGGCCAACCGATGGCCTGCGCGAGCAGATACGCCGACATGTGGAACAGGAACACCGGCATCGCGAATCGATTGGCGATCGACAGACCACGGCTCGCGAGGGGACGAGCCAACAGGCGGGACGCGGCCGGATGACCGAGCCGGATCAGTCCGATCTGGAGCATCGTCAACGCGACGATCGCGACCGTCGGCGGTGACATGTTCGACCATTTGTCGCCCGGTACGCCGACCATCGACCCCGGGTAGCCGATCGCGAGCAACGCGCTCAGGCCGACCACGCCCGACGCGACCAAGGCCAGGCCGGCCCATCGAGGCGCCCGCATCAACGCGTCGTGGTGAAAGCCGGCCTGGTGCGCGAGCCCCCACACGACGGCGAGATTGATCCAGCCGATCCACGGGACGCCGAAGCCGAGCCGCGCCACGTCGACCGCGATCGCGACGGCGGCGAGCAACGGCAACACGGCCCATCCGAATCGACGGTCAAGCCACAGCGCCGATGGCAGGAGCACGACCAGCAGCAGGTAGACCACGAGGAACCAGAGTGGGCTCAGCGCGAGCTTGACCGTACCCGTCGTCCAGTTCACGCCACCTACGGTGACCATCACACCGGCCGCGATCGCCCACGCGCCCAGCAGTGGCGCGGTCGCGCGCAGTAGTCCGCCAACCCGCCGTGGTGCGAAGCCGGGCCGCCAGGATCGGTGGTGCAGATAGCCGCCGACGTAGAAGAAGATCGGCATGACCTGTAGCACCCAGGTGCCGAGCCAGAGTCCCGGTACGGACTCGAGCGGGCTCGTCGCATGCGGGCCCGTGCTCGTCCATGTCAGCCGGGTGGCGAGGCAATGCCACAGCACGACGACGAGCAGACTGCCGGCACGCAGCGCGTCGAGATAGGCGTCGCGGCGACGGGCGGGGCTCGCCGTCGACGCCGGCCGCGGCGCGGTGGGTGCGCCAACACGCCGCCCTGCGATGGGTGCCGCACCGACTGGGTACGGCTCGACCGGCGTAACAGTGGCGGTCACGACGCCACCGCCGACGCGACGGCCGATCCGGCGACGACACCGGCGATGCTCGCCAGCGCATCGGTCCCGCTGACGAAGTAGCCGTCGTGACCGGCCGCGTCGCCGACGTGCAGCGGCAATGCGCCGAAGCTCGCGGCGGTGGGATTCGTTCCGTGGCCGGCGCCGAGGATCCGGATCTCGGGCAGCCGGAGCGTCCAGTCGGTCGGATCGCTGCCGGCCCAGACCCGAGCGTTCGTGTGCAAGTCGGCCGGCCGCGACACGTCCATCCCGGGGCTGCCGAGCGCCACCAGATCGGTGACCGCGGCCGGGAGTCGGCCGGCGGCGTGACCCAGGACGACGGTGCCGTAACTGTGGCCGATCACGGTGACCGTGGCATGTGGACACTGGACGACCAGGCCGTCGAGGAACCGTACGAGCGCGTCGGCGCCCGCCTCGGCCCACTCCGATCGGATCGCGGCCCGCCCGATCCCCTTGGGCGTGTCGTAACCGAGCCATGCGACGACGGCGGTGCCCGGGCCGCTGGCCGCCCACAGCTGGCGTGCCTGCCACGCGGGCGCACGGCGTTGTACGCCACCGAGGCCATCGTCAAAGTCCGACAGCGTGGTGTCCGAACCGGGTACGAGCACCGCGATCCGCTTCGCCGACGCGAGGTCGCCGACCACCTCGATGATCCGACCGTCACCGGCCGGTTGATAGCCGAGGATCTGCCGGCCCGCGTAGCGGGCACCATCGACGCGAGCGTTGGCGGCGTAGCGCAGCGCGATCGGCGCGCCGTCGAGGTTGCCGATCGCCGACGGAGCGTTCACCGCCAGCTCCCACGCCCGCTCGCTCGACAGTCCGGCGAAGTAGGCCGCGACTCGGTCCGGGTGGGCGGTGGATAGACCGGCGACGGCCGGTAGGGCCGGTACGGCGGGGGCGGCGGGCGCCGGGTCGGGCAGCCCGATGGCGAGTACGACTCCGACCACGAGTGCCGCGGCACCGCGAAGCATCCAGATCATCATGGGCGTCAAGCTAGGAAGACGGTTTCCTCCGACGCCTCACGCTGCGGAGCCATCTTCACGTCACTCCGCCGTACCACTCGACCGTCTCGCGGTGATACCGGCGCGCTACTCGCCCGGCGTGACCAAGCCGCTCTCGTACGCGAACACGACCGCCTGGGCCCGATCACGCAACGCCAACTTCGCGAGCACGCGGCTGACATGTGTCTTCACGGTCTGCTCGGCCAGCACGAGCTTGCCCGCGATTTCCTGATTGGACTGTCCGTGCGCGATGAGCCGCAGCACGTCCGTCTCGCGCGGTGTCAGCTCGCCGAGCGCGGCGGACGTTCGCCGATCGGGTCGACCGCGGGTGGCGTAGTCGGCGATCAGTCGACGGGTGACCGACGGCGCCAACAGCGCATCGCCCGCGGCCACGACCCGGACGGCGTGCACCAGATCGGCGGCCGGTGCGTCCTTGAGCACGAAGCCACTCGCGCCCGCCCGCAGCGCGCCGAACACGTAGTCGTCGAGGTCGAACGTGGTCAGGATCAACACCTTCGGGCGGCCGGCACCCCCGGCCGCCGGTCCCGCCGGTCCGGCCAGGATCTTTTCGGTCGCCGCCAGCCCATCCATGACCGGCATCCGTACGTCCATCAGGACGACGTCCGGGTCGAGTCGTCGCACCTCTGCGACACCCTCGGCGCCATTGGCCGCGTCACCGAGGACGACGATGTCGGGCTGGGCGCTCAACAGCGCCGCAAACCCCTCCCGCACCATCGCCTGGTCATCGACGATGAGCACACGGATCACGCGGCACCGCCGGTAACCGCCGCATCGGGCGCCGTGACCGTTCCGTCGCGCGATCCGAGGTCGACGTCGGCCGACAGCGGCAGGATCGCCCGTACCGTGAATCCGCCGTCGGACCGCGGACCAGCAGCCAACTCGCCGCCGAGCGACGTCGCGCGCTCCCGCATGCCCAACAGCCCGTGCCCGACGCGCGGCGGCGCGGTCCGGGCCGGCGCGGCATGGTCCGGTCGAGGCGCTGGACCGTTGCTCACCTCGACCGTGAGATCCGTCGCGGTGCGACCGACCGCGACCGTGGTTGTCGCACCCGGCGAGTGCTGGCCCGCATTCGACAGCGCCTCCTGGACGATTCGATACGCCGTCAGCTCGACCGCCGGCGACGCGCTCGGGACATCATCCGTCATGTCGAGCTGGACGGTGGCGCCGGCCCGACGGGCTCCCTCGACCAGCTCGGGCAGGTCGGCCAGGCCAGGCTGCGGCGCCGTCAAGGCCTCGTGCTGTTCACTGCGGAGGACGCCAAGCAGACGACGCATCTCGACCAGCGCCTCGCGCGCGGCCGCCGAGATCTCACCGAACTCGGTGCGGGCGGCCGGGCCGACCTCGGCCAGCCGGTACGGGGCGGTCTCGGCCCGTACCGCGATCAAGGACATGTGATGCGCGACAACATCGTGCAGTTCGCGCGCGATCCGGGTCCGCTCGGCGAGGACGACACTCCGCTCCTCCTGATCGGCCAGGTTTCGCTGTGCCCGGGCCCGGCGCCGGACCTGGTCACCGGCGATCACCAGCACCGTCACGAGGAGGATGATCCCCGCTTGGTTGTTCTGGTTCGTCTCCCACAGGACAAGCACGCCGGTCGCGAGCCAGATGCCTACCGTCACGCCGAGGCGCTGGGTCGCCGCCGCCGCGAACATCGCAACCAGGTAGATCAGGACGGTGACCGGTGCCCACGGCCATACGGTTTCATGTGGCGACGGGAAGCCCGCCGACAACGCGGCCGCGATCCAGGCCACACGCCACGCGACCAGTGGTCGGATCGCGATGATCACCAGCGGCGACGCCCCCAGCACCGCGACGAGCTGTCCCCCGATGCTTGCCCCGTTCACGCTCGCCCGCGCGGCGAACCCCAGCGCGACGGTCAGGAAGAGCAGGACCGGCCAGCGGTACGGACCAAGCCAGCGTTGCCGCCGCGACGACCTGGCGGGCACACCGCCACCGACGACGAGTTCGACGACGTCGTCCCAGACGCGGCGCACATCCATAGCCGGAGGCTATCGTCAGCGCCCAAACGGCCGCGCCCTACCGAGGTAGCATCCAACCCCCTACCCGCGTAGGGCGGGGATGGTCAGTGGCCGGCCGGTCGTCCGGCCGGGGCGGGCGTTTTGGCCAGGGCGGGCGTTTCTACCCGCTCCGGGTGCTACGGCCTGGGTGGGCGCTCGGGCCGCGGCGGACGCGGGCGGAATGTGCTCACCGAGCGCTCACCGTCGAGCCAGAAGCGCCACGGCTTGTCCACGCCGACGGCGATTCCGACGCGCGGACCGCTGCGAATGTCACTCGCGTCGACCGCGTCGACCGGTGGTCGCAACGTCACCGAACCGGTGCCGTCGAGCAATGGGGTGCCGTACTCGTCACCGGTGACGTCCAACGCCATGGTGAGCCGCGCCGGTCCGCGGGCGAGATCCCGGTCGGCGACCGGGGATCCGGACCGGCCAAGGCGACGTGACCGGGCGACGTCGATTCCGTCGACCACGGCACCGGCTCGCAGCAGAACAGCGGAGGCCCGACCCACGGGCCCGCAGACGACGTTCATGCACCAATGCATGCCGTACGTGAAGTAGACGTAGAGCACGCCGGCCGGGCCGAACATCACGGCGTTGCGCGGCGTTAGACCGCGATGGGCGTGCGAGGCCGGGTCGTCGCCGACCCCGGAGTACGCCTCGACCTCGGTGAGCCGGACCGTCACGCCGTACGCCGTCACCGTAGCGCCGAGCAGCGAACGCGCGGAGGCTTCGACGTCCGTCCCGCGTAGCGCCCGCCAGGCGTCGCCGCTTCCCGTCACCGTGTTGTCCCATCCCGGCCCGCCCGCTCGTCGGCCGGCCCCCATGGTTACATGACCTTGCCGGCGTACAGTCGCCGTGCTGCCGGATCGTGCCGATGGAGTGCTGCCGGATCGTGCCGATGGAGTGAGGAGCGTCCCATGCTGCAGACGTACGACGAGCGCAACGCCGACATCGTCTACTGGTGCAACGGCGTACTGCGCCACCGGGATGAACCGGGCATCTCGCCGTTCGACTCGGTGGCACAGGGCGGTGACGCGGTCTGGGAAGGGCTTCGCGTCTATGAGGGCCGGATCTATGGTCTGGACGCCCACCTCGCGCGGCTTCGCCGCTCGGCTCACGTCCTCGGTTTCGCGGCGATCCCGGATACCGCCGACATCGTCACCGCCGTACGCGACACGCTCGCCGCCAACTCGATGACCGACGGCGTGCACATCCGGCTGACACTGACCCGTGGCGTCAAGGTGACCAGCGGCATGGACCCCCGGCTCAACCAGGCCGGATGCACGCTCATCGTGCTGCCGGAATACAAGGCGCCGGTCTACGACACGTCCGGTCTGCGCCTGATCACCGCGAGCACCCGCCGGCCCGGTCCGGACGTTCTCGACCCGAAGATCCATCACAACAACCTGCTGAACTCGATCCTCGCCAAGATCGAGGCGAACGTCGCCGGGGCCGACGACGCGCTGATGCTCGACGGTCGCGGATTCGTCGCGGAAACGAACGCGACCAACCTTTTCGCGGTCGTCGCCGGCAAGCTGAGCACGCCGTACGCGGTCGCCTGTCCGGAGGGCATCACCCGCGCGACCGTGCTTACGATCGCGCCAGCGGCGGGGATCTTGTGCGAAGAACGCGACATCTCGCTGGCCGAGATGTACACCGCCGACGAAGTGTTCTGCACCGGCACAATGGGCGAGATCGCCGGCGTTGTCGAGATCGACGGCCGCCCGATCGGAAAGCCGGGCGTCGGACCGGTCACCCAGCGCATCGCCGAGCTCTACCGCACTCACGCCGTCGCACACGGCACGCCGATCGTCGACCAGCCATAGATCCGGCGGCGGTACGGGCTAGGCCGCGAGACGCTGTACGGCGAGTTCCTCGTAGTACGGCATCGCGGCGTCGACCAGGGGCTGCAGCCGACTCGGCACCCCGGCCGGCCGGGGATCGTGCGTCGCGAAGCCGGTGGAAGTCTCGACCTTGCCGTACCAGTGTGGCGCCCATACGCCGTCGGTATCCCGTGGGCCCGGCTGCCACCCAAGCATCGCCGGGTCCCAGTCGATCCCGAGCGCTTCGCACAAACGCGACAGCACGCCGGGCGGATCGCGGAGCACGTCGGCGGCGTCGACGACCGGGCCGCCGTACCGCCGGAAGATCTCGACCTGCTGCGGATACCCGAGGTCGTCGAGCGTCGGCTCGCGAACCTTCGCGTACGACGCCACGACGTACGCCGGATCGCGGATCAAGAAAGCGTGGCTGAGAACGCTGAGCCACGACCGACCGACATCCGGCAGCAGATGGTGCGTCATGTGCTTCTGGTAGAACACCGAGATGCCGTCGGGCAACGGCCCGGTCAGCGCGGCGGCGACCGCGCGCCAGTCGGTCGGCTGGCTCGCAACGACGGCGTCCCGGCCCGGGTGATCCAGACCGGTGGCGAACAGGTAATGCGCATAGAGCGGCTCGTCGACGACGATCGTGTCCGTACGCTCGCCGAAGCTGCGCATCATCGCGGTCGAGATGTTGCGCGGCCCGGACCACATCGCGATGCGCGTGCCACTCACCTCGCCGAGGCTACCGGGGCACGACAACCTCGTCCGACCAGGCCCTCCACTGTGCGACCAGCGCGGCGGCCGACGTCAACTGTTCGGTGACGGGTTGCCGGCCGGTCGACCCGAACGTCGTGCGAGCGGCAAGAGCCCCCGCCACGGTCAGCACCTCGCGTACGTCGGGCGTCAAAGCGCCGGACACGTCGGCTAGTTCGGAGTCACTGATCTCGTCGAGTCCAACGCCACGGGCGGACGCGCGGGCCACAAGCCCACCGGTGATCTCGTGCGCCTCGCGGAACGGGATGCCACGACGTACCAGCCAGTCGGCGACCTCGGTGGCGAGTGTGTAACCCACCGGCGCGGCCGCGGCGATGCGATCGCCGCGCACCGTCATGGTCGCGATCATCCCGGCGAGCGCCGGCAGCACGACCTCCAGCGTGTCGACCGCGTCGAAGACCGGCTCCTTGTCCTCCTGCATGTCCCGGTCGTACGCGAGCGGCAGGCCCTTGAGCATCGTGAGCACCGTGACGAGTCCGCCGATCAGCCGGCCCGACTTGCCCCGGGCGAGCTCCGCGATGTCCGGGTTCTTCTTCTGCGGCATGATCGACGAGCCGGTCGCGTACGCGTCATCGAGCTCGACCCAGCCGAACGCCGGCGTGGTCCACAGCACGACCTCCTCGCCGAGGCGGGACAGGTGCACTCCGATCAACGCCGCGACGAACAGGAACTCGGCCACGAAGTCGCGGTCGGCCACCGCGTCGATCGAATTTGGCGCGGCGGCGGCGAATCCGAGTTCGCGCGCGACCTGGATCGGGTCGAGGGGCAGCGACGATCCGGCCAGCGCGCCCGCACCGAGCGGACTGACCGACGCGCGCCGGTCCCAGTCGCGGAGCCGATCGAGGTCTCGCAGCAGCGGTTGGACGTGCGCCAGCAGATGATGCCCGTACGACACCGGTTGCGCTGGTTGCAGGTGCGTCATGCCGGGCGCCGGCGTGTCGACGTGCTCGGCCGCCTGGCCGAGCGAGAGCGTCGGCCAGTTCGACGACTCGGGCCGCGACGCCGCGCGCGTGGTCGCGGAGGTAGAGCCGCAGGTCGGTGGCGACCTGGTCGTTGCGCGACCGGCCGGCGCGCAGTTTGCCGCCGAGCGTGCCGAGACGTTCGAGCAGCCCGCGTTCGAGCGCGGTGTGCACGTCCTCGTCGTCGGCCGTCGGCACGAACTGCCGCGACGCGCAGGCCGCCTCGAGGTCGTCCAGCGCCGCCAGCATGCGGCCGAGTTCGTCGGCGGTCAGCAGATTCGCCCGGGCCAGGACGCGGGCATGCGCCCGTGACCCGGCGATGTCGTACGGCGCGAGCCGCCAGTCGAACTGCACGCTGACCGACAGCCGCGCGAGCGCCTCGGCCGGCCCGCCGGAGAAGCGGCCACCCCACAGGCTGGTTCGCCCCGACGCGGCGTTTCCGCGTCTCGCCTGGCTCGGTCTCGCCGGGCGCGGTCGGGATGTCGTGCGATAGGTCGCTCACCGAGCACAGTCTCCTCCTCCGGTTCGGTGTCGGATCGGGGCGTTCACCGAGTCGGGCCGGCGCAAAGCCCCGTTCACCACTACGGGCCGGCGCGAAGCCGCGCCGGCCCGATCGCAGAGAACAGTCCGGTCAGCCGCCGAGCCGCGCGTCGCGGGCCGAGGCGAGCCGGGACGGCAGGCCCCACAGCTGGACGAAGCCCTTGGCCAGCGACTGGTCGAAGAGGTCGCCCTCGTCGTACGTCGCGAGGCTGAAGTCGTAGAGCGACGCCTCCGAGCGCCGGCCGGTGACCGTGGCCCGACCGCCGTGCAGCGTCATCCGGATCTCGCCGGAGACAGTAGCGCTGAGTGTCGGCGATGAACGCGTCCAGCGACTCCTTCAGCGGCGAGAACCACAGGCCGTCGTACACGAGCTCGCCCCAGCGCTGGTCGACCGACTTCTTGAACCGGGCCAGGTCACGCTCCACGGTGACCGCCTCCAGCTCCTGGTGCGCGGTGATCAGCGCGATCGCGCCCGGCGCCTCGTACACCTCGCGGCTCTTGATGCCGACGAGCCGGTCCTCGACCATGTCGATCCGGCCGACGCCCTGTGCGCCGGCGCGCCGGTTCATCTCGACGATCGCCTGGTACGGCGTGACGGTCTCGCCGTCGATCGCGACCGGCACACCGGCATCGAACGTGATCACGACCTCGTCCGGGTCACGGTGCGCGGACGGATCGCTGGTGTAGGCGTACACGTCCTCGACCGGTGCGTTCCAGATGTCCTCCAGGAAGCCGGTCTCGACGGCGCGACCCCACACGTTCTGGTCGATCGAGTAGGGCGACCGTTTGGACGTCTCGATCGGCAGACCCAAACTCTCCGCGTACGCGATGGCCTTGTCCCTCGTCCACGCGAAGTCCCGAGCCGGCGCGACCACCTTCAGGTCCGGAGCGAGCGCGCCGATGCCGACCTCGAACCGCACCTGGTCGTTGCCCTTGCCGGTGCAGCCGTGCGACACGACCGTGCCGCCGTGGCGCGCGGCTGCCGCGACGAGGTGCTTGACGATCAGCGGGCGCGACAGCGACGACAGCAGCGGGTAGCGGTCCATGTAGAGCGCGTTGGCGCGGATCGCGCCGAAGCAGTAGTCGGCGGCGAACTCGTCGCGCGCGTCGATGACCTCCGACTCGACGGCACCGCAGGCCAGCGCGCGCTTGCGGATGACCTCCATGTCGTGAGACCGTTCGCCGCCCTGGCCGACGTCGACCGCGACCGCGATCACCTCGGCGCCCATGCGCTCGGCCAGGTACGGGATGGCCACGGACGTGTCGAGCCCTCCGGAATACGCGAGAACCACCCGCTCGGTCATATCGGTGCTGCCTTTCTGTGCTTCGTCGGTGTGGGAAGTCGGGACGGAACCGATCAGGAAGCGTCGGGTCCGGACGTGCCGGCCGCGCTACTTGTGTCGGCCGCGCCGACCGCGCCGGCGGACCAGGCGGAGAATTTGGCGGCGAGAGTCGCGCCGGCCGTGCTGGCGCCCGGCGTCTCGTCGCGCGCCACGACCAGGATCGTGTCGTCGCCGGCGATCGTGCCGACCACGTCCGGCAGGCCGGAGCGATCCAACGCGCTGGCCAGGAACTGCGCGGCGCCCGGCGGCGTACGCAGCACCACCAGGTTGCCGCTGGCGTCGACACCGGTCAGCAACTCGCGCAGCAGTCGCTGCAGTCGTGCCGGGGTGGCCTCGGCCGGCCGCAGCGCCGCGTTGCCGTCCTCCGGGATCACGTACGCCGACGTGCCGTCGCCGGCGCGAACCTTCACCGCGCCGAGTTCGTCCAGATCACGCGACAATGTGGCCTGGGTGATCTGAATACCCTCGGCGGCGAGCAACTCGGCCAGATCGGTCTGCGCGCGGACGATCCGGCCGCGGATCAGCGCGACGATACGGGCGTGGCGGGCCGCCTTGCTGGCGGTCAACGTGGGAGCGGTCATGCGGCCGAACCTACTAACGACACGACCGACCCGCCTCCCGTGTTCGTGCCCGCGTTGGACGTCCCCCCGCCGGTGCGGGCGCGGGCCTCGTTTCGCGCCTGCCGCAACAGCCAGGCCAGCACGGCCTTCTGTGCCGGCAGGCGGTTGGCCGCCTGCTGGAAGACCACGCTCTGCGGACCGTCGATCACCTCGTCGGTGATCTCCTCGCCGCGGTGCGCCGGCAGGCAGTGCAGCACTGCGGCTCCGGGCTTGGCCGCGGCGAGAAGGGCGGCATTCAGCTGGTACGGCGTGAGAATGGCGACCCGTTCGGCGCTGTCGTCTTGGCCCATCGACGTCCATGCGTCCGTCGCCACCACATCGGCGTCGCGTACCGCCTCGTACGGGTCGTCGGTCACGGTGACCCAGCCGCCGGTCGAGGACGCGATCGCGCGGGCCCGGGTCACGAGTGCCGGATCCGGCTGGTAGCCGGCCGGTCCGCCGATCCGTACGTGCATGCCGGCCGCCGCCCCGGCCAGCGCGTACGAGTTGGCCATGTTGAATGCGCCGTCGCCGACGTACGCCAGCGTCCGGCCCTGCGTCGAGCCGTACAGTTGCCGGATCGTGAGCAGGTCGGCCAGCAGCTGGCACGGGTGGTAACCGTCGGTCAGCGCGTTGATCACCGGAACCGTCGCCGCACGCGCGAGCGCCGCCAGCCGCTCGTCGTCGAACGTACGGATGACGATCGCGTCGACGTAGCCGGACAGCACCCGACCGGCGTCCTCGATCGTCTCGCCCCGAGCGAAGTGGGTGGTCTGCGCGTCCACGACGACCGCGTGGCCGCCCAACTCCGCGATCGCGACGTCGAACGACACCCGGGTCCGCAGCGATTGCTTCTCGAAGATGACGGCGACCGAGCGCGGTCCCTCCAGCGGTTTGTCGCGATGGGGCGCGTCGACCATCGCGGCCGCCGCGTCGAGCACGGCGGACTGCTCGGCCGGGCTCACATCGTCGTCACGCAGAAAGTGCCGCATGGGCCACGTCCTTCCGATCGATCGACGGCGCGTGCGCGACGTCGGCGGCCGTGTGATGGGCCGCGAGCGCTAGCGACGTCTGGCCGAGCGATGCCAGCGTCTCGCCGAGCGCGAAAACGAACCCGTCCGCCTGCTCGGCCGACAGGATCAACGGTGGCGCGACCCGGATCACGTCCGGGTGCGGTGCGTTGGCTAAGAACCCGTGAGCGCCGCCGGGCTCGGCCCGGTCCCGCAGCGCGTCGACGGCGAGTGCCGCGACCGGCGCTGTGAGCACGATGCCGAGCAGCAGCCCGGTCCCCCGCACGCCGGAGACGAGAGGATTGCCCAATCCCTCGATCCCGGTCGCCAACCGGCCACCGACGCGCCTTACGTGGTCCAGGAGGCCGTCGCGGGCGATGGTGCGAAGCACCGCCAGCGCGGCGGCGCAGCTCACCGGGTTTCCGCCGAACGTCGAGCCGTGCGCGCCCGGGCCGAGAAGGTCGGCCGCCGCACCGAACGCGACGCACGCGCCGATCGGCAACCCGCCACCGAGGCCCTTGGCCAGCGTGACGATGTCCGGTTCGACGCCCGCATCGGGTCCGTCGGGCGCCTGGTGGGCAAACCAGTGGCCGGTACGGCCGATGCCGGTCTGCACCTCGTCCAGCGCTAGCAGGGCACCGTGCTTCGCGGTGATCGCGCGAGCGGCGGCGAGGTAGCCCGACGGCGGGACGACGACGCCGTTCTCCCCCTGGATCGGCTCCAGGATCACCATCGCCGTCTCGTCGGTGACCGCAGCCGCGAGTGCGTCGGCGTCGCCGTACGGCACGTGCGTCACCGGCCCCGGCAGCGGCCGGAACGGATCGGCCTTCGCCGGCTGGCCGGTCAGCGAGAGCGCACCCATCGTCCGGCCGTGGAAGCCGCCGGCCGCCGCGACGATGTGCGAGCGTCCGGTGCGCCGGGAGATCTTGTACGCCGCCTCGACCGCCTCGGCGCCGGAGTTTCCGAAGTAGACCTTGCCCGGGCGGCCGGCCAGCACGAGCAGCAGCTCGGCCAGGGCGACCGGTGGTTCGGCGATGTAGAGGTTCGACACGTGACCGAGCTGCCGGACCTGTCGGGACACCGCATCGACGACCGCCGGGTGGGCGTGACCGAGCGCGTTGACGGCGATGCCGCCGAGCATGTCGACGTACGTACGGCCGGCGTCATCGGTCACGACCGCGCCTTCGCCCCGCACAAGGGCGAGTGCCGGCGTGCCGTACGTACCCATGATGGAATTGGCCCACCGAGCCCGCAGCGCGCTCATGCCGTGACCACCGCGGCGGTCGCGGTGATCGTGGTGCCGTGCGCCGCGCCGCCGGTGATGACCGCCGACCACGACGGATCACGGCCGTCGACGACATGCGCCGCCGGTACGCCGCCGCGCACCGCACGCAGGCACGCCTCCATCTTCGGCACCATTCCCGCCGAAAGGCTCGGCATCATCAGCTCCAATTCGTCGGTATCGAGGACGTCGACCAGCGTCGTCGGATCCGGCCAGGCCCGGTAGAGTCCGGCGACGTCGGTCAGCATCACGAGCTGGTCCGCGCCGAGTGCGACAGCCAGCGCGCCGGCCGCGGTATCGGCGTTGAGGTTGTGGGGCACGCCGAGGGCGTCCGGCGCGACCGTCGCGACGACTGGGATGCGGCCGGCGCTCAACAGGTCGAGCAGGATCGCCGGCCGCACCGCCGCCACGTCGCCGACCTGGCCGAGATCGACCGGCTCGCCGTCGATGTGTGCGACGCGACGCTCGGCGGTGAGCAGGCCGGCGTCCTCTCCGGACAGCCCGACGGCCACCGGCGCGATGGCGTTGATCGCGCCGACCACCTCACGACCCACCTGCCCGACCAGCACCATCCGGACGACGTCCATCGCGTCGGCCGTGGTCACGCGCAGGCCGCCACGAAACTCCGACGCGATGCCGACCCGCGCCAACATCGCGCTGATCTGTGGCCCGCCACCGTGCACGACGACCGGCCGGGCGCCGACCGCGTGCAGGGCGAGCACCTCGCGGGCGAACGCGGTCCGGGCCGCCGGTGACGTCATGGCGTGGCCGCCGTACTTGATCACGACGATCGGCTGGTGGCCGGCCGTCTGGTGGCCGGCCGTCTGGTGGCCGGCCGTCTGGTGGTCGGCGGTCTGGTGGTCGGCGGTCATGGCGCCACCCCGTCGGTCGCGAGACCGGTCGACTCGGGCAGGCCGAGCATCAGGTTTGCGCACTGCAGCGCCTGTCCGGCGGCGCCCTTGCCGAGGTTGTCCAACGCCGCGACGACGACGATCCGGCCCGAGTCGGCATCGACGTGCGCCTTGAGGTGGCAGGAGTTGGCGCCGGCGGTGGCCGCCGTCCGTGGGCCGGCGCCACCCGTGAGCACGTGCACGAACGGTTCGGTGTCATAGGCCGCCTGCAGCACTTCGGTCACGGCGTAGGCCGAGGTCAGGCCGGACGGCACCAGCGTGCAGGTCGCGAGGATGCCGCGCGGCATCGGCGCGAGCATTGGGGTCATGGACAGGGTCCGTGCACCGGACGCCTGCTTGATCTCGGGTACGTGCTGGTGAGCGCCAACCTTATAAACGCTGACGTCGCCCATGACCTCGGATCCGAGCAGATGTGCCTTCGCGGCCCGGCCGGCGCCCGATGTTCCCGACGCCGCGACCACGACCACGTCGTCCGCGCTAGCGATGCCGTCGGCGATCAGCGGGGCGACTGCGAGCGTGATCGCGGTCGCGTAACACCCGGCCGCCGCGACTTTCGTACTCGACGCGATCGTCGCGCGCTGGCCGGGGAGTTCCGGCAGGCCGTACGTCCACGCTCCGGCGTACGTCCCGCCGTAGTAACGCGCCCAGGCGGCCGCGTCGAGCAGCCGGTGGTCGGCGCCGAGATCGACGACCTTCACATCGTCCGGCAGCTGCGCGGCCAGTGCGCCCGATTCGCCATGCGGCAGGGCGAGGAATACCAGATCGGCACCGGCGAACGAAGCCGGCTCGGTGGCGGCGATCGTGACGTCGGCGAGGGAGCGGAGGTTGGGGTGGACGTCGCCGACCCGAGCGCCGGTCGACGAATGCCCGGTGACGGCGGTCAGTTCGACGTCCGGATGCCCGGCCAGAAGGCGGAGCAGTTCTCCGCCCGCGTAGCCGGTCGCCCCGGCGACCGCGATCCGTACGCCCACGTCGCCAACGCCCCCCATCTCCCGGTCTAGTCGACGCCCATCCGCGTGCCGCATGTCTATGCATCATACCGTAACCTCATGCAGGCGCAGCGGTCAATTTCGAGTCCCGATGTCCCATTGAGCGGGAGATGGTTACCCTCGGGCACCGCCAGTATGCATAAGAGTGACCGGTCGCCGCAGCGACCGAACACCCGCCGAATTGATGGTTTTGTCGGTGCCGCGTGGCAATGTCGTCCGAGGGCCAAGCCCAACCACCGCGAAGAGGAGACCGCCGATGACCGTCGACACGCGCAGCCTGGCCGAGACCTACTTCCGTGCCTGGAAGGCGAAAGACTTCGACGCGCTCCGGTCGATCCTCGCCGACGACGTCACGTTCCGTGGACCGATGGGCGAAGCCGACGGAATCGAATCCTGTCTGAAGGGCCTGGCGGCGATGGGTGGGATGATGACCGATCTCGTCATCCAGAAGATCTTCGTGGATGGCGACGACGTCTTGACGTGGTATGACATCCACACGGCCGACACGCCGCCGATGCCGACGGCCAACTGGAGCCACGTGGCCGACGGCAAGATCTCGACGATCCGGGCGACGTTCGACCCACGACCGATCACCGGCGGCTGAGCCGCCCCTCCGCCCGGACTGCCGGCCACCTGCGACCGGCGACCGGCGTCACTCGCTGGCGGACATCTCCGCGACCGCGTGGCTCAATTGCTCCCGGTTGCGCACACCGAAGCGGCGGTAGAGCCGGGTCAGGTTCGCCTCGATCGCCTTCACCGACAGGAACGTCGCGCGGGCGATCTCCCGGTTGGTCGCACCGCGCCGAACCAGGTCAACGATGCGCGCCTCGGTGTCGGACAGGCCAAGCCCTCGTGGACCGTTCAGTTTCGTCAATTCCGCCTCCGCCGCGAGTCGCCACGGGTGTGCCCCGAGTTCGCCGTACCGGCGCGCCGCCTCCGCGAACGCGTCACGCGCGGCGCCACGCCGATGGGCGCGGCGCTCGATCGTGCCGAGCACGTGATGCGCTCGCGCAATCTCGATGGGAAAAGGATGGTCGGACCACTGTTGGATGGCCGCCGCGAGTTCGGCCGCAGCCAGCCGCGGCTCGCCGTCGGCCGAGGCGAGCACGCATCCGGCCCGGGTGAGGCCCAGCATCGCCGTGTCGCGCTTGAGATCGTCGGCGATCGCGCCCACATCGGTCAGCACTCGGGCCGCCTCGGCGCGGGCGCCGGCCGCAGCGAGCGTCTCGACGAAGTCCGCATGCCAGAGCACCCGGCCCGGGTCGATCTCGCCCCGGCGCACCTCGATGTCGTACGCCCGGCGCATCGGCTCGAGCGCCGCGGCCGGGTCGCCGCCGAGCATCAACACCTGGCCCTGGACGGCGTACGCCATCTTCAGCCATTCCTCGTCGCCGGCCGCGAGGCTCGCGTTGACGGCCTCGGACGCATGCCGACCGGCCGCCTCGAGGTCGCCACCGTGTAGTTCGGCGATCGCGCCGATGACGAGGCCCGGACCCGGCGTGACTTCGAGATCGGCGAACAGCCGCAGACACGTACGCCCGGCCGCAAGTCCCTCCGCATAGCGGCCGGCGCGGACGTACGCCGAACAGACGGAGATGAGGACGTTGGCGACGTTGCCCACAGAGCCGCCGCGATCGACCTCGGCTCGCAAGGCCTCGAGCTCGCGTAGCCCGGCGGGCACATCACCACGGCGGATCACCGCCGCCGCGTGTTGCTGCCGGATCAACAGCATCTCCGGGCTGAGCGGCAGCGACTGCGCGAGTTCGGCGGCCCGCTCGATCAGCGCGTCGGTCTCGCCCTCCTCCGGATTCGTCACGCGGGCCCGCAGTGCCAGTGCGGCGACGAACGTATGCGTGTCGCCGCTGGTTCGGGCCAGATCGCGCGCGCGATCGAGTTCGGCGGCGGCACCGGCCGGATCGCCGTCGTAGACCGCCTTGCGGCCGCGATACAGATGCACGAGCGCGCCGAGGTCCGCCCGATGCCCCGCGTCCAGCGCGGCCGCCTCCAGGAGCGGTCCCGCCTGCGAGTAATCCTGGCCGGCGAGGTCGATCAGCAGCAGCCGGAGGGCGACCCGGATCGCCGGATCCGTCGCGACGCTCAGTGCCTCGGTGGCCAGCCGGTTCGCCTCACCGATCATGCCGGCGGCCTCGGCGAACCGCGCCGCGTCGAGGCGGCGCCGGGCCGCTGCGCTCACCTCGACCGTACGGTCGGCGGCGAGTTGGGCCAGATCGGCGGCGATGGCGGGCGCACCCCGGTGGCTCGCCACGACAGCCGCCTCGGACAAGGTGGCGGCGAGCGTATCGTCCGGATCGAGACGGGCGAGCGCGAGGTGGCGTGCCCGCTCGACCGGATCGTCGACGGCCGCGGCCAACGTTTCGTGCGCTTGTACGCGATCCTCGACGCGAGCGTCGGCATAGACCATCTCGCGGAGCAGCGGATGCGTGAACCGCATCGCGCCGTCGCCGCCTACCGTCACCACGCCGGCGTCGAGTGCAGCGCGGATGTCGGTGATCGAGCCGGCCCGCGTACGGTCGAGCAGGTCGCGTGTCGGCCGCGCGGCCGCGGCCACGACGACCAACGCGGCCCGGGTGGGTTCGGGCAGCGCGGCCAGGCGCGCGACGAGCAGGTCGCGCAGCTTGTCCGGCACCGGGAGCGGCTCGTCGAGCGAAATCGGTTCGCCGCGCTCGGCGATGGCCCGGCCGAGTTCGAGCGCGAAGAGCGGGTTGCCGCCGCAGGCCGCGTGCACCCGCAGGATCGCCGAGCGGTTGATCCGGTCGCCGAACCGCTGGCGCAACAGGTCCGCGACGTCGTCGGCGCCGAGCGGCGGCAGCGTGACCTCGTGGAACGGGGGCGGGCAGAGATCGGCGCGGGCTACCGACTCGTACCCGGTGACCCGGGCGGCCGCGATCATCTGCACCGGCAGCCCAGCGAGGCGACGGGCAACGAATCGCAGAACTCCGGCGCTCGGTTCGTCGACCCACGGCAGGTCGTCGATGACGAACAGCACCGGATGCCGGCTGGACAGCACACGGAGCAACTCCAGGACGGCCAGGCGTACGGCCAGCTCGTCCTGCGCGGTCGTTGGGGTCCCGGTGCGCAGGAGCGCGGCGTCGAGCGCAGCGCGCAGGTGACCGCTGAGTACGACGCCGTGGTCCGCGAGCACCTTCCCGAACAGGTCGACGAGGGTCAGATACGGCAGGCCCGACTCGACCTCGGCGGCCGCAACGCGCAGCACAAGCGCATCCGGACGTTGTTTCGCCAGCGAGTCGAGCAGGGTCGATTTGCCGATGCCGGCCGGACCGCGCAGCAGCACGCTGCCGCCCTCCGCGAGCAGGTCGACCACGTGGTTCTGGATCTCGACCCGGCCGACGGGAGCGACGAGACGCGGGTGGGGCATGTGCGGCACCCGCCCGCCACGTCGGGCCGACGGCACCGGTTCGGCCGGCCGATGCGCGGACGCTGCGGACATCTACAACTTCCCCTCCCCCGCCGATCTCGTTGCGGCGCTGCCGCGCCACGGTCGCCGGCGGTGTGGGTCGTCCGCGTGCGCAGACGTCACCTGTCGATGACCCGCTACCTCGGTCAACCCTTGACGCGCTGCCCGGAGCGCCATACGCCGGTGATGTGTTCTGTCTTTACAAAGACGGATAGATCGTCGGTTGGGTTCACGTCGAGCGTGATGACATCCGCGTCGTACCCAGCTTGGAGCTGTCCCGAACGTGGCGCCTGCGGCCCGAGGGTGTCCGGCCCGCTCGCCGTGGCGGCCTCGATCGCCTCGAGCGCGGTGAACCCACACTCGCCCAGCAGCGGCAGCTCTCGCCCGTTGCGCCCCCAAGCGCCGGGACCGCCGCCGGCGCGAAGCGCGAGATCGGTGCCCATCGCTACCCGTACGCCCGCCTCGTGGGCGAGTGCGACCGCGCCGCGGTGGATGTCCGCGATCGCGTCGAGTTTCGCCTGGGCGTACGGCGGCGCGGCGCGGCTGGTCCGGATGTCCTCCACGATCGTGCGGGTCGGCACGAGGATCGCGCCCGCCTCGCGCATCGCCGCCGCCGACTCCTCGTCGAGGTACGTCCCGTGCTCGATCGTGCGCACGCCGGCCTCGATCGCGGCCATGATGCCGGGTTTGCCGTGGCAATGCGCCGCGACCACGCGGTCGGCCATGCCGGCGACCTCCACGATCGCCCGCAACTCGGCCACCGTGAACTGCTGGTGGATCGGGTCGTCGATCTCGGACAGCACGCCGCCGGAGGCGCACACCTTGATCACCCGGGCGTTCAGACGCAGTTGCTCGCGAGCGGCCTTCGCGCACTCGGCCGGACCGTCGCAGAGCCGCCCGTCCTGCATCTCGTGCACCCACGCCAGCGGATAGCTGTGCAGGTCACCGTGGCCGCCGGTGGTGGACAGGATGGCGCCGGCAGCGTAGATCGACGGTCCGTCGACGGACACCCTCGTCGACCGCGCGCGCCAGGTGCACGCCGAGGCCGCCCATCTCGCGGACGCTCGTGACGCCGGCGTCGAGCGCCGCCCGCAGGTCGGCCGCCGGCCCGGACCGCGCGCAGCGGGACCGGTTCGAGCGGCATCCGGTTCAGATCCAGCGACGTGCCACCGATCAGATGGGTGTGGCAGTCCCACAGACCCGGCATGACCGCCGATGCCAGCGACCACCGTCGCGTCCGGAGTTTCCGGCGCGTCGGCCGACGGGCCGGCGAAGGAAATCGCCGACCCGTCGAGCACCACCACGCCGTCGTCGATGGGCGCGCCGCGCCCAGGTACCAGCACGTTCGCCTCAATGCGCACCCGCATGAGCGCTAGCTAACCCGCTCACCCCAACGCTGGCAAGCCCCACCCGATCCGATCGTTACGCAGGTGTGACGCCGACGTATTGGCCCATCTGCGTACCTGGTAGTTGTCTTACGATCTTGGCCGTGGGCGGTCCGCGGATGGACGGACGGGTCAACGCAGCGTGGCACCGAACCGATCGGCCGCCACCGCCACCGCGGCGTCCCGCGCCGCGATCGCCTCCTCGCCGGTGAGAGTGCGGTCCGGCGCGCGGAACGTCAGGCTGTACGCCAGCGATTTGCGACCGGCACCGAGCGCGTCCGACGTGTACACGTCGAACAGACGCACGGATTCGAGGAGCGGGCCGGCGCCGTCGACGAGCGCGGCCTGCACGTCGCCGGCCGGGGTCGACGCGTCGACGACCAGCGCCACGTCGATCAGCGCCGGCGGATAGTTCGACAGCGGCGTGGCCATCGTCATATCCGGTAGCGGGATCGCGTCGAGCGAGAGTTCCATCGCGCACGTACGCTCCGGGACCTCCAGCGCGGCGCACACCTGCGGATGCAGTTCACCCGCGTACCCGACGACGGTGTCGCCCACGACGATCGCGGCACAGCGACCCGGGTGCCACGGCGCGCGGGACGCCGCCCGGACGCTCGCGGTCGCGCCCGCCGCGGCGACGACCATACGGGCGGATTCCACGGCATCGGCCCAGCTCGGCCGCGCGACCGGCGCCCCACCAGCCGCCCGGGTCGCGCGCGCCGGCGAGCACCGTCGCGACGTGCCACGGCTGCGCCGGCAGCGCCGCGTCGATCGCGGCGAGCTCGTCGTCGGACGGCCGTCGGTCGACGCCGACGACCGGAGCCGGCGGGGCACCGGGCAGCGGTTGGAACACGAGGCTCATCTCGAACAACGCGACATCGCGGTGACCGCGGCCGAGGTTGCGCCGCAACGTCGCGAGCAGACCGGGCAGCAGCGTCGTACGCATGAACGGCTCTTCATCGTTCAGCGGGTTCGCGATCCGCATCGCGAGCCGCCGCTCGTCGTCGGCCGGCAGCCCGAGCGCGTCGAACGCGCTCGGCGCGAGGAACGGGTAGCACAGCACCTCGACGTAGCCGGCCTCCGCGAGCGCCCGGCCGACGGCCCGGCGACGCCGCTGCTCGGGCGTGCGGCCCGGGCTCGGCCACAACGGGGGCAGCACGCTCGGGATGTCGTCATAGCTCGCGAGCCGGATCACGTCCTCGACCAGTTCGATCGGCTCGGTGAGGTCCGGCCGCCAGGTGGGGGGCGTCACCCGCAGCGCGTCGCCGTCCTCGACGACCGTGCAGCCGAGGTCGGTGAGCAGCGCCGCGACCTGGTCGGGCGGGTACGCCACGCCGGCGATACGCGACGGATGGTCCACGGTCATCGCGATCTCGGCGCGCGGCTCGACGATGTTGACGTCCGTAACGCCGGGCTGCACGTCGCCGCCGCCGTACCGGACGAGCAGCTCGACGGCGCGCGCCGCGGCGATCAGCGTCAGCTGCCGGATCGACGCCGCGCTCGAACCGCTTCGACGCCTCGGATGGCAGCTTGTGCCGCCGGGCGGTGTGCGCGACCGACAGCGGCGCCCAGTGCGCGGCCTCGAACAGCACGGCGGTCGTGCCGTCACCGATCTCGGTCGTCGCGCCGCCCATCACCGCGGCGAGCGAGACGACGCCCGAGTCGTCCGCGATGACCATGTCCTTCTCGTCGAGTGCGCGCGGACACACCGTCCAGCGTGGTCAGCGTCTCGCCGGCGACGGCTCGCCGCACCACCAGTGGTCCGCGTCAGCGTGTCGAGATCGAACGCGTGCATCGGCTGGCCGAGGTCGAGCATCACGTAGTTGGTGATGTCGACGAGCAGCGAGATCGGCCGCATGCCGGCGTGGATCAGCCGCTGCTGCCATGCACGTCGGACGTCGCGCGCGGCCGGATCGAAGCCGCGCACCGCAACCGGCGGTGAAGCGGTCGCAGCCGGCCGGGTCGTGCACGCGCGACTGGATAGCCGCCGGGTGCGGCGTTGCGAGCCGGCGCGACGAGGCCGGCCGGGTCGCGTGAACGGCTGGCCGAGCGCGTGCGAGAGCTCGCGGGCGATGCCGCGGGCGCAGAAGCAGTACCCCCGGTCCGGTGTGATCGCCAGCTCGATGACGATGTCGTCGAGCCCGACCACCGGCCGAGCGTCGTCGCCGGGCGCGGCCGTCGGTCGACGGTGGCAGCACGATGATCCCGGCGTGGTCATCGCTAAGCCCAGCTCGCGGGCCGAGCAGATCATGCCCGCCGAGGTGCGGCCGTACGTCTGCCGCGCCGGCGATGGCGAACCCGCCCGGCAGCACGCCGCCGGGCAGCGACGACCACCACCAGGTCGCCGGCGGCGAAGTTGGTCGCGCCGCAGACGATCGACTGCGGTTCGCCGCTCCCGTTCGCGTCGCCGACGTCGACCAGGCAATGCCGGATCGGCTTCTTGAAGCCGGTCAGCTCTTCGATCGAGACGCACCCGGCCGACGACGAGCGGGCCGGTGACCGTGTCCGCGCAGGTCGGTGATCTCCTCGACCTCGAGGCCGACGCGGACCAGCGCCTTCTCCAGCACGTCCGGGTCGGCGGGCGCGTCGACGTAGTCGCGCAGCCAGGACAGTGAAATCCGCATCGCGTCAGACCCCCATCCCGAATTCGCGGGTGAACCGCACGTCGCCCTCGACCATGTCGCGCATGTCGGCCACGCCGTTGCGGACCATCAGCGTCCGCTCGACGCCCATGCCGAACGCGAATCCGGTGTAGACATCCGGGTCGATGCCGCAGGCGATCAGCACGTGCGGGTTGACCATGCCGCAACCGCCCCACTCGACCCAACGCGCGCCGTCGCGATGCTGCGGGAACCACACGTCGAACTCCGCCGACGGCTCGGTGAAGGGGAAGTACGACGGACGCCAACGCGTCTTCGCGCTCCGGGCCGAACATGCGCCCTCGCGAAGTGATCCAGCGTGCCCTTGAGGTGCGCCATGGTGATGCCCTTGTCGACCACGAGGCCCTCGACCTGGTGGAACACCGGCGATGTGGGTGGCGTCGAGTTCGTCGGTGCGATAGACCCGGCCGGGGCACACGATCGCGATCGGCGGCGTGCGCGACAGCATCGTCCGCGCCTGCACCGGCGACGTGTGGGTGCGCAGCACCAGACCGCTCTCGGTATCCGGCTGACCGGCGGCGGCGTGGCGCCCGGCTCGATGCGCTGAGCCGTCGCTACGTAGAACGTGTCCATCATCGTCCGCGCCGGGTGGTCGGGCAGGAAGTTGAGCGCGTCGAAGTTGTGCCACTCCGACTCGAGTTCGGGGCCTTCGGCGATCTCGTAGCCCATGCCGATGAACAGGTCGCCGATCTGCTCCATCAGCGTGGTCAGCGGATGCCGGGCACCCCGCGGACGGCGGTCCCACGGCAGCGTCACGTCGACACGCTCCTCGGCCGAGCACGCGCCGGGCTGCTCGTCGGCGGCCAGCCTGCGCGGCGCGCGTCGAAGCCGCCTGGATCGCCTGGCGGGCCGCGTTGACCCGGGTGCCGGCGTCGGCCTTCGCGGCCGGCGGCAACGCGCCGATCTCCCGGCGGGCCAGCGACACCGGCGACGCGGTCGCCGAGGTGCTCGGCTTGCAGCGCGGCCAGCGCGTGCCGTCGGCCGCGTCGGCGAACGCCTTCTCCGCGGTGGCGACGGCGTCGTCGAGCGCCGCCGGGTCGAGCAGCGCGACCTGCTTAGGGTCGTACGGATCATTGCGATAGGTCATCGGCTCTCCGGGATGGACGCCGTCCGGCCGCGATGTACGCACGGACAGCGCGCAAAGTCTAACGGGGGCGCGGCGCGGCCGCTGCCCGCCGGTGCGGGAGCCGCACGGATGAAGGGTCAGATCCGCGGCCCGCCGACACCGGCGGGCTTGGTAAACGAGTGCATCCACGCGTTCACGGCGAGATCGAACTCCTTCGGGAGAGGGACGAACAGACCATGCTACCGGGTCACCGAACGTCGGCGGCGCGCCGAGTAAACGATCGGCAGCGGCAATCGCCGGGTCATCCGCGGCACGCGGTCGTCATCGGCGCAGTGCTCGGGCCGAAGCGTACAGGCAGACGGCCGCGGCCGCAGCCAGGTTAAGGCTCTCGGCCCGGCCGTGCATCGGCACGCGCACCCGGGCGTCGGCGCCTCGGCAAGATCGTCCGGCAGGCCGTGCGCCTCGGAGCCGAACAGCCACGCGGTCGGCCCGTCGAGCGCGCCGTCGTCGGCGAGCAGGTCGAGGTCCTGGTCGCCGTACGCGTCCGCGGCGAGCACGGTCAGCCCGGCGTCCCGCACGGTCGCGACCACGGCGGCCGGGTCGGCGGAGCGCACCACGTCGAGGTGGAACAGGCTGCCGGCCGAGGCCCGGACGCACTTGCCGTTGTACGGGTCGACCGTCGTCGCCGGCGAACACCACGGCCTCGGCGCCGGCGGCGTCGGCGGTGCGCAGCACGGTGCCGGCGTTGCCCGGGTCGCGGATCCCGGCCAGCACCGCGACCAGCCGCGGCCGCCGGGTCAGCGCGTCGGAGAGCGAGCACGTCGAGGTGCCGGCAGACCGCGACGAGGCCCTGCGGGGTGACGGTCTCGGCCAGCGCGGCGAGGCCGTCGTCGGTCACGACGACACCGCGGCGCTCGTCCGCCCGGGCCGCCGTCGATCAGCGCCGGATGCCGGTCGAGCGCGTCCGCGGGTGGCGAACAGCTCCACGACGCATCCCGGCGGCGCAGCGCCTCCCGGACCGCCTGCGGTCCTTCGGCCAGAAACAGTCCGGTCTCGTCGCGGTCCCGGCGGCGCTGCAGGCGCCGGGCAGCGACAACCCGGGGCGTACCGTCTGTGTGAACGGATGCGGCCCCGGGTCGTGCGATGCGTCGTCGGTGCGCTCAGGCGGCCTGGGCCGCCGCGCCGCCGATGCCCTCGGCCTGCACGGCGGCGCGAGCGACCTCGACGATGCGCGGCGAACGCGGCGGCGTCGTTGACGGCCAGGTCGGCGAGGATCTTGCGGTCCACCTCGACACCGGCCAGCCGCAGACCCTGGATCAGGCGGTTGTACGTCATGCCGTTGGCGCGGGCGCCCGCGTTGATCCGCGTGATCCACAGCTGGCGGAAGTCGCCCTTGCGGTCACGGCGGTCCCGGTAGGCGTACTGCATCGAGTGCAGCATCTGCTCCTTGGCCTTGCGGTACAGCCGGGAGCGCTGGCCCCGGTAGCCGCTGGCGCTCTCCAGAACGGTACGGCGCTTCTTCTGGGCGTTGACAGCCCGCTTGACGCGTGCCACGTCAGTCTCCTTCTTCGTCTTCGGTGGCGCGCTTTAGCGGCCGAGCAGCTTCTTGATGCGCTTGACGTCCGACCTTGGCCACCTCACCGATGCCGGTCAGCCGGCGCGTTGCGAGCGAGGACTTGTCCTCGAGCATGTGGACGCTTGCCCGCCTGCTGCGGCATGATCTTGCCGCGTGCCGGTGACCTTGACCCGCTTGCCCATAGCCGGAGTGGGGCTTCATCTTCGGCATTACGTTCTACGTCTCCCTATTGGTCGCCCGCACCGGCGTGCGACCTCGGACTGCGGTCCACCGGTGGCCTCGTCGGCCCCGGTGCGCGCGCGGCCAGGACCTTGACGTTGCGGTGCGGTGCGATCACCATGATCATGTTTCGGCCGTCCTGCTTGGGCGCAGCCTCGACGTAGCCGAGCTCCGCGATCTCGTCCTCGAGCCGGCGCAGCAGCCGGTAACCCAGCTCGGGGCGGCTCTGCTCGCGACCGCGGAACATGATCGTCACCTTGACCTTGTCGCCCGCCTTGAGGAACCGCACGACGTGACCCTTCTTGGTCTCGTAGTCGTGCGGGTCGATCTTCGGCCGGAGCTTCATTTCCTTGATGACGGTCTGCTGCTGGTTACGCCGCGCCTCGCGCGCCTTGAGTGCGCTCTCGTACTTGAACTTGCCGAAGTCCATGAGCTTGCACACCGGCGGGCGGGCCATCGGCGCAACCTCGACCAGATCCAGATCGACGTCCGCGGCCAGCTGAAGGGCGCGCTCCAGTGGGACGATGCCCACCTGCTCACCCTCCGGGCCGACCAGCCGGACCTCACGGGACCGGATCTGATCGTTGATGCGTGGTTCGACGCTGATGGGGCCTCCTCGAGTCGGTTCATCTAATAAGCGACCGACCCAAAAACGTTCGGGCCCCGGCTATTTATGCCGAAGGCCCGCTCTCGACCGGTCGGCACGCGCTTCGCGTAGCACAAGATCGCCAGATCACTGAGCGAGCCGACCGGAACCCGGCAACTCGTCGTCACTCGGGTGGGAGCGGGCGCTCCGCTTGGGATGTGATCGGCTGGCTCGCCGGGTGACGGGCACGCCAAACACATATTGGTCGACTTCGCAAGTGTAGCAGTCGTGAGGCGCCGAGGCCGAATCCTCAGAACGCCGGCGCGCCGTCGCCCTCCGCGCCAGCGTCAACCGGCCGCTCACGGCTCGCGGCGCGTCAACCGGCCGCTCGCGGCTCGCGGCAAGGAGCCGCGCGGAGCGCCCGTACGGTGTCGAGGGCGTAGTCCTTGTCCGCCGCCTGTACGGCCATGACCGAGATCACGTCGTCGTCCTGCAGGTCGATTGCGACCCACGGCGAACCCCGGTCGAAGCGGACGGCCGCGATCACCGGCCACGGGAAGAACTCCAGCCGAGCAGGTTGCGAACTCGTACGCCGATCGGCGTCGGCGATGATCCGCGGCCGGGTGAACATCAGCACCGCCACCGGCCGCGAGGCCCGAGGAGGATCATCGCGATCTGATCCTCGACGTGGAACTCGCTCTTGCCACTGTCGGTCCGGCCGCGCAGCGTGAACGCGACGCTCGTGAAGATCACGACCACGAGCACGGCCGAAATGTAGGCCACCCTCTTGGCCTTGCGTGCTTGAGCATCCACCGTTGTCGCGGGTTCGCCGGGCAGCACCGAGTCAGTCACGGTTACTCAGTGTGCCACTGGCGGCTGAGCGAACGCGGCTGCCCCGCTCCGTCTAAGTCCGCGATCGGCTAGAGGGGCGGCACGCGGGGCCCCGCGCATCGGGCACCGCCGGCGGCGGTGGCGTCGCACCGGCCGCCGCGTTCGCACGAACCGCCGTCACGGGGGCTCGCCGGGCGCGGCACCGCCGCACCCCCGAGCGGGCGTCGCCCGTCGCTGGGCTGGACCACGGCTCGCCGGGCCGGTCAGCCGGTTATGCACAGGGGCTGGCGATCGACCGGGTACCTGACCATAATTCGGGCACATGACGCAGCCGTCCCCGATTCCCGGCCCTCGCGTGCCCGCTCCGGCCGCGCGGTTCGACGGCGTTGACGCCGGTGAATCCGGGGACCTGACCGACGACCGGCTGGTCGGTGCTCATGCCGCGATCCGGCAACGACGCTACCGGCCGGCCCGCGAGATGCTGCTGGCCATGCTCCGTGACCGCCCGGATTCGGTCGCCGCTCTCGGCGGACTCGCAGCGGTCTCGACGCTGCTCGGCGACGTCGGTAGCACGCTCCAATTCGCGGATGCCGCGCTTCGGGTGGCGCCCGGCCAGCCAAAGCTGCTCGCGATGCGGGCCACCGCGTTGTCCGCGCTCGGTCGCCGGGACGAGGCGCGGCAGGCCGCCGAGGCGGCAATCGCCTACGAGCCGCGATCGGCCGAGCCGTACGCGGCCCGGGCCGGCGCCGACCTCGCCGAGCACAGCCGCTCGGGCTACGCCGCGGTCCTCGATGTGATGGCGCGGGCGCGGCGAGCCGTGATCGGCTCGTCGCCGTATTTGCTCACGCTGACCGCTCGCTACGCCTGTGCGCTCGACGGACTCGGCGCCCGTGCGCACGCGCGGACGCTGCTGTCCGCACTCATGCGGGAGCACCCGGACACCCCGAGCGTGCGCTACCAGGCGGCGCAGCTCGAATCCGGCGCCTGGAACTGGCGACGGGCCGTCGGGCACCTCGCCACCGTGTTGGGCCAAGGAGACGGCGGCACTGCTGGTCGCGCCGGCCACGCGCCGATGCGCAACGGTCGTCCGGTTGTGGCTGGTCGAGCTGGCCGGCGTCGGTGCGCTGCTGCTCGTCGCCGCCGTGGCCGCGCAGATCTGGTCGGCACGGGGCGGTGCGGCCGTGGCGCTGGCGGCGCTGGCGGCCTATGTCGGACTCATCGTCGCATCGATCGGCAGCCTCACCTCCGGTCGGCGAGCCGTTGTGAAGATCATCGCGCGCTCGCCCGGCGCCATCGCCGCCGGCGCGCTGATCTCCGCGATGCTCGCGGGTCAGATCGTTTCCGTGGTACGGGTGGATGCCCTCACCCACGGCGGCTCGATCTGGTTGCTGGCTGCCGCGGCGGCCCTCGGATTCGGCGCCGTGACCGACTTGGTGGTCCGGATGTCCAGCACGATCGGGCATCGCTATAAGGCCTGGGCGAATCGGGAGCTCATCGCCGCCGCCCGCGCGATGGAGTCGGCCGGCCCGGCGCCGGCATGCATCCTCTACCCCGTCGACGTTCCCACGGCGGGTCAGCTGTCGCTATCCGGGCTCCCATTCGAGTCGTCGGCTCGGAAGTCGATCCTCGACTCGTTCGGCGCGAACGGAGTCGACGTCCTTGTAGCGACGCTGCGTGGTGACCTGTCGACCTGGCATGACAGCTCGGTGGCGAGCGGTGTCGAGATCGTCGCGTTCCCGATCGCGCAAGGTAGAGCGCCGGGCGGACCGGACTTCGATGACCTCATCACGAGCATCGTCGCCCGGCTGCGCGCCGGTTCGTCGGTGACAGTGGTCTGCCGTACCGGCGCCGAGCGCAGCGCCCTCATCGCGGCAGCGGTCTGCGTCAAGCTCGGTCTGCCGGCCGACGTGGCTTGGTCCCATGTGGAGCAATCCCGGGGAGTCCTGCTCGTGGTGTCGCCGGCGCAGCGAGTGTTCATCGACCGGTTTGCCGGCCTCGTCCGCCGCGATCGGGCCGGAGCCGGCTCGGGCGAGTCCGAGGGATTGCCCGACATGACGAGCCACGGTCGGCCAGGCGGTCCGGGAGCCGTCGCCGGTGGCATTGCCCGCGACGGGTTGACGTCGCACCTGCCCCGCTAGGACCGCCGCATCAGAGGCGGCACGCGTCCAGCGCGGTCACGAGGATGGCCCGCGCCCCGACGTCGTACAGCTCGTCCATGATCCGATGTACGTCAGTCCGCAACACCATGGCCTGCACCGCGACCCAACCCTCCCGGTGCAGCGGCGAGATCGTGGGCGACTCGATGCCCGGCGTGAGCGCGGCCGCGTTGTCGAGGTTGTCGGCGCGGACGTCGTAGGCAAGCATCACGTAGCGTCGGGCGACGAGAACGCCTTGCAGGCGCCGTACGAGCTGGGACACCCCGGGCGTCGCGCCGACCCCATCCCGGCCGATCAGCAGCGCGGTCGACTCGAGGATCGGCTTGCCGATCGTCTCCAGCCCGGCCTGCCGCAGCGTCGACCCGGTTGCGACGACGTCGGCGATGACATCGGCGACACCCAGCCGGATCGCGTTCTCGACCGCACCATCGAGCCGTACGACCGTCGCGTCGATCCCGTTGTCGGCGAAGTAACGCTCGACCACGCCCGGGTAGGCGGTCGCCACGCGCCGGCCGGCCAGCGCGTCGACGCTCGCCACCGTTCCCGGCGTCGCGGCGAAGCGGAACGTAGCCGGAGCGAAGTCGAGGTCGAGCACCTCGACCGCGCCGACGGCCGAATCGATCAGCAGGTCGCGTCCGGTGATGCCGAGATCGAGATCGCCCGAGGCGACGTAGGTGGCGATGTCCCGCGGTCGGAGGTACAGGAACTCGACGCTGTTCGCGTCGTCGCGGCAGACGAGGTCGCGATCGTCGGAGCGCTGGCGGTAACCGGCCTCGGCGAGCATGGCGGTCGCGGGCGCGGAAAGCGTGCCCTTGTTCGGCACGGCGATGCGGAGCATGGCGGGGGTCCTCACAGGTGCTGGTAAACGTCTTCGAGGTCAATTCCCGCGGCGATCATCAACACCTGCACGTGGTAGAGCAGCTGCGAGATCTCCTCGGCGGCGCGTTCGCGACCCTCATGCTCGGCCGCCATCCAGCTCTCGGCCGCCTCTTCGACGACCTTCTTGCCGATCGCATGCACACCCCCGTCGAGCAGCGCCACCGTGCTGGACCCAGCGGGGCGGGTGCCGGCACGGCTCTGCAACTCCTGCCACAGGTCCTCGAACGTCTTCACAACACGCCAGTCTGACGTGCTCCGGCCGGCTCGCAAAGCCGCACGCTGGTCGGGTCCACTGGGTGGACTCGACCAGCACGAGTCAAGCCGATCGGAGCGGCGGTCGGGTCACCGTACGGTGAACGTGTGCTGATCGGTGCCCGACGGGCAGTCGCACGTCGTGTTCATCCCCAGGTAGAACGCCTCGATCGTGTAGCGGCCGGGCGCGAGATGGAGTGTGACCGTCGCCGTTCCCTGGGCCGGTGCACCGACCGTCAGCTGTACGTGCTGGCGGACCACCTGGGTGCCGGCGGTTGTCCGTACCCGGATTTGAATGGCCCCTTCGAAGACGATGCCGGCCAGATGGACGGTGACCGACCGGCCGCTGACTGCGCCCTGCTGCGGGTCGATCACCCAGACCGGCGCGAGCGCGGTGACCGCCGCGGCGCGATGCAGGACGCCCGCGACCGGCTGATGGCTCGCCCAGAGCGTGGTGCGCGCAACGCCGTCGAAGAGCAGCCGCACTCCACTCCCACCGGAGAATGCGGTCGCGGTCCAGATCAGTTGCTGGAGCGCGGCGCGGTTGCCGGTCGGGTCATAAGCGTTGACCGTCGCGCCGTGTAGGTCGACCGTCGCGACCCCGGCGGCCACGGAGACACTCCGGACCGACGCGCTCGCCGGCCACTGGCTCGAGTAGTCCGGGTCGAAGGCGGTCCGGCCGTCCAGCATCAATGCGATCGCCGCGCGCACCTTGGCGGCGGTCCCGTTGTTGCCGACCGTCGTCGAGTGATACTCGCGGTAGAGCTTGTCGTTAGCGCCGAGGTAATAGACCGGGACGGTGGCGGTCGATGGCTTCGCGGTATTCGACGGTTGTGTCGTCGGCGGCTTGGTCGTCGGGGCCGGTGCTGTCGGTGTCGTCGCCGTAGCGGTCGGGCCGCCGGCGACGTTGGGTTGTGGACGCGCGGGTGTGGCCGGCGAGCAACTGCCGACGCCGACGGCGATCGCGGCCACGCTTGCCGCCACCGCCGTGCTCATGCTGATCATGGCGACTCCTCGCATACGTAGGGCTGACAGCCGCCACCACCGGCGTCGGGCGGCGATCCGTCGCCGGATATCACCGAGGGCATCGGGGGCGATGTCGACGTTGGATGCCCGCTGCTCGAACGCGTCGCGCAGGGCGGCCTCGACGTCGTGAACGCCGGAACGGTGCGGGTCGTTTGTCATGCCCATCGCTCCATCCGGGCTCGGAGGGCAGCCAGACCGCGGGCGGTGTGACTCTTGACGGCACCGCGACTGCAGCCCATGGCCTCGGCGATCTCGGCCTCCGACAGCTCGGCGTAGTAGCGCAACACGAGAGCCTCGCGTTGCCGGGTCGGCAGTGTCGCGACCTCGGCCAGGATGGCCGCGTGACCAATGCGGGCCAGCGCACCGGCTTCGGCGCTCGCGACGGTCTCGTCGAGTCGCGAGGTCGCCGCGTGCTGCTCCACGACCCTGCGGTGTCGAAGCGCCGATCGGGATCGGTTCACCACCGTCGCGCGCAGGTAGGCAAGCGCCTTATCGGTGTCGTCGAGACGGCGCCAGCGGCGGTGCAGTTCCACGTACGCGTCCGAGGCGATCTCCTCGACCCGTCCGCGATCGGCGAGCAGCAGCGTGGCCAGCCGAACGAGCGAGCGGTAGTGCGCGGCGAACAACCGGGCGACCGCCTCGTCGGCGGTCCACCCGGTCGCGTTGTCGGCGGCCACCATCGGCCAACCGTCCCACGTCACGTCCGCAACTCTCGGTGCCACGCTCGTACGACGTCCCGGACGGCACGTCGGTTTACCGGTTCAACGTGCCAAATTCGGCCGGCTCGGCCGTCGTCGGGTTTCGCACTGCCGGTCTCGAACCCGCGGCCGACCCCAGCTTGCCGGCCGACCCCAGCTTGCCGGCCGACCCAGCTTGCCGGCCGACCCGGCCGACCCAGCTTGCCGGCCGACCTGAAGGTGCCGGCGGACTTCAGCCCAGGAAGGACCGGACCATGGGGACGAGTACGTCGGCCTGGTCAGGGACCGTGACGTGCGTCGTGCCCGGCAGTATCGCCAGGCGTGATGCGGGCAGCCCGGCCATGTCGCCGGCGACGCCGCCGCCGAGTAGGCGGAACAGTTCGATGGCGTGTTCCGGCCGGATGATGTCCGAGTCGCCGAACACGAGCAACGTCGGTGCGGTGATGCCGCCGAAGACATCCGCCGGCATGTCGATCAGGTGCCGATCCATGTCCTGCACCTTCGCGACGAGAGTCGGCCAATCCTCCGGCCGGGGCGCGAGGCGCAGGTACTCCGCCTCGAACGGCGAACCGGCCATCGCCTCCGCGGTCATCATGTCGATGCCGTCCAGCACGCCGGGATGGAAGCCGCCGCGGTTGATGCTGACCGACGCCAGCACGAGCTTGCGGACCAGGTCTGGCCGGCGTACGGCGACCTCGACCGCGATTCCGGCGCCCATGCTGTAGCCGTACAGGTCGGCTCGCGGGACCTCGAGCTGCTCGAGCAAGGTGATCGTGTCCTTGGCCATCTGCTCCATGCGGATCGGCCGGTCGATGTCGGCAGTACGCCCGTGGCCATGCTGCTCCACCGCGATGATGCGACGATCGACCGCGAGCCCCGCGATGAGCCGGCCGAACGATGTCTCGGTCGCCGACAGCGCGCCATGCAGCAGCACCAGCGGCACGCCGCCGTCGTCGCCGTACGTCTCGTAGTACATGTTCAGCCCGTTGACCGCCGCGTAGTGTGCGGCCGCCGTGGTGCCTGCTGGCGTAGTCATCTCGGTCTCCTGTCGATGCACCGTGTATCTCATTCACCTACGCGTCGAACAGCCCGGACGGCGCTTCGACACGGCCGCCGAAGATCTTGCCGAACGCTTGGACTGTCGGCGGTGGGTGCGAGAGTCGGCGGGTGATGTCGACCCGGGCGGTCCTGCTGCGCGACGGCCGACGCGCCGCCGTCCACGTGACTGAGGGCTCCGGCCGTACCGTCGTCTTCTGCCACAGCGCACCCGGAGCGGGCGCGTTCGACCCCGACCCGGCGGCGACCGCGGCCCGTGAAGTCACGCTGATCGGCGTCGACCGACCCGGTTACGGCGGCTCTGACCCGATGCCCGACGCTTCGTGGGCCGACGTCGGCATCGTCGCGGACGACCTCGCCGAAGTTCTGGACCACATGGGTACGGGACCGGTCGGTCTCGCCGGCTGGTCGGCCGGCGGCCGTGTCGCACTCGCCGTCGCTGCGCGGCGCCCCGACCTGGTGGACCGGGTCGTGGTCGTCGCGACTCCGGCACCCGACGACGCCGTGCCATGGATTCCGCCCGAGCAGAGCGCGGCCCTCGATGCACTCCGCGATTCGCCAGCGGCCGAGGTGCACGCGGCGTTGACTGCCCAGCTCTCCCGCGTTGTGGCGTCATCGTCCGAGCCCGCACGTTACGGTCGGCTCGCGCTGCTCGGGGGCGGTGACGCTGACAGTCAGGCACTCGCGATGCCCGGAGCCGATGAGCGGTTGATTGCGATGCTCGACGCCGCGTTCACGCAAGGACTGACCGGGCTCGTGTCCGAAGTGGCTGGCTACTGCCTGCGACCGTGGGGCTTCGACGTCGCCGACGTCCGGGCGAAAACGTTGCTGCTCTACGGCTCCGCCGATCCCATCGCCGGGCCGCGACACGGCAAATGGTGGCAACGGCGCCTGCCCGACGCGCGCTTCGAGCAGGTGCCAGGCGCCGGCCATCTCGTCGTCATGCCCATGTGGGAGCGGGCCCTCGCGCATCTCGCGCCGCGGCGCCGCTGACGCACTGCCGCGTGCTCGCCTGATCGGTTCATCCCAACCGGACCGGCACGGGCCAAGCCGGCTCGTGTGGCGTCCCATGCCATGGCGTTCGTCAACACCACATACCGGCCGCCCGTGTGGCGTTCCCATCCATCCCAACCGGCCGGAAACTGCCATCATCGTTGCCGCCACACCGACAAGAATGGAGCCGTGGACGATGTCGTGGCCGTCGAGGTCCGCCTGGCTGGCGGGGAATCGCGCTATTTCCTGAGGTGGGGCCGCATTCAGCACCCGGTCGATCCACGGCCGCTATCGGACCTCGTCCTGCGCGTGTCACGATCATTCTCGCTCGGCGATAGCCCAGTCAGCGCCCATGTTTGCAGCACTTTGCGCGAGGCAGCCGAGTCGCCCGATGCCCCGTATTTCTTCGAGTGCTACCTCGACTTCTGCCAAAGACCCGTGCCTCGCGGCGACACTCACGAAGCGTGGCGGGCAGCGATCGACGAAGCGATGCGGGCCGGCCGTGAAATCGCTTACAGTGGCCGACCGACCAGACCTGTCGCTTAGTCGCCGCCGCCTATCCCTCGTCGGCACCAGCGAATGCCAGAAGCCAGCCGGGGGTTCTGCATGGTTGGCGGATCGCATCATGGTCGGCCGATCGCAACATGGTCGGCGGATCGCATCGCCATCCTCCACATGGGACAAATGCGGCGTGATCGAGCCCTGAATGTGTCGTACAGGCGTGCGAACATGTGCTTTATGGATGAGCCGGACGAGCTGCTGCAGACAGCGACCTCGGCCGTCGCGACGTTCGCGGCCCGGCCGGCGTATGCGATGTCCAACAACGAGTTGCGGTCCTCGCTCGGGCGGCTGCAACGCATCGCGACGCTCGTCGCCGGGGCGGCCGCCGCCCTCGTTCACGAGGCGACCGGACGAGATCTCCCGCGCGAGGACGGTTCCGCATCGACGGTGGCATGGCTGCGCGACCTAACCCGCATCACAGCGGCCGAGGCGAGTCGGACGGTCGCGCTCGGGCAGCTCATCGACCAGCGGCCGGTCATCGCCGCCGCCGTCGACTCGGGCACGGTCAACCCGGCGCAAGCACTGGCGATCAGCCACGTCCTCGACGACGTGGCGGCGGAAGAACCAGCCATCATCGACAAGGTCGAGGCGATCCTCATCGACCACGCCACCCAGTTCGAACCGGCGATCCTGCGACGGTTGGGCGAACGCGTGCTCGCCCACGTCAGCCCCGACCGCGCCGACACCCGTCTGCGCGACAAACTCGAACGCGACGAACGACACGCACGCCAACGCCGCGGTTTCACGCTCACGGCGGACGGGCTCGGTGGCACCCGCATCAGCGGTGTACTCGACACCGAAGGCGCCGCCATCATCGCCGCCGCGATCGAACCACTGACCCGGCCGGTACGCGACCACAACGGCCCCGACCCTCGCACCGCACCCGCCCGCCGCGCCGACGCACTGGTCGAGGTCTGCCGCATCGCGCTGGCCGCCGGTGGCCTCCCCGACAACGGCGGCCAACCACCACAACTCAATGTCACCGTCGACTTCGACGCCCTCGCCCGCGATCTCGCCGTCGGCCAGCTCGACACCGGCGCCCAACTCTCGCCATCGGCGACACGACGCCTCGCCTGCCAGGCGCAGATCCTCCCCGTCATGCTCGACGGACACAGCGTCCCGATCGACCTCGGACGCTCACGACGACCATTCACCGGCGCCGCCCGCGCTGCAGTCGTCCTCCGCGACGGCGGCTGCGCCTTCCCCGGCTGTGATCGGCCCGGCCGCTGGTGCCAGGTCCACCACATCGAGTTCTGGGCCCGCGGCGGACGCACCGACCGCGACAACGGCGTCGCGTTATGCGGATACCACCATCGACTCATCCATCGAGGTGAATGGATTATCCGAATGGCAGCCGACCACCGACCCGAATTCATCCCACCGAAATACATCGACCCCCAACGCCGCCCCCGCCGCAACCCCTACCACCTGAGACCGTGAAGTCAACGAGCTGTGAATGCGCGGGCTGCGGCGGTAACGAAGCACGGCGAGCAGAGATCTCATCTCCGCGGCGACGTCCCCACGCTTTGTGCATAAGCAAGTCGCGGCACCGCGCGAAAGCAGGTCACGGCACCGCGCGAAAGCAGGTCACGGCACCGCGCGAAAGCAGGTCACGGCATCGCGTAAGCGAGTCGCGGCGCCGTGGCCTGAGCCATCCGCCGCGCCGAGCAAAACCAACCGCAAACACCGTGCCTGAGCGAACCGCCGGCACCGCGCGTGGGTAAACCGCGCCACCGTGTCTGAGCGAACCGCACCACTGCGAACAAAGTCAACTGCCGCCATAATGCCCCAGCGAGCCCCGGCAAGTCGAGCTCGCGTCGGCCGAGGCGACCGCATCGGCTGCATCGAAACCGACGTCCGATCGCGGATCGAGCGCGCACACAGTCCGTTAGCCAAAGCAACGCGGGCGCCGACCGAACGATGCGGCAACCTCGTCCAGGAGCCACGCCACGCAGCCCGCGACCCCCGTGACGACTGACGGGAATCGCCACACCGGCTGGCGCAATCTCACGAGCTGGCTGGAACTCGACCTAGATGGCTGCGGCGATCCACAACCTGGCGGCGCGGTTGAGTCGGTCACGGCGGGCGACCGCGGCATCAGTCGGAAACTCGTCCGGCCACCGCAGGAACTCCGCCGCGTGCAACGCGCTGTAGAGCGCAAGATTTGCCTGCTCGAACGCGGACGGCGCCCAGAGTCGCGTCAACTCGTCGACGTAGAACCGGCCCGCCTGGCCGACATCGGACAGGACGGCGACCTGAGTCAGGGCGAGCCAGTACATCGGGTCGCCGTGACAGACGACGTCGAAGTCGACGACGCCCTGGAGAACGCCGTCGTCAACAATGACGTTCTTCGTCGTCAGATCGTCAAGGAAGCAGATCGGTTCGATGAGATCGAGCCGCGCCGCCGATCGGTCGACGGCCGAGCGCACGTCAGCGATGAGGTCCGCAAGCGCAGCGTCTGCGCGGAGATCGCGGCCAGCACCGCCGCCAGCGCCGTCGCTGACACCGCGGCCAGCGCCGTCGCTGACATCGCCGCCAGCGCCGTCGCTGACACCTCCGCTGACATCGCCGCCGGCTGCGAAAATCGACGGCTGATCGGCGCGCACAGCATCGATCCAGCGACCGTGGCCGCCCGCCGCGCCGATCGGCATGAACCCGTAGCCGGAGCCGGGTGGCAGCCGTGAAACCTGCCGCTCGAACCCCACGATCTGCTCGGCGAGCCGGGTCATCTGAGCCTCAGTCATACGGGCCAACTCGAACCCGAGATCGCGGCCGGGAAACGCGTCCGTGACGACGTACGCAAACGGGCAGCGCGAGAGCGTCAGATCGGCGTGGAGCACGGTGGGGACGGACAGCCCGAGACCACGCAACGCATCCAGGTTCGCGAGCGTGCCGGCGTATATATCCGGGTCAGAGTTCGTCCGGACGATTACTGTCGCGCCACTATCCGTGTCCACCCGG
Organism: uncultured Actinomycetota bacterium; assembly: GCA_963818495.1. GTDB lineage: Bacteria > Actinomycetota > Actinomycetes > Mycobacteriales > Micromonosporaceae > DASQPR01. The sequence goes on from CAWFSH010000015.1 coordinate 250,879, forward strand.
TACGTGACGCTGCCGTGTCCGTACGCCATCCGGGCAACCGCACGCACCGGCCGCCCGGTCACGGCGGCGACCAGAGCGCGTACCCGTGATTCGGTTTCCGGCGCGGCCTCGACCGCGCGACTCACTCGGCGACGGCCCGAATCGCGAGCGCGGCGTCGAGTGCCGCGACCGCCGCGGTAAAGCCCTTGTCCTCGCTCGACGTCGGCAACCCGGCGCGGTCGATCGCCTGATCGAGGCTGTCAACCGTGAGTACGCCGTGGGCAACGGGTGTCGACTCGTCGAGAGCCACACGCGTCAGGCCGTCGGTGACAGACTGGCACACGTAGTCGAAGTGCGCCGTGTCGCCCCGGATGACGACGCCGAGCGCGACCACGGCGTCGCATCGCCGGGCGAGCGCTTGCGCCACGACCGGCAGTTCGACCGACCCCGATACGTGCGCCACGACGGTGTCCGTGACGTGACATGCCTTGGCCGCGGCGAGTGCCCGGTCGAGCATCTGCTCGGTCAGGTCCGCATGCCAGCGGGTGACGACGATGCCGAGCCGCAGTCCGGCCGCGTCCACGGTGTAGTCGCTGGGAGATCCAAAACCCGCCATGTCTAGCCCTTCCCGGTCAGCCGTAGAGCCCGGCAGCACACCACATCGCGCGCGGACATCACACCGAGCGCGGACATCACACGGAGCACGGACATCACAGCGTCCCGCCGGCGATCTGGTCCAGCTCCTCGAGCAGGTGTCCCATGCGGTCGCGCTTCGTACGCAGGTAGCGCACGTTCTCGGTGTGCACGCGTACGGGCATCGGCTCGCGGCCGCTGATCTCCAGTCCGTACCCCTCCAAGCCGGCGCGTTTGGCCGGGTTGTTGGTCAGCAGCCGCATGCTGCGCACGCCGAGGTCGTAGAGGATCTGGGCGCCGGTGCCGTAGTCGCGGGCGTCCGCCGGCAGGCCGAGATCGAGGTTGGCGTCGACGGTGTCGCGGCCCTCGTCCTGCAGCTGGTACGCCTGGAGCTTGTGCAGCAGGCCGATGCCCCGACCCTCGTGTCCGCGGATGTAGAGCACGACGCCCCGGCCCTCGTCGGCGACGCGTTGCAACGCGGCCTGCAGCTGTGGCCCACAGTCGCAGCGCACCGAGCCGAAGACGTCACCGGTCAGGCATTCCGAGTGCACGCGTACGAGTACGTCCCGGCCATCGCCGATGTCGCCGACGACGAGCGCGATGTGTTCCGTGCCGTCGTGGGTCGCCTCGTACCCGTACGCCGTGAACACGCCGTAGTCGGTGGGCAGCCGCGCCTCGGCGACGCGCTCGACCTGCTTCTCGGTGTGCCGGCGATAGGCGATCAGATCCGCTATCGAGATCAGCGTCAGGCCGTGCTCGGCGGCGAACTTCTCGAGATCCGGCAGGCGCTGCATGGTGCCGTCGTCGTTGACGAGCTCGCACAGTACGCCGACCGGCCGGAGTCCGGCCATCACGGCAAGGTCGACCGCGGCCTCCGTATGGCCGGGACGGCGCAGCACGCCGCCGGCCTTGGCCCGCAACGGGACGACGTGGCCCGGGCGGGACAGATCGGTCGGACGGGTGTCCGCCGACGCCAGCAACCGGATCGTCCGCGTACGGTCGGCCGCCGAAATGCCCGTCGTCACGCCTTCCCGCGCGTCGACCGTGACCGCGTACGCCGTTCCGCGCCGGTCCTGGTTCGTGTGGTACATCGGCGGAAGCTCGAGCCGGTCACATTCCTCGGCCGCCATCGGCGCGCAGATGTAGCCGGACGTGTAGCGGACCATGAACGCGATCATCTCGGGCGTCGCGAGTTCGGCGCCGAAAATGAGGTCGCCCTCGTTCTCACGGTCCTCGTCGTCCACGACGACGACGGCCTTGCCGGCGGCGATATCCGCGATGGCCTGCTCGATCGGTGCGAACATCTACTCACGACCTTCTTGTGCGTCACTGGCGGTCCCCGGCGACCGCGAGCCCAGCAATTTCTCGACGTACTTCGCGATCACGTCCACCTCGAGGTTGACCGGCGCGCCGATGCCCTTGTGACCCAACGTGGTCAACGCGAGCGTCGTCGGAATCAAGCTCACCGAAAACGTGATTCCGCCCGGCGGAGCCGACGGCGAGACCGGAGACGGGGTCACGGCGGCCACGGTCAGCGAGACACCGTCGATGGTGATCGAGCCCTTCTCCACGACGTAGCGCTCCAGCGAGGCCGGCAGCGTGAACGTGACGACCTCCCAGTGCTCGGCCGGCTCCCGCGCCACGATCGTGCCGACGCCGTCGACGTGACCCTGCACGATGTGACCGCCGAGCCGGCTCGACATGAGCGCGGCGCGCTCCAGGTTCACCGGATCGCCGGGGGCGAGTACGCCGAGCGATGATCGGTCGAGCGTCTCTTTCATGACGTCGGCCGTGAACGTGTCGCCGTCGACGTCGACGACGGTCAGACACACGCCGTTGACCGCGATGGAGTCGCCGTGTCGCGCGTCGGTCGTGACGGTTTTGCCCCGCACCGCGATCCGCGCGGCGTCGCCCAGGTCGGTGAGCTCGGCGATCTCGCCCAGCTCCTCGACGATGCCGGTGAACATCAGTCAGCGTCCCTTCTCTGCTCAACGGAGCCCTGCTCAACAATCGCGGGCTCCACAATCGCGGGCCGAACGAACCCGGGCTCGAAAAACCGCGGACGGTCCGTCCGGACGGCGGTCAGCCGCACGTCCGGACCGAGCCGCGTCACGTCGGAGAGTTCGAAATCGATGGCGTCGGCGATCGTCGTGACTCCGGCGTCGTTGAGCGCCGGCGATCCGGCGCCGAGGATCTTCGGAGCAACGTACCCGACGATCTCGTCGACGAGCCCGGCCGCGCAGGAATGCGCCGGCGAGGGTCGGTCCGCCTTCGAGCAGCGCACCCCGAACGCCACCGGCGTAGAGGTGCTTCAGCAACGCGTCCAGGTCGACTCGCCCATCGCCGCTGGACCCCAGGTCCGCCGCGGTGGCGATCCAGGTGGGTGCGGCATCGTCGCGCACACGAGCGTTTTCCGGGGTACGGCCGGAGCTGTCCACCACCACCCGCAGCGGGGTTCGGGGTGCCGGGGTCCCGGAGTGCTCGGGCGAGGATTGACGCACGGTCAGGTGCGCGTCGTCGGCGATCACCGTGCCGACGCCTGCGATGATCGCGTCGACGGTGCCACGGAGCACATGAACGTCGGCCCGGGCCTCGGCCGAGGTGATCCATTGACTGGTCCCGTCGGCCGCCGCGCTCCGGCCGTCCAGCGTCGCCGCATACTTCCAGATCACGTACGGCCGACCCCGACGTACGGCAGACAGCCAGAACCGCAATCCGTGGGCGGCTTCTGCGGCCCGTACCCCCGTAACGACCTCGACCCCGGCGGCGCGCAGGCGGTCCAGGCCGCCGGCGGCTAGCGGATTCGGATCTCGCACCGCGACCACGACGCGCGCGACCCCGGCCGAGAGCAGCGCGTCGACGCACGGCGGCGTACGGCCGGTGTGGTTGCACGGTTCGAGCGTGACCACCGCCGTGCCGCCCCGAGCCGGGTCGCCCGGCCGCGTCGAGGCGTGGCGCAGGGCGACGATCTCGGCGTGCGGGCCGCCGGCCGGCGTCGTGCGGCCCACGCCGGCGACCTCACCGGCCGCATCGAGGATCACCGCGCCGACGCTCGGGTTGGGGCTGGTTTCGCCGAGGCCGAGCGCCGCCAGCGAGATGGCGCGGCGCATCGCATCGTCGACCGACTCGCCGATCGAGACATCGACGAACTGATCGACATGGCCGCTGCCGCTGCTCACGCCCGCCCCCTTCTGGCTCGCGCGATACGCGCGGCAGGGGGATCTCAGGGCGGACTTCTCGGAACGGGACTGCGCACGCGCGCACGAACCATCCCTACGACCGGGGAACCCGTTACCGGGTGGCCGGTCTGGCCCGCGCGCTGTCTCCCGTCCGGACTTTGACCGTCGGCCCCGGGTTCTCACCAGGTCCACCGGTCACTGGATGTGACCGGGTCGCGGGCTTACCGCCGACTCGAAAGCCGGGCGGATCACCGCCGGTTCGGATTTTCACCGAGTCCCGCCAGCGCGTGGTGGGTACGCGATCCAGTCTTCCACGGATGCGCCGCAGTTACGACGGATCCGCGACACACGTCACACCGCGCTCCCCCGTACCAGCTAGCGCGGTATGACGCGTGATCGTCGCCGTCGATGGCCGGCGGGCGATCGTCGGCGGCGCCGGCCCGCGTGCGGACCGGGACATCCCACAAGACGCCATCGCGGCGGCGAAACGTTGCCGTTTGCGGCAAACATTTCCCGCCCGCCGTCAGGCGGTAGCGTCAATGGGCAAGACGAGACGGGAGAAGACCGTGCCGGACACCGAGTTCGTCGTGGTGACGACGACGATCGACAACGAGGGTGCGGCCCGCGAGCTGGCGCGCTCGGCCGTGACCGCCCGGCTCGCCGCCTGCGGGCAGGTCGGCTCGCCGGTCACGAGCGTTTACTGGTGGGATCACGCGGTCCGGGAGTTGACGGAGTGGACGGTGTCTCTCAAGACAACGCCGTACGCGCTATGCGGCGCTCGCCGAGCACATCCGGGCGGTCCATACGTACGAAGTGCCGGAGATCGTCGCGACACCGATCACGGGTGATCCGGCCTATCTCGCCTGGATCCGCGACGAGACCAACACGGTCTGACTCGCGCTGCGGGCTAACGGCCGCGCCACCCTGGCGGCAGCGGGGCTGGGTCCGGTTCCTCGACCCATGGTGCGTCGTCAAGAGGTCCGCTCTCGTTGCGATCGCCGGCGTCCCCATCGCGGTCGGCTCGATCACCGTCGACTCGGGCACCGTCGACTCGGGCGTTGTGGTCGCGCCAGCGCGCTGCCTCGTCGATCTCGTCCCCGCGCGGACCGGGCACGACCGCACGCCCCGTCGCCGTCGTCGGGCCGGCCGCCGAACCGACTGCCGTGCCAACCGCCGGCCCATGCCCATACCCGCCGCCGTACTGAGGTGGTTGCTGAGCCCGACCCGCGCCGGCTGGTGGGTCCGCCCACGGCGGCGGGTACGGCGAGGCCGCGGCCGGAGCTGGCGCCGACCGCGACGGCGCCGCCCAGGACGGCCCGGCCGGCTCGATGGGTGCATCGGGTCCGGATGCGTTCGCTCCGGATGCGTCCAGTCCCGGTGCTTCAATCCAATCGTCGTCGACGTCGTCTTCGGTCCAGTCCGGCCCGGTCCAGTTCTCCCCCAACTCGTCCGGCCAGGGTTGGACGCCCCGGCGCGGCAACGGAATGGATCCTGAGCCGGCCGGTGAGATAGGCCGGTCATCGCCGTCGTCCACCGATCGCCGGTCGATCGCCACATACGAGCCGGGCTGGGTCTTCGCGACCGACTTCATCTCGGAAGCGGCCGCGAGCACCTCCCGCGGATCGGCGAACTCTCGCGACGTCGACAGGCTCACTCCGATGGAGATCGTGACCAGATTGGCCCGCCGAATGTTGCCGCGGCGGTCGGTGATCTGCAGGTAGCCACGCTGCGCGTCGATCGGGTCGGAGATGGCGTCGGCCGCCGCCAGAAATGCGTGGATCGCATGGTAGGTGAGCGGCTTGACCTGCTCGGGTGTACAGACCAGCACGAAGTCGTCGCCGCCGATGTGCCCGATGAACGGTCGCGGACTGGTGTCGATCGCGTCCGCCGCGTCCTGCAGGCACTCGGCCAAGGCCGCGATGAACTCGTCGCCGCGGGCGAAGCCGTACGCGTCATTCACGGTTTTGAACCGGTCGATGTCGATGTGGCCGACCGCGAACGCCTCGTGGTTCGCGGCGCGGGTCTGCACTTCCTGGAGGATGCGATTGTTGCCGGGCAGACCGGTCAGCGGCGAGGACTCGCGGATCTCCTTCGTGCGGCGCAGCATGGACCGGATCCGGGCGACGAGCTCCATCGTGTCGAACGGCTTGAGCACGTAGTCGTCGGCACCGGCGGTGAGCCCGATGACCTTGTCGACGGTCTGCCCTTTCGCGGTCAGCATGATGATCGGCATCGCTGATGTGGCCGGGTTGCTCCGCAGCCGCCGGGTGAGCTCGAGCCCGTCGACCCCCGGCATCATCACATCGATGACGGCCAGGTCGGGCCGGTCCCGGATCGCCATTCGCAGCGCGTCGAAGCCGTTGCGTGCGCCGATCACGTCGAAGCCCTCGACCTCGAGGTTCACCTGGACGAATCGCACGATGTCGGGGTCGTCGTCGACGACGAGGACAAGGTCTCGGGGGGCCGGGATCATGCGTCGGCCCGGCCAACGCCGCCGGTCAGCCCGACCGCCGCCAGCAGGCTGACCGCGCCGGCCGGGCCCGCTCGGCAGTCCGACGTAGCGACCGGATGGCCGCGCCCGGGTCGGCCGCGCCGTAGACGGCCGTACCCGCGACGAATGTGTCCGCGCCGGCCTCGGTTGCCTCAACGATCGGTCGCTCGTCAATGCCGCCGTCGACCTCGATCCGCAGGTCCAGATGGCCGGCGTTGAGGTGCCGGCGGGCCGCGCGCACCTTGTCGAGCATCTCCGGCATGAACTGCTGGCCGCCGAAGCCGGCCTTGATCGTCATGATCAGCAGCGTGTCGAAGTCCGGCAGGATGTCGAGGTATGGCTCGACCGGCGTATCCCGGTCGATCGCCAGACCCGCGATGGCGCCGGCCGCGCGAAGGTCACGCGCGAGGCCGACGGGGTCGTCGGCGGCCTCGACATGGAACGTCACGTTGTGCGAACCCGCCTCGGCGTAGCCGATCGCCCAGCGATCCGGCGCCTCGATCATCAGGTGGCAGTCGAAGGGAAGTGAGGACGCCTTCCGCAGACTCTGTACGACCGGGAGGCCGATCGTCAGGTTCGGCACGTAGTGGTAGTCCATCACGTCGATGTGCAACCAGTCCGCGTCCGCGGCGACCGCGTCCGCCTCCTCGCCCAACCGCGCGAAATCGGCCGCGAGCAGGCTCGGAGCGATGATCAGAATTGGCTCGTCGGCGACCGGCGGGGCAACGACGGAGGGTACGCGGTCGGTCACCGGAACAGTCTATGCATGCGGCGGCGAACGCGGAACGTCCAGACTCGTCCGGACTTTGGATCTCGTCGACGATCCGGCGACCACTCGCCGAGGCGCCCTTCGGCGCTATCGTCCCCGGCCAGAACGCTTTCGTCCCCGGCCAGAACCCGTCAGTTGACGTGATCCCCAGGCGCGACGTCCTCGGGCGCCACTCGCCGCAGGACCGTCAGGAACATCGCGTCCGTTCCGTGCCGATGCGGCCAGAGTTGAACGCTCGGGCCGGTGCCAAGACCGGGCATACCGTCGGGCAGCAGGGGGCGGGCGTCGACGAATTCGACCGGGAACGCGGCCCGGCGGGCCGCCTCGGTCACCGTCACCTGCGTCTCGGCCAGATGCGGCGAACACGTGACATAAGCGACGACGCCGCCCGGCCGTACCGCCCGGAGAGCGGCACCGAGCAGCTCCCGTTGTAGCCGCGTGAGTGGCGGGAGGTCGGCCGGCGTACGCCGCCAGCGAGCCTCCGGTCGACGGCGGAGCGCGCCGAGACCCGTGCACGGAGCGTCGACGAGCACCCGATCGAAGCCACCCTCCGGCAAGGCCTCGTGCGCGCCGACATCGCGACCGTCGGCCGTCACCACGTCCACCGGCATGCCTTCGCACGTCGAACGGACAAGATCCGCGCGGTGCGGCGCGATCTCGACCGCGGTCACGGTCGCGCCGCGTTCGGCCGCGAGGGCACCAAGCAATGCCGCCTTGCCGCCCGGTCCGGCGCACAGATCGAGCCAGCGCGTGTCCCGCGAACCGTCCGAACCAGCGGCGCCGTCGAGCGGCGCAAAGGCGAGCGCGAGCGCGACGAGCTGCGAACCCTCGTCCTGTACGTGGGCCTTGCGCTGGACGATCTCCGGAATGTCCCCCGGCGCTCCGCCCGGCAGATACACGGCGTACGGCGAGAACGCCCCCGGCGCACCGCCGGTGGAGTCGGCGAGATCGAGCGCGTCGACCCGGCCGGGCCGAGCGCAGAGCGTGACAGTCGGTCGTTCGTTGTCCTCGGCCAGCAGCCGCTCGGTTTCGTCGAGATCGCCGCCGAGCGCCTCGGCGAACGCCCGCACGATCCACAGTGGGTGGTAGCGCGTCACGGCGAGATAGCCGAGCCGGTCGATGGCCGGGTCCGGTGCGACGGTGTCGAGCCAGTCGTCGAGGTCACGCGAGCCGATCTGCCGCATGACCGCGTTAGCGAAGCCGGCGGCGCTCGTGCCGGTTGACGCCCGGACGAGGTCGACCGTCGACGAGACCGCCGCGTGGGCCGGGACCCGCGTGAAGAGCAACTGGTAGACCCCGAGCCGTACGGCATCGAGCGCCGGCGCGTCGATGCGGTCCAAGGCTCGGTCGGCAGCGATGGCGATGATCGCGTCGATCGTCTCGCCGGTGCGCAACGTTCCGTACGTCAGCTCGGTGGCGAACGCCGCGTCGCGGCCGCGCAACCCCATCTCGCGCAGCACGGCCGGTAGGACGAGGTTGGCGTACGCGTCGTCGTGGTGCACGGCCGAGATCGCCTCGTAGGCGGCCTGCCGGGCGGCGTCGACAGCGCCCCAGCGGGCGCGCGGATCGCTACGACCGTCGCGGCCCCGCTCCTCGCGGCCAGACGGCCGGGTCATGCGCCCGAACCCGGGTTGCCAGCCGACGGCGCCGCCGCTTGAGCCGCACCGAGAACGTCGTCGCCGGCCAAGTGCGCTCCACGGGCCCAGTCCACCGCCCGCATCGGCTTCTTCCCGGCCGCTTGTACGTCGCCCAGCACGACCGGCGCGGTCGCGGTGCCGACGAGTACGCGTGCCTTCTCCACGACCACGCGGCCCGGCTGGACCTGCGGCGCGCCACTGGTCAGACGGACCGGCATGATTTTGAGGCGCTCGCTCCGGAAGGTCGTCCACGCCCCCGGTTCGGGCGTGCAGGCGCGCACCCGGCGATCGACCGCGAACGCCGGCTCGGACCAGCGCACCTCGGCCTCGGCAACAGTGATCTTCGGTGCCACCGAGACGCCGTCGTTCGGCTGCTCGATCGCGTCGACGGTGCCGGCTTCGATCGCATCGAGGACGGCGACCAGCAGCGACGCGCCGTCGGTCGACAGCCGACCCAACAGGTCGCCGGCCGTGTCGTCGGGCCGGATCTCCTCGATGAGCGTGCCGAACACCGGTCCCGTGTCGAGACCCGCCTCGAGCTGGAACACCGACGCGCCGGTGAACCCATCGCCGTGGAGTACCGCGTGCTGGACGGGGGCCGCGCCACGCCACGCCGGTAGGAGCGAGAAGTGCAGATTGATCCATCCGTGTCTGGGGATCGCGAGCGCGGCCGGCGGGACCAGGGCACCGTACGCGACGACCGGAACGCAGTCCGGCGCGATTGCGCCCAGCCGCTCGAGGAACTCCGGTTCGCGCGGCCGCGCCGGGGTCAACGTCTCGATGCCGCGCTCGTCCGCCCAGGCCCCGACCGGCGACCGGCGCAGGCCACGGCCGCGACCGGCCGCGGCGTCCGGGCGGGTGACAATCGCGACGAGTTCATGTGACGACGCCGCGATGGCGTCGAGGGCCGGAAGCGCCGCGGCCGGCGTGCCGGCGAACACTAGACGCATCAGGCGGCCCGAACGATCGCGTTGATCATCGGGCCGATCGGTGTTTTGGTCACGGCATCGATCACCGCAGCCGTCCGGGCGTCACACCCGGCAGACCGCCCGGCCCGTGCGGGCTGAGCTTCACCACCGGCGCCGAGTCGCCATACCACTCGGCGGCGCGGATCTCCTTCATCGCGAGCTTGCGGGCGGCGGCATCCAGCCGATCCAGGAACAGCACGCCATCGAGGTGGTCGGTCTCATGCTGGACGCAGCGCGCCATCATGCCGGCCCCGACGATCTGCATCGGATCGCCGAACTCGTTGAATCCCTTGGCGATCACGTTCTGCCGGCGTTTCGTGTCGAAGTAGAGCCCGGGGATGGACAGGCACCCCTCCTGGCCGTCCTGCTCCTCCTCGTCCGGAAAGCTCAGCACCGGGTTGACGAGATGACCGACCACGTCGTCGACATCGAACACGAACACGCGCAGGCCGACGCCGATCTGTGGGGCGGCGAGGCCCGCGCCGGCCGCGTCCAGAAGCGTGTCGGTTAGGTCGGCTACGAGCGTGCGCAGCTCTTTGTCAAAGTCGGCGACCGGATCGGCCGGCGTGCGCAGCACCGGGTCGCCGAACAGGCGGATCGGGGTGACGGACAACGAAACTCCTCGTGCTGAACCACGGACATGCAATGTCGCGAAGATGTGCTTTTACGGACATACTAGGCGGTTGCTCAGCCACGCTGACTCCTCGACAGCGACGGCTGAGAACGGGCGATCACCAGTCTACGGGCGGGCGCCGGACGCCCGCGCCCGCCAAGTCCTGTGCCGATTCATCCGAAATGTTAGCGTTTCTGTATCGGATGGCGGGCGCCGCGTAACCACGCGGACCGCCCGTCGCGGTGAGGGGGATGTCATGAGCTTCATCCAGATCATCGAGTACGAAACCGAACGGCCGGACGAGATCATGGCGCTCGACAGGGAGTTCGAGGATGCCGGCTTGCCGACCCGGATCAGCCACATGCACCTGGCGAAAGACCGGGAGAACCCGAACGGGTACGTGACGATCGTGGAGTTCCCGTCGTACGAGGAAGCGATGGCCAACAGTAAGTCACCCGAAACGCAGCAATTTGCCGCCCGGATGACCGAGTTGTGCACCGGGCCGCCACGGTTCGTCAACCTCGACGTGCTCCGCGAGCTGCCCTAACGACCGCCGCTCGACGGTGCGGGATCAGGGCTGCTGGAAATCCCGGGTCTTCCAGATCTGCTGAGACTCGTACTGCTTGACCTTCGTGACGTAGCCGTCACTCGCACTCGTGTGCCATCGGCCGGAGAACCACCGGCCGACGCATCCCCACGCGTCCCCGGAGCGGTACTGCTCGCCGCGGTCGACCGTGTTCAACCACGTCTCGAAGCCGTCGTAGCAGGATCGCCAGATGCCGTACGCCATGTCGGCGTCCATCGCCGTCGAGCGGCCGAAGCCGGGCCAGCCCTGCTTCATGTACGGCCACCGGTCCTGCAGGATGCCGTAGCTCTGCGGACACTGTCCGGCCTTGCCGTCGGCACCCAGGCCGTGACCGGGCGGGCAGGCGGTCGCGTCGGCGTCCCAGTCGCCGAGCGTGTCCTGCCGCCACCAACTCTCGACCGCGGCCTGCGCGAACACGATGTTCTCGTCGATACCCCATTTGCACGCGACCCACCGGAGGATCTCCTGTGTCGTACCGGTGAAGTTGCCGTCGATGCGGGGCGCGATGGCGCTCGCCGCCTTGGCTCGCGTCGCCGGCGAACAGAGATGCGGCGACATGCTGGCCGGTGGTGTGGTTCGGCGTCTTGTTGGATCCCTTGTTCTCGGCGATCGGTCGCGCGCGCACCCACGCAGCGCATTGCGCGTCGGTCGGCAGCTTCGCGCTCGGCGCCAGAGTCGCAAAGTGTGTCGGCGCGCTCGTTGTCCCCGTCGGCGCCCCCGTCTTCGAGCCCGGGGCGCCGGCCGGCTGACCCGGTGCGGAAGTCGCCGGCTGGGTGGCATGGCCGGGCAAGCCCGGCGACGTCGCCCCGGCCGATGAAGCGGCGGTCGAGCCCGGCGCGGCCAGACCGGTTCCTCCGGCCGTGGATCCGGTCGCGGATCTGGCGGTGGATCCGGACGCGGACGGATTCCCAGCGGCGTTCGACGAGCACGATGCGAGAAGAGCCAGCAGCGCGGCGACCGCGAGCAAACGAAGCGTCCGCATAGGTCCCGCACCGTACGCATGGCCGCCGGCACCGTCAACCGGACCGTGTCCGGCCCAGGTCGCGGCGGCGTGCGGCGACACACTCGTCGTGCCGTGTCGTGTCGTGCCGTGCCGTGCCGTGCCGTGCCGTGCCGTGCCGTGCCGGCGCCGGCGCCGGCCGCGACGAGCGTTACGCCCGCAGCGGCATGCTCGCGTAGCCGCGCAGCGTGATGCGGTCCTTCCGCTCCGGAACGCCGGCCGGCGCGAGGTCCGGGAACCGGTCGAGCAGCAGGGGAAACGCGATCTGCGCCTCCATCCGGGCCAGCGCTTGTCCGAGGCAGAAGTGCGCTCCGGCGCCGAAGGAGAGCGATGCGTTGTTCGCACGCGTCGGGTCGAACACGTCGGGCCGGTCGAACCGGCGCGGATCGCGGTTGCCCGCCGCGATCAGCGCGAACACCTCCGATCCCGCCGGTACGTGCAGGTCGGCGACCCTCAGCTCGACCGGCGTCCAGCGGGATGTCACCTGCACCGGCGAGTCGAAGCGCAGCATCTCCTCGACGTACGCGGTCGTCCGCGACGGATCCGCGCGCAACGCCGCTAACTCGACCGGTCGCTGGAGCAGCAGCCAGAGCCCGTTGCCGAGCAGGTTGGTCGTTGTCTCGAAACCCGCGACGAGCAGCAGCACGAGGTTCGACATGAGTTCGGTCGCCGACAGCTGCGTCGGGTCGGCGTCGTGAACGGCGACGAGGGCCGAGATCAGATCGTCGCGCGGCTGGGCTCGCCGGGCGTCGATCAACTCGTCGTAGTACTTCGTCAGCGAATCGGCGGCCGCGTTGGCCACGTCGAAGTCGATGTTGATCGGCTCGACGGTGGCCGCGATCTCATGCGCGATCGGCCGGAACCAGGCCCGGTCGGCGTCCGGGATGCCGAGCAGCTCGCAGATGACGTTCACCGGCAGCAGGTAGGCGTACGCGGCCATGAAGTCGGCGGTTCCGTCGCCGCTCGCCGCCGTCGTCGCCATCTCGTCGGCGAGGTCGGCGGCCAGTCGTGCCACCTGTTCGCGCATCGCGGCCATCCGGCGTGGCGTGAACACGCCGCTGATCAGGCGACGCACGCGTTGGTGGTCGGGCGGGTTCGTCTCAAGGATCGAGTGGTTGATCGCGACGAGCGACGACTGCGCGTCCCACCCGGGCCACATCTGATCCATGTAGCCCGCGTCGTGCACGAGCATCCGCTGGTCGCGGAGCACGCGGTCACACTCGGCAAAGCCGGTCACCGCGATCATCGACGGACCGACCTCAACTGTGGGTCCACCGGCGCGAAGAGCTTCGTACAACGGGTACGGGTCGGCTCGGCCGGCTTCGGTGCCGAGCAATGCGTTGAAGGCCTCCGTTGCGTCCATGCGCCCATAGTGTCAACGCCGCGCCCCGACTGCCAGGGAGATCTGTCCCGTATCTGATCGGCGCCGTTCGCTCAGAGCAATTCGTGCGGATCGATCTGGACGCGGACCGCGTCCGGGCTCTTTCGCGCACTCCGTACACCGACGGCGGCGTGCAGCGCATCGGCCAGCCGCCGGCCGTCGCCGCGTGGCACGCGTACCAGATAACGCTCCTCGCCCTCCGCGGCCGGAACCGGACCGAGGACCTCGGCCCCCTCGGGCAGGCGCGCGACCGCGAGCAACTCCGCCACCGCCGCCGGGGTGCCAGACAGCGACGCGATCCGGGCGGCCGGCGGGAAACCGAGCTCGCGCCGTTCGGCGAGATCGCGCGCGGCGAGCCAGGCCGGGTCGAAACGCACGAGCGCCTGCACCGGCGCGAGCCCGCCGTCTGCGACCACGACCACGCGACCGCCACGACCGGCCGGTCGGGCCAGCGCCGCCGCGGCGAGCCAGCGCCGCAGCGTCTCCTCGCCCGCGCGCAGGTCGGCCCGGGTGAGCAGCGCCCACGTGTCGAGCAACAGGACGGCGCCGTAGCCGTCGTCACGATCGGCACCGGCGACGACCGGCTCGGCTCCGGGCGTGGAGACGACCAGCGATGCTTCGGCCGGCACCGACGCAAGCACGCCGTCGCGACCGGAGGTCCGAATGGGTACGTCCGGGAACACGCGCCCCAGCTCCTCGGCCGTACGCCGGGCGCCGATCACCGCCGAGCGCAGGGCCCGCCCACCACACTGGACGCACGTCCATCCGGCGGCGGCCCGGGCGCACCACCGGCACGTGGCCGGACCGGTCGCCGAGCGGAGACTGAGCGGGCCGTGGCAGTGCACGCAGCGAGCCGGCGTTCGGCATCCAGCACAGGCGACCGCCGGCAAGTATCCCCGGCGGGGCACCTGCACGAGCACCGGAGCGCCGGCGGCCAGCGCGTCGCGGGCGGCCCGCCACGCGATCGTCGGCATCCGGGCCGTCGCGGCCTGCGGGTCGCGTCCGTCGTCGGCAACCGCGCTCACGTGCGGAGCCCGCGATCGGACGGTCTCGCGGTCGGGAGCAATCTCCTTCGCCCAACCCGATTCGATCAGCTGCTGCGCCTCGGCCGTGCGCCCGAACCCGCCGATGAGCACGCCGGCACCGACCAGATGCGCCCGAGTGAGCAACACCTCCCGAGCGTGCGGATAAGGCGCCCGCGGTTCGGCGTACAGATCGTCGCCGTCATCCCACATCACGACGAGGCCCAGATCACGTACGGGTGCGAACGCGGCCGCACGGGTGCCGGCCACCACTGACACCTCACCGCGCAACGCGCGCAGGAAGCGTACGTAACGCTGCTCCGGTCCGAGCGCGGCCGACAGCGCGACGTGTGTCGACCGGGCGGCATGGGCGGCATGGGCGGCGGCGAGCTCGACCGTGAGCGCCGCATCGACCCGATCGAGATCGCGTGCGTCCGCGACGACAACGAGCACCCCCCGGCCACTCCGGCGGGTCGCGGCCGCCGCCTCGGCCAGCCGCGCCGGCCATGTCTCGCCCGGCAACGCGGTCCACACCGCGCGCGGGTCACGGCCGTCGGCGAGCGCACGGAGGAACGCCTCGCCAGCGGGGTACGCCGCCCAACGCTCGCCGTTACTGCCCGCTGAGTCGTGGCCGCCAGCTGAGTCGTGGCCTCCCGCTGAGTCGTGGCCTCCCGCTGAGTCGTGGCCGCCCGCTGAGTCGTGGCTGCCCGCCAAGTCGTGGCCGCCGGCTGAGTCATAGTGGCCAGCCGGTGAGACATCGGGACCGGCTCTGTCGTCGACGTCGGCTTGGTTACCGCTTTCGGCTGAGTCACCGACGTGGACTGCGCTAGCGCGGTCGGCCGTGTCGCCGCGATCGTCGGCAGCCGGCGTCGTCGGGTGCTCCGGACCGGCTCCGGCGTTTTTCTCCGCTCGTGCGTGCCGTGGCGGCAGTGCCAGCCGCAACACGTCGGCCAGCGTGCCGGCGTAGCGGTCGGCCACGGCGCGCGCGAGCCGTGCCACCTCGGGCGTGAGCACGCGCTCCGGCGACACGACCTTGTCGAGGTATGCGAGTCGTCCGCCGTGTTCCGATTCGGCGACCCGGTCGAGCAGGATGCCGTCGAGCAGCTGCCCGGCGAATCGAACCCGGACTCGAACGCCGGGCTGCGCGATCTCGTCGACGTCGGCCGGCACCAGGTAATCGAAGGGCCGGTCGAGGTGGGGAAGGTTGACGTCGACGCAGACGCGGGCGATGGGCGAGGTCGCGGCCGGCGAGCGCTCGCGGCGGCGCTTGGCGGCCGCCGTCTCGGCCACCGATGTCGTCGCGGCCTGGGCCGTGGGCTTTCGGGATTTCGTGTCGCGACCGGGCGGACCGCTCCCCATCGGCAGCGACATGGTGCCGCTGTGCATCGGGGCTCGTGGCGTCACGCCGTCAGTTCTACCAGCACATCACGACGCTCCCGCCCCACCGATCGGCTCGCGGTGCGGACAATCGCGTCTGGAATCCTCCGACGGCCCGGCGCGGAGCTACCACGGCCTCGCGGCTGCACCACGCAGCCGCCCAACCACCAAGGCCTACAGCTGCGCCACGCAGCGAACCAACCACCAGGGGCCCCGCGGCCAACCCACGCAGCCGCGCCAGCCTGCCGGCAAGCGAAACGGCGGACCGCCCGATGACGGTCCGCCGTTTTCGAGTCGGCCTGGTGGTCAGGCGCCGGCCGCGGCCTTAAGGTCGGCGGTGCGGTCGGTGCGCTCCCACGTCAGCTCGGGCAACTCACGGCCGAAGTGACCGTACGCCGCAGTCTGCTGGTAGATCGGGCGGAGCAGGTCGAGGTCACGGATGATCGCGGCCGGCCGCAGGTCGAACACCTCGTTGATGGCGCTTCTCGATGGACGCAACCGGCACGACCTCGGTGCCGAACGTCTCGACGAACAGGCTCACCGGCTTCGCCTTGCCGATCGCGTACGCGACCTGGACCTCGCAACGCTCGGCGAGACCGGCCGCGACCACGTTCTTGGCCACCCAGCGCATCGCGTACGCGGCCGAGCGGTCCACCTTGGACGGGTCCTTGCCGGAGAACGCGCCGCCGCCGTGGCGGGCATAGCCGCCGTACGTGTCGACGATGATCTTCCGGCCGGTCAGACCGGCGTCGCCCATCGGGCCACCGATCTCGAATCGACCGGTCGGGTTCACCAGCAGGCGGTAGTCGTCGGTGTCCAGGCCGAGGTTCTCCAGCTCCGGCGCGATGACGTGCTCGCGTACGTCCGGCGCGAGCAGCGAGTCGAGCGAGATGTCGGGCGCGTGCTGCGAGCTCACGACGACGGTGTTCAGTCGGACCGGCCGCAGGCCGTCGTACTCGATCGTCACCTGGGTCTTGCCGTCCGGGCGCAGGTAGGGAACCGTGCCGTCCTTGCGTACGGTGGACAGCCGCCGAGCCAGCCGGTGCGCGAGCGCGATCGGCAGCGGCATCAGCTCCGGCGTCTCCGAGCAGGCGAAGCCGAACATCATGCCCTGGTCGCCCGCGCCCTGAGAGTCGAGCACGTGCTCCGAGCCGCCGGTGCGCAGCTCGATGGCCGAGTCCACGCCCTGGGCGATGTCGGGCGACTGCGAGCCGATCGCGATGTTCACGCCACAGGACGCGCCGTCGAAACCCTTCTTCGACGAGTCGTAGCCGATACGCAGGATCGTTTCGCGGACGATCGACGGGATGTCGGCGTACGCGTTCGTCGTCACCTCACCGGCGACGTGAACCTGGCCAGTCGTGATCAGCGTCTCGACGGCGACTCGGCTGCGCGGGTCCTCCGCGATCAGGGCGTCGAGCACGCCGTCGCTGATCTGGTCGGCAATCTTGTCCGGGTGGCCTTCGGTGACCGACTCGGAGGTGAAGAGGCGACGCGCCACAGCGCTCCTTATTGACGGGCCGGATTCGCCGATGCGCTGGGCGCACCGAGCGAGGCACGGCGGACGTACACATTCGGGACGTAGACATTCAGCTGAACCGATCACATGACGCGATCCGCGGAACGGATCTAGTCACAAAACTACTCGCGGCATTCTGCCACAACGCACGACCAGCCACATTACGTGTCTCAAATAACGCCCGACGTGGCGATCAGGCATTTTCCGGCGACTGGTCAATGCCGGCGAATCGTCGGGTGACGAGATCCCACACGGCGTCGGCCAGATCTTCTTTACCCCGAAGACCGATCTCGGTAACCGATCCGTCCGCGCCGAGCACGATGGCCGCGTTGTCATCGGTGCCGAATGCCTTGTCCACACCGACCTCGTTCAGGACGATCAGGTCGGCCCGCTTGCGCGCCAACTTGGCGCGGGCGTTAGCGATCCCGTCGTTCGTCTCCGCCGCGAATGCCACCAGCAGCTGGCCGGGCCGCTTCTGCGCGCCGAACTCGGCGGAGATGTCCGGGTTGACGGTGAGTTCGATGCTCGGCGCCGAGCCGTCGTCGCGCTTCTTGATCTTGTAATCCTGGTACGTCGATGGACGGAAGTCCGCCGGTGCGGCCGCCATCACGACGACGTCGGCCTCGGTCGCCGACTTGAGCGTGGCCTCGCGCAACTCGGCGGTCGTCTCCACTCGTACGACGTCGACGCCGGCCGGGTCCGGCAACGCCACATTGGCCGCGATCAGTGTCACGCGGGCGCCGCGGGCGACGGCCGTCCGGGCGAATGCGTACCCCTGCTTGCCGGAGGAACGGTTGCCGAGGAACCGTACGGGGTCGAGCGGTTCCCGGGTGCCGCCCGCGGTCACCACGACGTGCCGGCCGGCCAGGTCGGCGCCCGGCCCGTCCCCCGCCGGGCTCCGCAGATGCCCCGCCAGCAGACGTCGCGCCACCGCGAAGATTTCGGCTGGCTCGGGTAGGCGACCCTTGCCGGTGTCGGTGCCGGTGAGTCGCCCGACCGCCGGTTCGAGCACGATCGCGCCGCGCTCGCGCAGCTTGGCCACGTTCGCGGTGGTGGCGGCGTGCATCCACATCTCGGTATGCATGGCCGGCGCGAATAGCACCGGACACGTCGCTGTGAGCAACGTGTTGGTCAGCAGGTCGTCGGCCATACCGTGCGCTGCTTTCGCCAGCAGGTCGGCGGTCGCGGGTGCGACCACGACGAGATCGGCGTGGCGGCCGAGCCGGACATGGGGCACGTCGTGGACGTTCGTCCAGACGTCGGCTGCGACCGGCTTACCGGACAGCGCCGCCCACGTTGGCGCGCCGACGAACTCCAGGGCGGCCGCGGTCGGCACGACCGTCACATCGTGGCCGGACTCGGTGAACAGACGCAGCAGCTCGCAAGCCTTGTACGCGGCGATGCCACCGGCCACGCCAAGGATCACCCGCGGGCGTTCGCCCGCCGGGTGATCGGATGGTGGCGCTATCTCAACCGGTGGCGCCGTGTGAGCTGGTGGCGCCGTGTGAGCTGGTGGCGCCGTGTGAGCTGGTGGCGCCGTGTGGCTGGGGCGCCGTGTGAGCTGGTGGCACCGCATCCGCGCCGGACAAGCCGGCCACGGGAGTGCTCAGCCCTCGGTCGGCTCGGCGACGAGGAGACCGGAGTTGATCTCGCGCATCGCGATCGACAGCGGCTTCTCCTGCGGCGTCGTCTCGACCAGCGGTCCGACGTATTCGAGCAGGCCTTCACCGAGCTGGCTGTAGTAGGCGTTGATCTGGCGGGCTCGCTTGGCCGCGAAGATCACCAGGGCGTACTTCGACGAGGTCCGCTCGAGCAGTTCGTCGATCGGCGGGTTGGTGATGCCTTCGGGCGTGGCAACGGTCACTTTGGGGCTTCCTCAAACTGTGGGTCGGGCGACGACGGCACCTCGGCACCAGGGTCGCACTGATGTGCAAGCGGCGGCTACTCACCTAATGAACGGCCGCGCGGTTACCAGAAATCGGATGGCAACCGAGCAATCCTACCAACTCGTCGGCGGCCCGCTCGATCGAGTCATTGACCACGGTCAGATCGAACTCGGATTGGGCCGCCATTTCCTCGTCCGCGTGCTCCAGCCGGCGACGAATCGTCTCCTCGCTTTCGGTGCCTCGACCGCGCAGACGACGCTTCAACTCGTCGACGCTCGGCGGGGCCAGGAACACCAGACGCGCGTCCGGCATGGCGTCGCGCACCTGGCGGGCGCCCTGCAGATCGATCTTCAGCAACACCGGATCGCCGACGGCGAGATGGGCCTCGACGGCGCCACGCGGCGTGCCGTACAGATTGCCGGCGAACTCCGCCGACTCGAGCAGTTGACCGGCGCGGACCTGGTGCTCGAACGTCCGCCGGTCCACGAAGTGGTAATGCTTGCCGTCGACCTCGTAGTCGCGCGGCTTGCGGGTGGTCATCGAGATGGACAGCCAGATCCAGGGCGCACGCGCCCGGATCTCCTCGATCACCGCGTCCTTTCCGACCCCGGAAGGGCCGGACAGGACTGTGAGGCGAGACTTTTCCGGGCGCGTGCCGTCAGTCTTCACTGCTCGTTTGTACCCTGTTTTTCGCAGGTCCAGGCCGGACAACTCAGTTCGACGCGGAAAACTCGCTGAGCAGCGCCTTGCGCTGCTGGTCGCCGAGGCCCTTGAGGCGGCGGCTGTCAGCGATCTTCAGCTTCTCCATGATCTGCGTGGCCCGGATCTTCCCGATGCCGGGCAACGACTGCAGCACCGCGGAGACCTTGAGCTTGCCGACCACCTCGTCGGTCGCGGCGCGGTCCAGCACCGCCGGCAGCGTGGTCTTGCCCGCCTTCAGCTGCTCCTTGAGCGCAGCACGCGCCTTACGCATCTCGGCGGCCTTCGCCAGTGCGTCCTTGCGCTGCTGATCGGTCAGTTCGGGGAGCGGCACAAATCCTCCTCAGGTCAACTCTCGCGTATCCAACACCGGTTGGTACGCCTGTGGCATGTGGTGCGGTAGTGATTCGCAATTGCCAGCGAAAACTAGCGGTCGCGGCACGTTTCGGCAACGCAGGGGGGACCCTACGCGTCAGCCGTTCCGTGATCACCCGACGGCACTGAGCGACGGCGCGCTCGGCGGCGTCACGCAGCGCTCCGATGTCCGGACCGGCGCCGAGCACCTCGCGTGACGTCGACGGAATGACGCGCGAGAGATCGTCGCCGAACACTGTCCGCAGGTCAGCGGCGGTGCCACCCTGTACGCCGAGCCCGGGAGCGAGCATCGGTCCATTGATGTCCGTCACATCCGGACCGGTCGCGCCGACCGTCGCTCCGATGACCACGCCGACCGCACCGAACGGATCGGCACCCGCGTTGACCTGGGAAATCTCGTCAATGACCTGCTGCGCGACGGTGCGGCCGTCGGCGCGTCCGAGCTGCTGCACCGTCGCGCCCTCCGGGTTCGACGTCATGGCCAGCACAAACACCCCGCCGCCATGCGTCGCGGCCATCTCGATTACTGGCTGTAATGACCAAAAGCCCAGGTACGGGCTGGCGGTCATCGCATCGACGTACATCGGACTCACCGGATCAAGGTACGCGCTCGCGTACGCGGCCGCGGTCGACCCGATGTCGCCGCGTTTCACGTCAAGCAGAACAATGGCGCCGGCGTCCCGTAACTGTCGGATAGTTGACTCTAAAGTGGCGATTCCCCGCGAACCGAACCGCTCGAAGAAGGCAGATTGCGGTTTGATTACAGCTATCCGATCAGCCAACGCATCTACCGCAATCTGCGCAAATCGCTCTAGCCCGTCCGGGCTATCTGGCAATCCCCAGCGCATCAAGAGTTCGGGATGCGGGTCGATTCCGACGCACAACGGTCCCCGTTCGTCGAGTGCGCGACGCAGCCGTACGGCGAAACTGTCCATCTGTCATTCCTCTCTCGACACCGGCGGGCCGTCCGTCGCGGGCGTTCCCGTCGTCGCCAATCAACGCGGGCCAATCAACGCGGGCCAATCGAAGCGGGCCAATCGAAGCGGTTCATGACACCGGGGCGCCTGCGGTGACCGGCGGGCGGTCCGCGAGTCGGCGGTTGATTTCGCGGACGAGGCCGGGACCGCGAAAGATCAGTCCGGTGTAGATCTGCACCAAACTGGCCCCCGCGTCGACCATCCGCTCCGCGTCGTCGGCGGTCGTGATGCCGCCGACGCCGATCACCGGCATCGTTCCCCCGGTCTCGCGTATCACGAACGCGACGACCTCGCGAGCGCGCTCGGCCAGCGGTCGGCCGGACAGGCCGCCCGCCTGGGCCGCGATGGCGGCGTCCCCGGCGGCGAGACCGGTGCGGGCCAGCGTCGTGTTCGTTGCGATCACGCCGGCGATGGAATGCTCGACACACACCTCCAGCAGCTCGCCGAGCGCTCCGTCGGTCAGGTCGGGTGCGACCTTGACCAGCAGCGGCTTGGCGCCGGCGAGCTCGGTCTGCAGCGCGGAGAGCAGATCGCGCAGCTGGGCGGCGTCCTGCAGGGTGCGAAGACCCGGGGTGTTCGGCGAGCTGACGTTGACGGCCAGATAGTCGCCGTGCGACCGCAGCGCGCGCAGCGACGTCACGTAGTCGTCGACCGCATCGGCCAGCGGCGTGACCTTCGACTTGCCCAGGCTGATGCCGAGCGGCACCGGCAGCCGGCCGAGCGCGGCCAGCCGTGCGGCCAGGGCCTCCGCGCCCGCGTTGTTGAAGCCCATCCGGTTGATGACCGCGCCGCTGTCCGGCAAGCGGAACAGCCGGGGCCGGTCGTTGCCCGGCTGAGCGTGCGCGGTCACCGTGCCGACTTCGACGAAGCCGAACCCGAGTGCGGGCCAGGCGGCCAGCGCCCGTCCGTCCTTGTCCATGCCGGCGGCCAGGCCGACCGGGTTCGGGAAGCGAACGCCGAACACGGTCCGCGGGCCGCCACCGCCGGCCCGGCTCGCCGCCGCCAGCGCGCGCACCGCGGCCGGTGATTTCGCCGCGCGGGCGAGCCACCGCAGCGTGGTCTCGTGCGCGGTCTCGGCGTCGCCCCGGCCGAGCCGGAACAGCACCGGGCGGGCCAGCCGCTCATACATCACGCGGCGCCCTCGTTCCCGGACGGCGCCGTGGTCACTGGGTGGCCTCGCGCAGTGCGGCGTGCAGCTCCTGCAGCGGCCGCACCGACATCTCGCCGCGGATCTGCGCCTCGATGCCCATGACGGCGGCGGCCGCGCCCGGCACGGTGGTGATGCACGGAATGTCGGCCGCCACCGCCGCACTGCGGATCTCGTACCCGTCGCCGCGGGTCCGCCCTGAGCCTTGCGGCGTGTTGATGACGAGGCCGACGTAACCGTCGCTGATCAGCTCGACCGCGTTGCGCCCGCCGGGCTCCCCCGGCGCCACCGTCTCGAAGTGCTTGCGGATGATCTCGCAGTCGATGCCGTACCGGCGCAGGACCGTGCCCGGTGCCGATCGTCGCGACGATGGTCGAAGCCGAGGTCGGCGAGGCGCTTGACCGGGAAGATCATGCCGCGTTTGTCGCGGTTGGCCACCGAGACGAAGATCCTTCCCGTGGTCGGCAGCGACCCGTACGCCGCGGTCTGCGACTTGGCGAACGCGTGACCGAACGTCGTGTCGATGCCCATCACCTCGCCGGTCGACTTCATCTCCGGACCGAGCAGCGAGTCGACGCCCTTGCCGGCCGGCGTACGGAACCGCTTGAACGGCAGCACCGCCTCCTTGACGGCGATCGGCGCGTGCTCGGGCGGCGTCGGCGCCGTCGCCCGACGGCGATCAGCATGCCCTCGGCCCGCAGCTCGGCGATCGTGGCACCGAGCATGATCCGGGCCGCCGCCTTGGCCAGCGGCACCGCGGTCGCCTTCGACACGAACGGTACGGTCCGCGACGCGCGCGGGTTCGCCTCCAGGACGTAGAGCTGGTCGTCCTTCAGCGCGTACTGGACGTTGATCAGCCCTCGTACGCCGATGCCGCGGGCCAGCGCCTCGGTGTAGCGGCGCACCTCGGCGATGTGGCCGGCGCCGAGCGTGATCGGCGGCAGCGCGCAGGACGAGTCGCCGGAGTGGATGCCGGCCTCCTCGATGTGCTCCATCACGCCGCCGATGTAGACGTCGCCGGTCGCGTCCGCGAGCGCGTCGACGTCGATCTCGATCGCGTCGTCGAGGAAGCGGTCCACGAGCACCGGATGCGACGGCGAGATCTCGGTGGCTCGCGCGATGTAGGCGCGCAGCGTCTCGTCGTCGTACACGATCTCCATGCCGCGGCCGCCGAGCACGTAGGACGGCCGGACCAGCACCGGGTAACCGATGTCGTCGGCGATCGCCTTCGCCTGCGACGAAGCTCGTCGCGGTGCCGTGCGCCGGTGCGGCCAGACCGGCCGACCCGAGCAGCGCGCCGAACGCGCCACGGTCCTCGGCCAGGTGGATGGACTCCGGCGAGGTGCCGACGATCGGCACACCGGCATCCTTGAGCCGCTGCGCGAGCCCTAGCGGCGTCTGGCCGCCGAGCTGCACGATCACCCCGACCACGCCCGGGCCACCGGCGTCGCGGCCCGAGGTGTGCTCGGCGTGCCAGACCTCCAGCACGTCCTCGAACGTGAGCGGTTCGAAGTAGAGCCGGTCGGCGGTGTCGTAGTCGGTCGAGACCGTCTCCGGGTTGCAGTTGACCATGACCGTCTCGTACGCCCCTGGGCAGTCCGCAGCGCCTGGACGGCGTGGACGCAGGAGTAGTCGAACTCGATTCCCTGGCCGATCCGGTTCGGCCCGGAGCCGAGGATGAGCACCTTCGGGCGGTTCGACGGCTCGACCTCGGTCTCCTCGTCGTAGGACGAGTAGTGATACGGCGTGTCCGCCGCGAACTCGGCCGCGCAGGTGTCGACGGTCTTGTAGACCGGCCGTACGCCGAGGCGGTGCCGCAGCGTACGGACACCGTCCTCACCCGCGAACTCCGGCCGCAACGCGGCGAGCTGGCGATCCGACAAGCCGGCCCGCTTCGCCCGTCGCAGCAGGCTCTCGTCGAGCACCGGCGCGGCCAGGATCTCGGCCCGCAGCTCGACCAGTCCGGCGATCTCGTCGAGGAACCAGCGGTCGAGGCCGGACGCTTCGGCGACGGCGCCGACCGACGCGCCTAGCCGCAGCGCGCGTTCGACCGTGTAGAGCCGGCCATCGTGTGGCACCCGCAGCGCGGCAAGGCATTCCTCAACCGACAGGTCGTGGCCGGGTCTTGAATTGTCCAGAAACCGGCTGCCGGCGTGTCTCCATTGACCGCAGCGCCTTGCCCAGCGCCTCGCTGAAGTTGCGGCCGAGTGCCATCGCCTCGCCAACCGACTTCATCGTCGTGGTCAGCTCGGCATCGGCACCCGGGAACTTTTCGAACGCGAAGCGTGGCACCTTCACCACGACGTAGTCGAGGGCCGGTTCGAACGCGGCCGGCGTTTTGCGGGTGATGTCGTTGGCGATCTCGTCGAGCGTGTACCCGATCGCCAGCTTCGCGGCGATCTTCGCGATCGGGAATCCGGTGGCCTTCGACGCGAGCGCCGACGACCGCGACACCCGCGGGTTCATCTCGATGACGACGATGCGGCCGGTCTCTGGATGGATCGCGAACTGGATGTTGCAGCCGCCGGTGTCGACGCCGACCTCGCGCAGTACGGCGATGCCGAGGTCGCGCATGTGCTGGTATTCGCGGTCGGTGAGCGTCATGGCCGGCGCGACCGTGACCGAGTCGCCGGTGTGCACGCCCATCGCGTCGATGTTCTCGATCGAGCACACCACGACCACGTTGTCGTTCCGGTCGCGCATCAGCTCGAGTTCGAACTCCTTCCAGCCGAGCACGCTCTCCTCGATCAGCACCTCGTGTACGGGTGACGCCGCGAGGCCGCCACCGGCGAGACGTTCCAGGTCGGCGTCGGTGTGCGCCATGCCGGAGCCGAGGCCGCCCATGGTGAACGACGGCCGGATGACGACCGGCAGGCCGAGGTCGGCCACCGTGTCACGGACCTCGTCCATCGAGTGGCAGACCCGAGATCGCGGCACCAGCGCCGGGCCGTCGCCATCCAGGCCGAGCCGTACGCCAGCGCGCGCGACGATCTCCTTGAACAGCTGCCGGTCCTCGCCGCGCCGGATGGCGTCGATGTTCGCGCCGATCAACTCGACGCCGTACTTGTCGAGGACGCCCGCGTCGTGCAGCGCCACCGCCGTGTTCAGCGCCGTCTGGCCGCCGAGCGTCGGCAGCAGCGCGTCCGGCCGCTCGCGGGCGATGACCAGCTCGACGTACTCCGGCGTGATCGGCTCGAGGTACGTGGCGTCGGCGAACTCCGGGTCGGTCATGATCGTGGCCGGGTTCGAGTTGACCAGGCTCACCCGCATGCCCTCGGCCCGCAGGACGCGACACGCCTGCGTGCCGGAGTAGTCGAACTCGCAGGCCTGGCCGATCACGATCGGGCCGGAGCCGATGACCAAGATGTGCTGGATGTCGGTGCGTTTCGGCATCAGGCCACTCCCCGGCTGCGGGTGTCGGCGGTCGCGGCGGGCGATGATGACGGCGACGGATCGCCGATGAGCTCGACGAACCGGTCGAACAGGTAGTCGGCGTCGTGCGGGCCCGCCGCCGCCTCGGGGTGGTACTGCACGGTGAACGCCGGCACGTCGCGCGCCCGCAGTCCCTCGACCACGCCGTCGTTCAGGCACACGTGACTGACCTCGACCGCGCCGAACGGCGTGTCCACCGTACGGTCAGTCGGCGCGGCGACCGCGAAGCCATGGTTGTGCGAGGTGACCTCGACCTTGCCGGTGACGCGATCCATCACCGGTTGGTTGATGCCGCGGTGGCCGTAGCCGAGCTTGTACGTGCCGAAGCCCAGCGCCCGCCCGAGGATCTGGCTGCCGAAGCAGATGCCGAACAGCGGGATCCGGCGCTGCATGACCGCCTGGGCGAGCGCGACCGGATGGTCGGCGGTCGCCGGGTCGCCCGGGCCGGGCGAGAAGAACACCGCGTCCGGCGACACCGCGAGCAGATCATCGATCGTCGACGAGACCGGCATGATGTGCGTCGTCACGCCCCGCTCGGCCAGCCGCCGCGCGACGTTGCGTTTGATCCCGAGGTCGAGCGCCGCGACCGTGAACCGGTGCTCGCCGACCGCGTCGACGGTGTAGCGGGACGGCGGTCGACACCTCGGCGGACAGGTCCGCGCCGACCATTGCCGGCGAGGCGAGCACGCGTTCGCGCAGCGCCGACCGGATCGCTCTCGACGCTGGACACGCCGACCCGCATCGCACCGCGCTCGCGCAGGTGCCGGGTCAGCGCCCGGGTGTCGATGCCGCTGATGCCGACGACGCCCTCGGCCGCGAGCCGGTCGTCCAGGGCGCCGGTCGCGCGCCAGTTGGACGGCCGGCGGGCCGGATCGCGGACCACGTAGCCGCTGACCCAGATCCGGTCGACTCGTCGTCCTCGTCGTTGACGCCGGTGTTGCCGATGTGCGGCGCGGTCTGCACCACGACCTGCCGGTGGTACGACGGGTCGGTCAGCGTCTCCTGGTAGCCGGTCATCGCCGGTGGTGAACACCGCCTCGCCGAACGTCTCGCCGACGCTGCCGTACGCCTCGCCGTGAAACGTCCGGCCGTCCTCGAGGACCAGCATCGCCGCCGTGCGCCGACTGCGTAGTGCGCCGCAGCGCATTTCGCGGTGCGCTCAAGAGGTCACCACCGGCTCCGCCGTTCGGACAAGGGCACCATCGCAGGACCGTGGGTACGCCCCGCAGGAACGTCGCCACCACCCGCACCGGCAACCGCATTCCCGCGTACGGCGTGTTCCGGCTCTTGCTGGCGAGCGTCGTCGGGTCGACCGTGCGGGACGCGGCCGGGTCGACGAGAGTGAACGTCGCCGGCGCCCCGACCGCCGGGTCGTGACCGTGCTCGGCCAGGCCGGCGATCCGGGCCGGCGCCCGCGACATCCGCTCGGCGACGCCGTCCCAGTCGAGCCCGCCAGCGACCGCCCTCGCCCATCAGGTTCCGCGACGACCGACAGCGCCGTTTCCAGGCCGAGCATGCCCGGGCGTGCGTACTCCCACTCGCATTCCTTGTCCTCGGTCGCGTGCGGCGCGTGATCGGTCGCGACGACGTCGATGACGCCCTCGACCAGCGCCGCGCGCAGCGCCTCGACGTCGGACTGCGGTCCGCAGCGGCGGATTCACCTTGAAGACCGGATCGTAGGCGGTCAGGCCGCCGTCGCCGCCGACCAGTTCGTCGGTGAGCAGCAGGTGGTGCGGCGTGACCTCGGCGGTGATCCGGATGCCGCGCGCCTTCGCCCAGCGGATGATCTCCACCGAGCCGGCCGTCGACACGTGGCAGATGTGCAGGCGCGCCCCGACGTGCTCGGCGAGCAGCGCGTCGCGGGCGATGATCGCCTCCTCGGCCACCGCCGGCCAGCCGGCCAGGCCCAGCCGAGCCGACACCTCGCCCTCATGCATCTGGGCGCCGTTCGGTCAGCCGCGGCTCCTCGGCGTGCTGTGCGATCACCCCGTCGAACGCGTTCACGTATTCGAGCGCCCGGCGCATGAGCTGCGGGTCGGACACGCAGTGGCCGTCGTCGGAGAAGATCCGTACGTGGGCCGCGGACGTCGCCATCGTGCCGAGTTCGGCCAGCGCCTCGCCGGCCAGCGCGACGGTCACCGCACCGATCGGCTGTACGTCGACCAGGCCGGCCTCGCGCCCGAGCCGGTACACCTGCTCGACGACGCCGGCCGTGTCGGCGACCGGCGAGGTGTTCGCCATCGCGCACACCGCCGTGTAGCCGCCGAGCGCCGCCGCCCGCGAGCCGGACAGCACGGTCTCGGCATCCTCGCGGCCCGGCTCGCGCAGGTGCGTATGCAGGTCGACGAGGCCGGGCAGGGCGACCAGTCCGGTCGCGTCGATGACCTCGACCACTTCCAGCGTGTCGGCCGCCTCGCTCGGATCGCCGCCCGCGAGCGCGTCCCCGGACAGCGTTCCGACCGCCGCGATGACGCCGTCGCGGACCAGCATGTCGGTCGGCTCGCCACCGAGAATGGACACGCTCTTCACCAGGTATGCCACGTTCACAACCCCCCAAGCATCAGGTACAGCACGGCCATGCGGACGGACACGCCGTTGCCGACCTGCTCGACGATCGTGGACCGGACCGAGTCGGCGACCTCGGCGGTGATCTCGACGCCGCGGTTCATCGGGCCGGGGTGCATGACGATCGCGTGCGCGGGCATCCGGCGAAGGCGCGCGTCGTCGAGTCCGTACCGGCGCGAATACTCCCGGTCGGACGGGAAGAACGTGTCGCGTGCCGTGGCCGAGCCGCCGGACAGTCGCTCCCGTTGGACTCGCAGCATCATCACGACGTCCGCGTCGGACAGGGCCGAGTCGAGGTCGTACGACACCGCGGCCGGCCAGGAGCCGACGCCGACCGGCAGGAGCGTCGGCGGCGCGACGAGCGTGACCTTGGCGCCAAGCGTGTGCAGCAGGTGCACGTTCGACCGGGCGACCCGACTGTGCAGCACATCGCCGACGATCACGACCTGCAGACCGGCCAGCCGACCGAGCCGCGACCGCATCGTGTACGCGTCGAGCAGTGCCTGGGTCGGATGCTCGTGGGTGCCGTCACCGGCGTTGATGACGCTGCCGTCGATCCAGCTCGCCAGCCGGTGCGGCGCGCCGGAGGCCATGTGCCGGATCACGACCGCGTCCGCGCCCATCGCCTGCAGGGTGAGCGCGGTGTCCTTGAGGCTCTCGCCCTTCGAGACGCTCGATCCCTTGGCCGAAAAGTTGATCACATCGGCGGACAGGCGCTTCGCGGCCACCTCGAAGGACGTACGCGTCCGGGTCGAGTCCTCGTAGAACAGGTTGACGACCGTGCGACCGCGCAGCGTCGGCAGCTTCTTCACTTCACGGTCGGCGACGCCGGCCATCTCGCCCGCGGTGTCGAGCACCTGGGTGGCGGTCGCCGCGTCGAGGTCGGCGGCGGACAACAGATGAGTGATCATGCCACGACCCTCTGCTCGGCCGCTCCGGTCGCCGGAGCCGCGCTGGTGTCCGTACCCGGATAAAGCTGGACCTCGTCGGCGCCGTCGGTCTCGGACAGACGGACCCGCACCGATTCGACCAGCGATGTGGGGATGTTCTTGCCGACGTAGTCGGCCCGGATCGGGAGTTCCCGGTGGCCGCGGTCGACGAGGACCGCGAGTTGAACCGCGCGTGGGCGGCCGAGGTCGCCCAGGGCGTCCAGGGCAGCCCGCACTGTCCGGCCGGAGAACAGCACGTCGTCGACGAGGATGACGAGGCGACCGTCGATCCCGGCCGGGGGAATCTGCGTCTTGCCGATCGCCCGGGCGGCCCGCATGCGGAGGTCATCGCGGTAGAGAGTGACATCGAGCACACCGACCGGGATCGCCACGTCCTCGAAGGTCGCGATGCGCCCGGCCAGTCGCCGCGCCAGCGGGAATCCGCGAGTCGGGATGCCGAGCAGGACCGCGTCGCGGGCGCCTTCGGTCTTTTCCAGGATCTGATGGGCGATGCGGTCGACGGTCCGGGAAATGTCCGCGGCCGTCAGGATCGTCTTAGTCGTCTGTGGGTACGCCACAGCAGACCTCCTTCCCCGCCTCACGGGACGGGTCGTTAAAGGACGTCGGTAGAACTCAGCCGCCGTTTCGCGCAGCGCCCGTGCCATAAGGCGGAGTGCCGGTGCCGGACGGCAGCTTATCAGGCGCGCTGCGTCGACACGCTGAGCGTCCGCGGTGCTCGGTCGCCGTATCGAGCCGGCTGTACGCGCCGTGACGAGCGGCAGTTCGGGCGTTTGTTCCAATCGGGCAGCGGTCGGACAGGCGCGCCGTTCCGGTGTCACTTCCCCGTCATCGGGCCGTCACTCGGCGAAACGGGACCAGCGCGAGTGTGTCACCTCGGCTGCATCCCGGAATGCGGTAGCTGCAACACTTGACCACGTGCAGCTACGGGTATTACGGTCACGCTCCGTAGCGATCGCTGGGGAGTGCCTGCGGGCCGGTGACTGGGAGTGGTTCGAAAATGCCGTCTGATTACGCGAAGTCGCTGGGTTCGCGCCTACGCTCCATCCGCCAGCAGCAGGGTCTGTCCCTGCAGGGTGTCGAGGAGAAGTCGAACGGTCGCTGGAAGGCGGTCGTCGTCGGCTCGTACGAGCGCGGCGACCGGGCGGTGACCGTGTCGCGCCTCGCCGAACTGGCCGACTTCTACCGCGTACCGGTGGCCGAGCTGCTGCCGGAGGGCAGCGGTGTCCGGCACGAGGCGGCCGGCAAGATCGTCCTGGATCTCGAGAAGCTCTACGACCAGGGCGACGAGGATCTGCTGTTCGTCGCGAAGTACGCCCGCGCGATCCAGCAGCAACGCGGTGACTACAACGGTCGCGTGCTGTCGATCCGGGCCGACGACCTGCGGGCGCTCGCCATCGTGTACGACTTCTCGCCGGCAATGCTGGTCGAGCGCCTCAACGAGCGCGGTGTCCTGGTTACCGACGTGCGGTCGATGTTCAACTAGGTTCGTTTGCGGTTGCGCTTGAGGGCCCATCCCGTCGGCGGCGGGTTAGAGCTCTCGCAGTGACGTGATCCCGGATGGCGCTCGCGATCTTGGTGCGGACCCGGTGCCCGGGCACCGTCGAGGCACCAAGATCCCCGGCGCCCCGGTGAGAGCGGGCGGCGGCGAGCACTCGCTTGGCCCGCCATGTCACGGCGGCGCTGTTCCGCACCACGATCACTGCGAAGCCTTAAAGGTCAGACGTGCGACCTCACCCTGCCCGTCGGGGTCAGGGGCAGCCCGACCTCACGCAGACCTAAAGGCTCTTCCAGTCAAGTGGGGTCGGGGTGCCCCTGGCCCTAAGCGCAACCACCGACAGAGCGCGCTCAATGTGTGGTGTATTCGGCGATCCGGCCAAGCATCCCGTTGAGGAAGCGCGGCGAATCGTCGGTCGACAGCTGCCTGGCCAACTCCACCGCCTCGGTGATCGCGACCGCGTCGTCGATCTCGTCGACGTAGAGCAGCTCGTACACGGCGATGCGGGCGAGGTTGCGGTCGACGATCGGCATCCGGTCCAGCGTCCAGCCCTCGGCATAGCTCGCGATCAGCTCGTCGATCCGCTCGATGTGCTCGGCCACGCCCTCGACCAGACGACACCGCGTAGGGCAGGTGCCCGGCGGCGGCTGCTCGATGCGGCCGAGGACCTTGGCCAGCACCGTCCGGATGTCGTCGCCGCGCAGGTCGGCCTCGTAGAGGACGTCGAGCGCCCGCTTCCGCGCCTTGCGGCGCGCCGGCATCGGCGTCTTGGCACCCTCAGCCACAAAGATCGAGCAGCCATCGAGCGGCCGTGTCGGCATCAGCCATCGAACTATCCGAACGCATGCTGCCGTCAGATCGCTCGAGCAGGCATCACGAACGGCCGAGGTAACGACCGTCGCGCGTGTCGACCTTGATCTTCTCGCCGTCGTGATGAACAGCGGCACCTGGATCGTCGCGCCCGTCTCGACCGTGGCCGGCTTCGTGCCGCCGGTGGACCGGTCGCCCTGCAGGCCCGGCTCGGTGTAGGTCACCTCGAGGAACACGCTCGTCGGCATCTCGACGTAGAGCGGCACACCCTCGTGCGTCGCTACCGTCACCTCGGCCTCGGGCAGCATGTATTTCGCGGCGTCGCCGACGGTCGCCGACGGCACCGGGATCTGGTCGTAGCTCGAGTCAGGTCCATGAAGACGTAATCGTCGCCGTCGGCGTAGAGGTACTGCATCGTCCGCTTGTCGACGCTTGCGGTCTCCACCTTCGTACCGGCGTTGAATGTCCGGTCGACCACCTTGCCGGACAGGACGTTCTTCAGCGTCGTGCGCACGAAGGCGCCGCCCTTGCCGGGCTTGACGTGCTGGAACTCGACGACGGTCCAGAGATCGCCGTCGAGATTGAGCACGAGCCCGTTCTTGAGGTCGTTCGTGGTGGCCATGACCTGCCTTGATCTTCGTAACGCGTGAATGACCCGGCAAGTCTACCGGCGGACGCGCCAATCCACCGCAGCGCGGTTGTGGGCGCCCCGGATAGGGTGGCCGGATGTCCGATGAGGTGCCGGCCGACCTCCGCACGCCGGGCGAGGCGTTCGAGACATTGACCCACAACCGGTCGAACGCAGCGACCGGGGGCATCTGGCGGGTGCGGGGCGGTTCCGGTTCGCGGGTGTTGAAGATCGCTCAGCCGGGTACGGACGACCCGACGCTCGTGTGGGGCACCAGCCACGATCCGGCGCACTGGAACTACTGGCAGCGCGAGCCGCTCGCCTATCGGAGCGGACTCGTCGCGTCCGGGTATGCCGACGCCGGTCTCCGTGGTCCACGCCTGCTGGACGCGGTCGACCGCCCGGACGGTTCGGTCGCGCTGTGGCTCGAAGACGTGTCGGGTGAGCCGGGCGCGACCTGGACGGCAAGCGAGGTGCGGGCGTTCTGCGAGCGCCTCGGCGCCGCCCAGGGCGCGTGGGCCGGTCGGCCGATGCCGTACCCGTGGCTGTCGAAACGCTGGCTGCGTCAATATGCCGCGCGACGACCGCTCAGCGCACCGACCGATTGGGACGCGCCGGTCCTGACCGAGGCGTGGCCGGCGCACCTCCGCACCGGACTCGCCCGGCTGGCGGCGAACCGCGACGCGCTTCTCGCGGTCGCCGACCGCTGCCCGCGCACGCTGGCCCACCTCGATGTCTGGCCGATGAACCTGATCCTCGCGGCGGACGGCCCGGTGTTACTCGACTGGGCGTTCATCGGCGACGGCGCGATCGGCGAGGACATCAGCAATTTCATCGTCGACTCGGTCGCGGACGGTCTCGTGCCCGTCGACCGGCTGGCCGAGGTGGCCGAGCTGGCGCTCGACGGTTACCTGTCCGGCCTCGAGTCATCCGGCGCCGCGGTGGCGCCGGCGATCGTGCGGCGCGGTGTTCAGGCGACCGGGGCGGCCAAGTACGCCGCGTTCGGGCCGTCGATCGCGCGAAGTGTGGCCGCCGGTCGTGTCGTCGGCTCTCCTTCGTACGACGTCGGTGGCTCGCTCGTCGAGCTGTTGGAGCGCTGGCGGCCGATGCTCGCGCTCTTGGTCGAGTGGGGCGAGCGCGCGCTCGACGAGTGACGGTCGGCCCGGTGGGCTGATCGGTCTTGGTCGGCTCGATCGGTCTTGGTCGGCTCGGTCGGCTCTATCGATCTTGGTCGGCCGGATCGGTCTTGGTCGGCCGGATCGGTCTTGGTCGGCTGGATCGCTGGGCCGGATCGATCAGTCTTGGGTGGCTCGGTCGGTCATGGGTGGCTCGATCGGTCATGGGTGGCTCGGTCGGTCTTGGGTGGCTCAGTCAGCCAGCGCGCCGGGCCAGATGTTCGAGCGCAAGCCGGTATCCGTCGACACCGAGACCGCAGATGACGCCGGTGGCGACGGCCGAGATGACCGAGTGATGCCGGAACTCCTCGCGCGTGTGCACGTTGGAGATGTGCACCTCGACAAGCGGCGCGGTCAGCGTGGCGCACGCGTCGCGCAGGGCGATCGAGTAGTGCGACCAGGCGGCCGGATTCAGCACGACCGGGGCGCGCTCGTCGGCCGCCGCGTGCAGCCAACCGATCATCTCGTGCTCGGCGTCGGTCTGCCGGACCGTGACGTCGAGTCCCAGCTCTTTGCCGGCCTGCTCGCATATCGCGACGAGGTCGGCATACGTGGTCCGGCCGTACACCTCCGGCTCACGGGTGCCGAGGCGGCCGAGATTCGGTCCGTTGAACACGTACACGGCGGTCACGTACGCCACCCTAGGCCACAGCGGCCGCGGGTGGGTCCACCAAAGGCCACGGCAATATGCCGGTTTCCTTAGTCTTTGTACTAACGATCTCGGTGTTCATCAACCGGATCGGACGCCGATGCCCCGCGCCAGCGAGGGAGGCCCGCGATGCAACCGGAGGACCCGAACCACCCGCTCGATCCGTCCGGTCGTGATCCATCGCTCCCGACCGGCCAGCCAGATCAACCCGGCGGGCCGCAGTACCAGCCGTCAGCGGACCCGGCGTCCGGTCGCTCCCCGCAGGACCAACCCGAACACGGCCAGCCACCGCCGTCGCAGCCGCCCTACGGCCAGCCACCGCCGGGCCAATCGCAGTACGGCCAACCACCGCTGTCCCAGCCGCCTTACGGCCAGCCACCGCCGGCCAACCGGTATACGGCCAGCCGCCGTACGGCCAACCGGCATACGGCCAGCCGCAATACGGCCAACCGCAATACGGCCAACCGCAATACGGGCCGCCCACGTACGGGGAGCCGCAGTACGCGCAACCGCGGCAGGGGTATCCGCCGCCGCCTGAGCCTTATCCCGGCGCCGCGCCGTTCCCGGGCGGTCAGCCGCCGTACCCGCCGGCAAGCACTTACCCCGTCTCGCCATTCGCGCCGTGGATCGTCCGCGTGGCAAGCTTCCTGATCGACTGGGTGATCCCGGCGATCGTGATCGGCATCGGGCAGATCATCCTGTACGGCGGCACGCGGCCGGTGGGTGCGGGATATGCGGGCTGGCGGGTCGCCGTTGCGACGATTCTCGACATCCTGAGCGTGGTCATCTGGGGCTACAACCGCTGGTATCGGGCCGGTCGGACCGGCCAGAGCTGGGGCAAGCAGGCGCTGTCGACCAAGCTCATCGGCGAGGCGTCCGGCCAACCGATCGGCACATGGCGCGCGTTCGTGCGCGATGTCTGCCACATCTTCGACAACCTGTGCGGCATCTTTCCGCTCGGCTATCTGTGGCCCCTGTGGGACCGGAAACGCCAAATCTTCTCGGACAAGATCATGCACACGGTGGTCATCCGCGTCTGACGTCGGCGCCCGATGGTGATCTACTCGTTTCGGCCGGCGAAGTGTCGGAGCCCGGACGTACGGTCAATCGCATGACGACTTTCGTACTCGTACCAGGCGCCTGGCTCGGCGCGTGGGCCTGGCGTGACGTGACCGATCTTCTGGTGAAGGCCGGTCACGACGTCTATCCGCTCACTCTCACCGGTCTCGCCGAACGGGCCGGCGAGGCGGGCGAGTCGATCGGGCTCGACACGCACATCGACGACATCACGCGCGTGCTCGACGAACGCGATCTGCGTGACGTCGTGTTGGTCGCGCACAGCTACTCGGGCGCCCCCGTGACGGGCGCGGCTGACCGTCGGCCGGAGCGCGTCGCCGCGCTGGTCTATGTGGACAGTGGACCAGTGCCAGACGGCCTCGCCCAGGCCGACTTCAATCCGCCGGAGGCCCGCGAAGCCGCCGATCGGTCGGCCGAGGCGAGCGACGGCTGGCTGCCGCCGATCGCCTTTGATCCGGGCACCGACCCGGTCACGCTGGCCGGGCTCGACGACGCCATGCTGTCCGAGCTCCGCGCCGGGGCGACCCCGCATCCGTACGCCACGATGACGCAGCGGCAGCGACTGACCGGGGCCGTGGACAGCATCCCGAAGACGCTCATCGCGTGCACGATCCCGCTGGACGTCGTACGCAAGATGATCGACTCAGGCAACCCGTTCTTTGCCGGCCTTCAGGACGCGACGCTGCTCACGCTGCCGACCGGTCACTGGCCGATGTTCAGCGAGCCGGACGCGCTCGCCGAGATGCTCGCCACCACGCGGCACTAGCACGGGTCATTTGAGCCGGCGCGGTCAGTCCGAAACGGCCGCGTCGTATGCCGCGCGAAGAAGATCGTCGTCCGGGTCGGCCAGGATGCCCGGCCGGCCGAGGCCGTCGAGCACGACGAAGCGCAGCGTCGATCCGCGTGCCTTCTTGTCCACCCGCATCGCCGAGCGGAGATCGGGCCACGCATCGGCGGGGTAGCGCACCGGCAGGTCGAGAGCGGTGAGCACGTCGCGGTGCCGCGCCGCGGTAGCGTCGTCCAGCCGGCCGGCGATCCGCCCCAGCTCCGCGGCGTAGACCAGGCCGACCGAGATGGCGTCGCCATGGCGCCACGTGTAGTGCTCGCGTTTCTCGATCGCGTGACCGAGCGTATGGCCGTAGTTGAGAATCTCGCGCAGTCCGGACTCCCGCAGATCGGCGCTCACCACCTCGGCCTTCACGCGGACGGCCCGCTCCACCAGGTCCCGTACGGCGTCCGTTCCCGGATCCCGCGCGGCCGCCGGATCGGACTCGATCCGGGTCAAGATGGCCGGGTCGGCGATGAAACCGCACTTGACGACCTCGGCCAGGCCGGCGGTGAAATCGCGGACCGGCAGCGACGCCAGGACGGACAGGTCACAGACCACTCCGGCCGGCGGGTGGAACGCACCGACGAGATTCTTGCCGGCGGCGGTGTTGATGCCGGTCTTCCCGCCGACCGCGGCGTCGACCATGCCGAGCAGCGAGGTCGGGACCTGGACGACCCGTACGCCCCGGAGCCAGCACGCGGCGACGAAGCCGGCGAGGTCGGTCACGGCACCGCCGCCGACCCCGACGACCGCGTCGGTACGGGTGAATCCGGCCGCACCGAGCCGGTCCCAGCACCCGGCCGCCACGTCGATCGATTTACCGGCTTCGGCGTCCGGAACCTCGATCGGCAGCGGCTCGATGCCAACGGCGGACAACCGGTCGCAAATCTGAGCCGCGATGTCGGCCAACGGTGCGGAGGACACGACCGCGACGCGAGCCGCTCCAGCCACCATCGCCGGCACCCGGCCGAGAAGGTCACGGCCGATGACGACGTGATATCCGTCCGCGCCGCCGACCGCGACGTTCGTGTCTGCGCTCATCGCGATCGAGGGTACGGCGTCCGCCGTCGCCGTCCGTGGCCACCTATGCTGCGGGACATGGATCACGGCCCGCTCGCTCTCGTCGGATCGGGCGAGTACCTCCCGTCGATGTTGGACGTCGAGCGCACGCTGATCGCCGGGCGCCCACCGAGATACGTCCAGATTCCGACCGCCGCCGCGCCCGAGGGCGCCGATCGCCTGCGGTACTGGGTTGATCTCGGGCGGGCGCAGGCGGAGCGGCTCGGCGTCGAGGCCGTACCGCTGGTGGTCACGAATCGCGCGGAGGCCGACGACCCGGCGGTCGCCGCGCAGGTTGCCGATGCGGGCTTGATCTACCTATCCGGCGGCAGCCCGACCGTGCTCGCGGACACGTTGCGGGACACCGCGCTATGGCGTGGAATCGTCGCCGCCTGGGAGGGCGGCGCGGCGCTCGCCGGGTGTAGTGCAGGTGCCATGGCGATGGCCGATCACGTGCCCGATCTGCGCCATCCCAACCGAGGCGGCCGAGCCGGTCTCGGCCTGCTGCCGACGCTGCGCGTGCTTCCGCACTTCGACAAGATGCTCGGTTGGATGCCAGACCTGTTGACGCGGCCCATGTTCCGCCCGCCCGCCGGCGTGATGCTCGTCGGCGTTGACGAGGAGACAGCGTTGGTCGGTGGCCCGGACGTATTCACGGTGGCCGGCCACCAGTCGGCCTGGATCCTGGGCAACGGTCGCCGGAAACAACTGACGGTCGGCGAGACACTCACTCTCCCCTGACGCCGGGTACCCAGCGGTGAGCCAGCTGTGGCTCGCATCGGCTGACGAGGGATCGAGGATGCCGGCAAACGCCCAACCAGCGGCGGTGGGCGACGGTACGCTCACCAGAACGCATGATCGCGAGCGGGCGGGCCAGGGCGAGGTTCACGTTCCTGCTCGCGGCGTGATCGGCCTATCGAGATTCCTCAACCGTTGTGGGGGCCGGGTGTGGGGATCGCATCGCAATGGCATCCGCGATGGTGTGCGCCGGCCCGCTGCGAGTACGCGCTCGGCGGCGCACATACGTCGCGACCAGTGGTGATCCGCAGCGACGCTACCTCCGACGCACGGGCCAGCGTACGGGTGTGGGAGCAGCGGGAAACGGCGCACGAACCCGCCATCGTCTATGTCGAACTCATACTCGGCAACCATGCGTCGAATGAGCGCATCCGAGCCGACCTGTCGCCGGACCAGACCCGTACGTTGATCGATGCGTTACGCGACGCACTCGACGGAATCGACGTGACCGAGTTGGCCAGTCTCTTCACATCGGGCTCGGCCGAGCCGGACGGTACGCTCTGGTATCCGCAGTCGAGCGAGTGAACCCACCATGGCCTGGCCAATCACGGGCGGCCGTTTGTCCGAAGTCGACTGGCCGGTCGGTTTGATCGCACTGGGCGTGCGACATTGCGAATACGAACGCTGTTACAAAACTTCGCAATGACCCTGACGCTACGTGTCCTCGCGCAAACGGGCCTATGCCGACCGCGCGCGACCGCTCTCCCCTGCCGTCCCCCGCTCCGGTCGCCGATCGCGCCCTGTCACCCGTACCAGCGACTAGCACCGTCCGAGCCGGACGGCGGTGGTTTGGATGCCTAGCCGGACAGCGACGCCGGTCAACCTGACCGAGTTGCTCGATGCGCTGGTGCGACACGTCGACGGTGTGCTCCATGCGATCGTGCTGTCGTCGGACGGGTTGCTGGTTGCCGCGTCAGGCGACCTGGCCCGCGACGACGCCGAACATCTGGCCGCCGTCGCTTCCGGGCTCAACGGCCTCGCGCGGGGAGCCGGCCGGCATCTCGGCGACGGAACCGTACTTCGGACCGTGATTGAGCTGGACTCCGGATTCCTGTTCGTGACCGCGGCCGGCACCGGAGCGTGCCTTGCCGTGCTCGCCGGCACGCAGATCGACGTGGGCCTCGTGGCGTACGAGACAGAACGTCTGGTCGTCCGCGTGGAGCGAGCCGTCGGCGGGTGACGCAGCGATGGACGCAGCGCCGAGCACGACCGGTACCGTGACCGGGTGACTCGCTCCGCTGCTTCTGGACCGCTTGTCGGCGTTCGCGTCGTCGAGCTGGCCGGCATCGGCCCCGGACCGTTCACCGCGATGATGCTGGCCGACATGGGCGCGGACGTCATTCGGGTGGATCGGGCGTCGGCCGTCGACCCGTCGTCGTTCGGTGCGCCGCACCCGGACCTGCTGAAACGCGGCCGTCGATCGGTCGGCGTCGACCTCAAGCACCCCGACGGTCGAGCCGTCGTGCTCGATCTCGTGGCCCGCGCGGACGTGTTGGTGGAAGGATTCCGGCCGGGTGTCGCCGAGCGCCTCGGCCTCGGCCCGACGGACTGTCTCACGATCAACCCCCACCTCGTGTACGGCCGGATGACCGGGTGGGGTCAGGCGGGTCCATTGGCGCCGTACGCCGGCCACGACATCGACTACCTGGCGCTGACCGGCGCATTACACGGCATCGGGCGGGCCGGCGAGCGACCGGTGCCGCCGCTGAACCTGGTCGGCGACTTCGGTGGTGGCGGCATGTTCCTCGCCTTCGGCATCGTGTGCGCGTTGCTCGGCACGCGCGCCGGTGGCCCTGGGCAGGTGGTCGACGCCGCGATCGTGGACGGCGTGGCGGCGCTCACGACGGCGGTCCGCGGCCTCCGGGAGCTTGGCGTGTGGCGCGACGAGCGAGGCGCGAACCTGCTCGATGGCGCGGCGCCGTTCTACGACACCTACGCGTGTGCCGACGGGAAATACGTCGCGGTCGGTGCGCTCGAACCGCAGTTCTACGCGGAACTCGTGCGGCGTACCGGATACGCCGGAGCGGCCGCCCACCCGGAGGCTCGCCTCGACAGGTCGACCTGGGCCAGCGTCCGGGCCGATTGGGCGGCTCTGTTCGCGACGCGTACCCGCGATGAATGGATCGACTTACTTGGTGAGACCGATGCGTGCGTGTCGCCCGTCTTGGACTGGGATGAGGCGCCCGCGCATCCGCACATGGCTGAGCGTCAGGCGTTCGTGTCGTACGGCGGCGTGACACAGCCGGCGCCGGCGCCGAGATTCTCGGAGACACCGGGGTCGATCCAACGCCCGCCGGCGCATCCGGGCGAGCACACCGACGAGATCCTGGGCGAGATCGGTCGGGACGCCATCGCGATTGCCGCCCTACGCGACTCCGGCGCTATCGCCTAACGTCGCCCGTCGCCCGTCGCTCACAGTGCCGCGACGCCGGTGACCCAGTCTCCGATGAGCCGGTAGCCGAGGGTCTCGTTCACGGCGATCATGTGCGCGTTGTCGGGCGAGTTCCACGTGCTGACCGTCCGCAAGGCGGGCTCGCGGTCGCGGAGCAGCCGCATCATCGCGATTTTCAGCAGCAGCCCCAGCCGGTGGCCACGGTGTTCCGCGCGCACCGACGTGATGTACTGCGTGGCGTACCACGGCCGTTCCGCGTCGACCCCGACGCCGGTGTAGCCGGCGAACGCACCGCTTGACGTGTGTACGGCGACCAACCGGTAACCGATCCGGCCGATTCCCTCCTCGCCTATTTCGTAGGCCCGGATCCGCTCGGGCGGATACTGTTCCGGCTCCGCGTGCCGCACGTCCGCCGGCGCATCGTTGATGGCGGAGATGACGGCGATGAGTTCGGTCACCATGTCGTCCGGCGCCTCTGGCGGGATCTCGCGGATCTCGTACTCGGCCGCCTGGGCGACGGCATCGGCGTATATGTCGTCGAGCACCGTCCAGTCGAGCGCCGTGATGTCCTGATGGCGCAACTGTTCGCCCGGCCCGACGTCGAGGCCGAGCGCGTCGAGGAACCGTTCGCCGGCCGACTCGGCGGGTGCCTCGATAATCAACAGCGACCGACTCGCGGCCCGCGTCCGCTCGACGGCGACCGTGTATAGAGCACGGCCGATGCCGCGCCGCCGCGACAGCGGATCAACGGTGATCTCGGCGATGCCCTGGTTGCGGTTGTCCCACGGTGGGAGCGTCAACTCAAGGACGCCATGCACACGCCGACCGCCACCGCCGACACCTTCGCTGTCACTTTCGCCGTCACCTTCACCGTCGCTGCCGATCGCGACCGCGACTAGCGGCGGGTCGCCTTCCCAGCCCGTACGCATGGCACCGGCGAAGCTCGTCACCGTCGGCGTCAGCCCCGGCAGTCCATCGGCGACGCGGGCGGCCTCCAGCACGGCGACCGCACCGCCGACGTCACGGCGATCGGGGGTCGCCGGATCGAGCCATCGGATCTCCACTCCGCAATCTCAGCCCGCTCGCGGGCCGGGCGCTATCGGATGACCGGATCATGCCGAAAAATCCGCTGCGATTCTTCACCAACGTGTCGTGTGGGCGTTGGCTGCCTGACACTGTCCATGCAGGCCGGGGCCGTACCAACGGAGGCATGACGACTCTGTTGCTGTCCGCACCGGGCCGGGACACCGGCACCGGGGCGCCACAGTACACACTGCGACTCGCCGCCGACGCGACCGAGGTCGCCGCGGCCCAACGCCTCCGCTACGACGTGTTCGCCGGGGAGGTCGGCGCGCGGCTCAGCCCGGCACTGGCCGGCCACGACTCCGACGAATTCGACGCCTACTGCGACCATCTCATCGTCATCGACGAACGCGACGGCGCCGTCGTCGCCACCTACCGTCTGCTCCCGCCGGGACGCTCGCCACGCCCGTACGCGGCCACGGAATTCATCACTGGCGGTCTCGACCCGATCGCCGGCCAGCTGGTCGAGACCGGCCGGTCGTGCGTGCACCCGGACCATCGTGCCGGTGCCGCGATCAACCTGATCTGGGCGGGCATCGCGCGCTACATGCACCTCTACAACCTCCGGTACGTCGGCGGCTGCGCCTCGGTCGACGTACGGCACGGCGACGCCGCCGCGACAGCGGTCTGGTCATTGGCCCAGGCGAAACATCTTTCGCCCGAACCGTGGCGGGTCACTCCGCACCGGCCGTGGATCCCCCGCACGACCCCGGCCGCCGACCCGACGGGCATATCGCCGGTCGGCCGTCCGGCGCTTCC
Source organism: uncultured Actinomycetota bacterium (assembly GCA_963818495.1). Lineage (GTDB taxonomy): Bacteria > Actinomycetota > Actinomycetes > Mycobacteriales > Micromonosporaceae > DASQPR01. The sequence goes on from CAWFSH010000015.1 coordinate 292,818, forward strand.
GCCGTTGCTGCAGGGCTATCTCCGACTCGGTGCATGGATTTGCGGCCCGGCGGCCTACGACCCGGACTTCGGTTGCGCGGACTTCTACGTACTCCTCGATGTAGCCCGCATTAGCCCGAGGTACCTGCGCCACTTCCTCGGCGACGGAGCGGCGCGATGACCGCGACCGCCGCCACGATCGCCGGACCCAAACCTGCGACCTCTCCCTTCCGGCCCGCGTCACCGTGCGGACCCGGGTGCGTCATCCCGGCCAGCCGGCGGATGCCGTGGCCGGTCCGGGCCGCCCGTGTGGTTGCGCTGATCGTGGTCGTGTGCGCGGCCGCCGTCGGCGCGAGCATGGTCCAGATCCGCCGATCCGACCGCACTCGACGGCCGGCCGGCCGCCGGGTCCTGCGACGCACCGCACGCGCGATCCTCGCCGTGCTCGGCGTGCGGTTCGACCCGTCGGTGGCACTGCCGCGCGAACGCGCCCTCGTGGTCGCGAACCACATCTCCTGGCTGGACATCGTCGCGCTGCTCGCCAGCAATGCTAGCGACACCAGTGATGCCAGCGGTCGACTGCGGCTCGTCGCGAAGGCCGAGGTCGGGACATGGCCCGTGATCGGCCGACTGGCCAGGCTCGCCGGCACGATCTTCATCGACCGTGGCCGACCTCGTACGTTGCCCGACACGCTCACCGAGGTCCGCGACGCGTTGTCGTCCGGCGATGTCGTTGTCGTCTTCGTCGAGGGCACGACGTGTTGCGGGGCGCATCGGGCGCCGTACCGCCCGGCGATGTTCCAGGCGGCGCTCGACGTCGGCGCACGTGTCGTCCCGTTGTCGATCGGCTACACCACCGGCGATGGCGAGACGACGACCGCACCCGCGTTCCTCGGCGACGAGACGCTCGCAACGTCGATCGCCCGGATCGTGAGCGAACCCACCGTACACATCGGAATGCGCACCGGACCGACGCTATATCCGCAGCCGGGCGCCGACCGCCGCCGGCTCGCCCGAGCCGCGCACGCCTGACTCACCACCCACAACCGTCCGGTGCCATGTTTGATGGGCACATGTCGCATCCCGCCCGCGTGCACATCCGCCACGGCGAGCCCCGGTGGCCAGCAGCGATCGCCACCCTGGCCGCCATCGGGCTGTACGCGCTCCTGCCGAACGACCTGCTCGTCACGCCGCGGTATGTCATCCCCGCCCTCGAGCTCGTGCTCGTCGCGTTCGTGGTCGCCGAGAATCCGTTCCGAATGACGAGGCAGACGCGCTACGGTCGGATCGCGTCGCTCGCCGTGCTCTTCCTCATCCTGGTGTCCAACTTCATCGCGCTCGTGCTGCTGCTGCGCCGACTCGTCTCGACCGGTGCGGACCAGGGCTCCACGCTGCTGCTGGCGGCGTTGCAGGTGTGGGTCACGAACGTCATCGTGTTTGCCCTCGCCTTCTGGCAGCTCGACCGCGGTGGTCCGGTCGCGCGGCACCACACCGACCGGCGCAGCCTGCCGGCGGCCGACTTCCGCTTTCCGCAGGACGAGGACCACGACACGATCGACGAAGTCCGCAAGGGCTCCAGCGCGGTGTCGGGGTGGATGGCCGTGTACGTCGACTACCTCTACGTTTCGCTCACCAATTCGTCGGCGTTCAGCCCGACCGACACCATGCCGCTCACCAGCCGCGCGAAATTGCTGATGGGCACGCAGTCGACGATGGCCCTGATCACCAGCGTTGTGGTCATCGCGAAGGGCGTCGGCAGCCTCAAATGACGGTCGAGGCACATGACCGTCGAGGCACCTGGCCGTCGAGTCACATGGCCGTCGAGTCACATGGCCGTCGATTCGCTTGGCGGTCGATTCGCTTGGCGGTGAAGTCACGCAGCGGGGTCGAGTAATGATTGGATCAGCGATGTTTGGCCGCTGCGGCCACGGGTAGTCGCTGTCACCCATGACGCCGTACGACCCGGACCTGACCGACGACTCCGAAGGCGACGACGCCGCCGACGCCGGGACCAAGGCGGCCGCTTCCGAGCAGGACGAGGCCGAACTTCGCCTCATCGTCTCCCGGCGCACCCAACTCGCCCACGCGATAGAGCGTTTGGGTGCCGGGACGTACGGCATCTGCGAATCGTGTGGCGAGGTCATTCCGGCCGAGCGCCTCGAGCTGTTTCCCGCCGCGACGACCTGCGTTGCTTGCAAGCTTCGCTCCGAACGGCGGCGCTGACCGACCCCGTCTCGACGTGCGGTGGGTGACCGGTCCGGTCACCCACCGCCTTCGTGTGCCCGCCTGTCGCGTGCCATCTACGGTCTCGTGCCACCGACGGTCTCGTGCCACGGCCGGTCGCGTGGCCGCAGCTCGCGTGTCCCCGCCGATCGTCGGGCGGAGCTGTTCGTGCGCTCCCGGCCAAGCGTTTGTCGGTACCGGATAACGTCACGGTCCCTCTGCCGTTTGGGGCAGAGAGACCGTGACGTCGTTGCGGGCCTAGACGCTGCTGGCCCGGACGCTGCCGGCCCGGACACTGCTGGCCTGGGCCTCTACTGGCCTGGCCCTACGGTGTACCGGTCAGCGAGTTGAGCAGGTCGCGGTAGCCCTTGATCGCGGCTCGAAGGACCTCGGTGTCCGGCGTCGCCTCGTTCTGCCAGCCGTCGAGTGCGGTCTGCCGGTCACGTAGCGCGGAGATCCGTGCCTCGACCGCCTCCACGACGAGACTCCGGGCCGACTCAACCGAGGCGCGCGGGTCGTCGATGAACCCCAGCTGGATCTGCTGCCAGCGATCGTGAGTCGCAGCCGCGTCCGGCATCGGCTGCTCCGTCGCATCGACGACGGGCGCATGGCCGGGCATCATGCCGACCACCGTCGCATCCGCCGTCTCAAGCGCCGTCGCATCCGGCGCCGCCGGCGCGTCAAACGCTACGGCGCCGTTGTCGGCATCCTGGGTTGCCTGGAAGCCGTCGGCATCGGCGATGTCCGCCGCTTCGGCCTCGCTCAACGGTTCGGCCACGCCCACGGCAACATAGTCAGCGTCGACCGCGCCGGCGACCGGGGCGTCGCCGTTTGTTGGCGCGTCCGCCATGTCGTTCTCGAGCACACCGTCAGCCGCCGCGACCCGGTCGGCGTCGGTGTCATCCGCGTACGTGTCCTCGGTATACGTGTCATCCGGCTGCCGGTCATCCGCGTACGTTCCGACATCGGTGCCTGCCGCGGTCGGATCGGCGTCAACCGCGGGAGCCATCGCCGGCGTGCCGTCCGGCCCGGCGTCGACCTCGTTGCCGTACACGGTGCCGACCGGCTCGCCATCCGCGTACTCACGCTCGCCGTCGGCATTAGCCATGGCGTCGGCCTCGTTGTGCTCGTCGGCGACGTCTCCCGGAACCTCGGCGGCGCGGTCCTCGGCGGCGCGGTCCTCGACGGCCATCGCATCCTCCGGCGCGCTGTCGCGCTCGGCCGTCCCCTCGGCATGTTCGGGCTCGTCGACGTCGGTCGCCGTGGCCTCGTCGGTCCGGGCGTGGCCGTCGGCGTCTTCGTACCCACCGGCTTCCGTATCGGTCGCGGCTGCGCTTGCATCGGTGGCGGCTGCGTCGTTCACGTTCGCCTCGGCGTCGGCCGCGTCGGCGTCGGGTGCATCACCGTCCGGCGCATCGCCGCGCTCGGTGTAGGCGGCGTCCGGACCGTCGCTTGATTCGGCGACGGCGGATACCGGCTGATCGCGTCGGTCGACGTCGACGTCAGGCTCGGCACCCTCGACGACGTTCCCGTCTTGATCGACGACGGCACCGCCGACGGACGCATCTTCGTCCGACGCACGCTGGAACGGTGCCCCGTTGGCATCGTGGCCGTTGACGTCGCCGTCGACGCCGTCGAAGGCGCGGTCTTCCTGGTCGTGGTCGTCGTGGACCTCGTTGTCCACGTCGGTACGGGTGCCACCGCTGTCGCGGTCCCCATACGGTGAATAGGTCATGCGAGTCTCCTCATCGGCCGTACGCTGACGTGCTGGGGCTGCTGGGAATCGTGCTGCGGAGAAGCTGGGATGCTACGCCTCGTCCGCGTTGGTCTGGGGCGCCGAAGCATCGCGGCGCGATGCTTTGCCCCGCGCGCCGGCGCGCACCGAGTTACCAATGGGCGCGCCGTTGATCGGCTCGTCCGTGGTCCGCGCTGCGTCGGCCGGACTCGTTTCGTCGGCCGGATCGACCGGATCGGTGTCGCTGACGGTTTCGTCGGTCCGCGCCGCGGGAACGCCGCGCTCACGATCGACTCCACGATCGAGGCCGTCATCGACGGCGCCGTCCGCAGTCACCGGCGCCTCCGCTACCGGTGCGACGGGTGTACCCGCCACCAACTCGGACCGGTCGGCCGTCGCGGCCGACGCGACTGGCGACGTGTCGCCGACGGGCCGCTCGCCGAGCAGGTCGGCGAAGAGCTCGCGGTAGTGCACGAGCGCTTGCCGCAATTCCTCGGTCGTCGCATTGCCCGCGTCGTTGCGCGTGCTGATCTCATGCGCGTCGCGGTAGTGGTTGAGTACGTTGGCGTGCTCAACGGACAGCTGAGCGAGCCGGTCCTCGTAGTCGGACACGGGGTATCCACGCGCCGCCACCAGTTCCGTGACGAGCCGGTCCCCATCCCGTACTGCGGAGACCGGATCGTCGACAAACAGCGTCTGTACGGCAACCCAGCCGTCGCGGAACCGGACCCGGTCCGCGTCGCTCAGGTCGCGCAAATCGAGAGTCGCATGGTGCTTCTCCCGGCGGCGCAGCTCAGCCTCGGCGGCTGACCGGCCACCCTTCTCGTCGACGACGCGCTGATACTCGTCGCCGAAGCGCTCGCGGAGTTTGCGGCGCTGCATGGTGCGGACGGCAAGCGCGGCCAACACCGCCACGACTACCACCACGATGACAATGACAATTACGTCGGTCGCACTCACGGGCGGACTCCTTTCCGACCGACGTATTCCCCGTGCCGTTCCCGCTTACACCGTCGGCCGGTCGCCGACCTGTGTCAATCGCCGTCGCGATGGGCCGCCGCTGTCCGCTGGTGTTGCGCCGAGTGGCTATTCGCCGTCGCGGCCCGCTCCGTTTGCTGATGGATAAGACGGATACGTGAATCGATACGGCAACCCGCGTGCCTTATCGGGCGTCGCTGATCCCTGCTCCGGGCCGGTGCCCGGTCGCGCTGCGCCTTCGCGTTACAAGCGAACGAGTGACGGAAATACTCGACACGACACCGCACGATGAAAGGAACTCGCCGCGATAACGGCGCAGTCGCCTCCGGCGATGTCGAGACGACGCGGCGTGGGAGTCTGGTGGGGCCCCGCGCCGCGTCCCGCTCCGTCGATCTCGCGCGGCCGGACGCCCTGGAACCGGCCGGTACGGCAATCCATCGGCCTACGACCGCGGGGCGACTCCGTGACTAAGCGCTTGCTTAGAGCACGCCCGGTATGACACGGTGGCACCGCCCACCGAAGCACCGCCGACCGGAGCACCGCCGATGCGTAGCGCAGCCGCGAGGCGCATGTCACCGCCGATGCGTAGCGCAGCCGCGAGGCGCATGTCACCGCCGATGCGTAGCGCAGCCGCGAGGCGCATGTCACCGCCGATGCGTAGCGCAGCCGCGAGGCGCATGTCACCGCCGATGCGTAGCGCAGCCGCGAGGCGCATGTCACCGCCGATGCGTAGCGCAGCCGCGAGGCGCATGTCACCGCCGATGCGTAGCGCAGCCGCGAGGCGCATGTCACCGCCGATGCGTAGCGCAGCCGCGAGGCGCATGTTGTCCGTGGAGGAGCCCATGGCGCCAGCCGGCGCGCCCGGAGACTTCGACGACGCCGTCGCGCGCGATCTCGACGAGGCATGGACGGAGATCGAGCCGGCCGTCGTCCGGCGGTTGCTGATCGCGGCGACCCAGGAGTTCGCCGTCCGCGGCTATCACGGCACCACAACGCGCGACATCGCCGCTCGCGCCGGGCTGTCGCCGGCCGGTGTGTACGTGCACTTCCGGTCGAAGGAGGAGCTGCTCTACCGGATCAGCCTGGTGGGCCACCAGCACGCGCTCGCGCACATCCGCGCCTCGGTCGTGGGCGTCGACGAACCGGTCGAGCGGCTGCGGTCGATGGTCGGCGCGTTCAGCTCGTGGCATGCCCGTTGGCACGTGCCCACCCGCGTCATCCAGTACGAGATCGGCGCGCTGTCCGAGGCGCACTACGCCGAGATCGCCGCGCTACGGCGCGACATCGACGCGGTCGTGCGCGAGACGATCGAGTACGGCGTGGAGCGGGGCGCGTTCGTCGTCTCGGACGTGGGCGGCACCGCTCTGGCGCTGCTCTCGCTCGCCATCGACATCGCGCGATGGTATCGGGCCGGCGGCAGCCGTACCCCGGAAAGCATTGGCCAGCTGCATGCGGACCTCGCGGAGCGGATGCTGCGCACGTAGCGCTGGCGCGGTCGGGACCGGTCGGCTAGAGCGGCGGCCAGCGGTGCGACCACGGATGGGCCGCCTCGACCTGCGCGCACAACGACAGCAACGCGGCCTCCCCGGCCGGTCGCCCGGTGAGCATCACGCCGATCGGGACCTCGTCCGCCGTCCAGTAAAGCGGGAGACTCGCCGCCGGCATGCCGGTGAGGTTGCCGGTCGCGGCGAACGGCGCGAACGCCACCTGGCGCTCGAGCTCCGTCGGCACATCGCCGTCGGCGGCGAACCATGCCGACGATTGCGGCGGCAACGCAAGCGTCGGCGTCAGGATCGCATCGTAGGCGGCGAACGACTCGACGACCGGCGGGCGATCATCTGCAGCCGACCCAGCGCGCTCACCAACTCCTCAGCTGGTGTGGCGCGGCCCAGCTCCCGCCAATGCCGGCTCACCGGACGCAGCACCGGCTCGGATTGCGGCGGCACCGGAAACAGCAGTGACTGCGACGCCCACATCACATCGAAGATGCCGGCGATCTCGGCGGAAACGGATTGACGATGTCTTCGACGTCGTGTCCGAGCCCGGCCAGCACCGCGCTCGCCGCCTCCCAGGCCGCCACGCACGCCGGATCCGCGACGACATCGGGCAGGCCAGTGCCGGCGTAACGGGCGATCCGCAGCCGGCCCGGTTCACGCCGGCTCGCGTCGAGGAAGGTCTCCCCCGGCGGCAACGGCGGCGCCCAGTTCGCATCGCCGATCATCGGCACCGCCATCGCGTCGAGGTACGCGGCCGCATCGCCGACGTGCCTGGCCAGGACGCCTTGCACACCGAGACCGAACAGGTCGACGCCCACCGGACCCGGACTGACCCGCCCCCGGGCCGGCTTCAGCCCGAACACTCCGCACGCGCTCGCCGGAATGCGTACCGAGCCGCCGCCGTCGTTGCCGTGCGCCACCGCGACGAGGCCGGCGGCGACTGCGGCGGCGGCGCCGCCGCTCGAACCGCCGGCGTTGCGGCTGCGATCCCACGGTGTCACGGCCGGGCCGATCACATCGTTGTCGGTGTACGCCGAAAGGCCGAATTCGGGCGTGTTCGTCTTGCCGAGGCTGATCGTCCCGGCCGTGCGCAGCAGCGCCGCACAGTGGGCATCGACGTCTGGCACAAAGTCCGCGTACGACTTCGAGCCGAACGTCGTGCGTACGCCGACCGTCGTCGTGTTGTCCTTGATGGCCGTCGGCACTCCGTACAGCGGTCCGGCATGCTCGGGCCGGGGCAACGCGGCGGCGGCCTCGGCTCGGGCAGCATCGGCGGTCACCGTGACGAACGCGCCGAGGCCGTCCCCGTACGCCTCGATGCGAGCGAGATAGTGCTCGACGAGTTCGGCCGGGCTCACCTCACCTGCCGCAACGGCGGCGGCCTGGGCGAGGGCGGACAGTTCGTGGATCTCGGTCATCCGCGCGGTCCGCCGTCTACATAGATGGTCTGGCCGGTGATGTACGAGGCATCGTCACTGACCAGGAACGCCACGACGTGTGCGATGTCGTCGGGCACGCCGATGCGCCGCAGCGGCGTCGCGGCCGCAACCGTGTCGCGGAACTGGTCGACCGTGATTCCCATCCGTTCGGCCGTAGCATCGGTCATCGCCGACGCGACGAAGCCCGGCGCGATCGCGTTGACATTGATGTTGAACGGCCCTAGCTCGATCGCGAGCGTCCGGGTGAAGCCCTGGATGCCGGCCTTCGCGGCGGAGTAGTTGGCCTGCCCGCGATTGCCGAGCGCCGAGGTGGAACTCAGGTTGACGATCTTTCCCCACCGTTTGGCCGTCATATGGGCCTGTGCCGCCTTCGAGCACAGGAACGCGCCGCGCAGGTGCACGCCGAGCACCGCGTCCCAGTCGTCCTCGGTCATCTTGAACAGCAGGTTGTCCCGGGTAATGCCGGCGTTGTTCACCAGGATGTCGAGGCCACCGAGATGGTCGACGGCGGCGTTGACGGCGGTGTCCACCTGGTCGGCGACCGAAACGTCGCAGTCGAGCCCGACGGCCGTGCCGCCGGCCGCTCGGATCGCGTTGACGGTGTCGACCGTGTCATCCTCGGCGCGGTCAACGACCGCGATGGCGGCGCCGTCAGCGGCGAGCCGGAGTGCGGTGGCGGCTCCAATGCCGCGGCCGGCGCCGGTGACGAAGGCGACGCGCCCCTGAAGTCTGCTCATGCCACGATCTTTCCCCGAAAACCATGATCATGTATCGCCGAGTCTCGGGTCACTCGCGAGCCGGTCGATGACTCGCTGGCCGCTCAATCGAGCGGACGCGAGGAACTCGACGATCAGCTCGGCGAGTTCGCGGGGGCGCTCGGCCACCATCGCGTGGCTCGCCCGCGCCAGCGGCAGCACCCGCAGGAAGCGATTGTCGACCGCGGCGAGCCGGGCCGCAACGAACCGCCGGTGCGCCGCGTACAACTCGTGGAACGGTTCCTGCTCGGGCATGTCCTCGGTGGCGAGAACGACGAGCAACGGGCAGCGCAATGCGCGATAGGCCGGCTCGAGATCGAGCTCGGCCATCGCCCGCCGCAGTTCCGCCGTGGTCGCGGGATCCGGTCGCAGGAACGTCTCGCCGCCGCGCTCGACGAGACTGCGATCGAACCCCTCGACCCACGCTTCCTCGTCGTCGCCGTACTGGTCGGCCATCGCACGCTGACCGGCCCGGGCCGCGGTGATCTGGTCCTCGTCGATCGGCGCGGCCAGTGTGGCCGCCATGTTGTCGAACGTGGACCGCAGCCGGTCGAGTTCCCGGACCGCGGTCGCCGCGTCGAGCCCGGTCAGCTGGTCCGGACGGCTTGGAGTCGGGTTCCCGTCGAGACTGACCGCCCCCGGTCCGCCGGGATGAGTGTCGGCCCACAGCGTCGCCACCATGCCGCCGAGCGACATGCCGACGACCGCCGGCGAGCCGAGGCGAAGGTCGGCGACGACGGCGTCGAGGTCCGCGAGCACATCGGTCCAGTTCCACTGGCCGTCGCCGGAGTGTCCATGTCCGCGAAGGTCAACGGCGATCACCCGGTACGCCGGGGACAGCGCGCGAGCGAGGCTCGTCATATGGGCGAGGTTGCCGCCGGCGCCGTGCAACACCAGCATTCCGGGCCCATCGCCGCCGAAGTCGCGGGCGGCGATCGGCACACCGCCGGATGTGATGAGTACGTCATGCATGGCCGCGACCCTCCGATGATGCGCGTTCCCCAGTGGAGCCGGTGGAGCCGGTGGAGACCGGTGGAGCCGGCGGACCGGGTGGACTGGGCTGGATGCCGGATCGGTGACGGACGTCGCGATGAAGCGTGCCCGCACCGAGTCCGGCACGACTCCACCATCCGGATGGCGGGACAACTTGCCGCGCTGTGCGAGATCGTGCACGCCCTGCCGCGTGATGCCGAGCATGGCGCCGGCGGTCGCGTACGACACCGCCTGGACGCCCGGATAGCCGACGCGCCAGACGACGACGCGGCCGAGCGGGGTGCCCCACCATTCCGCCGGCGGATCGAATCCGCGGTCGCCCGGATAGAGCGCGCCCACGAAGCGCGCGATCAATCCGGCCGCCTCGGCGTCGGTGGCGTTCAGCAGCCGGTGCGCCCAGATGCCGGCCCGACCAGCGATCGTCGCTCGTGCGGACCGCACCGCCTCGTGTCCGTCGAGCAGCACGTCCAGCGGATCGACGAGCCGGGAGTCGATCAGCCGGATCAGCTGATCCGCGAGCTCGGCTCGACTCGGTAAAGCCATCAGCGCTCCTTGTTCACGTTGACAGATAGTGTCAAGTACTTGACGCGAGCCGTCAAGAGGTGCCGTGTTCTCCCACCCCGGTCCGCCGCGATTCGGAAAGATTGCCAGATATTCTTTGCAGAGAGCTCTTTGCAAATTTGTCTCTGCGATTTAGGTTGCGGTTATGACCATCGCACCGGCGCCGGGCCGGAACGCGACCTGCCGATCGAGGGCGCCTCGCTTGCCGGAGGGCTGGCCGCATTGGTTCGACCCGGCGCGCGACGCACTGCTGACGCCCCGTCGCCTGCGCGGGCTCGTTCATCCGATCCGGCTGCGGCTGCTGACGCTGCTGCAGGAAGAGGGCCCGGCCACCGCCAGCCAGCTCGGCCGGCGCATCGGCCAATCGAGCGGCGTGACGAGCTACCACCTGCGAATCCTGGCCGACCGCGGATTCATCGACGACGACGCCGACCGGGGCAACGGACGCGACCGCTGGTGGCGGTCGCGTTACCGGACGACGGCGTTCACGCTCCGGTCGCCCGATGATCCCTTGGACGCCGAAGGCGTCGAGGTCGCCGAGCAGTACGTCCGCATGGTCGTTGATAACCATTACGCGCGGATGGTGGGTTACGTCGACAGTTTCATGGCGCGGCGGCGAACAGTTGGCGTCGCTGCCCTGGGGTTTCGGCGATATGCAGGTCCGGCTGACGCTCGATGAGGCTCGCGCGCTGTCGGCCGACGTCAACCGGCTTCTCGAACGCTATCGACGCGAGCCGCCGGCGCCCCCGGACGAGCGAACCGACGCCGTCGACGCGATCTTCATGTTCCAACTGTTGCCCGACGACGCGTCGCCGGTCGGCTCGGTTTCGTCCGACGACAACGATGAGGTGAACCCGCCCACCGACGCCGACGGGGTGAACGCCCGATGACCGGCAGCGCCGCCGGGGCGCGACGGACGCCGTTTGCGGCACTGCTGAGCGCGTACGTGGTCTCGATGCTCGGCACCTCCATGTCGGAACTCGCGGTGCCATGGCTCGTCTTGACCACGACCGGAAGTGCCGGCAAGACCGGGCTCGTGGCGTTCGCGCAGATGCTGCCGTACGTGACGATGCAAGCGCTCGCCGGTCCGGTCGTCGATCGGGTCGGGCTCCGCCGCTCGTACGTCTGGGGAAACCTCACCGCCGCCGTGGCGGTCGGTGCCGTCCCGTTGATGTACGCGACCGGCGGGCTGTCCCTCGGTGTGCTCATCGGACTCGTCGCGGTCGCCGGAGCCGTCCGTGGTGCCGCCGACTGCGCGAACATGGCGCTCGTGCCGGCGACCGCCCGAGCCGGCCAGATCCCGCTCGAACGTGCCGCGGGGCTGAACGCCAGCGCCAACCGCACCGCCATCCTCCTGGGCGCGCCGCTGGCCGGCGTGCTCGTCACGGTCACGAATTCGGCGACCGTCGTGCTGGTCGACGCCGTCACATTCGCGGTCGCCGCGATCGTTGTCGCCATCGGCGTGCGCGGGATCGATGCCGACGTCACTCCGGCATCCGACGTCGACAAGCCCATCGCCGCACCGGACGCGCCGGGTGTCCTGCGCCGTTACGGCCGGGATCTCGCCGACGGACTGCGTTTTCTCGGACGCGACCGCTTGCTGCTCGGCATCGTCGCCATGGTGGCCGTCACGAACCTGCTCGACCAGGGTCTGTCCGCCGTCCTGCTGCCGGTCTGGGTCCGTGAGCAGTTGCATAGCGCCGCGGCGCTTGGCATCCTCGGCGGCGCGATGGGTCTGGGCAGCGTCGTCGGCAATCTCGCCGGCGCATGGCTCGGACCGCGCGTGTCGCGCCGCGGCCTGTACAGCGTGGGCTACCTCGTCGGTGGCGCGCCTCGGTTCTTCATTCTCGCGATCGCGTCGACGCTGTGGCCGGTGCTCGCGGTCAGCTTCGTCGCCGACATTTTCGGCGGATCGCTCAACTCCGTCATCGGCGCCACCTCCTACGAACGGATCCCCCCGCACATGCAGGCACGCGTGCTCGGCGTGATCCGGGCCAGCGCGTGGATTGGCATCCCGTTCGGGGCGCTGCTCGCCGGCCTGGTCGCGGACGCGACCAACGTCCGGCTGGCAATCGCGATCTCTGGGGCGGCATATCTGGTGACGACGCTGGCGCCGTTCATGTTGCCGACGTGGCGTCAGATGCGCCGACCCGATCCAGCGGACGCCGAAACGGAACACATCGCCCGCGCCGCCACGTGAGACGGCACCGCGCAGGGCGGCGCCACACAGCGAGAGCGCATAGCAGGACGGCGCGCACTGAGAAGCGATGAGCGGGCCTCTTCCCCTTGCTGGCCCGCTCATCGCTCATGGTGACTCTATGCCGCCGGCCGGAACCTGGATCGACCGGTATGCCATGTGTCAGGAGGCCTTCTCGATCAGCTCGGCCAGTCGCTCCCAGCTCTCCCGCGCGCCCGACTCCATGCCGGCCGCGACCATGCCATCGCGATCGGCCTGCGACTGGAACACCGACGTGGTGGTCATGCGAGTGCCGCCGTCGACCGTCTCGTACGTCGTCGTCTCCAGCAGCACATGACCGGGCATGCCCTCGAACTCGAAGGTGTCGACGACCCGCTCCGGCGTGACGACGTCGTGGTAGACGCCGTGGAACGCGAACTCGTTACCGTGTTGATCCCGTTGCACATACCGCCATTGCCCACCCGGATATACGTCGGCCTTGTCGACCGTCGTCGCGTATTCGCGCGGGCCCCACCACTGGGCGACGTGCTCCGGATCGGTGGCCACGCGGAAAACCAGGTCTCGCGGGGCGGCGAAGACACGGCTCATGGTGATTTCCTGGCGGTTCGGCTCGACGGTGAAGGTGGTCTCGCCGGTGATGGTGTCGTTCATGATGTGGAGCCCTTCTCTTCGATGGTGCGCCGCTGTACCGCGGCGCCAAACTGCTGTTCCGCGGCGCCAGACTGCTGTTCGCGGCGCCGGACGCTTGTTCTGCGGCGCCGGACTGCAGGTCACGCAGGTGCTCGGCCATCCGGTCGAACCGACCCTCCCAGGCCCTGCGGTGCTCGTCGATCCAGCCGCCGGCGTCGACGAGCGGTGCCGCGTCTAGCCGACACGGCCGGAACTGCGCGTCGCGACCGCGCGTGATCAGGCCGGCCCGTTCAAGCACCTTGAGGTGCTTCGAGATCGCCTGGAGGCTCATCGCGAACGGCCGCGCCAGCTCGTTCACCGTCGCCTCTCCCGAAGCCAAGCGCGCGAGGATCGCGCGACGTGTCGGATCCGCAAGCGCGGCAAAGGTCACGCTCAGCGGATCTTCGATCGCCATCGGAAACCTCGGTTCGCTCGTAATCAACTCGACGGTTAATCAACCATTAAGTTGACTATGCATCTTGGCGGCGGTGCTGTCAACCCCGACGCAACAGCAGCCCGCATCGCGGCGCCGATCGCGAGGGTGACCGTCGAAGCGCCGATGTGCGACGCTCGCTCGCATGAAGATCTACGTGTCCGTGGACATGGAAGGCGTGGCCGGAATCGCCGACTGGGCTCAATGCATCGCCGACGGGGACGACTATGCGCTGGGCCGGGATCTGCTGGTCGGCGAGGTCAACGCGGCGATCGAGGGTGCGGTGGCCGCCGGCGCCACGCAGATTCTGGTCAACGACGCGCACTCCGCGATGCGCAACCTGCCGCCGGCAGCGCTCGCCGGCCGTGCGGCGTACCTGTCCGGGCGGTTCAAGCCCTGGTACATGATGGAGGGGCTCGACGCGTCATTCGACGCCATCGTCTTCCTCGGCTATCACGCGGCGATGGCCACACCGGGCGTGCTGTCGCACACGTACAACCCGAGGGCCATCACCAACGTCACGATCAACGGCACGGTGACCGGCGAGGCCGGGCTGAACGCGCTGGTCGCCCAACACTTCCGGGTGCCGATCGTCGCGATCAGCGGCGACCAGCACGTCGGTCCGGAGGCCGCGCCGTTCTGCCCGGGCATCGCGTCGATTCAGGTCAAGACCTCGATCAGTCGGTACGCGGCCCGCCACGAGCACCCGCTGACGGCGCGGGAGATCATCCGCGACGGTGTGGCCGAGGCACTGCGGCGGAGCGTCGAGCCGCCGGCGATCGAGATGCCGGCAACGATCGAGATCGAGTTTCTCTCCCCGGACATGGCCGGCCAGGCGACCTGGATCCGCGATGTGACGCGGACCGGTCCCCGTACCGTGGCGCTGCGCGGCGACGACCCGATGGGCCTGTTCCAGGCGTTCATCTCGATCGTCTATCTCACGCGGTCGTTGGTGGAGACGCACTGATCGAACGCCTTGCCGCCAACGGTCGCGGCTTGTCCGGCCGCTCGCCGACACCTCAGGCGGCGTCAAGCGGCGGCTGTGTCGAGGGCGCCGGCGGTATCGAGGGGGCCGGCGGTATCGAGGGGGCCGCGGACGTGGGGGCCGCCGGAGCCGGGGAAGTCGCGGCGATCGTCGCGGCGAGCAACTCAGGTTGCGCCGACTCGATGGTGCGCAGGACGACCGTACGGAACACGATGTCGTGCCAAGCCCGGCGGCGCGGGTCCCAGAGCACCCACACCAGCCCGATCAACCACAGTGGTACGAGCAGGAGTCCGATGAACGCGCGCAACGCCGCCTGGACGAGCCTCGGTCGTTGGCCGTTATTCCGCGCGACTCTGGTGCCCACGAGCAGACCGCCCGCCGTCTGGCCGACGAATCACCACGCCACGGTGAAGTACGCCCACGGCAGGGCGGACTGCGATGACGGCGCACGTGGCGGTGAACCATCCCGGCGGATCGCCGACCACCTGAGACCATGCGAGCGGCGGCAGGAGACTGACGAGCAGGCCGGCGACGGTCAGCAGCGCGACGTCAACGGTGAGCGCGACGAGTCGCGACGCGAGGCCGGCGTACGCACGGCTCGACGCACGTGGCGCCGCACCGGGCGAAGCCACCCGGCCGCGCTGCGATAAGCGACCGTCCGGGTCAGACGCCCCGGATCTCATTGACGCCCTTGGCCGTCGCGCTCTTGTCGCGCCCGACGACCCGGTGCGCCGCCGCCTCGAGCCGGTCATCGGCGCGCACGCTGTTGGTCCGCAACTGCTCCGCGAGCTGGCCGATCACGCCCCGACTCTGCGCCATCACCAACTCCTCGACGCGGGAATCGGTGGTCAGATCCTCGATGATCACCGGGACCACCCGGTCGCGGATCTCCGGCAGCGCGCCGTCGATGAGCCGCGGCATCACATCGGAGATCAGATGCGGGACGAGGTCGTCGATGAACTGCGGGACGACCTTCACCTGCGCCCACGACATCGCGTCCTCGACCCTCGTGTTCACGAGCGACGCCGCGCCCTGCCGTCGCGCGGCGAGTGTCTCCCGCCCACGGCGCTCGGCGTCGTCCATGACCTCGAACAGCTTGTCCCGGGCCTGCTCGGTCTGGGTTACCGCCTTCGAGAGCAGCCCGACCATGACCGAGGCCGTACGGCCGCCGACCGAACGGACACCGCCACGCATTTGTTCGCCGGCGATGACCGCCGTGCCCACCGCCAGCTGAGCCAGTTTGACCTGGGCGCTTCGCGGTCCCGCCGAGGTGTGGCCCGACGCCATCGGATCGGTTGACGCTTGATCGGTCGGCTCGCGTGGTGCGCTCCCCTCGGCCGCCGCCCCGTTCGCCGCGTTCGGGGCGCCACGATCGACGGGGACGCTGCCGTTGGCCATCGGTCGGTCGTTGGCCGCGCCGCCGGTCGCGTCGACCGGCTTACCGCGGTTCTCCGGATTCGTCTCTGCGCTGGTCATTTCGCCACACCTCTCCAGCCACTCACGAGGTCGAACGCGGCGGCCGTCCGTCGCGGATCCGGCGCACGCGTCCGGAGTCGCCAATTCGAACGCTATCGCCATTCCCCCGATTACGGTGGTAAACGGCCAGGTGCTGGCATTCTTCGCCAACGTCACATTCACCCGATCACGTCGTCGCCGATCCGGCGGCGGGGGACGATTTGGCGTTTTCGACGCCTATGCGGCGATCGCGCCATTCGACGGGGGCCGCACCGGCGGATCGAACAGCGCCATTTCCGCCTCATCGGGCACCGCGAATTGGTCAACGTAGGACGCCATAAGTTCGCGCGTGAACGGCGACGGGCGCTCGGGCGTCGGCCCCGGCCGGGCCGAGACTCGCCGGCACAACTCGTCGAACGGGACGTCGAGGTAGTGCAGCTCGACCCGGACACCGAGGGCTCGGGCGCCCAGCCGCTTCTCGTCCCGGTCGCCCCGCGCCCAGAACCCCGATTCGAGAATGACGCTCACGCCCGCCCCGAGTAGCTCTTGGGCGAGATCCCAGAACCGTGTCTCCAGTCGGTCGCGGATCTCCTCGGCGAAGATGTCGATGCCAAGGTCGTCGAGCCACTCGTCGGGCGAGAGCCGTACGGCCGGGATTTCAGGCGCCAGGCGCCGCGCCACCGTCGTCTTGCCGGCTCCGGGCAGACCGCACATCAAAACCAAGCGGGGCGTCGGGTCCGTCGTCACTCGACGATCATGCCCCGGTACGGCCCGATGCGTCGCCCCGTTATCGGGCGGCCGACGCGTCGACCCGGCGGCCCGTACGGATAATGGCGGCGTGCGCACCGACTTCGATCCGCCGACCGAGGGGCCGGTCCGGTTCTACCGGCTGCTGAATTCGGTCGTGGTCCCGCGACCGATCGCGTGGGTGTCGTCGACCTCAGCCGACGGTGTCGACAATCTCGCGCCGCACTCGTTCTTCACCGTCGCGAGCGTCACCCCGCCGATCGTCCAGTTCACGTCGGTCGGGCCGAAGGACACGCTGCGCAACGTACGCGAGACCGGGGAGTTCGTCGTCAATCTCGCGCCCGAGCCGCTGTTCGAGCTGATCAACGAAACGGCCACCGACTACCCACCGGAGATGGGCGAGTTCGACGCGGCCGGGGTCGACCGGGAGCCGAGCGCGTTGGTCCGACCGCCACGGGTGGCCGGATCACCGGTCGCGCTGGAGTGCCGCCTCCATCGGATCATTCCGGTCGGCGACTGCCACCTCATCCTCGGCGAGGTGCTGCGGGCCGCGATCCGTACGGACGTGCTCGTCGACGGCCACCCGGACGTGCGCTTACTGCGGCCACTGGCCCGCCTCGGTCGCGACGAGTGGTGCACCGTCGGCGACGTACGGGAGATCAAACGGCGTCGCTACCGGCCGTGACGCGGCCTACCCGCGTCTCCGTTCGTGGCTAGGGAGCGCAAGCGATCGTGGTCGGGGCGCCGGCACCGTCCAACGCTGGTACCGCCGAAATGGACAGGGTCGAGGTCGGGTCGGAGCAGACCACCTGGATGCCGGAGTCCGACGCCGTGCCGCCGCTGACGTCATAAGTATGGGAGACGATCACCGCGCCCCCGGGGTTTTCGACGATCGTCACGAGGACGGATGGGAGACCTGGAGCCGCGATCGAGAATCCGACCGCCGAGCCGTCGCTGGTAAATGACGACAGGCTCGGCGCCGCCGGCGGTGGGGTCGTCGGGTTGCCGGTCGTCGGGTTGCTGGTTGGCGTGGTTGGGTTGCCCGTGGGCGTGGTCGGGTTGCCGGTTGGTGTGGTTGGGTTGCCGGTCGGTGTTGGTCCGCCCTTGGTCGGCTTCGTCGGCGGGATCGTCGGCGGACCGATCGGCGTCGGCCGCCCGGGCCCGCCGGCCAGGATCGGTCCTCCGGTCGCGCGCGCCGGCGGGGCGGTGAGCGTGACGCCCGGTGTCGGGATGATGAGCAACGTCGGGATCGACGTCGGAACGCCGGACGACGCACCCGGGGCCCCGTTTGGCAGCACCACCGCGAACCCCGGGTCAGTGGCCGCGGTGTTGTTCCCGGGAGATCCGGCCGCGGCGATGCCGGAGTCGACGATGATGACGATCGCCGCGGCGGCGGCCGCGCCGACCAGTATGCGGGTGATGAGTGAGCTGCCCAGCAGCGACGTGACCGGCCGCTCCTTTTTCACCTCGATGTCGCGCCCGGGTGGAGCGATCAGCGGGACGAGCCGTCGCAATAGCATGGACTCGCCGGCGCGCTCCCAATCGGAGCCGTACCGCATGTTCGCCACGTGCTCGACCGACTGCAGGAACGCGGTCGCGTCGGCCGGCCGGTTGGCCGGATCCTTGGCGAGCCCGCGGGACACGAGATCGCGCAGCGGTTCCGGGACGTCCGCGACCGGGATCGGCGCCTCCTCGTGCGCCTTGCGCAGCTCGGCCATCGTGTTGGCCGGAGGGTAGGGAGCATGCCCGGTCAGGCACTCCACGAACGTGGCGGTCGCCGCGTAGAGATCGGTCCGGGCGTTGGCCGGCTTCCGGTCCCACAACTCGGGCGCCTGGTAGAGCGGCGTGCCGTCGCCCGGCCGCATGCTGTCCACCGGCGGCACCACGCCGAAGTCCACGATCTTCACGACGCCACTGCGGCTGATCTGGACGTTGGACGGACGGAAGTCGCGGTGCAGCAATCCGCGCTTGTGTGCCGCGGCGAGACCGAGCAGCGACCCTTTGAGGATCGCGAGTGCGACCTGCGGCTCGAGCGGTCCGCCGCCGCGGCGGAGCAGCTCGTCGAGCGACAGCCCGTCGACCAGCTCCATGACGAGCGCGCCACCGGCTGGGCGTTCGATGTATTCGTACAGGCGGGCGATGTGCGTGTTGTCAATGTCCGCGAGCAGCTTGACCTGGCTGCGGAACCAGTCCGTCGGTGTCGACCGGCCGTGCCGCCGCGCGGACAAGAACTTGATGGCCACAAAGGTGCCCGTCGGGTCGTGGCGCGCGCTCGCTACGGTGCCGGTGGCGCCGGTGCCCAACCGCCCGACCTCGCTGTAGTCGGCTAGCCGCCACGTCATCGCGATTTCCCCCTGCTACCCATCGTCAGCCCGTGCAGATGTACTCGAAGGATGTGCTGGCCTCGCGTCGCTGTGGTGTCAGGACGACCAGCGTGACCTGCGCCGTCTCCTCGCCCGACCCGTTGAAGGTCCACGGCAGATGCACCTCGGTCGGCTTCGCCGGATCCGTCACCTTACCCACGTGCACCGCCGTCGTGGTGCCGTCGCTGCGCTGCCATTGATAGGTGAACGTGCCGGTCCCACCGGTCGTGATGACCGTGCCGACGACATCGGCGTCGAGTTGACAAGCCGCGGCCACGTGCCGTTGGACGGTCACCGACACGGACGTGACGTGCAGCGGCCGATCGACCCGCCACCACACGTATCCGCCGACCCCGAGCACGATCACCACGGCGATGCCGATGTTGATCGCGATGCGGGGCCACCATGCGGGTCGGCCTAGTCGCGCTGGGGTTGGGCGCCGGCCGTTTGACGCCGGTACGCCCCGACCGACCCGTACCGTGTTGTCCGGCTTGGCCGGGGCGTCGATGGACGCACCCGGCCGCACCGGCGTTGGCTTCGGCGCTTCGGAGGGCGCCCACAGCCCTCGCGGCTCCTCGCCCGACGGGGTGCCCGGCGAGCGGGGCAATCGCGTCGGAATGACCGACGTCTTACGCGGCCCACGCGGCGGTGCGGTGGTGGCCGCGACGGCCACTGCTGCGGCGGCCTCCTCGTCGCTGGTGTCCGCGGTCGCGGGCTCCAGCTGGTCGGCGCTCGCCTGAACCGGGATGCGTGGTGGACCCTCCTGATCCACGCCGCCCTTCGCATCGGTAATCGCGCCGTTCGAGCCGCCGCCGCGGCCGAGGGGCGACCGGAAGCGGCGAGGCAGGCTGGGCGGTGGCGGCGCCGGCGGCGCCGAAGCGTCGAACAATGCGTCGATCGCGTGCAGGATCGTGTCGGACTCGGGTTCGTCCTCGATCGCGTATTCGCTCATCGCGCCGCCGAGGCCGGCGCGGCCAGGAAAGCCGGCAAATGTCCGCGCAACCGAGTCAAGTTCGTCAAGCGCGGCGACGATGCCCGCGTCGTCAGCCCGTCGCGCGCATGCCGCGAGTGCGTCAGCCTCGGTCTCCGCTCGTGCCGCACGCAGGTGGTTCGCGAACAGGCGAACGGTGTCGGCCCAGGCCGCGACATCGACGTCGACACCGTCGGTCAGCGGGGCCACGCCGATCGCGGACGGATCACCGGACGCGACATCCCGGAGGGCCGCGTCCGACGGTTCGGCGACGAGACTCGCGCCGGCGGTCCTGACCGCCTCGCTGCGAGCGGCACCGTTCGAGGCGGCGATGACGTTTGCACCATCGGTGCGGCCCGAGCCGGCATCGGCGGTGGAACCCGACATGATGTCGGCGGATTCGCCCGTGCCGTCGACGTCGGTGGCGCCGGGCGGGGCGATACGCACGTCGAGGCCGTCCAACGCGGGCCCGAGCCCGGCCTCGGTCAGATGGATCTCGCCGGTCCGCGTCGGAACGATCGTGTCGGCACCGAACGAACCATGCCACAGGCCATGCTCATGCAGGCGGACGAGCGTACGGCCGGCGTCGAGCGCGATCAGCGCAAGGTCGGCCGGTGCGAGCGTCACCTCATACAGCAGGTCGGCCACACTGGGACCGGGCGCGATCCCGACGAATACCCACACCTGGTTACCGCCGACCGCGACGTCGGCGATCGGCGCGATGCCCGTCACGCCGGCGCGCATCACCTCGCGTATCGCGGTCAGAACGCGGTCAATCGTGGCGCGATCGGACGCGACGATGGGCAGACGCATAGCGGCGCACAGACCACCATCGCCCAGCAAAATCGCGCCCCACGTGCCACAGGCGCCCTCGCGACGCAGGTTGGGGACGAACTCGATGCGTGCCATCTCGCTATCCCCGGCTAGATCGTGAACAACGGGTGACGCCCGCGGCCAGGACCGCGCCCCTTACGGTTTCACTACTGTCGTGAGCTCGCAAGGCCCTGGAGGCACGGCCCGCGGTCGCGCACGGTCGGATAAGCGACGCCGGCGTGGCGTTGCGAATCTCGAGCGATATGGAGATGTCGTCCAACCGTCGTAACCCCTCAGAACCCTCGAAGTTCGGAGCGCTCCCACGAGCTTGTCCGACTTCGCCTCAAATATCACGACATATCGCGGCCGTCCACACCGGAGGCTCAGATGCGATGCTGAGAGTACGGCAAGGTGTACCCGCCCGCACGTGCTGGAACCCAGCCATCACGGTGAGCAACCTTGACCTTCGCGCGACCGCATCGGGGCGAACGGACAAAATCGCAGTTCACCACGCTGGATCCCCCGCCTGACCTGTCCTACCTAGCCGCGGCCTACGAGCTGGACATCCCGGCGAGTGACACGCCTCGACGAATATGCTGGGTGCTAGCATCGGTGGCCCTCCCGATCGGCCGGCACCGTCGCGCCGAGGAGGTTTGCGCCAACCGCTGCGCCGGGTACGCGACCTGCAGACTCGCGACGCCAAGGCACGCGTCCGGAAACAGGCGCCTTCGCCCACGATCGAACGGAGGACGGGTGGCAAAGTCCGACTGGCTGTCACAGGTGCGTCGAGTGGACAAGCCGTGGGGCCACGAGGTGCATTTCGCCCTCGTCGACGGAAAGTACTGCGGCAAGGAGCTGCACATCGACGCCGGGCAGGCGCTCTCGCTCCAATACCACGAGGTGAAGGAGGAAACCGTCGCCGTACAGTCCGGCCGGCTGCTCTTCCACGTCGGCAAGCACGTCGATGACCTCGACGAGTTCGAGCTGCTGCCGGGCGAGGCCGTACATCTCGCGCCGGGCACGATCCACCGGCTGACGGCGATCGTCGACACGGTGGTCCTCGAGGCGAGCACGACCGAACTCACCGATGTGGTCCGCCTCGAAGATCGCTACGGTCGCGCCAGCGGCTGAGCGCTCGGCCCCGGTCCCGGCCTTAGTGGGCCTGCCGCGCGACCGCGTCCACCGTTCGGATCGACCGAGCCTCGGTGCCGTGGGCATACTTCGCGAGCACCTGCGCGCGCGCGTCGGCGGCCCGGCGTAGCGCGGCCTGGCGCGCGGCGGCGACCTCTACCGCGAATTCCGGGTGGCTCGCGAGCACATCTTCGTAGCCGGCGCCCGCGTCACGGAGCATGCGATCGGTGGCGGCCGAGATGAGATAGGCGGCCAGCGACTGGCCGGACGCCGTGGCCGCGCGGGCCAACGCGTCCCGGAGGGTCTCATCGACGTCGATGGAGACGGTGGTGATGGCCATGAAAACCAGCGTAACGCCAGCGATCGAACGCCGCAGGACACGCGGTGGCGGCCGCGCCGGATCCATGGCCGCTTCTGCATTTGATAACGAATATGGTTTTCGTTAGCGTCATTGTCATGAGATCGACTTCCGATCGGCGGCGGCTGCGGCCCGGGCGCGAACTGGCCCGTACGTCGGTCGCAGCGGTGGTCGTCGGTTGCCGCGGTATTTGCCGCGGCCGCCTGCGCCACCACACCGAGGACGGCGGCGTCGACCGGAAAGGTTCGGGTCGTCGCCGCGGAGAACTTCTGGGGCAGCCTGGCCAGCCAGCTCGGCGGCAGCCATGCCCAGGTGACCAGCATCATCACGAACCCGGCGACCGACCCGCACGACTATGAGCCGAGCGGCCCGGACGCCGTGAACCTGTCGGGCGCGCAACTCGCCATCGTCAACGGCGTCGGCTACGACGCGTGGGCAACCAAGATCGTTTCTGCCGACCGCGGTGCGACCCGGACCGTCCTGACGGTTGGCGACCTCGTCGGTGTCGCCCCGGGTTCGCAACCCCCACCGCTGGTACTCGCCGGCCAACGTACGGACGGTCATCGATCGCATCTCGGCCGACTACGCGGCGATCGATCCCCACGATGCGGCCTATTTCCAGCGCCAACACGACGCCGTACTGAGCACGAATCTCAAGGAGTACTTCGATCTGATCGACCAGATCAAGACGACCTATCACGGGACGCCCGTCGGCGCCTCGGAGTCGATCTTCGCGCCGCTGGCCGAAGCAACCGGTCTCGACCTCATCACGCCACCGAGCTTCCTCGATGCGATCAGTGAGGGCGGCGACCCGACGGCCGCCGACAAGCAGACCATCGACACCCAGATCGCCGAGAAGAAGATCAAGGTGTACGTCTACAACAGCCAGAACGCCACGCCCGACGTACAACGACAAGTGGACGCGGCCCGGGCCAACGGGATCCCGGTCACCACGATCACCGAGACGCTGTCGCCGGCCGGCGCGACATTCGAGCAGTGGCAGGTCGGCCAGCTCACCGCGCTGCGCGCCGCTCTGGCCGCCAGCGGGTCGTCGGCCGCCCCGCCGGCCAGCGGAAAGTAGGCTCGGATGGTGCACCGACACACGCTGGTGGACGTACGCGAAGCGAGCATCACGCTCGGCGGCCGAACGATCTGGGCGAACGTCAACGCCACGGTCGCGGCGGGCGAGTTCGTCGCGATCCTCGGGCCGAACGGCGTCGGCAAGTCGACTCTGCTCAAAGCGATCCTCGGGTTGCTACCGCTGGCCGGCGGGACCATTCATCGCGACGCGGACGCCGGTGAGCACGCGATCGGCTATCTGCCCCAGCGCCGCAGTTTCGACGCCTCGCTCCGGGTTCGCGGGCTCGACCTCGTCCGGCTCGGCCTCGACGGCGACCGGTGGGGCGTACCGTTGCCCGGCCGCCGGTCGCGAGCGGACAACCAGCGAGTCCGAGACCTGGTCGACCTCGTCGGCGCCGGCGCGTACGCCCACCGACCGATCGGTCAGCTCTCCGGCGGTGAGCAGCAACGGCTTCTGATCGCCCAGGCGCTGGCGCGCCATCCGCGACTACTCATGCTCGACGAACCGCTGGACAGCCTCGATCTGCCAAACCAGGCGGCGATCGCGGCGCTCATCGGCCGGATCTGCCGGACCGAGGGTGTCGCCGTCATCATGGTCGCGCATGACGTGAACCCGATCCTGCCGTACCTCGACAAGGTCATCTACCTCGGGCAGGGTGGGGCCGTCTCGGGCACGCCGGCTGAGGTCATCACGACCGGCACGCTGTCCGCTCTCTACGGGATCCCGATCGAGGTCCTCACCACCTCGGACGACCGGCTTGTCGTGATCGGGCAACCGGAGGCGCCGGCGCACCACACCGATCGTCACGAACACGGACCATCCGCACCGCCCGGCCCGGAGAACCGTCATCCGGTGCCGTCGGCCGACGCCGGCTCGCGATGAGCCCGTTCACCTGGAACCTGCTCGCCGATCTGCGCGAGATGTGGTCCATCCCCTTGCTGCTCAATGCGTTCCGTGCCGGTTCGGTGATCGCTGTCGTCGCCGCCACGGTCGGTTGGTTCATGGTGCTGCGCGGGCAGAGCTTCGCCGGCCACACTCTCGCGCTCGTCGGGTTTCCCGGTGCCGCCGCGGCGGTCTGGCTCGGTATTGGGATCACGGTGGGCTACTTCTCGGCCTGCATCGCGGCGGCGCTCGTGATCGCGGTGTTGCCGGCCGCCGGCCGGCGGGGTTACCGCGAGGAATCCGCACTCATCGGGACGGTGCAGGCATTCGCGCTCGCCTGCGGGACCCTGTTCATCTCCCTTTACAAGGGCTTCCTCGGCGGCACGACGTCACTGCTGTTCGGCACGTTCCTCGGCATCTCGCCGGCGCAGGTCGTCACGTTGGCGATCGTCGGCGCCGCCGTGCTGGCAACGATCGCCGCGATCGGGCGGCCGCTGCTGTTCGCGTCGATCGATCCGGACGTGGCCGCCGCGCACGGCGTTCCGGTGCGCCTTCTCGACGCGGCGTTCCTGCTCGTACTGGGCGCGACCGCCGCCGAGGCAAGCCAGATCACCGGCGCGTTGCTCGTCTTCGCCCTCTTGCTCCTTCCGCCGGCTACCGCACAACTGGTCACGGCTCGGCCGGCACCGAGCCTGGCCCTCTCGATCGCCATCGGGCTCGTCACCGTCTGGTCCGCGCTGTTCATCGCGGTCTACTCGACCTTCCCGATCGGATTCTGGCTCACCACGATCGCATTCGGCCTGTACGTCGTCGTCGCCGTGGTCGCCGGCTGCGACGAGTCGGTCACCATCGCGGCCCGGCGCCGGCCGTGCACCGCGAGCCCGTCCTGGACGGCACGCCATCATGACGTCCGCCGTGGTCATGGTCGCGGCGTCACCCGCGCTCGGCGACATCTTCGCCCACCCCTTCATGCGGTACGCGTTCCTCGCCGGCACCGCGGTCGCGCTCGCCGCCGGTCTGGTCGGCTATTTCCTCGTGCTTCGGGCCCAGATCTTCACCGCAGACGCGCTGTCCCACGTGGCGTTCACCGGCGCGCTCGCGGCTCTCGCGGCCGGATTCGACCTGCGGCTCGGGCTGTTCGCGGTCACTGTCCTCGTCGCCCTCGGGATGGGTGCGCTCGGCGCCGGGCACGGCCGGACGACGTCGTGATCGGCGGCGTATTCGCCTGGATACTCGGCCTCGGCGTGTTCTTCCTGACGCTCTACACAACACATCGCAGCAGCGGCGCCAACGGCCAGGCCGGGGTGACCGTCCTGTTCGGCTCGATCTTCGGACTCTCCGCTGGCGATGCCGTGCTGACCGCGATCGTCGCCGCGGTCGTGTGCCTGCGCCGTCGTCGCCATCGCCCGGCCGCTGCTGTTCGCGAGCCTGGACGAGGCGGTCGCGACCACGCACGGCGTCCGCGTACGCCTGCTGGGCTACGGATTCCTCGTCCTCGTCGCGCTGACGACCGCCGAGTCGACCCAGGTCGTCGGTGCGCTGCTGATCCTCGGACTGCTCGCCGCGCCGGCCGGAGCCGCGATGCGGTTGACCGCGCGACCGTTGCGGGCGCTGTGGATTTCGGCGGCGATCGCGGTGGCCAGCGTGTGGATCGGGCTCGCGCTCAGCTATGCGGTGCCGCTGGTGCCACCGAGTTTCGGCATCCTCGCCATCGCCACGCTCGCCTATCTCGGATCGGTCGCCGTGTCCGGCCGCCGTCGGTGGGCGGTCGCCTGACGGGCCGTCAGCCGGACCGGTCAGCCAACGCTCTCAGCTGGACGGCCGTCAACCGGACGGCGCGGCGTTGCCGACGTTGTGGACGCTGCCGGTCATCGTGGCGCCGGTCGGCTGGGCGAACGCCGTACACAGCGCACTACGATTGCCGAGGTTCCACTGCTCATGGTTCGGCGCCTGCGGATACCACGAGTATCCGACTGACTGGTTGTGGTACTGGGTCAGCGACTTGAGCCCCAGATACAGCACGACCCTCTTCTCGCAGGCGGACCGGAAATCGGCGGTTCCGACGGTCGGGTCCGGGAACGGCCCGGACGGCGCCCGATAGACACCGACCGCCTCGCGCGTGTGCGGTCCGTCGCAGTCGGTCGGCCGGGACTCAGCGTCGATGCACCTGATCGCGGCCGGCCGTTGACCGCGCAATCCGCCGGCCAGACGCGCCTGGCTCTGCGTGAGCTGACCCTCCCAGGTCGACGTCGGGACGAGCACACACGCCCGCCAATGCGCACCGCGCCGCCACGCATCGGTGTCCGGCATCGCGACGCCCAGCCACGCGTACGCCCCGCGCCAGTCTCCGCCGAGATATGCGTCCGCATGGTCGGTGCATTCTTGGTACGTCGCCGCGACGGCCAACGAAGTGGCGGTTCCGGCGGCGAGGTTGTCGCCGCCCCGGCCGGGGTGGTCACCGTGACGACCTCGAACGCGTGCGTGCCCGTACAGGCAACCGTCGCCGTACGATCGTCGACCGCCCAGATCGTGCTCGCCTCACCATCGACGGCGTTCGCCCAACTCACCGGGTAGCAGTCGCCGGCCTGCGGCACGTACGAGCGTCCGCTGGTGGCCGCGCCATGTCCGGGCCAGATCTCGTACCCCGCCGCGGCCAGGCCGAGCGACAACCACAACCGCGGCGACGATCAGCCGCGACCGCCACCGGTGCGAGCGCGCCAGCGGAGCGGGTGGACCCGATGCCGGCGGCCCAGACGACGGCGGCGTCGACCACGGTGGCACCGAGGACGGCCGGGCCGCGACCGGCTTCGGGTAGTCGACCAGGCACTGGATGCCGGGCTCACCGGCACCGCGTTTCCACCCGCGGGCGGTGAACGTCGGGCGGAACCGGCGCGAACGTCGCCGGCATCCGCGCCGGCGCAGCGGGACGGTCGGCGAGCACCGGCGTCGGGCTCGTGGTCACGTCTCGCCGGGCCGACGGCGCCGTCGTGACGTCGCCGCGCGGGCCGGTCATCGACACCGCGCTCGATGGCACCGTCGGCTCCGCGTGCGATGACAGCGTCGGCGTGGCCGCCGTCGTCTGCTCAAGTCGCGCGGGCTGTGCCGGCCGCCGCAGGTCGGCCTCGATGCCAGCCAGCCTCGCCGCGACCGTGTCGGCGTCCGCCGGCCGATGGGCCGCGTCCTTCGCCAGTAGCTGCAGGATCAATGCTTCGAGCATCGCCGACGCGTGCGGCGCATGCGTACGCAGTCGGGCCGGCGTTCCGAGTTGGTGCGCCGCCATCCATTGCATCGGCGTACTCGCGTTGTACGCCGACCGGCCGGCAACGAGTTCATGCAGCACACAGCCGAGCGAATACAGGTCGGCCCGACCGTCCAGTGGCGACGCTTCCATCTGCTCCGGCGCCATGTACGGCAGCGTGCCGAGGTAGCTGCCGGTGCTGGTCAGCCGCGACTGCTCGGCGACGCGGGCGATGCCGAAGTCGACGATCTTCACCTGGCCGGTCGCGTCCGAGAGCATGAGATTGGACGGTTTGAGGTCGCGGTGCACCAGGCGGGCGCGATGCGCGGTGGCCGAGGCCGGAGCAGACCTGCTGCGCCAGACGGACCACGGTGAGCTCCTCGATCCCGTGTGCCCCGCCGGCCTTGGCCGTACGCAGACGCTGCGCCACCGACGAACCGACGACCAATTCCATCACGAGATAGGCGCACGTCGTCGGCCGTACCGAAGTCGTACGCGGCGACGATGTTCGGATGGTTGAGACCTGCGACGACGCGCGCCTCCCGCCGGAAGCGCTGGATCGGGTCGGGATCCGGACCGGTCGGCGAGTCGAGCGCAATGAGTTTGACCGCGACCTCGCGGTGCAGCGTCGTGTCGAAGCCGCGCCACACCGTGCCCGCGCCGCCGGACCCGAGACGTACGCGCAGCTCGTAGCGGCCACCGAGGACCGTACCGGCGGACATCGCTTGTGCCTTTCGGCCCGCACCGTCGCGCTCGGTATTGGCCGACCGCGTGCCGGACACGGCGTGCCGGCTAACGGATTGTACGGTCCGGTGTCCGCTCCGTCGCCATCCTCAGCGGGCTCCAGTGTGGAACGGTGCGCTGCGCGGGTCTGTCATGCCGACACGAAGGAATTCGGCGACCGACCATGCCTGGAACGGGCAACCGGTTCCGGCGTGCGGCGCCGATCCGTCGGCCGTCTCGCTGACCGAGCCGAGGCCGTACTCGGCCAGGTGCCGGCGCAAGCCCACGAAGTGCGATTCGTACGGCGTCGTCGAAAGCCGTGCGCGACGACACGCGTCGACGTACGGTCCGATCAGCCACGGCCACACGGTTCCCTGGTGGTAGGCGCGGTCCCGGTCGGCCGGCCCGCCGCGGTGCCGCGCGCGGAATTCCGGGTCGGCCGGATCGAGGCTGCGCAGGCCGATCGGCGTCAGCAGGGCGGCACCGATCGCCTCGAGCGCCCGCGGTCCGGGGGCCAGCGGCGCGTACGGCAGCGACCAAGCAAGCAACTGACTCGGTCTCATCTGCCGGAGGCCGCGCGGGTCAGGACCGTCGACGACATCGGCCAACGTGCCGTCGCGGCGCGGGAAGCGGGCGGCGAACGCCGACCGGGCCGAGCGCAGCAGCGCGTCCAGATCGATGTCACGGCCGTCGTCCGGGATCACGGTCGGTTGCCCGGCCCGCCGTGACAGCACCGCCGCCGATGCGAGTGCGTTGATCCACAGCGCGTTCACCTCGACCGGCTTCCCGACGCGCGGCGTCACGGCCACCCCGTCGACGCGGGCGTCCATCCACGTCAACGCCTCGCCCTCGGATCCCTGGGTGAGCAGCCCGTCGTCGGTCACTTTGATCCCGAACCGGGTGCCGGTCAGGTGGGCGCCGATCATCGAGCGCAGTTTCGGCGCCATCTCGGCCGCCAGGTCGACGTCACCGGTCGTGGCAACGTGCCGATCGAGGGCGTACGCGAACCACAACGTCCCGTCGACGCTGTTGAACCGCAGCTCGCCGGTGTCGGCGGTGTTGGCCAGCATCCCTTCCGACAGGGTCGCCGCGTATGCCCGCAGCAGCGTCCGGCCCTCGTCGGCGCGGCCGGTGGCGAGAAACAGACCCGGATAGGACAGCATCGTGTCGCGCGTCCACGCGCCGAACCACGGGTAGCCGGCCACCACATCGGGGTGCGCGGCCGATGCCAAGCGGCCTGACCCCGACCGTCCGGATGCCGTACCACGAACGCATCGGCGGCCACCGCCAGCGACCCGACGGTGGCCGTGTCCAGCGGGCCTGACGATCTTGCCGCCGCATCCGCCACCTTCGTCGCGATCGCGCGATTGCGCTCGCGCGCCGCGGAGACGATCTCCACGGCGTGCGGCGGCCGGCTTGCCAGGTCGCCCGCCCAGGCGGTGACCTCGACGATGTCGCCGGCGCGCCGCAGCGGCGCGACGAACCGGCCGGCGTACCACAGATCCTCGATGGGATTGAGGCCGCGGGCCGCCTCCTCGCGGTAACGCACGCCGGTCCACCACACGCCCCGCGCTTGCCAACCGGGGCCGACCAGCCGGTACGCGTTCTCAACCGCCACGCCGCCGTCGGTCGGAGCGACCGTCAGCCGGCGTACCCGCGGTCCGCTCACCGTGTACGTCCCGCCACGTGACCACGGCATCGAGGGCCAGCCCGACCGGGCTGCCGGCCAGCAGGCGGTGGACGACGCCGAGACACGACCCGCCGGCGGCCATCGCAAGCTCGCGCTCGATCACCACGTCACCGATGCGCCAGCGCCATCGGGGCAGCCCGTCGTCGAGATCGAACGACTCCAGCAACTCGTGGCCACTCGGTGCGATGACCCCGGACGCCCACTCGTGAGTGGCGAGCCGGACTTCCGCGCCGGAGGCCAAGGTCACCACCGGGTCGAGACTCGCGAGGCCGAGACGGCGCTGGGCCGGAAAGTCTCCGGCCACGACCAGAAGGCCGTGATAGCGGCGCGTACGCAGGCCGGCGACCGTACCCATGGCGTAGCCGCCGACGCCGTCGGCGACGAGCCACTCGCGCTCCGATCCAGCCGCGAGATCGCCGCCGACCTGACTGCCGAAGCGGATCGGGATCATGGCTCCTCCGATGTCCGCGAGCCGTCCCGTACCCGCTGGCCACCCGACTTTGGTTTCCCCAGCGTGACGCGGGTGATAACGGCGCGTGTCAAATGCATGCGCCCACGGTCCTCAATCATGATGGAGCCCATGCGCCAGGAGCCCGCCACCGCCGAGCACGCCCGCCTTGCCGAGGCCGACGCGGGCATCCGACCCTGGCGGGCGTGGGGGCCCTATCTGGCCGAGCGGGCCTGGGGCACAGTTCGCGAGGACTACAGCGAGCACGGCAATGCCTGGTCGTACTTTCCCCATGATCATGCCCGGTCCCGCGTGTTCCGCTGGAACGAGGACGGGATGGCCGGCATCTGCGACGAGAAGCAGACGTTCTGTTTCGCGCTCGCTCTGTGGAACGGCAAGGACCCCATTCTCAAGGAGCGGATGTTCGGCCTGTCCGGCGACACCGGCAACCACGGCGAGGACGTCAAGGAGTATTACTGGTACGAGGATTCGACGCCGACCCACTCGTCGATGCGCTGGCGCTATCACTATCCGCAGGCCGCCTACCCCTACCGGCAGCTCATGGACGGCAATGCCGCCCGCGGTCGCAAGGATCCCGAGTACGAGTTGATCGACACCGGAGTGTTCGACGACGACCGCTACTGGTCGATCACGGTGGACTACGCGAAGGCCGACGTCACCGATCTGTGCATGGAGATCACCGTCGCGAACCGGGGACCGGAGGCGGCGACGCTGCACGTGTTGCCGACACTGTGGTTCCGCAATTCCTGGGCCTGGGGGCTGCCCGGCCGGGACGCGATTCCGACGATCACCGCCACCGGGGACGGCCGGCTCGTCGCGCGCCACGACACCATGGGCCGTCTCGTGCTGGCCGGCGACACCCTCGCGGCGACGCCCGTCGGCCTTGCCTGCGACAACGAGAACAACGCGCAACGCCTGTGGGGGCTGGAAGGTCGGTCGCCCTACCCCAAGGATGGCATCAACGACCACGTCGTGGCCGGGGCCGCAACCGTCAATCCCGCCGGTACGGGGACCAAAGCGGCGCTGCACTACGTGCTGACGGTGCCGGCCGGCGGCCAGGCGACGATCCGGCTGAGGCTCGCTGCGACGGATGCCGAGCAACTCGATCTGGGCGACGGATTTGCCGCGGTGATGGCAGCGCGATCCGCCGAGGCCGACGAGTTCTTCGACGACCTCGTGCCGGCCGGCACGACCACCGACGAGGCGGCGCTCGTCCGGGCCGCGATCGCGGGATTGATGTGGGGCAAGCAGTATTACCACTTCGACGTGGATCGGTGGCTGACCGGCGACGCGGGGTCCACTCCGCCGGAGGGGCATCGTAACGGCCGCAACTCCGCGTGGTGGCACTTCCACGCGGCGGACGTGATCTCGATGCCCGACCCCTGGGAGTACCCGTGGTTCGCGGCATGGGATCTCGCGTTTCACTGCGTCACGATCGCCCGCGTCGACCCCGCGTTCGCCAAGGCGCAGCTGCTCCTCGTACTCCGCGACTGGTACCTGCACCCGGACGGCCGGATCCCGGCCTACGAGTGGGCGTTCGGCGATGTGAACCCGCCCGTACACGCCTGGGCGGCCCTGCGGGTCTTCGACCTCGACGGCGGAACCGATGTCGACTTCCTGAGCCGGGTGATGCACAAGCTGATGCTGAACTTCACCTGGTGGGTCAATCGCAAGGACCTCGACGGCAACAACGTCTTCGAGGGCGGCTTTCTCGGCCTCGACAACGTCGGCCCGTTCGACCGGTCGGCCGCATTGCCGGTCGCGGGCAACCTGCAACAGTCCGACGCGACCGGCTGGATGGGCATGTACGCGCTCAACCTGCTCGAGATCGCGCTGCGGCTGGCCCGCCACCACCACGCGTACGAGGACGTGGCCACGAAGTTCTTCGAACACTTCGCCTATATCGGCAAGGCGGCGAGCAAGCTCTGGGACGCCGACGACGAGTTCTACTGCGACGTGCTCCGGCTGGCCGACGGCGACGAGCTTCCGATGCGCGTCTTCTCCGTCGTCGGGCTGGTGCCGCTCTACGCGACGGCGAGCATGCGCTCGGCCGAGCTCCACGACCTGCCCGATCTCGAGGAGCGCATCTCGTGGTTCCTGGCGCGCAAGCCGGAGTACGCGAGCGTGGTGGGCGTACATCGCCGGGACGACGAAGGTGATCTGCGGCGCCTGCTGTCACTGGTCGCGCCGGAGCAACTCCCCCGCATCCTCGCGCGCGTGTTCGACGAGGCGGAGTTCCTGAGTCCGTACGGCCTCCGGTCGCTGTCCCGCGTACATGCCGAGAAGCCGTTCGTGATCGATCTCGACAACCAGCAGTTCACCGTCGACTACGAGCCCGGCGAATCGCGGACGGCGACGTTCGGCGGCAACTCGAACTGGCGTGGCCCCATCTGGATGCCGGTCAACTACCTGCTGATCGGCGCGCTGCGCGAATACGAGGCATACCTTGGCGACAAGGTGACCTTCGAGTATCCGACCGGATCGGGCCGCAAGGAGAACCTGAACGCCATCGCCGACGACCTGTCCGCACGGCTGATCAAGCTCTTCCTGCCCGGACCGGACGGCCGACGGCCGATCTATCGCGACTACGAGATGCTAGCCACGCATCCGGACTGGCGCGACCGCATCGTGTTCCCGGAGTATTTCCACGGAGACACGGGCGCCGGTCTCGGTGCCTGGCACCAGACCGGGTGGACGGCGTTGGTCGCGACGCTCATCCTGAGCCGCAACGGCCATCACCCGCCGCGCATCCGATAGGGCCGGATCGGTAGGCACCGCTTCCAACGGAGGACCGCATGGCCTCGATCGCCGACTATCACAACGAGATCTATGAAGCCGGGCTCGCCGATGTACGGCCGGCGTTGCCGACGGACTTGACCCGCCTTGAACGGCTCGCCCGCCGCCGGCTGTCCGACACGGCGTACGGCTATGTCGCCGGCTCCGCCGGGACCGGCGCGACCGCGCGGGCGAACCGGGCCGCGTTCGATCGGTGGCGGATAGTCCCCCGCCTGCTGAGGGACGTGTCGGAGCCCGACCTCGGTGTGACCGTCCTCGGGACCGCGATGCCGGCGCCGGTGATCCTTGGCCCGATCGGGGTCCTCGGCATCTATCACCGCGATGCCGAACTGCATGTCGCCCGGGCCGCCGGCGCGCTCGGCGCGCCGATGATCCTGAGTACGGTCTCCTCGACCCGGATGGAAGACGTCGCGACAACCGGCGATGGGCCGAAGTGGTTCCAGCTTTACTGGCCGCGCGAGCGCGACATCGCGGCGAGCCTCGTCGAGCGCGCGCGATCGGCCGGCTTCACCACCCTCGTCGTCACGCTCGACACGTTCCGGCTCGCCTGGCGGCCGCGCGATCTCGACCACGCGTTCCTGCCGTTCCTCACCGGCGACGGGCTCACGAACTATTTCACCGACCCGGCCTTCCGGCGCATCGTCGACAGCGACAACCTCGCGGCTGAATCGACCGACACCTCGCGGCCACGCTACGCAGCGGCTGAATCAACCGACGCCTCGCGGCCACGCTACGCAGCGGCTGAATCAACCGACGCCTCGCGGCTGCCCGACGGACCGGCTGAATCAACCGACACCTCGCGGCAGCGCCACGCTGCGGCTGAATCAACCGACGCCTCGCGGCTCCGCTACGCAGCGGCGATCGATTACTGGGCAAGGATCTTCGGTGACCCGACTCTGGCCTGGGCCGACCTCGCCTGGCTACGCCAACGGTGGTCCGGGCCGATCGTCCTCAAAGGAATTCAGCACCCGGGTGACGCGTGCCGCGCGATCGACGCGGGGATGGACGGCATCGTCGTGTCCAATCATGGCGGCCGTCAGGTCGACGGCGCCATCGGTTCACTCGACGCGCTGCCGTCCATCGTGGACGCCGCCGGCGACGACCTGGTCGTCCTGTTCGACAGCGGCATCCGCACCGGCTCCGACGTCGCGAAGGCACTCGCCCTCGGTGCGAAGGCCGTGCTCATCGGGCGGCCGTACGTATATGGGCTGGCGCTGGACGGCGAGGCCGGAGTGCGACACGTGTTGCGGACGTTGTATACGGAACTGGAGTTGACCTTGACGCTCGCCGGTATAGCGCGACCGGGCGAGTTGTCAGCCGACTTTGCTGACCCGCGCCTGATCCCGCTAGCCGGCCGGGCTCGGGGCCGGGTCGGCGGCATGATCCGGGTCGAGGAGGGCGGCGACCGCCAGCAGCCGTCGCAGGTCGGCGCTGGCCGTTCGGGCACTTTCCTCGACCGCCTGCATCCGGACGAGGACATCCTCGGGATGGGCGTCTCGGACGAGAGCCTGCTGCACCGCGACCGCCTCGACGACCAATGCGGCCAAGTTCGCGTCAACGGTCTCGGCCAGCCCGCGGGCCACCGCCTGGCGTCGCCCGGCCAGGCTCAAATCCGGCTCGCTGGACCGCGGCGACAGCACGTGATCACCGGCTTCCGCCGGCCCGGCTGGGTTGCCGGAGGCCGCCGCCGGCTTCGGCCGTACCCAGGAAAGGACCGCGGCCCAACCGACCGCAACGGCGGCGATCACCACGGCCACGACGAACGCCGGGCCGTGGCGGCGGGCCAGCAACAACTCCGCCACCGACGCCAGGGCAAGACCAACGATCGACACTCTGACGGCCGGACCGGCCGTGCGGGGCAGCCGCATCGTGCGCATGGAGGCACCATAGGACGTGTACGGACGTTTTGCCGTCCGCTGACCGTCTCCGGCGATGACGAAAGGTGCACAACGGAAATCAGGACGTGACGTGATTCTCGCCTCACGGACCGGCGTGCCGGTGTTCACCGCGAGGGCATACGGTGAATAGACCGTGGTCAAGTGTTCTTCTCAATGACGAGCGAGGGATTGTCGTGGCGGATGTGAGCCTGGAAACCCCTGGTGGAAACGTAACGCTATCCAATGTGCCAGCGGTGGAGGGCGCATCCGGTCTGGACATCGGAAAGCTGCTCTCGGGCACCGGCTATGTCACCTACGATCCGGGGTTCGTCAACACCGCGAACGTGAAGTCCGAGATCACCTACATCGACGGCGATGCCGGGATCTTGCGATATCGCGGCTACCCGATCAATGAGCTCGCCGAGAACTCGAGCTTCATCGAAGTCTGTTATCTGCTCATGTACGGCGAGCTTCCGACGAGCGACCAACTCGACGAGTTCACCGACCGGATCCGCATCCACACACTCCTGCACGAGGACATGCGGCGGTTCTTCGAGTTCTTCCCGCGTGACGCGCACCCGATGTCGGTGCTCTCCGCGGCGGTCAGCGCGCTGGGCACGTTCTACCAGGACAGCCTCAACCCGTTCGACAACGAGCAGGTGGAGATCTCGACCGTACGGTTGCTGGCCAAGCTGCCCGACGATCGCGTCGTACGCGTACAAGAAGTCGATCGGTCAGCCGATGCTCTACCCGGACAACTCATATCCGTACGTGGACAACTTCCTGCGCATGACGTTCGGCGTGCCGGCGACCGGCTACGACGTCGACCCAGTGATGGCTCGGGCGCTCGACCAGTTGTTCATCCTCCACGCCGACCACGAGCAGAACTG
Source organism: uncultured Actinomycetota bacterium (assembly GCA_963818495.1). GTDB lineage: Bacteria > Actinomycetota > Actinomycetes > Mycobacteriales > Micromonosporaceae > DASQPR01. The sequence goes on from CAWFSH010000015.1 coordinate 328,744, forward strand.
CTCCACGTCGGCCGTACGACTCGTCGGGTCGGCCCAGGCGAGCCTTTTCGCCTCGGTCTCGGCCGGCGTGGACGCGCTGTCCGGTCCGCTGCACGGCGGCGCGAACGAGCAGGTGCTCCAGATGCTCGCCGGCATCCAGGCCGACGGCGGCGACGTCAAGAAGTTCGTCGAGCGCGTGAAGGCCCGGGAGAAGGGCGTGCGCCTGATGGGCTTCGGCCACCGGGTCTACAAGAACTACGACCCGCGCGCGGCGATCGTGAAGAAGTCGGTCACCGAGGTGCTCGAGCGGATGCACAAGCCGGATCCGCTGCTCGACCTCGCCATGGAACTCGAAGAGATCGCGCTCGCCGACGACTACTTCGTCTCGCGCAAGCTCTACCCGAACGTCGACTTCTACACCGGCCTGATCTACAAGGCGATGGGCTTCCCGACGAAGATGTTCACCGCGCTGTTCGCCATCGGCCGGCTGCCCGGCTGGATCGCCCAGTGGCGCGAGATGATCAACGATCCGGAGACCAAGATCGGTCGGCCGCGTCAGGTCTACACCGGCGCGGCCGAGCGCCCGTTCGTGCCGATCAGCAACCGCTGACCGGCCGGCCTCGGCTGGACCCATTTAGCCGACCGAGTCTGACCACCGATAGCGCCCAGGCCTTGGCCTGGGCGTTGTTTGTGCCCGGCATTCCGCCATGCGGAGCGATCGCCAGAGGGCCGGTGGGCGGCAGGCCGGCAGATAGCTCGCCGGCGGACCGGCAGCCGACCGTCGGCTCGCGGTGGCAGCGGGCGGCGGGCCGGGGTCAGACTCATGATCCGTGACCTTGGAACGTCAGGGACCTCATCTTGGCGGGATGAGGCCACTAACGTTCCAAGGTCGCGGATCTTGGGGCATCACACGCCGCCAAAACCCCGCGGAACAGGGTGATGGCGGACCCGAGGTGAGCCGGGCCCGAGGTCGGCGGCGGCCAGGGTGACCGCGGCTGACGGGTCGGCGGCCGGCGGACCGACTGCATGATCCGTGACCTTGAAACCTCAGTGACCTGATCTTGGTCGGATGAGGTCCGTAACCTTGCAAGATCACGAATCTTAAAGCGCGACGGACGTAGCCGGCGGCTCAGGGTGACGGCGGCTCAGGCGGAGACGACGTCCGCGACGATCACCGTGACGTTGTCCGGAGCACCGGAGGCGAGCGTGAGCTTCACCAGTGTTTGCGCACACTCCTCGACATCGGGATGCATGCCGAGCACGGCGGCGATCGTCTCGTCGGTGATCACGTCGCTCAGGCCGTCGCTGCAAATCAGCAGCCGGTCACCGGCCGTCGGCGACCAGACCTGCGTATGCAGCTCGTAGCTCCCGCCCTGCAGCGCCTGCATGACCAGCGAACGTTGTGGATGATGGCGGGCTTCGACCCGATCTATCTCGCCCGCGTCGACGAGCATCTGAACGTACGTGTCGTCGACGGTGACCTGGGTGAAGGCATTGTCGTGCAGCAAGTAGCCGCGCGAGTCACCGACATGTGCCAGGTAGAGCTGGTCACCGACCAGGAGCATGGCCGTGCACGTGGTGCCCATCCCGTAGCGGTCGGGATCTTCGTCGGCCACCATCTGGATCTCGTCGTTCGCGGCGGCCACGGCCTTGTGCAGCATCCGGTCCGGGTCGCCGTCGGCCAGCGTGGCGTCGAGATCGCGCAGGCCCCGGATGACGATTTCGCTCGCGAGCTCACCGGCCGGCAGGCCACCGATGCCATCGGCGACGACGATGAGTCGGGCGCCCGCGAATGCGGAGTCCTCGTTGTTTGACCGGATTAGTCCGGGATCGGTGACCACCGCCGAGTGCAGCGCGAAACTCATTGGTCGATCATGCACGGTCGCAGGTCAAAAGTCTCTACGCAAAGTACGTATCCTGGACGCCGTGACGTCCCTGTCGATGGTCGGCCACTCGGATGATGTGAGTGAGCTCGCGACCGCCTGGTGTGCAGGCGATGCATCGCGCGGACGGACGGCAGTGATCACCGGAACGGCCGGCATCGGCAAGAGCCGCCTCGTCGCGGCCGCGCTCGATGCCTTCGACCCGGCTCCGTCGACGATCCTCACGGGAACAGCCCGTTTGCACTCGCCGGCACCCTACGACTGGCTGGCCGCGGTACTCGACCGCACCGGGCTGCCACCGACGACCGCGTTGCGGGCGCCGGCCGATGCGCTGGCCTGGCTGGCGCAAGATCCGGACGTGCCCCGAGAACGGTACGCGCCGGATGCGTTGCTCCGCATCGCCGTTCGAGTTGTCCGGGCGCTCGTTGGGGAGGGGCCGGCCGTGCTCGTGGCGGAGGATGTGCACGCCCTCGATCCAGCCAGCCTCAACCTGCTCGCCGCGCTCGCCGCGACGCCCGACCTGCCGGTGCTGCTTCTGGTCACGAGTCGACCTCCGGAGGCGGACGAGGCGGGCCGGTTGGTCGCCCGTACGCTCGCGAAGTTGACCGGCGGCGCCGGGGCGGTCCGGGTGCACTTGCGGCCACTGGGCCGACCCGAGGTCGCCGACGCACTGACTCAGGTCTATCCGACCGAGCTTGTCACGGACGCGGTCGTCGACGCCGCTCTGCGGCGCAGTGGCGGAAACCCGTACCAACTGACCGAACTGCTGGCCGACCTCGGCGGCCGCGACCCGGCCGCGCTCGTGGCCGCGGACGGTGGTCGGCCCGACTCGGTCGACCTGCCGCCGCCGACGCAGCTCACCGCGCGCGAGCGCGACGTGATCGGCTGCCTTGCGGCAGGCATGGCCAACAAGCAGATCGCCCGGTCGCTCGGGATCTCGGTGCGGACCGTCACCGTCCACGTCTCGAACCTGCTGCGGAAGACCGGCACGGCCTCGCGCACGGACGCCGCGCTCTGGGCCATACGTCACGACGTCGGTCCGTCCGTGGCCGACGCCTCGGAACTCGGCGACGCGGCCGACGCCTCGGAACTCGGCGACGCGGCCGAACCCTCGGATCTCGCCGAGGCGGCCGAACCCGAACCAGCGCTGGCCGCGTCCGCCGCGCCGTCGGGCCGCTAGAGATCGCTCACGATGACGTCGAGCCGGGCTGGGCGGCGGCCGGCCGGTTCTTGTTCGACGCGGTATTTGAGGTCTCGCAGCACCGTGGCCAGCTCATCCGGCGTGTGCGGTCCGCGCCCGCGGTGGCCAGGTCACGGACGATCCGGCCCTTCGTCGCCTTGTTGAAATGGCTGACCACGCTGCGCCGCGCCACGCCGTCGATCAATCGCTCATGCAGCACCCGTACGGTCGTGGTCCGCTTGATCGCCGCGCCCGTCGGCGCCCACATGGCGGCGTAGCCCGTCGATCGCAGATCGAGCACGAGGTCATCGGCCGCGACGGCGCGCATCGGTCGGGCCAACGCCCGTCGCCAGTGCGCGGCCAGACCGCCGACGCCGGGCAGCGTGACGCCGATGGAGCAGCGGTACGGCGGGATGCGATCGGTCAGCCGGACGACGCCCCACAGACCGGAGAACACGAGCACCGAGCGATCCAGTTCGGCCGACGCGGCCGGCGGGAGGGTCGGGACGTCCAACGATGCGTAGAGCACGCCGGTGTAGATCTCGGCCGCCGGATACGCCGGGGCGCGCCGTAGCGCGATGTTGCGGGCGAGTTCGCCCCGCTGCCCAGGTCCGAGACCGAGCACGTCGAGCCCGCTGTCGGCACGGTTGCTGACTGCGATCAAGGCGGCCAGCACAGCCCGCCGTGCGGCTGTGAGACCTCGAACGCTCAGGGCACCGACGTCGACCGGCGCGGTCCGGTCGGTGAGTTCGGCGGACGAGCCGATATCGGCCTTGGTCTCCGACGGCGGAAGCAGGATGTGCACCCGGTCAGGCTATCCAGACGGCTGGCGTACGAGCACGGGCGCGCGGTCAGTCCTCGTCATCGTCGGCGACCGCGCCCGACACTCTAGCGGCATAGAGCTCGGCCAGCTCCGGCGCGACTGCCCGGAGGCGGACGAGCGCCTTGGCGGTCTGCGACTTCACGGTGCCGATCTGCACGCCCATCAGTTCGGCGGTCTCCGCCTCCGAGCGATCCTCGAAGTATCGGTAGACCAGCACGGCACGCTGCTTAGCCGACAATTTCCCGAGGGCGCCGTGGATCGTCATCCGGTTCGTCAGCCCCGTCGCCTCGCCGGGTCCCCCGGTCGGTCGAGGCTCGGGCGCCTCATCGGTGAACGACTCGGCCACCCGGTTGCGCCGCCACCATGACACCTGCAGGTGATACATCACCTTGCGGGTGTACGCCTCGGCGTTGGCCGGGTTGGTCAGTCGCGACCATGACCGGTGCGTACGTGTCAGCGCCGACTGCACGAGATCCTCGGCCAGATGCGGGTCACCGGTCAGCAGATAGGCCGACCGGACCAGCGCGCCGCGCTTCGCCCGGACGAATTCCTCGAAATCGCCCCCGCCGTCCACCGTGTACGCCTCCGACTGCCGCCGTTCGTCGAAGTTGATCGTATGGGGGGCGGGCCAATTCGCGCAGACCCGAACGGCGTCGGGTGGTAGCGGGGTGGTACGGGGTCGTACGAACCGGGGGTCGCGTAAGTGGCCGCCCGTCGGCAAGGATGTCTGCGTGTTCAGTCCGCTCTGGCTGGCGGTCGGCGTGGTCATCGGCGTCGCCGCCGGACCCGTCGTACGCGCCGCCATCTTCTCGTTCTCGGTCCCCGCCGACACGGACTGGCGCCTCGTGTGTCTCAAATGTGACAGTGCGTTGGTCGGGTCCGGCGGTCGGCTATTTGTCAGCGCGCTGCGGCCGTCCGGGCGATGCCCGAAGTGTCGTACGCGGGTTGGTCCACCGGCCGCCGTCGTCGAGTTGTCGTGTGCGGCGTCAGTCGGGCTGCTAGCTGGATTCCTCGGGCCACACCTCGGGACTCTCGCGTTCGCGTGGGCGGCGCTCGTCGGTGTGGCGCTCGCGTTCGTCGACATCTCCGTACACCGGTTGCCGGATCGGCTCGTCGCGGCGGGACTCGCCGGGACGCTTGTGCTTCTGGCGATCGCCACCGCCGGCGGCGCTCCGCCGCACCGGTTGCTGACCGCCGTACTGTGTGCCCTCGCGACCGGCGCGTTCTACCTCGTCATCGTGTTCGTCTCGCCCCGTGGGATGGGGCTCGGCGATGCCAAGCTCGCCGTCCTGACCGGGCTCGTTACCGGCTGGTTCGGTGCATGGGCCGCCGTCTACGGCGTGCTGCTTGGGATGATCATCGCGGGCATCGTTGGCATCGCGCTCCTGGCGGCGCGGCGTATCACGCGGCGTGACTCGATCGCGTACGGACCGTTCATGCTGCTCGGAGCGCTCGCGGCGATTCTGATCATCGGTTAACGCCGCCGCACATCTCGGATCGATCCGGCCCGCAGACGCCGAAAACAGCCCCGCGCTGGTCAGTCGACATGCCGATGGACTCTGCCGGCCGGACGAGGCATCCATTGTGCACGAGGACCGCCGGCTTGCAACCTGACACGAGGCCGATTCGCGATTCCGGCATCCGAGGTCAACCATCGGGTCAGGGAGATTCCTCCGTACGTCCGCTTACATCGACGTGCATGCACTGCGAGGGTCATCGTCGTTGCAGGGTGTAACGCGTCGCAGGTGGGAGGACGTGTGATTTTTTCGCGTCCGGTCGATGCGTACGCAAGTTGCGGGGGCAGCGTGCGAGTGGCCGTGATGATGGTTGCTGTCTGCGCGGGGTTCGGGCTCGTTGCCTGTTCGCCCGCCGGGCCGTCCACTCCGGCGCTTCAGCCTGCGCGCGCATCCCGGCCCCAGCCGTCGCCTCCGCCGATTCGTCGACGGCCGACGCCGCGAAGGCCGCGGCGCTCGGTGCCTACAACGGCTATCTCGAGGCGTACGTGACGGCCTCGCATACGGCGGATTGGAACGCCACGTGATCGACAAGTACGCCGCCGACCCACTGCGGCAACAAGCCAAGGTCGCCCTGCATGACCTGCTGGACGCCCACCACGTCATGAAAGGCCAGCCGAGCTCCCACCCGGTGGTCGCCGCGCTGAACACGTCGGCCTCGCCGGCGACCGTCCTGCTCGCGGACTGCGTCGACATGACCCATTGGTTCGAAGTCCAGAAAGCCACCGGCAAGCCGGTATCGGCGGGGTCCGGCGGCCACGAAGCCGTGAGCGTCGTCGTCGTCGACTACCCCGGCCACGGCTGGCTCGTGCAGCAGAGCAAGCAAGCGGCGGTGCCGAGATGTTGAGACGACGTACTCGCGTCGGCGTCGTGGCCGCCTCGCGCTGTCGCGACATTGGCCGCGCTCGTCTCGACCCCAGTCGCGGCCGCCACTGTCCCGGCATCGACCCGGCCATCGGTCTGTGCCCGACACGTCGGCTGCGACCGCCGGGTCGGTCGTCGGGGCCGCTGCTCGCGCGGCGGTGCCGTCGGTCGCGCAAGCACCGGCCCGAGCCGCAGCCGTCGCTGCTGCACCGCCGCCGGTGTTTCTATCCGACAGCTACTGCTCGTACGCCGGCTTCAATTTGAAGACCCTCCTTGGCCTCAATGCCGCATGTGAGGACCCGATTTTCGGCAGCTACGACCCGTTGGACAACTGCTTCTGGAAGGAACTTCAGCCGCCGCCTCCGGCCGGCGATCCGCTGTGGCAGGGCCAGTCGTCGACGGCCGGAAAGCTCTACACCGTCACGTGCGAAACGCACAACGGCAACAACATTGGGAACGCGGCCGCGACCATCGAGTACAGCACCCAGCCGCCACTGAATTACAAGCAAGCTCCGCTGTCGTTCGTCCAACAAGCAGCACTGAACCTTTTCGTCACGACGTTGGCACTCGCTCCGTGCCGGAGACCGGTACCGAGCCGCCCAGCGCGCCCGTGCGCCGCCGCCCGGTAAAGGCGGCGTCGTCGGGCTTCCGTCGTGGATGTGGGCGGAGATTCCTTCACCGATCTGGGATAACTGGACGTTCAACAAGACCGTTTTCCTGGTCGGCAAAGTCTCGTTGGTGTTCGAAGGCCAACAGGTGGACTGGGACATGGGCGACGGCCACCACGTCATCTGTGCGACGCCTGGCTCCGCCTACGTAAAACCGACGCTTCCGAACATTGCTTACAAGAACTATTCCGGCCCGCCCGGCCCATCCCCGGACTGCGGTTACACGTACGCGAACACAGGCACTTACGGCGTCACCTCCACGGCGACGTGGTTTCTCGCCTTCAAAGTCGGCACGACGTCCGGGACGTTCGTCGTATCGCGCACCACGAAGATCAAGTCCTTGACCATCGGCGAATTACAGGCGGTAACGGAATGACCGTGTCAGCGAAGATTCCCTCGAATCGGACCACTGATCCGACGATGAACGGGGCCGGGGGCGGACCGATCGCGGCACCGCGCGTCGTCAACAACCGGCGGGTTCGGACCGGCGGCGTGCTACTCGGCGTCCTGCTGCTCGTCCTCGGCGCCGCCCTGTCCGGACTCGCGTTGCTGTCGGCAACGCGTACGTCGTCCTACCTCGCGATCAGCCGACGGTCCCGGTCGGGGCACCGATTCCCCGGGATGACCTGACCACCGTCGAGCTGAGCGGTGGCCAGGGCTTATCGGCGCTCGCGGCCGATCAGATCAACGCTGTGATCGGACAGCACGCGGCGGTCACGCTCGTGCCCGGCACTCTGGTTGCGAAGGCCCAGCTTACGACTCAAACCCTCGTCGAACCGGGCGAGGCGGAGATCGGCATCCGGGCGTCGAACCTCACCTTCGTGAAAGCGGGCGACCAGGTTGTGCTGGTTCCGCTCAGCACATCCGGTGGCGTGGCGGCCGGCACGATCTCGTTCAATGCCACGGTGATCGACGTCGGGGCGCCCGGTTCCGACGGAACGGTCAGCCTGCACGTAGCGGTTAGCGCGGCGCAGGCACCGACGATTCTGACATATGCCAACGGTGGCCTCGGCGTCGCGAAGCCGCAGGACTGACCGTGGCTTTGATCGCTATCACCGCCGCCAAGGGATCGCCCGGCGTCACGACCACCGCGCTCGCGTACACGATGACGTGGACGTCACCGGTGATCCTGGCCGAGTGTGACCCGGCCGGCGGTTCGGTGCTGGCTGGCTTCCTTCGCGGCCAACTCAGCGCCGACCGCGGGCTGGTTCCGTTGGCGGTGGCCGAACTGCGAAGCGAACGACTCGCGGTCGATTTCTGGCGGCATCTCGTCGACTTCGACCGACCGAACCAGCAGCGCCTCCTCCTGCCCGGCATCAGCGATCCAACGCAGGCCGGCAGTCTGGAGCCGATCTGGGGGCGTCTCGCGGCTACTTCGTCTCGCTGGAGCAGCGCCACCACTTCGATGTGTTCGCGGACTGCGGTCGGCTCGCGGTACCCCATCCGCCGTCCCCGATCATGCAGGCCGCCGACCTCGTGTTGGTCGTCGTGCGGCCGAACCTGCCATCGATCGCCGCTACCGCCGCCGCGATCCGATCGCTGCGAGTGACACAGGCCGAGCACGGCGCGATCGACTCGATAGGTCTGGCTGTCGTCGGAACCGGGCACTATCCGCGGCCGAGATCACGAAACACCTGCACGCGCCGGTCGTCGTGGAACTCCCCCACGACGCTCGTAGCGGGACCGCGCTCACCGAGGGCGGCGCCGTCAGGCACTCCTGGCCGCTGTTGCGCCGTACGACCGAATCCGAATTGCGGCTGCGCGGACTGATCGCTAGACGGCGGATGCCGCGCAGCCTCGCGAACCAGGAGGTCGCACGTGGCCGTTGAGCCCAACGCGGACTACGAACTCTCCATGGAGACGGCTATCCGGGCGATGATTTCGTGCCGCCGCCGCAGCGTGCTGGCGATCCGTACCCCCAGCGATGGGACGACGACGTGACCCGCGGCATCGCGTTGGCGGCGCGCCGGTTCTATCCGGAGAACAGGGAGCGTGCCGCCGGCTTCGGTGACGACGCTGCGGCTGGCTACGACGACCGGCGCGCTTGGGACGACCAACGCGGGTACGACGGTCACGACCAGCCACCGACTACGCCGCCGGCCTGGCCCATGACGAGTTACCACAATGGCGTCGCCCACCACAGCTCGAACGGCTCTCGGCTCCCGGCGCCGGTGTCGCCGAGCCCAGCCGGCCTGCCCATCTCGAGCCCGGCCGCGCACGTCACCGAACCGCCGGTGGAGCGCCGCGTGGCATCGAGCGGGTCCAGCCAACGTGTCGACTACGACGCCGTCCGACTGCTGCGGACTCAGATCGGCGAGGCGCTGACACGCTGGTTGCGCACCGAGTCGGATCCCCACGACGACGACATCCAGCGCGAGCGTGAACAACTCGCGGTCGAAATGGTCGCGCGCTAATCCGACATGATGCGCCGCGGCGGCACACCGATGACCGCCGACGACGAGGCGGTGCTGCTCAACACCGTACGCGCGGACATGATCGGCCTCGGTCGTCTGCAGAAGATGCTGACCGACCCGACCATCGAAGAGGTGCACATCCTCGGCTGCGACCGGGTGCGCATCACTCGACGGAATGGCCTCATCGAGCTGGGCGACCCGATCGCCAGCACGGACGAGGAGATGGTCGAGGTTCTGCAGATGCTGGCGCGGCGCGCCGGCGCGACCGAACGATCGCTGTCCACGTCGCGGCCGATCCTCGACCTGCAGCTGCCCGGTGGCGAACGGCTTGCCGCCACCTACCAGGTGAGTCACCGGCCGTACGCCGTGATCCGCCAGCACAACACGCTCGAAGTCACGCTGGACGACATCGCCGGCGGCGTACCGGAGCTTGACGAAATGATCGACCCGCTGATGCGGGACTTCCTCCGGGCCTGCGTGATGGCCGGATTGAACATCATGGTGGCCGGGCGGGCCGGAGCCGGTAAGACCACGATGTTGCGCGCGCTGGCCAGCGAGATCCGCCGGAGGAGCCGTTCATCCTGCTCGAGGAGAGCCGCGAACTCGGGTTCACCGCAACGAGCGGCACAAGTGGGTGATGAGCTTCGAGTCGCGCGACGGGCACGGTGAGCGCGGTGCGGACGGCCGGCCGGCCGGCGAAATCACGATCGCCGACCTCATCCCGGTCTCACTGCGCATGGGCGCACAGCGGATCATCGTCGGTGAGGTCCGTCGCGCGAAATCGTGCCGATGCTCGAGGCGATGACGACCAGCCGCGGTTCGATGTGCACGATCCACGCGCGCACGGCGGCCTCGGTGACCGACCGCATCATCCAGCTGGCTCTGTCCTACGGACCGTCGATGACACCCGATCTCGCGCAGCGCACCGCCGCCAACGGACTGGACCTCATCGTCTACGTGAACCTTGCCGACGAAACCGGCATCGGCGGCCGGAAGCACCGGCTTCGTGGCGAGCATCGAGGAGGTCATCGGAACGGCGCCGGGCGGCCGGATCGCGCATACGACGGTGTTCGGTCCGGGTCTCGACGGTCGTGGCGGCTCCTCGGCACCTACCCGAGCGCATCCGCGATGATCTCGCGCGGATCGGTTATGACGTCCGCCAGCTGGGACCGTGGATCGATGCGGGACACGGTGCGTGGCGGACACGGTTCGACTCGGTACGAGGCCGCCGATGAGCCTCGTCCTGATCGCCTTCATCGGCGGCGTGTTTGGATCGGTGGTGCGGTCGCGCTCATCGTCGGCATGGTCGGCACGACAAGCCCGCCGGTCCCCCGAGCGCGAGCGACAACGCCGTCAGCCGGTTCTGGAACGGTCCCGGACGGACCGCCGCCGCGCGGCGCAAGCCATCGGCTGATTCTGATCGCGGGCGCCGTGGCCGGGATCCTCGCGTACCTCGTCACGAAACTGCCGATCGCCGGGATCCTCGTGGCGGCGGCGGTGCCCGGTGCGCCGTGGCTCTTCACGGTGGGTAAGGAAGAACGCGACCGTATCGACCAGATCGAGGCGATCGGAGAGTGGCGCGGCGCCTGAAGGACATCTCCGGCCGTCGGCACCGGCCTCCAGCAGTCGATCGTCGCTAACTCGGCGACGGCGCCCCACGCGATCGCCGACGACGTTCGGGATCTCGCCGTTCGGCTGCAGGCCGGGTTCGACGCCCGAGAGGCGCTGATGCTGTTCGCGGACGCGATCGGTGACCCGGTGTGGACCAGGTCGTGGCGGCGTTGATCCTGCACTTGTCCGATCGTGGGACCGCCTCGGCGAGGTGCTTGATCGCCATCGCCGGTGCCGCGAGCGCCGAGGTCGCGACGCGGCGCGAGGTGGAGGCGAAGCGGACCCAGTCGCGTTTCGGCGTGCGGTTCCTCACCATCACGACGGTGCTTGCCCTGGCGTACGGAATCGTCCGGCCGAGCTACATGGAGCCGTACCGAGTCGCCGCTCGGTCAATTCATCATGGCCATGCTCGCGCTGCTGTTCATCAGCGTGCTGCTCTGGGTGCGCAAGATGAGCCAACCCGAGCCGGCGCCGCGATTCAACACACCCGGGCAACTTCGCCGATCAACGATGCCGGCCAATGGACGGAGGCGACGCGGTGAGCGTCGCGTTGGAACTGCCTCTGGCGCTGTTCGGCGGTGCAGTCGTCGGCGCAGGCGTGTTCGCGGTCATCCGCGAGTTGTTGCCTGCCACCCCGCGCTCGGTCCAACGTTGGCGAGGCTCCAGCCCTCGCTGGATGCGCCGGCGTCGATGCTGGTCGAGCCGACGCTAGGTCCGTGGGGACTGGCTGGCTCGCATCGCGCGGTGCCGGCGGCCGACCTCTCGATCCTCGGGCAAGCGCAAGGATGCCTACCTCACCTCGGTCGCGACGTCCGCGCTGTCCGGTCTGATCGCACCAGGGGTGCTCGCCGCGTTGCTCGCGCTGGCCGGCATCCACATCCCAATCATCGTCCCGGTCCTGGTCGGCCTCGTCTGTGCGTTCCTTTCGGCCTGCTCGGCCAGGGAGACATCGAGCCGTAAGGCGACCGTTGCGCGAGGGAGTTCAGCCGAGCGTTCTGCACCTACCTCGACTGGTCGTGCTCGAACTCACGGCGGCCGGTCCGGTGCAGGCGCTGGAATCGGCGGTGAAGATCTGCCACGGCTGGGTGTTCGACCGGATCGGCGAGGCGCTGACGCAGGCCCAGCTGCAGATGACGTTTCCATGGGATCAGCTGCGGATCCTGGGTGAAGAGATCGACGTCATCGAGCTGCAGGACTTTGCGTCGATCATGCACTCGGCCGGTGACTCCGGCGCGCAGTGCAGCAGACCCTCGAGAACAGGCGACCGCACTGCGCGACCGGTTGCGCACCGACTCGCTCGGCCGTGCGGAGTCGATCAGCGCGAAGCTCGAGATGCCGGCCGCGTTCCTCGTAATCGTCCTGGCGATCTTCATGATCTACCCCCTGATCGCCAGGCTTGAAAAAAGTAACACCTGTCCACGGGTTCACCTCGGACCCACATGGAGAACACCTATGTCCTTGAGCTGCTAGGTTGCCGCGACGCGCGGTGGAGAGAACTGACCAGCAAAGACCAGGTCGACCGCGGCGACTCCCCGGTGCCCACGGTCATCATGTCGATCGGCATCGCGATCGTCGCGGTTGCCCTCATCACCTGGGTCGGCGTGTACGTCGCCGGCTACGCGGGCAAAGCTCCGACGGCAGCGCCGCCGACGCCTACGTTCCCATGATTGGTAGGTCGACGAAATCGCTCTCGGGCCCGGTCGCGGAAACGGCCGGGCCCAGGCGCCGTCGTCCCCGCGCAACGCGCGGGCATCGACGGTCCGCGAGCGACCGCGACCGCGGTACTTCGCCGATCGAGCTCGCGATTCTGCTACCCACGATCGTCCTGGCATTGTTCGCGTCGATCCAGGTCGCCATGTATTTTCTCGCCCGAGCCGAGGCGCTGTCAGCGGCGCAGGAGGCCGTACCGTGCAACGGGCCTACGGCGCCGCGAATGCGCTGGCCACGACGCGGCGCAACAGTCTGGCGAACGGCAGCGCCGGCACATGGCTGACCGTCAAGACGATCGACGTCACCACATGCCCAAGCCGGCTGATGCTGAAGGACCCGAACGGGGTGGCCGCCACGATCACCGGAGACGCGCCCTCGCTCGTATTTTTCTGGACGATCGGCATCAGCGCGACCGTACACGGCACGAAGGAAATCCTCACGCCAGCGCCGAGCCCGTCGATATCGCAGCCGCCTCCCGGACCACCGGTGCCATGAGATACCACGACAATCGGATACGTCTGGCACGCCGGGTCGGCCGCGGCCAGGACACCGGCCTCGCCTCGATCGAACTCGTGATCCTGTTGCCGGCGTTCATCCTTCTCATCCTGCTCGCGGCGTATTTCGGACGGGAGAACGTGGCACGGACCTCGATCGATGCCGCCGCCCAGGATGCTGCCCGCGCCGCGTCCGAGCAGCGAACGCTCACCGATGCCGAGGCCGCAGCGAAGGCGGCGGCCAAGGCAGCGCTCGGCGCGTCGGACAGTCCGTGCGTGCCCGGTACCACGGACGCGACCGTCCAGAAGCCACCCGACCCGTTCGCGGTGCCACTCGGTGAGCCAGCCACCGTATTCGTGACCGTCACCTGCCAAGTCAGCGTCGCCGACCTCGCGTTCCCCGGATTTCCGATTCCTACCGGTAACCAGACGCTCACGTCGACGTTTGCGAGCCCTCTCGACCAATACCGAGTCCGGAGTGATTCATGATCGGTCCCATCAGGACGCGGCGGCCGTCCCACGACGCGGGCTCCGTCAGCATTTTGCTCGCGGTCGGACTCGCCGCGATCATGGCGGTGATCGCGCTCGGGGTGGACTCCGGTGGACGACTGCGGGCCTTCGCGCGAGCGCAGGCGCTCGCCGAGTCGGCGGCCCGCGCCGGAGCGCAGGAGATCACAACCGACGCAATCACTGGCGCACCCGCGAAAATCAACAAGGACACCGCCCCAAAGGTGGCGTGCGCGTTCCTTAACGGAACCGAAGCGTCCTGTGTCGGAACGCCGGCCGTTCCGACGGACGGACAGACCATCACGGTCAAGGTAGAGATCACATACGATCCAAAGATGTTGGACTTGTTCATCCCGAATCAGTTTGACAAAAAAGCGTTCACCGTCACGGGAACCGCGACGGCTCGCTTGCTTGCCGGGCCGTAGCCCGGCGCGCTCGGCGCAGCGTACCGGCGCTAGATTTTGATCTTTTCGTTCTTGGGGTCGAAGAGCGGACGCAGTGACGCGATGGCCGGGTAGGTCTCGGCGCCGATCTCGACGGTCCACGTGCCGGCGTCGATCCACGCCTGGGTGACCGGTTCCGGGTTCCCGGACGGATCAATGGCTTCGACCATCGCGAGTCCGACCGCGCCGCCGACCGTGTGGCCGTAGGAGGCGGCCCGGATGTAGCCAACCGGTACGCCGTCGCGACGCACGACCTCGGCGTGGAACATCTGCGGCTCCGGATCGGTGACGAGGATCTGCACTAGTCGCTTCGACAACGGCCCGGCGGCCTTCTGCTCGGCCACCGCGTCCCGGCCGATGAATCCGTCGGGCTTCGCGAGCGCGACCGCGAACCCCAGCCCGGCCTCGAGCACCGTGTCGGTGTTGTCGATGTCGTGGCCGTAGTCGCGGTAGCCCTTCTCCATCCGCAGGCTCGCGAGCGCCTTCAGACCGGCGTGCACGCAGACCGACCCGCTCCCCGCCGCGATCAGCCGGTCGTAGACGCCGAGCGTCTGTTCGGCCGGGACATACAGTTCATAACCCAATTCACCCAGGTACGTGATCCGCAGGCACAGCACGCGCGCGAAGCCGATCGCGATCTCTCGGCGTCCCGGAACGCGAACGCCTCGTTCGACATGTCGGCGTCGGTGACCATGGACATCAGCTCGCGCGAGCGCGGCCCCTGGATGTTGATCTGGGCGTACGCACCGGTGACGTCGGTCGCGAACGCGTGCGTACCCGTGGCATCGAAGCGGCGGCGCATCCGCGTTTCCACGTGCCGGTGGGCGGTGTCGGAGGCGACGACCCAGAAGCGGTCGTCGGCGAGCTTCGTGACCGTGAGATCCGCTTCGAGCTTGCCGTCCTCGTTGAGCCACTGCGTGTACGTGATCCGGCCCGCCTCGCCGTCGACGTCGGCCGCGGACAGCTGATTCAGCTCCCGGCCGGCATCGCGACCCTGCACCAGGAACTTCGACATGAACGACATGTCCATGAGGATCACGCCCTCGCGCGCCGCCCGGTGTTCGGCTTCCCAGTACGGCCACCAGTTCTGCCGTCCCCACGACAGTTGCTCGATCTTCGGCTCGACTCCCGATGGGGCGTACCAGTCCGGACCCTCCCAACCGCTCACGTCGCGGAAATACGCGCCACGGGCGGCGAGCCGATCGTGCAGAGGCGAGAGCTTTGCGTTGCGAGCGGTCTGCATCGACTTGCCCGGGTAGTGGGCCGCGTACACCATGCCGAGGCTCTCCACGGTGCGCGTCGCTCGATACTCGCGGTTGCCCTGGTAGCGATGGAGGCGATCGATGTTGATGCCGGTGATGTCGATGTCGGGGCGCCCGTCGACGATCCACTGCGCCATCGCGCGGCCGATGCCACCGCCGGTCAGGATGCCGATTGAGTTCAGCCCGGCGGCGACGAAGTAGTTGCGCACCTCCGGCGCCTCACCCACGACCGGCAACAAATCCGGTGTGAAGCTTTCCGGTCCGCAGAAGAACTTCCGCACGCCGACCTCGGTCGAGATCGGTATGCGCGCCATCGCTTTTTCCAGGTACGGCGACATCCGGTCCCAGTCCGGCGGCAGCTCGCCGAACGAGAAGTTCGCCGGAATGCCGTCCACCTTCCACGGCGCGCAGATCGCCTCGAACAAGCCGATCATCAGGCCGGCGCCCTCCTCACGGAAGTAGCCGAAGCTGGACGGGTCCTCGAGCACCGGCAGGTCGCCATGCATGCCCTCGAACGGCTCGGTGATCAGGTAGTAGTGCTCGGCCGCCTGCAGCGGGATCGTGACACCCGCTTGCTCGCCGAGCTGCCGCGCCCACATGCCCGCGCAGTTCACCACGACCTCGCACTCGATGTCACCGTACGGCGTCCGGACCCCGGTCACCGCGCCGTTGGCGATCAACACCTCGGTGACCGGCGTCGACTCGAAGATCTTCGCGCCGGCCTGCCGCGCGCCCTTACCGAGTGCCATGGTCACGTCGACCGGATTCGCCCGACCGTCATCGGCCACGTAGAACCCGCCGAGTACGTCGTCGACGCGGGCCAGCGGCCACAACTTTGCGATCTCCTCGGGCGAGACCTCATGCACGTCGACGCCGCAGAAGCGGTTGAACGCGGCGACCCGGCGATACTCCTCCATCCGGTCCGGATCCGTGGTGACCTGGACAAAGCCGACCTGCTTCAGTCCGGTCGCTTGACCCGTCTCGGCTTCCAGCCGCGAATAGAGATCACGGGTGTACTTGCGCATCTGGGTGGAGGTCTCCGACAACGAACCGAATGTGACCATGAGGCCGGCCGCATGCCAGGTCGTGCCGGACGTGAGCCGGTCGCGCTCCAAGAGGACGACATCGACGCCGAGGTGGGCCAGGTGGTACGCCGCGGACGTACCGATGACGCCGCCGCCGATCACGACCACCCGAGCCCGAGACGGCAGCGTCCGGCTGGCTCCGGTCCGGGGGTCGGGGATCGCGTCCGTCGGGATCGTCGTCATGCCGTGCTCCGCTCGCCTCGTCCGCCGTACGACGTCGTCGTCGCAGGTCCGGTCGATTATGACTGGCGGATGCGGAAACCCGGAATGCCCGGCCGCCCCGCGTCGCCGAGGGCCGCCGATTCGTCGTACCCATGGAGTCGTACCCATGGAGCGTACCAGCAGTCATACCCATGGAGGCGTACAGGAGCGCGCCCACCGACGACCTGCCGCCGATGGGCGCGTGAGCTTTCGTTCGAGGCGGCGGCTACCGGTGCGCAGGCCGATACCCTCCGGTAGCCGCCGCGGTCTCGAACGCCGGTCGACCATCGGGCCGAGCGGCGGGTGACGTCAGCCGGACAGCGAGGTGATCTGGTTGCCGGCCGGGTCGACCACGTACCACAGGCCACCGTTCTCGTTGAGGCCTTCGCCGGCGGTCTGGCCGGGCGCCTTGTCCAGCGTGAAGGTGTAGAGCGGGTGGCCGTTGATGACGGCCTGCGAGCCGCCGTCGGATCGTTGGAACGTGGTGAGCTTGCCGCTCACACCGGCGCCCGCGGTGACGGTGCCGGTCAGCGGCGGCCAGAACGCGGCGCACTGCCCGGTGCAGACCGACTTGCCCGGCGCGTCGGCGGCGAAGAGGTAGAGCGTCTTTCCGGTCGAGTCGGCCAGATAGCTTTTGCCACCCGGCGCCTGCTTGACGGTCAGGGTCTGAGTGCCGGAGCTCGCTCCGCCATCGCCACCGCCGGCGGCCGCCGATGTCGGCGTGTTGACCGTGCCCGGAGACGCAGAGCTGCCGCCACTGCTGCTACATCCCGCCAGAGCTATCGCGCCGAGCGAGAATGCGGCCACACCAACCGCATATCGCCGTCGACCGCCGGCGCGCAACCAAGCACGGCGTGCGTTGACTTCCGGTCCCATGTCTTAGGCCTTCTTCCCCATTGGGCATCGATGTCTGCATAGACACGCACGGTCCCCGGCGCAGAACGGTTCAACGATCCGCGCCGGGTCCGTCGACTGTGGAAAGCGCCGACCTGACGAAGAGTGCTCAATCCGCTAATTAGGAAATATCATGATAAGCATCTCATTAGGCGACGCTCAGCCGGCCGGCTGCGCCCGCGAGCGAGTCCTCGCGTCTGCGGTGTGAGCTGCGGGAACGTCAAACGAGCCGGGCACGCTCCGGCAACCGGCGACGGCGTCGACCGATCGCGTCGAGGGCGTCATCGCAAGGGGTCTTAGTTCGTTACCCATACGGTGTACGTCCCTCACCAGGGTGCCGGCATCGCGGTCACCAGCGCCGTCGGGCCGGGTCGGTAGTCGCACGAGCAATCGCGGAGGTCACGACGTGGCGTGGTTCATCGGTCAGTCGACGCTCGTGATCGTGCTGGCGTTCGGGCTCGGGCTCGCCGTCGGCTGGCTGCTCTGGGCCCGGCGCATGCGTTTGCTCACGGTGGAGATCGTGGCGGCACGCATCCGCGCCGCCGAGCAGGCGGCGAGCCGGGCGCCTTACGGACGACGGATCACTTTCACCTCATCCGGACGCATCGCGCTCGACGCGCACACACCTCTCGGCGGCGACAATGTCAGACCCCGATCGCCAGCGACCGACCTTGACGAGATGTGCCACGACATCGACGAACACAACGGTGGCCATCGACGCGAGCCCGGTGTCGTGGATCCGGCACGCGGGCACGACGACCACGCCGGCCACAGTGGACTGCACATCCCGGCGCCGAGGATCGAGCCGTCCGATATCGCCGACCGCGACGAACTCGACTTTGACGGGTTCGACGGCGACGACGATCTCGACGACGACGCCTCCGACCTCACCATCGACGACGATTTCGGCACACGGTTCGATCCCCGGTTCTTCCCCCGGCTCGGCCACCAGCGATCCACATCGGATCTGCGCGGCCTGGACCGGTTCCGCGATCTGTTCACCCCGACCAACGGGCGCACGCCGCAGACGCCGGAGCCCCAGCGAACCGAGCCCGACCTGACACCGGCGCGGGACATCGACGGTGGCCCGAGCCCGCGTGCGCGAACGGGCGGCGACAGCGCCGACGATACGACGCTCGCCGCGGCGGGTTTGGCCGGCGACAGCGCAGTCGGCCCTGCTACCGGTGACGCTGGCGATTCCACGCCAGAGTCGGACGCCGGTCACGAATTTCCGGAATCGGACAACATGCCGGCGGATGCCACTCGGCCGGTGGCGACGCCGAGCGTCGACAACCGGCTGGCGCCGGCCGAGGCATCGGTCGCGCCCGACACCGCCGACGACCTGACCCGCATCGACGGCGTCGGCCCCAAGGCCGCCGCCGCCCTCGCCGCTGCCGGCATCCTTACCTTTGACCAGCTTGCGGCCGCGGATGGCGACATGGTCGCGACGGCGCTCCGCGCATCAGGCGTACGGCTGACCTCCAGCGTGCATGCCTGGCCGCTCGCGGCACATCGCATCGCGGCCCATCGGATCGCAGCGCGCCGGACCTTGGAGTGCGCTGACGATCCGCGCTCAGCGAGTGGCACGCTGCACACCGCCAACGGACACGATGGCCACGGGCGCGATGGTCATGGACCCGATGGTCATGGGCCCGGTAGCCACGGATCCGATGGCGACGTGCGCGATCGGCGGGGCGGCCTGCTGCCGAAACGGCGGTCGCCGGGCACGCCGGCACGGCGGTCGATCCCGCCGGATGCTCTCGATCCCGACGATCTGGCCCGCATCGAAGGCATCGGCCCGAGGTTCGCGGCGGCTCTGGTCGCGTCGGGCATCCGCACCTTCGGACAGCTCGCGAACGCCGACGAAATGGTGCTGCGCAAGGCGATCGGCAACTCGCGGCCGGACGTCGCACCCAGCCTGCCGACCTGGCCGACCCAGGCTCGGCTGCTCGCCACCGGTGACGAGGACGGCTTCGCCGAACTCACCGCCCGACTGATCGCCGGCCGTGGTCTCGACGACGATCTCGAACGCATCGACGGCATCGGTCCGCAGACGTCCGCAGCCTTGCGAGCGGCCGGAGTCCGTACGTTCCGAGCGCTCGCGGCGAGCGATGGCAACCGCTTGCGGGCGGCGATCGAGAATGCGGGCCTGCGCTCCGCCACCCGCCTGGCGACGTGGGCGGCTCAAGCGCGGCTTCTTGCCGACGGCGACGAAGAGGGCTTCGCCGACCTCGCCCACCGCCTGGTCGCCCGAAGCGACGAGGAGCAAGCGTGACGACGCCCGACGCCAACAAGATTCCGGGCAAGCAATCTGGCGCTCCCGCCGCCGGTGACCGGCGAGCCAGGCCACGGGCCGGACACTCTCGCGGGCGCCAGCTCGCCCTGCCGGTAACCGTCGCGACGGTCGGTCTTGCCACCCTCGGTGTGGTCCAAGCCCTGCCGAACCGGGACGCCGTACAGAGCCAACTCACCGACCGGTCGTCACGGGCCCTCTCGGCCGCCGGGATCACCGGGGCACAGGTCGAATTCGACGGTCGCGACGCCACGGTGCACGTACGGTCGGCCGGCGATCGTGATCGGGCGCTCGCGATCGTACGGTCGCAGCAGGGCGTACGTGTCGCTCACGTGATCGTGGACCGTGGTGGGCCCGGTGCCGGCAAGACGCCGAGCAACCGGCCATCGAGGCGCCCGACCGTGTCGGGCCCATCCGCGCAACCAAATCCGCCAATGCCAACCGCTCCCGCCCCGGTGCCAACCGCTCCCGCTCCGGTGCCAACCGCTTCCGGCCCGGTGCCAACCGCTTCCGGCCCGACGGCGAGCGGCGGGCCATCTGTGCTTCCGGGCCGCTCCGGCTCGGCCAGCACACCACCGACCGGCGTTTCGCCCAACGCTCCAGCGCCGGGCAGCCCGTCGCCGGGAGCGGCTGAACCGGCCCCGGCCTCCGGCGCGCCCGGTTCGGCTCGGCCGCCCGGCGACGAGATCACTCACGTCCAACAGGCCGTCAACGCGTGCGGGCCAGTTCAGTTTGCGAGTGCCAGCGCGGCCCTTACGCCAGCGGGCCGCAAGGTCGTTGCGAACGTCGCGGCGATCCTTCGCGCGGATACCTCGGTCGAGGTGGAGATCCAGGGTTTCACCGACTCGGTCGGGCCGGCACTGACGAATCTGGCGCTCAGCCGGGCCCGTGCGCGCACCGTGTACGACACGCTGCGTGTCCTCGGCATCACGGCGGCGCGGATGTCCCCGGTCGGCTACGGCGAGTCGCACCCTCGCGTCTCGAATGACTCGCGCGCACATCGAGCGGCTAATCGACGCGTCGCGTTCGCGGTCCAGCTAAACGCCGCTCGTTAGCCGCGCCGGGATTCAACCCTCGAGGCCGCGACGGTAGGGAGTTGCGACCACGTTGAGATAGTCCGGATGCCGGCGGATGTATTCGCCGACGAACGGACAGGTCGGGATGATCTTCCCGTCCCGGGCCCGGATATCGTCGAGCACCCTCCGGACGAGCACGCTGCCGACGCCCTTGCCTTCGTACTCTTCCAGCACCTCCGTGTGCACGAGCACGACCGCGTCGGGCCGCATCTCATACTGGATGAATCCAGCGAGCTTGCCGTCGACACGCGCCTCGAAGCGTTTCGCCTCGGGCGCGTCCGTCACCTCGATCGTCACTGCGCACCGCCTCCCCGAGCAGGATAGGCGGCCGGCTCGGCCCGCGCGCATCGGACGGCCGGTTCCGCACCATATGACGGCCGGACGCGCCCGCGTGAGAGAGCGGCTGACCAGCTAGCCGCGCGACGGGTGACGCATCACGACGCGGTCCACGTCACCGCGGTTCCTGCAGCGAGTCGAGCCCGTCCGAGTGGGCCAGCATGGATGGCCAGGCCGACCGTCCCGGCGCCGGAGCCTGCGCGCTCAGCAGCGCATCGACGTGCTCGGCCGGCATCGGAGGGCCGAATGCCGCGCCCTGAGCGAGCCGGCAGCCGGCGGCCTGGACGAGGCCACGGCAGTGGCTGTCGGCGACACCGAGCGCGATGACGTCGAGGTCGAGGCTCGCGCCGACCCGGACGATGGCGTCCACGAGCGGCATCGCGGACCGCTGATTCGGCTGGTCGATCGGCGCTTCGCTGCACCGGCACACCGACCCACGACGGAGCGAGCACGCGGGCAGGCGCGACCTCACGCATCAACGTACGACTGATTTTCAGCGCGTCGACCGGCACCTCATGCAGTCGCCCGAGCACCGACAAGCCGCCGCCCACCGAGTCGAGCGCGACCCGCGCACCGACGTCACGGATGGCGCCGAGACGCTCCGCGATGTCGACGGCCTCCAGCGCCGCCTCGTGTTCATCCACCTCGACCATGAGCCGGCCGGGCGGGACGTGATGCGTCCGCATCGCCGACGCCAACGCGCCGGCAAAATCGGAACGGCGCAGCTCCCGTACCGACATATCGACCGCGACCCAGACGTCATGACCGTCGGCGAGCCACCGCGAAAGCTGGCGGCATGCCTCGTGCAGCGCCCACCGCGCGATGTCGTCGCCCAGCCCGCAGTCCTCGGCGACCGGCATGAACTCGGCCGGCCGCAGCACACCGAGCGCGGGGTGGCGCCAGCACAACAACGCCTCGACGCCGACCGTACGGCCGGCCGGCACGGTCACGATCGGCTGATAGGCCAGCGCCATCTCGTCTCGATCGACGGCTCCCCGCAGACCTTCCTCGACCGCGGTGCGGCGGCGGAGCCACTGCGAGTATGCCGTTTCATAATCCTCGGTCCGGTTGCGGCCACGCAGTTTGGCAAAGCGCAGTGCCATGTCGGCGTGGCGCATGAGGATGTCGAAATCGCCGGCCGTGTAGCCGACCAGCCCGATGCTCGCCGACATGGCAAACCGTCGTTCGGCCAGCGCGTACGGCGCCGCGAGAACCGTGGCGAGCCGGTCGGCCGCCGTACGGGCATCGGTGGGTGGCAGCGCTAGCAGTACGGCGAATTCGTCGCCACCGAGTCGGGCCGCGACATCGCCGGTGCGCAGGTTGGCTCGTAGCCGATGGGCCACCTCGACCAGCAGCGCATCGCCGACGTCGTGGCCCCACACGTCGTTGATCGCCTTGAACCGGTCGAGATCGATGCACACGAGCGTCGCCGGCCCACCCGCCGCGGCTTGACGTTCTAAGGCATCCCAGAAATAGCGCCGGTTGCCGAGCCCGGTCAGCGGATCGGTGTGGGCGAGCCGCCGGAACCGCGCTTCCCGTGACTCGACCTCGGCCGCGTACGCGCGGACATCGCGCATCGCGAGCGTCTGGCGGAGCCCGAGCGAAGCGCCGATCACGACGGCGATCACGCTGCTGGTGTTGTCCGAGTTGTGGTAGATCGCGAGCCGGATCGCGCAGGCGGCGATGGCGCAGGACACCGGGACGAGGCCGAGCCAGGTTGCGTGGTGCCCGGCGGTGGCGTTGGCCCGAACCGCCGGATCGCGAGCGACAACAGCGATCGCTACCAGTGCCAGGCCGAAGGCGACACCAAAGACGATGGTCGGCCACGCTCCGCTGATGCCGGCCGCGACCACCAGGGCGCCGCCCCAGATCAGCGCGTACGTGATGGCGCCCGCGGTCGGATATGGCTGCCGTCGCCAGCCCCGGAACACCAGGGTGACACTCACTCCGATTGCGACGAAGCACCGGTGCGAACGCCGCCGCGCCAAGGGCCTTGAACGTCTCGCCGGCCGGCCGGCCAAGGTAGTCGAACGGGTTCGGGCCGACGAACAACGACCAGAACACGTACGCAGCGCAGGCGGCGATGAGCACGCCATCGGCCCAGCGGCGCAGTGCGGCGCGCCGACCCCCGGGGCCGTGGTCGACGTGCAGCACCAGCGCCGCGGCAAGAGCGAGCGAGCCGACGCCGAGTCCGATCGCCGCGGGCAGCATGTGCTCGGCCCGCGCGGCCGGCTCGCTTTGCGTCGAGCCAGGCGGCCGACGCGAGCACGCCACCGGCCATGACCGTCACCGCGACTGCTATGAGGGTCAGCGCTGCTCGGTCACGCCGCCCAGCCGTACGCGCGGCCCGCAGCAAGATCCAGCCACTGACGAGGCTGGCCAGCACCACCGGGATCGCGGCGATCGATAGGCCGCTGGCAGGGCTCACGCACCCAAGTTTCGCGCGGATCGGCCGATCCGGAGGGACAGGCAGTGCGTCGCCGCGGGCATATTTCACGCGTCAATCGGTATGGTTTGTCCGCCGGAACGGCACGCCTCGCAATCGGCCAGCCACGATTTGCTGTCAGTCGGCTACGCCCGGCCACCAGATAGTCACCAATTGGCGGGTCGGACCGCCGAGTGTCGGCGCGGCCGGATCGACACCGAGATCGCGCAGCGCGGCGTCGACGTCGTCCGCGTGCTCGGGGCCAAGGCACAGCCGCCGACACGTCGTGACGACCAGCTCGGCGTAGCTCATGGAGTCGAGCGTCGCCGGCCGCTCCCATCGCGTCACCCGCGGGGCGTATCCGAGCTCCGAGATCACCTCGACGGCGTCCGTCGCGGTCGGGCGCCGCGGCCGCTCCAGGCCGTGGAACCGTTGCCAGAGCGGGTTCCACGGCGTCATCGGATGCGTCGCGGTGATCTCCACGACGACCCGGCTTCGGGCGTACGCCGACAGCGCGGTCACGAACGGTGCGAGGTCGGGGACGTTGTAGAGCACGTGATGGCAGACGACGACGTCGGCCATCCCCGCCGACTCAGCGCAATCGGGCCAGGCACCGACGACTGTCTCCACGTCGACGTGCCGATCCGTCGCGAGCACGGCGAACGTTTCCAGCAACGACCGGTTGGTATCCACGCCGGTCAATCTGGCGGCCCGACCGGCCAGTCCGAGCGAAGCGGCACCGGCTCCTGCACCGACGTCGAGCACGTATCCGCCCGTCGGCAACGCTTCCATCGCGCGGTCGTACGACTCGCCGGACGGCGCGGCCACCTGGCGGCGGGCCCGCGCCACGAAAGTGTCGGGCGCGAGTGTCCACGGTGATTCCGGTGCCCGCGCGAGAATCTCGGGCGGGATCGCCCAGGACTCGAGGGCCGCATGCCAGCGTGTCACCGCGTCGGTCATCCCTGCATCATCCCTGCATCATCCCTGCTGTGGGGCCATTGCGGCACCGTACCGCCGATGGCGCGACCGGTGTCTGGTGCGTGACCCGCCTCCGATCAGTAGCATCCGGCGAAGGCTGGCGCGAATGCGACAGCATCGTCTCCGAGCCGGACAGGTGGGATCGAATGGAGCGGCAGAACCCGCTGCTGCGACGGCGGCCGGCGTCGACCACATCCGCGGGCGATGTGGACGATCCGAGCGAAGATCCTGACGCTGCTGTTGCTGCCGGTCGTGCCGCTGCTGGCGATGTGGATGTTCACGACCGGAGCCACGCTCGGTCCGGCGCTCAATCTCTTCTCCGCCGTGACGAACCTCCAGTCGGCCGGACAGCCGGCCACCGCGCTCATCGACCGCCTCGAGGTCGAGCGCCAGACGTCCATGTCGTGGGTGGGTGGCCGACATGACACAGCGACGAAGAACGCCTTGACCGCCGCCCGCGCGCGTACGGACACCGCGGCCGCGACGTTTCGGCGGGACACGGCGACGTCGACGTTCCATCGGGCCGAGAGCGACACCACGCGCGGCTATCTCGGCGTGCTCGACACGGCGCTCGATCGCTTGACCGCCCAGCGATCGGCGATCGACCACAGCCGCACGAACACGGACAACGGCGCACGGCGGCAGCGGCGGCAGGGAAGCCGGCGGTCCGGCTCAGGCGGCGACGACCGGCGGTGTGATGGCGTTCTACAACGGCGTCATCGACAACGCCGTGGGTCTCTACGGCTCGATCCTCGGCGCCGACGACCACGACCTGGCCCGCCAGGCGAACACGGTGAACGGGCTGATCCAGGCCCACGAGATGTTCGCCCGGGAGGATGCGATCGTCATGGGCGCCGTGGCGGCCCGCGCGCTCTCGCCGGCCGACTACACCACGCTCGTCGCGACGGTCGGCACCCAGCGCTACCTCTACCAGCAGGCGACCCGCTTTCTGCCGGTCGACGAGCAGCGGACGTACCAGTCGGTGCTCGCCAGCGCCGCGTTCACCCGGCTGCGCGGCGACGAGGATCTGCTTGGTCAACGTACGCCGAACCGCAGCGGCCTGCCCGCCGGCTTCAATTCCGCGCAGTGGCGGACCGATTTCGACGCCGTCAACGCGCAGCTCACGGCGATCGAATCCGATCAGGCCGCGGCGAACCTGGCCGCGACCAGACCGGCCGCTATCCGGATCGTCGTCCGCCTCGCCGTGGCCGGCGGCGTCGGCCTGGTCGTTCTGGTCGCCCTCATCCTGATCTCGATCCGCTTGGCCCGGAACATCATCGCGCGGGTCCACGGGTTGCGCACCGAAGCGCTGGACCTGGCCCGGCACCGCCTACCGTCCGTCGTGGAGCGGCTCCGCCGGGGCGACGACGTGGACGTCGCGGTGGAGTCGCCGGCGCTCGCCTACGGCACGGACGAGGTTGGCCAGCTCGGCGACGCGTTCTCACGGGTACAACGGACTGCGATCGCCGCCGCAGTCCAGGAAGCCGAGCTGCGTCGCGGACTCAACCAGATGTTCCTGAACATCGCGCGGCGCAGTCAGACGCTGTTGCACCGGCAGCTCGCGCTGCTCGACGACATGGAGCGCCGAGTCACCGACCCGGACGACCTGTCCGAGCTGTTCCGCATCGACCATCTCGCCACCCGCATGCGCCGGCATGCCGAGGACCTGGTGATCCTGGCCGGCTCGACGCCCGGTCGGGCCTGGCGATATCCGGTCGCGCTCACCGACGTGTTGCGGGCGGCGGCGGCCGAGGTCGAGCAGTACACCCGGATCTCCGTACGCGAGCTGCCCGAGGTCGCCGTGGCCGGTCGAGCTGTCGGCGACACCGTCCATCTCGTCGCCGAGTTGTTGGAGAACGCCACGGCCTTCTCGCCGCCGGACACGCTGGTAACCGTGTCGGCGCAACTGGTGCCACACGGCTTTGCGATCGAGATCGAGGACCGCGGGCTCGGCATGACCGCCGACGCGCTGACCGACGCAAACGCCCGACTGTCCGGACCGCCCAATTTCCACCCCATGCCGAGTACGCGTCTCGGCCTGTTCGTCGTGACGCGGCTCGCGTCGAAGCACGGCATCGCGGTGACGTTGCGGCGCTCCCCATTCGGCGGCGTCACCGCGGTTGTCCTGTTGCCGCCGGAGCTGGTCGTCGCCGAGGCTGATGCTGTCGCGCTCACGTCCCGGTCCGCACGGGCGGGCACGCGCATGCTCACCGCCGCGCCGGCTGATCTGCCCACGGCATCACCGGCCGAGCCGGCCGAGCCGGCCGAAACGTCGGTCGTCGAGGCATCGGCGACCGAGCCCGCGGCGGTGTCCGACGTCAGGGAAACGATGGCAACGTCGGCGGCCACGAATGCCAGCGCCACCACTACGACCGCCGACCTCACCGCCAGAACCACCGCAGCGGACCTCGATACAGCCGACGGCGACGTGGATGACGGCGACCCTGAGTCCCGCGTCCGCGGCGCTGAGCGGACACTGCCGCGACAGCGTGCGCTGACTCTCGTCGCGTCGCCGCCGCCGGCCTCGACCGTACGCGGCGTCACTGCCGAGGGACTCCCGCAACGGGTCCGGCCGAGCGGCCGAGGCGACCGCGCCGTTCGGATCGCGCCGTCGCTCGCCACGGACGACGTCGTCACGGACTCTCCGGTGACAACCGCACCCGTACGGACTGACGGTGATGCGACAGTCCGTGAGACGCCCCGAACGCCGGAACGAATGCGTACGATGCTGACGTCCTTTCAGGACGGTACGGCTCTGGGCCGGCGGCGGCGGGCGGCCGACGCTGTGCCCGCGGCCGAGACAACTACCGCACCGCGCGCGGTCGATCCGGCGACCACCGCGGAGCAGCCCGACGTCAACACCGGCAGCACCAACACCAGCAGCGCGAGCGCCGGCAGCACGAACACCGGCGGCACCGACACCGGCGAAGCAGGGGGGCCCGACCGATGACGGACGCGGCGAGCACCGACTGGCTGCTCGACGATCTCGTGGTCCGCGTGCCCGCCGCGCGCCAAGCGATCGTGCTGTCCGTCGACGGGTTGCTGACCGGCAAGTCCCGGACTCTGTCTCGGATGGACGCCGAACATCTCGCCGCGATCGCCTCCGGATTCGCCGGTCTGGCCCGCAGCGCCGGCCGGCACTTCCACGGCGGCCCGGTGCGGCAGACCATCGTCGAGATGGAGAACGCATTCCTGTTCGTGACGGCGGCGAGCAACGGATCGTGCCTCGCTGTGTGGAGCGAAGCGGAGTCCGATATCGGACTCATCGCGTACGAGATGGCTCTGTTGGTCGAGCGCATCGGCCATGCGATGGTGGCGCCGGCCCGCGCCACCCACCGGGCGGATGCGGGGTGACGCGCCGGGCGGCGCGGCGGACGCGTCTGCCTGGCTCGACGCGGATGCCGGACCAGTGGTTCGGTCGTTCGCGATCACCGGCGGTCGCACCCGCGCCGGCATGGCGTTCGACCTGCTCACCCACGTCGTGGCGACCGAAACCGGTGCGGCGATCGCCGCGAGCCTGGCACCGGAGCATCGCGAGATCGTCGATCGCGCGGCGCGACCGGTGTCGATCGCGGAGCTCGCCGGTCACCTGAACCGTCCACTCGGCGTTGTCTGGGTGTTGGTCGCCGACCTGTACGATGCCGGCGCGGTTTCGCTCGATACACCCGAACCCAACAGTCCTCGTCCCGGCGACAGCACTTTGAGTGCGGTCATCGACGGATTGCGGTCGCTATAGCCACGGTCAACGAGCGAGTGCGTCAGCCGACCGCAAGAACAGTGATCATCGATTCAGACCGATATGCGTACAGCACCGAACTTGGGAGATTGGCAGGCATGGCGGAAACGGCCACCGCGCCCACCGCGTTCAAGATTCTCGTCGCCGGCGGCTTCGGCGTCGGGAAGACGACGTTGGTGAGTTCGGTCAGCGAGATCATGCCGTTGCGTACGGACGAGATGCTGACCGATGCCGGCGCCGGCACCGACAGCACGGACGGCATCGAGCAGAAGACGACGACGACGGTCGCCATGGACTTTGGACGGATCACGTTGCCCGGTGACATCGTGCTGTATCTGTTCGGCACACCCGGGCAGGAGCGGTTCTACTTTGTCTGGGACGAACTCGCCCTCGGCGCTCTCGGCGCGGTCGTGCTCGCCGACACACGCCGCCTCGCCGACTGCTTCCCCGCTCTCGACTACTTCGAACGCACCGGCACCCCACACGTGGTCGCCGTCAACCGGTTCGACGACACGCAGCCGTTCGGCACCGATGCCGTCCGGAAGGCACTCGACCTCGATCCGGACGTACCCGTCGTGTTGTGTGATGCCCGCCGCCGCGACTCCGGCAAGGAGGTGCTGATCTCGCTCGTCCGCCACGTGCTGGATCGCCGCGCAACGCGACGCGCCGGCACGATCGTGTGAGGCCCGCCTAGGTCGCCCGCCTACTTACCGCGGGCCGCCGGCGCCCCGGAGTGCAGCGACACCGTCGAACCGCCGTCGTTGCCCTGACCGCCGTGGCCCCGTGCCCCGCCACCCTGATCGTTCCAGATGTCACCAAGAGGCGTGGCGTACCGGTCGTTGCTCGTCAACGGTCCCACGCCGAGCGCATCCTCGATCGTGCGGGCCAGGCTGAAGTCGGTATAGCGCACCGGGCTGGTGTAGCCGGGCTTGACCATGTCCTGCGAGCCGATGACGTACGTCGCGACGTGGTTCGGGTAGTCCGGCCCGAAGGCCTTGTCGCGGCCCTCATCCCACGAGATGATCAACAAGGACCGTTGGTGCGTCCACGCGGGCGAGGAGAAGATCGCCGGCAAGGTTTGGCTCAACCATCGGTCCCCGGCCGCAACGCCCCCGTCCTCCATGTCATTGACGTCGTTCGCGGCGAACCATGCGAGCGACGGCGTCGTGGCCACCGACTGCAGATCGGTGGCGAGCGCGGTCAGCGGCTGGTTGTGTGCGGCGCACCGTTGCGGATTGTCGACCACGTCCCGGTAGAGCATGAACGGTTCCTCGTCGGGCAGGTAGTAGCCGCCGGCCTCGGTGTTGTGGTTGGTTTTGTCGCAGCCGCCGTACGCGCCGGCCGCATACCCCCGCCACGTCAGCCCGGCCGCGTCGAGTTGGTCGCCGAGGTGGCGCGCGTCGATCGTGTCCTTGCCGACAACCGGGTTCGTCGTCCAGCCGAACGTTGATCCGCCGCTGAGCGCCAGGTAGTTGGGGTCGCTCGGATGCGTGGTCGCGTACATCTGGCCGAGGGTCGAGCCCATGACCGTCACGGTGTGATTCAGGTAGGGCGCCGCACTGTTGCCGAGGATGTAGTGGCCCGCCCCGGCCGGAGCCTCGGTGGGCAGCGCGTTCTGGTTCTCCATCATCACAACGAAGACATGATCAAATG
Source organism: uncultured Actinomycetota bacterium (assembly GCA_963818495.1). Classification (GTDB taxonomy): domain Bacteria; phylum Actinomycetota; class Actinomycetes; order Mycobacteriales; family Micromonosporaceae; genus DASQPR01. The sequence goes on from CAWFSH010000015.1 coordinate 358,773, forward strand.
CGGGTACGTTCGATGCCGGCGCGACCAGTTGCGGTGCCTTCATCGGTGCCGACAGCGAGAACGCGAGATCGTCGACGTACCCGTCGGTGGTGTTCCCGGCCGTCCAGGTGAACGCCACGGACACGATGACGGCCCGCGTACGGCTCGGCAGCCAGCCTCCGGTCGACCGCTTCTGCAGACCGGTCACTCCGTTGCGGTCGGTGTTCGTCGCGGTCTGGAGCAGATCGCTGCCGAGCAGCTTGCCGTGACTGTCGACGAACGTGATCGTGACCGTCGACCGGTCGTTCTGCCCGGCCCAGCCGCCGAGCCATCCGCTCGCCCGATACTGCACCTCGCCACCGTCGATGCGGTCCGCGGCGGAGGCGACCGAAAGAGTCTGCGTCATCGTGCCGTCGCCCGTGGCACCGCCGGAGAAGAACGCGCGCCCGCGGTCCGGCGGCCCGGGGACGCCGGCCTTGGGGAAGCCGATCGCGCCGTAGCAGACACTGTCCGGCGATCCGGCCGTCACCGTCCAGCCGGGCACGGTCATCGCGTCATATCCCGACTGCGTGCACAGGCCGGTCTCGGCATCGGGGTTGACGAGCAGATTCGTTCCGGCGGCGGCGAGCCTCGCCGCCGGCGCGGCGGCCGGACCGGTGGATACGTCCGACCGACCGGACGGCTGGCTCGCACCCGGTCGAGCCACCGACAGCGGCGGTGTGGCGGCCGACGGCGAGCCGGGCGCCGCCGCGCCGTGCAGGTTCGGCAAGATCGCCCCCTGGCCCGGCTGCCGGGTCGCGCCCGAGGTCGAGCCGAGGTGGGAGTTCGTGACGTCGACCGACGCCGACACGGCAATCGCAGCCGCCACGGCGATCATCGCCGCGAAGATCCGCCGCACGCTGCCCCCCTCCGCTCGGGACAGCGTCACACGTCCTGACCTGGGGCGTCCGGCGAATCGATAAGGATGCCTCCGCTCCACGGGTGGGCGCCGCGGGTGGGCGCGGAGCGCGAGGCTCGGCCGAGCGCGGGCGGGGCGCCAGCCGAGCGCGGCGCGGCGCAGCGCGGGCGCGGCACCGGCCGAGGGTCAGCCTTCGTTGAACAGCTGGTAGATCATCGGTGTCGCCGCGACCACGCTCGCCTTGGCCGGGCGCACGGGCAGCGGAACCGATCCGTAGGCGGACAGCGTGATGCTCCGGGTCAGATCCGGGTTGTACGCATCCGCATCGATCAGCACCATCAGCAGTCGGCCATCGCCATCGAGCGTCGCGGTGAACGGCGTCGACGCCGCGGCATGGCCGGCTTCGCTCAACTCGTCGGCGTCGGGAGCCGCGACGCCGTGACTGTGCGTGTAGTCCACAATCCCGGCAAGGTGCGTCGGATCGCTTCGCCAGACCGCGGTCACGCCGTCGAGGAGTTCGGCGAGATCGAACGGATCTCGGCTGGCAACGTCGAATCGAGCGCCGCTGTCGAGCTTCAGCAGTGCCGGCGACGCGGCGACCCATTGCTGGGCCGAGATGCCGAGCTCCGTGTTGATGTCGGGATAGGACACATTCAGCCAGACGGTACGGCCGATCTTTCGTACCGCCTCCCGGAACGCGTCATCTTCGACGGCGGTGGCGCACTCCACGTCGAAGGACGCGGCCGATGGCACGACGCTGCCACTCGCGACGGCCCGTCCATGCGAGGCGATGACGCGCACCTGATAGCTGTCGGTGGACAATGCGGCGAGCGCCTGCGAGAGAGCTTGCACTGCGTTCGGGTCGGCCGTGGTCCGTGCCGTGAGTGGCGGCTCGATCGGCGGCACGATGGTCGTACACGCGGCCGCGCCGGACGCGACGGTGAGCGCAACCACCACGGCGATCGCGAAGCGATGCAGGGTCACGCAGACCTCCGGTCACGACCCCGGCGACGGTCCACGACGGCACGTGAGAAGGCGGGGGCGGTGCCAGGCTAGGACCGAGCAACCGATCTGTCGACCCCTGTGCGAAGGCTCGGCGAACTGTTCGCGATGCCTCGGATTCGACGGCCGGATGCCGATCGCGGGCACGGCCGAAGCCGTACCCGCGATCGGAGTGGCTGAGCTAGTTGCCGCCGAGGATCTGGTAGATCGACGCCGGCGCCGGAACGACGTCCGCGGCCGGCGGTGGGGTCACGGCGGTCGGCGAGCCGACATTCGAGACCGCGATGTCGACGCTGAGTCCGCTGTCGATCGAGTCGCCGTTGACCTTCAGGTCACTCAGTCGGCCCTGGTCGTCCAGGGTCGCCGTGAACGGCACGGACTTGGCCGCCGCGCCGGCCTTCTTCAGCGCGTCGGCATCCGGCTTCTCGGTGCCGGTCAGGCTGGTGAGGTCGATCGTGCCGGTGAGGTGGGTCGCGTCGGTGCGCTTCACGTTCGACACGGCCTTGGTGAGCGAGCCGATGTCGAGCACGTCGCTCAGGTTCGACAGGTCGAGGCCGATCGACGACTCGTCGACCTTGGTCGCGTCGATCTTGAGCCATTTCGACGGGTCGAGGCCGACCTGGCTGTTGAGCGCGCCAAGGTCGATCTTCGCCCACAGGTCCGAGCCGATGCCGGTCAGATTCAACTCGATCGTCTGGCCGCCCTCGCTGGCCTTCGCATCGAAGGTCACCGCGTGCTTGGTCGGGTCGACCGAGCCCTTGCCGGTGACACTGGCGGCCGTCAACGTCATGTCGTAGCCCTTGCCGCTCAGGCTTGTCGCGGCGGCGACCAGCGCGTCGGCGGGCGCGACGGACGGCGACGCACTCGTTGTGGACGACGCACCCGCCGATGCGGAGTTCGAGGTGGAACTGCACGCGGCGAGAGTCAGCGAGGCGATGGCGAGCGCACCAACGCCAGCCACCGCGAAACGGCGATGCTTCACAAATCCTCCGAAGATCGGTAGCGCTCGATGCCGCCCAACCACGCGTCGCCGCCCGATCGGGCACCGGACACCTCCGGCGGTCCCCTGCGGCCGCCCAGCGCCCGACAAATGTAGGGGACGAGTGGGGCGTTTGTCGCGTCCTGATACATCACCGTGACCCGTCCGGCCGGTGAACCTGATCACCCGGACCCATGAGACATCCGCCAGCTGCGGCCCGGCTGCTCGCCTCAGGAGTCAACCATCTCCAGCGGATGCCAGTGGTGGTAGAGCGCGACCTTGTCCGCGTCCTCCGGTCCCCATGAACCCTTCGGGTAGAGCAACGGTTCATCGTGGCGATCGAGGATCGGGCCCACCACTCGCCAGCTCTCCTCGACGATGTCCATGCGACCGAACTGCCGCGGGTCGCCGTGGATCGCGCCGAGGAAGATGTGCTCGTACGGCTTCCGCTGGCCCTTGAGCTGCCGCTCGAAGTCGGCCGACACATCGATCTCGCGGACCTGGTTCGCGTGCCCGGGCTCGCCGGCGTAGATGTTCAGCGTGACGCCGGGGTTCGGACCCAGGCGCAGCCGGATGAGGTTCGGGTCGGGCTCGCCGTCAGCGTCGGCGAACAGCAGCACCGGCGGCTTGCGCAGCTCGACGATGACCTCCAGCGACGTGGTCGCCAGGTGCTTGCCCGCCCGTACGCACACCGGCACGTTGTGCCAGCGCCAGTTCTCGACGTAGAACTTCGACGCCACGTACGTCTCGGTTGTCGAGTTGTCGCGGACACCCTTGACCTTGTCGTACCCGTTGTACTGGCCGCGGACAGTGTCACGCACGCGCAGCGGGCGCATCGCCCGCAGCACCTTGCACTTCTCGTCGAGCAGCGCCTGCGGGTCGGATGAGGTCGGTGGCTCCATCGTCAGCAGCGCCAGAACCTGCAGCAGGTGGTTCTGCACGACGTCGCGGATCGCGCCAACCGGGTCGTAGAACGAGCCGCGGTCCTCGACGCCGAAATTCTCTGCCATCGTGATCTGGATCGACCGGACGTACGAGCTGTTCCAGATGGGTTCGAGGAGCGTGTTGGCGAACCGGAACGCGAGGATGTCCTCGACCGACTCTTTGCCGAGGAAATGGTCGACCCGGAAGATTCGGTCTTCGGCGAACGAACTTTTTGATCTTCACGTCGAGCGCGCGGGCGGTGGCGAGGTTGTGGCCGAAGGGCTTCTCCACGACGAGCCGTCCACGATCGGCAAGTCCGGCGGCGTTCAGCCGAGCGGCGACGGTCGCGAAGAGACTCGGCGGAACGGCAAGGTAGTAGACGGCGTTGGCGGCCCGGCCGAGTTCGTTCCCGAGGCGGGTGAACGTCTCCGCGTCGTCGAAGTCGCCGGCTACCAGCGTCATCCGCTGGCTCAGCCGATCGAAAATCGCGCCGTCGATGTCGACCTTCGCCGCGACCAGCGAGTCGTGCGCGCGCCGGTGGAGACCGTCGGTATCCAGGTTCGACCGCGCGACGCCGATGACCGGACAGGGCAGCTCATTGCGTGCCTCCATCGCATAGAGCGCCGGGAGCAGCATCTTGAACGCCAGGTCGCCGGTGATGCCGAACAGCACAAACGCATCGGCCGCCTGCAGTTTGGTGCGCATGTCCACCCCTCGAAGCCCCTTGATGTGGCACCGAAGCCGCGGCACCTCAGCTCGACCCTATCGAGAGGTTGCGGCGTGGACCGCACGCAACGGACCGCCGATCTCAGCTTGCGCTCAGTCGCGACCGAGCCGATCGCGCTACAAGGTGAGTGCGCAGTTACCTGACGCCCCAACGACTCGACCTCCTCGTGCGCATCGCCACGACTTCGAGGAGGAGATGCGCTGAAGCTTGGCGTTCGCGCGGGCGCCAGGCATCGCAGCCAGTGGCGGGCCATGCCCGGCCGTTAGCCCACTCAACGAACTTCGCGCCGTCCGCACCGGCGGCTCAGTCAGCGGCGCACCCGATGGTCGACGTTTTCTGGCGTCAGAATTCTGTCGTACAGGTGTGCCATTATTGACGTCATGGACGAGGATGTGGCGGCTGCGGCGGCGGGCGTCGCCGCGTTCGCGTCTCGTCCAAACTTCCGATTCTCCGAGGTCGAACTGGTCGACGTGATCCAGGGTTGGCACACTGTCGTCTCGTCGGCGACCGCGGTCCTTGCCGGGTTGGTGCACGACGCTGCCGGTCGCGATCTCCCGAAGGAACAGGACGCCGCGTCGGCGGTGGTGTGGTTGCGGGATCTGCTGCGGATCTCCCCCGCCGACGCCCGCAAACTCACCGATCTCGGCGCGGTGCTCGCGGCACGGCCACGGCTGGCCGCAGCTGTCACCGCCGGACTCGCCAACGTCAGCCAATGCGCGGTCATCGGTCGAGTGTTGGACGACGTCCCCGACGTGCACTGTCCGGAGGCTGAACCGACCGATGGTGCCGCTCCTAACGACGCCGCCGAGGTTGACAGAGCGAATGACACGTTGGTCGACGAGGTCGAAACCGCGCTGCTGCGCGAAGCGGCGCGGTTTGAGCCGAAGATTCTGGCCCGGTTGGGTGAGCGGATCCTGGCCCACATCAACCCCGAGCTGGCCGACCAACGCCTCCGCGAACGCCTGGAGCGAGAAGAACGATTGGCACGGACGCGGCGTGGGTTCACGATGTCCCCCGACGGGTTGGGCGGCATCCGGCTGTCCGGCCGGTTGGATGTGGAGGCCGCGGCCACCATCCAGGCCGCCATCTCTCCGCTGATCGCCCCGGTCACTGACGCGAATGCTCCTGACCCACGCACCCCAGCCGCCCGACGCGCCGACGCCCTCGTCGACATCTGCCGACTCGCGCTTCGCACCGGCGACCTCCCCACCGACGGAGGCCAACCCGCCCACCTGACGGTCACAATCGACTGGGCCGCGCTCTCCCGCGAAGTCGCCGTCGGGCACCTCGACACCGGCGGCTTGCTCACCCCTGAAGTCACCCGCCGCTTGGCATGCGACGCCGGGATCCTCCCCGCCGTGCTGAACGGGGCGACTGTCCCGATCGACATCGGCCGGAGCCGTCGGCCTTACACCGGAGCTGCCCGGATGGCGGTCCTGCTCCGCGACGGCGGCTGCGCCTTCCCCGGCTGTGATCGACCCAGCCGCTGGTGCGACGTCCATCACGTGATCTTCTGGTCCACCGGCGGCCGGACAGATCGGGACAACGGCGTCGCACTCTGTGGCTACCACCACCGACTCATCCACCGACCCGACTCCGGTTGGCGAATCACCATGGCAGCCGACCACCGACCCGACTTCATCCCACCCCCACACCTCGATCCCGCCCAACGCCCTCGCCGCAACCCTTACCACCCGCGCGCATAGCCACCCACCGGCAGCGATCCCCACCCGACCACCACCGGCCCGCCAACCGACGCCGAGCCACCAGGCCGCACGCGGCGGCGCGCCGTCGCGCAAAGATCGAGCGCGAACCGCACACACGGATGCAACTGACTCCAGCAACCCGCCCGACCGACAACGCTCCAGGCGCAGCCATCGCGCCACGCGACCCCAGCCGTTGCTGCGTCGGCTGGTACGGGCTCACACGTCAACACGCGGACTGCACGCACCGGACGCAACCAGACCCCGGAATCCCGTCCGGACCAGTCACTCGCGGTGGCGACGTGTCCGCGGATCGGCAGGTAGTTGACCGATTCGCCGACAAGATCCAGCCCGCCACGCCGTAGCGGCGGCACCGATAGTGCCGGCTGCGGATCCGAGGCGCAGCAGTCGAATCCCCGCCGCGAATCGGTGCTGCGAGCCGCGGCCGATCAGGAAACTGCGTCAACCGCCTATCGGCGTGCCCGCAAGATCCGTCTCGCAAGATCCGTCTCACAAGATCCGTCTGGAACATCCGTCTCGAACATCCGTCTCGGATCATCCGCGCGATCAACGTCAGTGCGACGAGTGAGCGTGCGCGAGTCGGCGTGAGCGTGGGCGCCCGTCTTTGCCTGCTCCGAAACACCGCTGGCCAATGGTGCGAGCGGCGCGGTTCAGGCGATGATGACCACGTGATCGATCTCCTGCTACGTAACGCACACATCGCCGGCACCGACGGGCACCATGACATCACGATCGACGGTGGCAACGTCGTCGACATCACACCGGCCTCGGACGTCACCGTCGACGCGCGCGACGTCACCGACCTGGCCGGGCGCCTGGTCACGCCGCCGCTGGTCGAGCCGCACATCCACCTCGATGCCGTACTCACGGTCGGGCAGCCCCGGCCGAACGTGTCCGGCTCGCTGTTCGAGGGGATCGCCGTCTGGGCCGAGCGGGTCAAGGACCTCACGTACGAGGACGTCCAGTCGCGGGTACGGCAGATCCTGCGGTGGCAGCTGGCCAACGGCGTGCAGCACGTTCGCAGCCACGTCGACGTCTGCGATCCGGAGCTGCGCGCGTTGCGGGCGCTCGTCGACCTCCGCGAGGAGGTACGGGGCGTCGTCGACCTGCAACTCGTCGCGTTCCCGCAGCAGGGCATCCTCGGTTTCGACGGCGGCGCCGATCTGATGCGCAAGGCGGTCGAACTCGGCGCCGACGTCGTCGGCGGCATCCCGCACTACGAGCTGACCCGGGAGGACGGCGTCGAGTCGGTCAAGTTCGCGATCGCGCTGGCCGACGAGCACGGCCTCCGCGTCGACATCCACTGTGACGAGACCGATGACGACCACTCCCGATTCGTCGAGGTGATGGCGGCCGAGACGATCCGCCGGGGGATGTCGGGTCGGGTCACCGCGAGTCACACCACGGCGATGCACTCGTACAACAACGCGTACGCGTACCGGCTGATCAACAACATCGCGCGCGCCGGCCTGCACATGGTCACGAACCCGCTGGACAACGCCGTGCTGCAGGGACGGTTCGACACCGGCCCGATCCGGCGCGGTCACACCCGGGTCAAGCAGTTGCAGGAGGCCGGGGTCAACGTGGCCATCGGTCACGACTCGGTGATGGATCCGTGGTATCCGCTGGGCTACGGCGATCCGCTGCAGGCCGCGTTCGTGCTCGCCCATCTCGGCCAGATGTCCGGTGACGCCGAGCTGCGCCGGCTCATCGAGATGATCACCGTGAATCCGGCCGCGGCTCTCGGCGTACCCGACTATGGTTTGCGGCCCGGCGGTCCGGCGGACCTGGTGGTGTTCGACGCGCCGTCGGAGGCGGACGCGTTGCGGCTGGTCGCTCCGCGCACGCTGGTGCTGCGCGGCGGTAAGGTCGTCGCCCGCGCCACGCCCGCCGTGCGCACGGTCAATTTCGCGGGTACGGAGGAAGAAGTCACGTTCCTGCGGACGTGATCCGAGTCCATGCGGCGGGGCCGGTCACGCTCCTGCGAACGTGACCGACCCCGAACTCGTCGCGGATGGCGGACTACTACGGGGTTGTGCCGTCGGGCGACTCGACGACGGCATCGACGTCGGCCTTTTCCTGGAGTGGGATCGAGCGCGGGCCGACCGCCGCGCGCCGCCTCCGGGATGACCAGCACTCCTCGCCACGGTCACGCTGGAACCGGAAGAACAGCGCAGTAGAGCACGGCGGCGAGCACGAAGCCGACCTCGAACGCGAGGTCGCCGAGCGATCCGGCATGCTTCGGCACGAAGCCGGTGTACTTGATCTGGTCGGAGAACAAGACGATCGACACCGCGATCGCGATGGCCATCGCGGCGGCGCCGCCCCACGGATTGTGCTTGCGGTCGAACAGGTAACCGTCGACGCGCTTCCCGCGGCGCAGGAACTGGTCGATGAAGAACACGCCGAGCCACGGGCCGATCCAGTACGAGATGATCAGCAGGAAGTCGGTGTAGTTCTCGCCGGCGTTGTGCAGGCCGGACAGCGCGAGGAAGAAACCCGCGACACCGAACACGATCGCGACGATGCCGCGCCGGAGTGCCAGCGGCATCCGGATGCCGAGCGCGAGGAACGACATCGAGCCGGAGTAGACGTTCAGCGCGTTCGCGCAGACCGCGCCGAGCGCGATCGCCAGCAACGTGAGGTCGGCGATCCAGGTCGGAAGGTGGCTCGTGAAGCCGGCCGTCGGGTTCGACACGTACTTGTCCAGGCTCGTGATGCTCGCCGCCGCCGCGCCGACGGTCTCGAGAATCGCGCACGACACGAACACACCGAGCGCGGCCCACAGGCCCGTCGCCCTTCGGTTGGTGGTCGGCGGGAGATAGCGCGTGTAGTCACTGGCGAACGGGTTCCAGCCGGCCGCGTACCCGAACGCCGCACCGAGCGGTCACGATGAAGCCACCGATGCCGCCGGTCTGGTGCGTCAGTGACGGGTGCGCCTTCGACGAGATCACGATCGTCGCGATCACGAAGATGACCGCGAGCAGCGGGAACGCGTACCGCTCGAAGCTGTGTACGAGGTTGTGGCCGAAGAACGCGACCGCGATCTGCAGCACGACGATGATGACCAGCGCGAGCTTGCTCGACATGTGCGTCAACGCGGACAACGCGAACGCACCGCTGACGCTGTTGACCGCAAACCAGCCCACGCCCGCGACGACCGCGTTGATGCCGGCCGGGAGGATGTTGCCGAGGAAGCCGAAGCCGATGCGCGACAGGACCATCTGCGGCACACCGAACAGCGGACCACGCGCGGCGAGGAAGCCCATCGACACCGAGCCGAGGGCGGAACCGAGAATGACGGCGAGTGCCGCCATCCAGAACGATTGACCGAAGAACCAGACGCCGATGATGCCGACGAAGATCGTCGCGAATTCCAGGTTCGGCGACGTCCAGGTCCACAACTGATTGAGCGGACGTCCGTGGCGCTCGGACAGGGGGATGAACTCGGCGCCACCCGGCTCGATGGCGGCCACCTTGTCGCCATACGTGCCTTCGCGTACGTCGGCCGGGACCTCGATGGTTGCGGCCGAACCACTCTGGGTCATGTGCGGTACACCTCTCAGATAGATGTAAGCGAGTGGATGTTAACCGCGATTTGTTTCCGGTGGGCTCTCCCCGGCGGCGCCAGACTGGTAACCGTTACGGCGATCATCGTCGGCCATCCGGCCAGCGAGCGGTGCATTGCGGCGGCTGTGCCGGCGGCGCGGCCGGGGCGCGGGCGGATCGGCCCCTATGCTTGGTCGGCACCGGCTGTGAATAAGCTTGGAACTTGTACGAAACGTCCGATCCGCGTCGACGATCTTTATCGGCCCGGGGTAGCGTCGCGAGCGGCCGCCGCCCGGTGGCGACAGCGACACGGTTCGGCGTGATTGGGAGCCGTGACGCTCGGCATTCGACGCCCCCGGACGCATCGATTTTGGGTAGTTGTCCGGATACGGCGGCAATGACCGGTCGCGGTGGCGTGGCCGCGTTCCGTGGTGCCGGGTCGTCCTCCGGACGGCGTTCCCGGCCACCGATGATCGTGAGAGGTTGACTGCACGTGTCGAAGGGCAAGAAGGACGCCCGACAGGCCGCGCGGGAGCTCGCCGCCGCACAACGGCGTGCTGAGCAACGGCGCAAACGCCTGATCGCCGCCGGGTCCGCCGTCGGGGTCGTAGTGCTCGTGATCGCGATCCTGGTCGCCGTCAAGCTGACCGCGCCGACCAAGAAGAGCACCTCGGTCGCGTCGTCGACCGCCGCGACGAGCCTGGTGAACGGGGTGACCGGCGTGCCGCCGGCAACCCTCGACAAGGTCGGCAAGGGCTCGGTCGACACGCTGCCGCAGGCGACGAGCGGCCAGGCGGTCCTGAAGGGCAGCGACGGCAAGCCGATCGTCTTCTACATGGGTGCCGAGTATTGCCCGTACTGCGCGGCCGAGCGGTGGCCGATGATCGTCGCGCTGTCGCGCTTCGGGACGTTCCAGAATCTGAGTACGACCTCCTCGTCGTCCACGGACACGTTCCCGAACACGCCGACCTTCACGTTCCACGGGGCGACCTACACCAGCAAGTACATCGACTTCCAGCCGAAGGAGATCCAGAGCGACGCCGGCGTGCCGCTGGAGACGCTCACGTCCGATCAGCAGAAGCTGGTCGACCAGTTCGACCCGCCGCCGGCCGGGCAGACCGGCAACTCGTTCCCGTTCCTGGATTTCGCGAACCAGTCGATCGTGGGCGGTGCGAGCTACAACCCGCAGATCCTGGCCGGGATGACGCAGCAGCAGGTCGCGGACGCGTTGAAGGACCCGAACAGCGACGTGGCCAAGGCGATCCTCGGCACGGCCAACGCGTTTACGAACGAGCTGTGCAAGCTCACGAATGGACAGCCGGCCAACGTGTGTTCGACGACGGCCGCGACGGCGTACGGAGCGATCAATGGCCAAGGCTGACGCACGGGCCCGCGCCGCGGCTCGCAAGGGGCAAGCCCGGTCGACTCCGGCCGAGCAGGATCGGGCCACGGAGGTGGCGGCCGACGACGACGCGGTAACCGACGCACGACCGGCGCGCGCGGGCGGCGGGCCGGCGGGAACGGCGGCCTCGGCGAATCGCCCCGCATCCACCGCAAGCCGCCCGGCGTCCACCGCAGGCCGTGCGGCATCCACCGCAGGTCGCACGGCATCCACCGCGAGCCGGCCGGCGGCGACTCAACGCGGGTCATCCGGTGACGCCGGCCGGATCGCCCAACGGACCGACAGCGGAGCGGGACGCCGTGACGGCGCGGGTGCACGACGTGACAGTGGTGCGGGCGGACGCCGTGACGGCGGCGCGCTCGCGCCGCTCATCGTCCCGCGCTGGCTGCCGATCACGTCGCTTGCGCTCATCCTGATCGGGCTCGCTCTGTCGGCCTACCTGACCTATGAGCACTACACCGCCTCGGCCACGCTCGCGTGCTCGGACAACGGCGTGGTGAATTGCCTGCAGGTCACCACGAGCGCGCAGTCGAAGGTGTTCGGCATCCCGGTCGCGCTGCTCGGTCTGGTCTACTTCGTCGCGATGCTGCCCGCGTGTCTTCCGGCCGCCTGGCGCAGCCGGTCGCCCTGGCTGCGCAACGGTCGCGTCGTCGCCGGCATCGTCGGCATCGGATTCGTGTTCTACCTGCTCTATTCCGAACTGTTCACGATCGGCAAGATCTGCCTTTACTGCACCGGGGTGCACGTCGTCACCGTCGCACTCTTCGCGGTCGTGCTATTCGGCCAGGCGAGCGTCACCGCACCCGAAGACCGCTGACGCTCAGCCTGGCGAGGCCTGGGTCGTCAGTTCGGCTGGACTGACCACCCGACGGACACGTAAGCGCGGCGGATTTCGCCGGCCGGGCGTGTTCATCAGCCCGGGAAGCTCGCCTGCCGGGCGGACTCGTCAGCCCGGGCGGGCCAGGATTACGTCGGCGTCGCCTCGCGTGGTCGCGATGAGTTTCGCGTTGACCTCGTCGCTGGAGTGGACCCAATCGAAGGCGGCGGACCGATCTAGCCCGCGCGAACGTTGACGGCGGATCAGCGAGTCGACCCGCATACCGGCCGGCGTGTCGAGGTAAAGCGCCACATCGAGCAGCGGCCGGACCTGGTCCCAGGGCGCTCGTCGCAGCAGCAGGTAGTTGCCCTCCACGACGACAACGCGGATGTCGGACGGGACCGCGATCGCCGCGTTGATGGACTCGTGCACCGCCCTGCTGTAGATCGGCGCGTAAACCACCGGCTCGTCGTCTGCGCGTAGACGACGGACCATCGCGACGAAGCCGTACGCGTCGAACGTTTCCGGTGCGCCCTTGCGACCGGCGTACCCCAGGCGGGACAACTCGGAGTTGGCGAGGTGGAAGCCGTCCATGCCGACGGCTACGGCCGTCCGCGGTCCGTACGCACCGCACAATGCCGATGCGAGAGATGTCGCGAGCGTCGACTTTCCCGCTGCCGGCGGCCCGACAATCCCGACCACGATCCGGCGCCCAGCGGTGTCGAGAAGCGGTTCGATCGCCGCGCGCGCACCCGCAACCACCGCCGGATGTGAACTCGCCATGCCGTTACCATTGCACGGCCGGCGCCCGACAGCGAAGATCCGATGGGCCGGCCCGGCACTCGCCGTCGGATCCGAACAGCAAACGACCTCTCGTCGTCGACCTCGCCGCGCAGAAGCGACAGATCGTGGCGAAACGTCATGCAACGTTCACGCACGGCAACGCCACTACGGGATTACCCATGCAGGGATTGACCGTATAGAGTCCTTTGCCGGGACGCGCCGATGTTGCCGGTAATGGTGATGAGATCGGTGTTGTTGGGTATGAGATGGGGCCGGTGTCGCTGCGCAGCCGCGAGCGCCGGTGACCAGGGCAACGTGGTTTGCTCGAGAGGAGACGCTTGGTGATCGACAACGCCGCCCCCCGGGAAACCCACCTGGGCAGCGCGATCCCCCATCAGCGAACCGAAGGCAATCAGCGAAACGAAGGCCAAACCAGCGGGTCGGAGCGCGTCGGCGCACACCGGCTCGACGGTCCCCGCGCGACGGACGCTCAGATCACCGGGTCCGGCAGCCGGATCACCGGGACCGGTATCGCCCGGGTCACCGGATCGGCGAGCCGGCACGTCACCGGCGGCGCACCCTCGGCCGATCTGGGTCATACGGTCGAACCGAGCCGCGCCATCCCGGCCGGTCGAACGAGTTGGTTCGACGACGCGACGATGGTCCTGCCCGCCTTCGTGACCGGGCGCATCGAGGCAGCGGCGCAGGCCGCAGCGGATGCCGTCACCGAGGCGATCTCCGCCCGCACACCGGCCGACGCGGTCACCGCGGCCGGGCACGCACAGGCCGCGGCACGCGCACAGGCCGCCGCCGAAACCGAGGCGGCGACCGGACATCCGGCCCCACCGGCTACATCGGAGACCGAGCCGAGCGACAAGCTGCCGTCCTCCGAGCGGAACATGCTCATTTTCGTGGCCATGCTGCTCGCACTCGGCACGATCGCGGTCGTCGCCACCATGGGCGTCGGCAAGTTCGGCTGAGTCTTCTAAAAGCGCCTGGACCTCCGTCGGCGCACTGAATTTTCCAAAGCGCCTGGACCGCCGGTCGGCGCACTGAATTTTCCAAAGCGCCTGGACCGCCGGTCGGCGCACCGTCCCTGACCGTGAAACCGGATAGTCGGCGCACTGAATTTTCCAAAGCGCCTGGACCGCCGGTCGGCGCACCGTCCCTGGCCGTGAAACCGGATAATCGGCGCACTGAATTTTCGAAAGCGCCTGGACCGCCGGTCGGCGCACTGTGCTTTCCAAAGCGCCTGGACCGCCGGTCGGCGCACTGAGTTTTCCAAAGCGCCTGGACCGCCGGTCGGCGCACTGAGTTTTCCAAAGCGCCTGGACCGCCGGTCGGCGCACCCGTTCTGACGGTGATACGGGTTACCCGAGCCAGCCCGGACGGACCAGGCCGGATTCGTAGGCGTACACCACAAGCTGCGCTCGATCGCGCGCACCGAGCTTGCCCATCGCGCGGCTGACATGGGTCTTGGCGGTCGCCGGCGACACGACCAACTGCTCGGCGATTTCCTCATTGGACAGACCAGCGCCGACCAGCGCGGTCACTTCACGCTCCCGGTCAGTCAGGACGCTCACCGTGGTCGGCGGTTGCGGCACGGGCGCGCGTGTAGTGAATTCGGCGATCAGTCGACGCGTGACGCCCGGCGACAGCAGCGCGTCCCCGGAGGCGACGGCGCGCACCGCCCGCAGCAACTCGACCGGTTCGGTGTCCTTGACCAAGAATCCGCTCGCACCGCTGCGCAGTGCCTCGAACACGTACTCGTCGAGGTCGAACGTCGTCAGGATGATGATCCGCACGCCGTGCAGCGCGGGATCGGCGGCGATCTGGCGGGTCGCGGCGAGACCGTCCGTGCCGGGCATCCGGATGTCCATCAACACGACGTCCGGATGGGTCCGCGTCGCCTGCCGGACCGCGTCCGCGCCGTCGATGGCCTCACCGACCACGTCGATGTCCGACTGCGCGTCCAGCAGGGCACGGAATCCGGCCCGGAGCAGCGCCTGGTCGTCGGCCAGCAAAACCTTGATCATGAGGACTCCCGGATCGGTAGCGTGGCCGTCACGACGAAACCGCCCGACGGCCCGGGCCCGGCCGTCAGCGTGCCACCCAGCGCCACGGCTCGCGCTCGCATGCCGGCGATGCCGTTGCCGGACTCGCCCGACCTGGGACGACCGGCCGGCGTCCGGTCGCCGCGCACGTCCGCGCCGACCCAGCCCGGTGCGCCGGCGCCGTCGTCCGACACCCGCAGGACCAGACCCGTTGGCCGGTACGTCAGGACCAGGCTCGCGTGAGCCCCGTCGCCCGCGTGCCGCCGCACGTTGGTGAGCGACTCCTGGATGATCCGGAACGCCGCCCGGTCGACCTCGGGGGGCAGCGACACGGGTTCGCCGACGACGGCGGTGTCTGCCGCGTCGATGAGCGTCGTCAGGTTCGCCAGCGTCGGCGCGGGCGCGCGCGGCGCCGCCTCGTCGGACGTACGCAGGACGCCGAGAACGGAACGCACCTCACCCAATGCGGCCGCGCTCGCCTCCTTGATCGCCTCGAGCGCGGCCCGCGCCTGCCCAGGGTGCTCGTCCATCAGGTGCAGGCCGACGCCGGCCTGCACGTTGATCAGCGACAGGTGATGCCCGAGGACATCGTGCAGTTCCTGGGCGATGCGCAGCCGCTCATCGCTCTCCTGCCGGCGGGCCTGCTCGGCGCGTGCCCGAGCGTGCTCGGCTTGCGTACGGGCGATCTCGGCGAACCGCTCGGTCCGGACCCGGACGCCTTCGGCCAGGGCAAGCGCGACGATCGTCCACGCGGCGCCAGCGATCGAGATGCCCAACGTCGGTGCCCGCAGCGGCACACCGCCCACCGACGACCACACACGGCCGGCGAGCACGGCCACCAGATATCCGATGGCAGTAGCGATCCAGACGCCCTTGCGGTGGCCGGTGCGCACGGCGCCGAAGATGCACACCAGCACGGCGAAGAACACCGGGGCGTACGGGTAGCCGGCCAGCAGGTAAACAACTGTCGCAGTGAGCGACACGACGTAGGTCGCGATGCGCCATTTGCGCCGGACCGTGAGCGCGGCCGCGCCGACGATGATCAGGATGTCGCCGCCCGCGTCAAGCGGGCGCAGCGCTGCCTGGTGGTGGTTGGAGACGTGCGCACCGAACAATTCGACGATCGCGATGAAGATCGCTAACAAGATCGACGCATGACGCGGACCGCGCCGCCCGCCGGCCCACGGCGGGCCGCCGCGTCCATCTGGGCTTGCCACGGTCCCGCCGCCGACCCGCCACGGACCGCCATCCCGCCACGGACCGCCATCCCGCCACGGACCGCCATCCCTCCAGGGACCGCCGTCCCTCCAGGGACCGCTGTTGCGCCATGGGCCGTCCCGCCACGGATTGCCGTCCCGCCAGGGACCGCCACGGCGTGGAGCGGCAGCTTGATCTGGCGACTCGGCCTCCGGCCGGTCGCCGTCGATGCCGCCGTCGATCCCCACACGGCCACGGTAGGCCACGACCAGTGCCCGCAGGTACGCCCGCCGGGGCGGAGCCAACGGGCCGACGTACCCCCATGGGTGTAGGTCGTCCACCCGGTTACACCCGGCGGTGCAGCCCGAAAGCCACCCGCGGACCGACGCACCACGATCGGTGCGGCGCGCACAGTCGAGTCATCGGACCCGCACCGGCCCGCGAAACGAAAGGGATGAGCCAGATGACCACCGACACACCTCGCGTACGCACCTCGGACGCCGAGCGCGAGCGGATCGCGCAGACCCTGCGCGCGGCGGTCGGCGAGGGCCGACTGACGCTCGAAGAAGGCGACGAGCGCCTGGCGACGCTGTACACCACGAAGTACCGCGACGAGCTCGCTCCGCTCATCGCCGATCTGCCGGCCTCCCCCGACGACGCGAACCGTCGCGGGCCGGGTTGGGGACGGGGACGCAATCAGGAGGACGAGGTCTGGTCGCCGGAAACAGAGGGCGACAACCGTGGCCGGGCCGAGGGGTATGGGCCGTGGGCCGGCCGAGGTTGGGGCGGACAACCGTACGGCCCCGGAGCGCCCGGCGCCGGTGGGCCCGGCTGGGGAGGCCCGGCATGGGGCGGACCCGGTTGTACGCGACGCCCCGGCCCGCCCTGGTTCCTGCTGCCGCTGCTGCCGATCCTGTTCGTGTTTCTGATCTTCGGCGCGGTCGGCGGGATCGCGCACGGCCACTTCTTCGCGATCATTCCGCTCGCGTTCCTGACCTTCGCAATCCTCCGCGTCGCCCGGCTCCGGCACCGTTGGGGCGGGTGGCGGCGATGACCGTACGCTTCGACGACCTGGCCGGCCGGGTGGCCGTGGTCACCGGTGCCTCCCGGGGCATCGGTGCCGCCACGGCACGCCTGCTCGCCGCGAACGGGATGTCGGTCGGGCTGATCGCCCGGGACGAGGACGCCCTCGAAGACGTACGCGAGGCCATCTGGAACGACGGCGGACGAGCCGTGGTGGCGCCGGCCGACTGCACCCGGCCCGACGCGCTCACGTTCGCCGCCAAGCACGTGGCCAACGAACTCGGCGACGTCGACGTGTTGGCCGTCTTCGCCGGTGGCAACGGCCGGCCACAGTCGAGCGAGTCGATGAGCCCACCGGCGTGGCGCGCGATCCTCGACGGTGACCTGTCCAGCGCGTTCTACACGATCCAGACGTTCGCGACCGGCATGCTCGAACGTGGCCGTGGCTCGATCATCACCATGTCCTCGGCCGCCGGTCGTACGCCGTCGCAGGCCAACGTCGCGTACGCGGTGGCCAAGGCCGGTGTCGTGATGCTGACCCGGCACCTCGCGGCCGAGTACGCATCCCGCGGCGTACGTGTCAATGCGTTGGCGCCGTCGGCGGTGCGCAACCGAAAGATGGCAGCGATGCCGGCGGCGCAATTCGAGGCGATGTCGCAGGCGTTCCCGCTCGGACGCATCGGCGAGCCGGCTGACGTCGCCGCGGCCGCGGCCTATCTCGCGTCCGACGCGTCGGGCTGGGTCACCGGCGTGACCCTCGACATCGCCGGCGGCAAGGTAGTCGCGTGATCGCGGCACGGGAATAGCAGCTTTCACTGTGGGGGTGCCCGGTGGTTCCGGGCGATGCGGACGGCGTTCGGCTCGGGCCGGGCGCCGTCCGCTGTGTGTGTGCATGGAGTCGGTTGGCAGAATGTCGGGGTGAGTGCCGAGCGTAGCGCAGCCGCGAGGCGCATGTCGCCGCCGAGCCGTAGCGC
Organism: uncultured Actinomycetota bacterium; assembly: GCA_963818495.1. GTDB lineage: Bacteria > Actinomycetota > Actinomycetes > Mycobacteriales > Micromonosporaceae > DASQPR01. Next base: position 376,805 of record CAWFSH010000015.1, read on the forward strand.
AGCCGCGAGGCGCATCGTGAACCGGCCGGCCCGCGACGAGGATGTCCACGACTGGGCGCTCGCGCTCGGCCTGCCTGGCCTGATCGATATCCACACGCATTTCCTGCCGCCGCGGATGATGCGGCGAGTGTGGGCACACTTTGCGGAGGGCGGTCCGCTGATCGGTCGCGAGTGGCCGGTGGCGTACATGTGGCCGGACGAGGAGCGGGTCAAGCACCTGCGCGGCATGGGGGTGCACCACTTCAGCGCACTCGCGTACGCGCACCGGCCGGGGATGGCGGCCGACCTCAACGACTGGACGCTCGAGTTCGCCGACAACACGCCGGACTGCATCCCGTCGATGACGTTCTACCCGGAGCCCGGCGTGCTCGACTATGTCGACGCGGCGCTGGCCCGCGGCGCCCGCATCGCGAAGCTGCATCTACAGGTCGGCGGCTTCGATCCGGCCGATCCGCTGCTCGACGATGTGTGGGGCCGACTCGACGAGGTCGGCCTGCCGGTCGTCGTGCACGCCGGGTCCGGCCCCGTCAAGGCCGGTCACACCGGCCCCGAGCCGTTCGAGGCGGTGCTGCGCCGCCACCCGCGGCTCGTCGCGGTCATCGCTCACTGCGGAGCCCCCGAGTACGCCGGATTCTTCGCGCTCGCCGGCAAATATCCGCGCGTCTGCCTCGACACGACGATGGTCGGCACCGAGTTCTTCAACCGGCTCGGCGCACTACCCGAGGCGCTGCTGCCCGAATTCCGCGCCCTCGGTCGCGACGGCCGCGTCCTTTACGGCTCCGACTTTCCGAACATCCCCTATCCGTACGCCGAGCAGATCGCCGCTCTCGTACGGTTCGGCCTGGGCGACGACTGGCTGCGCGCCGTGTGCTGGAACAACGCGCAGGAGTTGCTGGACCTCGATCCGGCCTGACGTCCCGGGTCGGCAACGTCCCGCCGGGCGCGACACAATGGCGCCATGTCGTACGTGCACCCGTGGCAGGTCACTTCGCTGGTCCAGTACGGGCACTGCTCGTATTGCGGTGCCGCCTACGTGCCCGAGCAACCCTGGCCGAGGGTGTGCCCGAACTGCGGCGAGACGACGTGGCGCAACCCACTCCCGGTGTCGGTGCTGCTCCTGCCGGTGCGCTTCGATGACGGCGGCCCGGACGGTGTCGTCGTCGTCCGGCGCGACATCGAACCGGCTCGCGGTGAGCTGTGTCTTCCGGGCGGATTCCTCGAATACGGCGAGCTATGGACCGAGGGCGCCGTACGAGAACTCCGCGAGGAGACCGATCTCGTCGTGGAGTCAGACGACATCACGCTATTCGACGTGCAGAGCACCGGCCGCCACGTGCTCGTCTTCGGCATCGTGCCGGCCCGCCCGGCCGCCGATCTGCCGCTGTCCGCCCCGACCAACGAAGCAACCGAGTGGATTGTCACCCGAGAGCCGCTCGTTCTGGCGTTCCCGACGCACACCACGGTGTTGGACAAGTTCTTCGCCGACAGGTAACCGCGAGGTCGGGCGCTTCGAGGACTCAGTGCGCCGACCGTCGGTCACCACGTGCAGGGAAAGTGCGCCGACCTGTCGGTCCAGGCGCTTAGACCTACTTCGCGTCGGCGTAGCTCTCGACGACGGCGACGCCCAGCGGGAAACGCACCGGAGTGTCGCCGAACAGCAGCCGGCTCGCCGTTACGGCCGCCTCCCGGACAGCGTCGGCGACGTCCTCGGCGATGTCGGCCGGCGCGTGCACGATCACCTCGTCGTGCTGGAAGAACACGATCCTCGCCGGACTGCCGGCGAGTCCCGTGCGCAAGGTTGCGAGCAGCGCGAGCGCCCACTCGGCCGCGGTCGCCTGGATCACGAAGTTGCGGGTGAACCGGCCGCGGGCCCGCGCGCGAGCCGCGCCGGAACGATGCGACCTCGCCACGTCGAACGCCGCGTCGATCGACTCGCCGGACGCGTCGCCAGGCAAACCGACCTCGCGATCCGGATCGCCCGACCAGGTGGCGTCGGTCCAGCTCGCGCTCGGCGGTGGGCAGGTGCGCCCCAGCCACGAACGTACGAGTCCGCCGGCCTCGCCAACGCGCGCGGCGTCCTCCACGTACGCGAACGCCTTGGGATAGAAGCGGCGCAGCGTTGCGAGGGCGGGCGCGGCCTGACCGCCCGTCTGGCCGTACATCGCGCCGAGCAGCGCCACCTTGGCCACCGCGCGGTCGCCACCGAACGACTCCTGGGCCAGTGCGGCATACATGTCGCCAGCGCCGGCGGCGCGCATCATGCCCGCGTCCTCGGCCACGGCGGCCAGGATGCGGGGCTCGAGCTGACCGGCGTCGGCCACCACCAGACGCCAGCCCGGATCGGCTCGGACCGCCGACCGGATCACCTTCGGGATCTGCAGCGCGCCGCCGCCACGGCTCGCCCACCGGCCCGACACGACACCGGCCGGTACGTACTCCGGGCGGAACCGGCCGTCCCGGACCCACATCTGCCGCCATGCCCATCCGTGTGCCGTCCAGATCCGGTACAGCTCCTTGTAGCGGCGCAGCAGCGGCACGGCCGGGTGGTCGATGCCCCGCAGCTCCCAGGCCCGGGTCGACGCCACGGAGAAGCCGGCCCGCTGGAATGCCCGCAACACCTCCGCCGGTGAGTCGGGCCGGATGCGCGCACCGCCGAACGCCCGCGAAATGTCGTCGGCCAGCGCGGCCAGTCGGCGCGGCGGACCGCCGCCGGGCGACGGCTCACCGAGCAACTCCCGCAGGACGTCCTCATGCACGGTCGCATCCCACGGCAGACCCGTCTGCGCCATCTCGGCCGCCAACAGTGCGCCGGCCGATTCGGCCGCGATCAGCAGGCGGAAGCGGCCGGGATGCGGCGTCGACGCGACCCGGGACGTCTGGTCGGCGTACACCCGGATGGTGGCCGTGAGCGGGTCTACGCCGGGTGTGGCCGGCGCGGCGGTGACCGCGTCGAACAGCGCGTCCTGAGCCTCGCCGGGCGCCGCCGACGGGCGTGGCGGCGGATCGGGCGGCACCTGGGCGCCGACCAGTCGGGCCCAGGCTGCACCGAGTGACCGCGGCGCACCCCACTGGCCGGCCGAACCGAGCAGCAGCCCCTCGGTCAGCTCGAGATCGTGCACCCGGGCGACGGTGGCTCCAGCCCGCAACAGCGGCGGGTAGAGGTCGGCGGTCGATGGCCAGAGCCATCGCGCATTGTCGGACGGGCGCAGCCCGGCCGCCTCGACCGCGAGATCTTCGATGCGCCGTGGTGCGCCGGCCGGCGTCCCGTCTTCCTCGACCAGCTGGAGCAGCCCGGCACCGCCGCCGGCATCGTCCGGCCGATCGCCGGTCCGGAACATGCCGGCCGCACGATCCGCCGGGCCGACCGCGATCAACACCCGTTCATTGTGCGGCCGACCTCTGACAGAGCCGATCCCTACTTGCGCGCGTCGGCGGTCAGCCCTTGACCGCTCCGGCGGTAAAGCCCATCGTCACGTTCTTCTGAATGATCAAAAAGAAGATGACCACCGGGATCGAGGACAGGGTCGCGCCGGCCATCAGCTGACCCCAGTGCGTGCCGTGCGCCGTCTGGTTCGACACCAACCACACCATCAGGTTCTGCTTGTCCGGCGAGCTGTTCAGGATATTGATCATAAAGAACTCGTTCCAGCACTGGATGAAGCCGTAGATTGCGGCGGACACCAGGCCGGGCAGGGTGAGCGGCAACAAGATCTTGGTGAACGTCTGCCAGCGCGTGCAGCCGTCGACCAGCGCGGCCTCGTCCAGCTCGCGCGGAACGTTGGCGATGAAGCCGCGCAGCATCCATATGGTAAATGGCAGCAGCACCACGATGTACGACAGAATCACGCCGGACAGCTGGTTGGTCTGGTGCCACCGCTGCAGCTGCAGATAAATCGGGATGATGATCGCGATGGCCGGCACCATCTGGACGCCGAGCAGGACGAGGATGACGGCCCGCCGGCCGGCGAAGATGAAGCGGGCGAGCGCGAGCGCACCGAGGAATCCCACGATCAGGCCGAGAACCACCGACACGAGCGTGATGATGACGCTGTTGCGAAGGTCGACCAGGAAATCGGGGGCATTGATCGCCGACGTGAAGTTCTCAATCGTCGCGTGCAAGGGCAGCAGGTTCGGATGGAACGTGAGCACCTCGTTCGCCGGCTTGAACGCCGTCGCCACCATCCAGTAGACCGGGAAGAACATGATCAGCGCGAAGACGACGGCCACCGCGTTCCAGATCCAGGTCCGGCGACGGCGACGGGCGATACGCGGGCGACGTACGGGTTTGGTGCCGGGCGGTGTGGCAACGGCACGAGTCGCTGAGTCGACAGCCATCAGTCAGCCTCTCCGATCCTGATCATCTGCCGGACGTAGAACACCATGACGAACAGCAGCAGGATCATCGTGATCAGCGAGATCGTGGCTCCGGTGTTGTAGTCGGACTCGCCGAACGCCTTCTCGTACGCGTACACGCCGATCGTCCAGTAGGACTGCTCGGGCTGCGCATTTCGTACGGCATAAATCTGGTTGAAGACGTTGAAGTCCCAGATCGCCGACAGCGTCGTCGTAATGACCAGGACCGGCTTCAGCACGGGGATCAACACGTTGCGCAGCACCTGGACACCGTTGGCACCGTCGATCGTCGCGGCCTCGACCAGCTCCGGCGGCACCTGGGTCAGGCCGGCATAGATTGTGAGCGCGAGGAACGGGATCGCGCCCCAAAGCACCAGCGAACCGATCACGAACCAGCCCTGCTGCGGCGTCGAGAACCAACCGTGGTTCACGAAATTCACACCCGGCAGCTTGTCGATGGCGAAGTTGACGATGCCGAAGTCCGAGTCGAACAGCCATGCGAAGACCTGCGTGGCGACGATCGTCGGCACCGCCCACACGAACACGAGCGAGATCGTGACCACAATGCGGGCCCAGCCGCTGACGCGGCGCATGAGCAGAGCGACCCCGAGGCTGACGAGCATCGAGAGGCCGACCGCGGCGACGGTGAACACGACCGTGTTGATGACGACGTGCCAGAACAGACTGTCGGTCAGCACCGCCTTGAAATTGGCCAACCCGACGAATTTCGGCGGCGGTGGAGCCGGCGCGAACCGGCCGGCGAGCTGCGTGCGGTGCGTGGTCAGGACGACCATCCGGTAGAGCGGATAGGCCATGTACGCGAAGATCGCCACGATCGCCGGCAACACCAACAGGTACGGCAGGACCGGCCGGCGACGCCGACGCCGGGGTCGATCGGATGTCGCGAGGCGTCCACGGTCTTCGGGCCACCGCGGCGACGGCGGTGTAGCCGTCACGATGACCGGCGGTTCCACCTCGGATTGCATCGGCGTCCTCCTGAGTCTTCGCGCTGACGTCGGACCGGTGGTGTCCATCATGGGCCGATCTACCGGACACCGCGCGCCGTCCATCCGGGGGCGGTCGCACGGCGCGGTGTTCACCTGCCAAGTTCGCCGGCCGACCCGCCGCCGGCCGGATCACGGCGCGGCAGCGGGCCGACGAAACCGCTGGCCGGGACCGCCATCGCGGACCCGGCCAGCGGGCGGATCAACTCTTGTTCAGGATGGTCGTGATCTGCGCGTCGGCGGCCTTGGCGGCCGCGTCAACGGTCTGCTTGCCGGTCACGATGTTCTGCAGCATGAGCTGCAGGACGTTCGCACTCTCGACGTCCGGCCACGTTCCGGCGAGCGGGGTGAACCAGCTGCTGCCGGCCGCGGTCGCGGTGGCCGCGTTGCCCGGCTGCGCCGCCGCCTGCGGAAGCAGCGCCTTCGCGTTCGGAAGCGCACCCTTGGCGATCAGTTCGCCCTGGATCTGGGTGGAGGTGAAGTCCTTGATCCACTCAGCGGCCAGTGCCTGGTTCTGGCTCTTCGCCGTCACAGCGAGATCGGAACCACCGAGGAATGACGGCATCGGGGTGCCCGCGGTGTTACCCGGTAGCGGCACCGAGGCGACCTTGCCCTTCACAACCGTGTCGACGTTGCCCTTGGCGGGGTTGTTGGCGTCCTTGGGCTGCGACTGCACGGCGCCGAGTTCCCAGCCGTTGCCATACATCATCGCCGAGTGGCCGGTCGAGAAGATCGCGTCCTGGTCGTTCTCGGTCTTCGTCTTGTCGCCCTTCGAGTACTTCTGGGCGATCGTGGCGAACTGCTGCAGCCCGGCCTCGGACTGCTGGCTCTCCAGCGTGCCGGCCCACTTGCCGCTCGAGTCCTTGTCAGCGATCTTGCCACCGTTGCCGTAGATGAACGCGCCGGCGGCGTACCAGTAGCGGCTCGGCATGTAGAACGCCGAGAACTTCGGGTCCTTGCCGTACTTGGCGATGAGCTTGTCAGCGTCCGCCGTGAGCTCCGCGTACGTCGTCGGCGGCTTGATGCCGGCGGCCTTGAACATGTCGGTGCGGTAGATCAGCACGCGCGCACCGGCGTAGTACGGAACGCAGTAGGTCTTGCCGTCGGTCTGGCACGGTCCGGACAGGCCGGACAGCCACGACGACGAGTTGTCGAAGCTCGACACCTTGCTGGAGATGTCGGCGAACGCGCCACCGAGCACGTACTTCGGCTCCTCGGTGTTGCCGAGCTCCATCACGTCGGGGACCTGCGTGCCGGCGAGCGTCGTGTCCACCTTGGCAAGGTGGTTCGTCCACTGCTGATACTGGATGTTGACCTGGGCGCCGGTGTCGGCGGTGAACTTGGCGTTCGCGTCGGCGACGGCCTGTGGCCAGCCGGTCTGCGCGTCGACCATGAGCCAGACGGTCAGGGTCTTGCCCTTGCCGTCCAACGGGTTGGCCGCGCTGGGGGTGGTGCTTGCGGGCTTGTTGCTGCTGCTACCACACGCAGCGGCGCCGATCAATGTCGCCGCGAGTGCCGCGGCAACTGCGATCCGTCGCTTCACGCGATCCTCCTCGATGAGTCCTTACACAAGGTGGACAAGTGCTGTCCGGGGTGGGTTCTGGGGCGCGGCGCCGACCTTCGGTGCCATGGTCGAACTGTCTTTCATGAAGGAGTCTTAACTGTTAACGGAAATAGTCCGTGCTGAACCCCGGTACTTGTCAAGCCCAAGCGGGAAAGTTTCCTAACTGTGACCTGCGTCGCCACCGGTCAGAACCCCTCTGAGCAGGGTGGATCGATGCGGCGGCGGTCCAGACTGGCACGTAGGAGTGAAGCGAGGCAAGCCGGCCAGGCCACCGTCCTTGGCCTGCCGGCGACCGCGTGAGGGGAGAGGTCACTCACGCTGCAAGGCGACGGATCTTGAAGGCGATGGATCTTGAAGTCTCAGCTGCGTCAGGTCTGGGTCGGGAACCCGAGGTTGACCCCACCGTGCGACGGGTCGAGCCAGCGGCTGGTGACGACCTTGCCGCGGGTGAAGAAGTGCACGCCCTCGGCGCCGTGGGCGTGGGTGTCGCCGAACAGCGAGGACTTCCAGCCACCGAACGAGTAGTACGCCATCGGTACCGGGATCGGGACGTTGACACCGATCATGCCGACCTCGATCTCGTGCTGATAGCGGCGGGCGGCACCGCCGTCGTTCGTGAAGATCGCCGTCCCGTTGCCGTACGGGTTCGCGTTCACCAGCTCGACCGCGTCCTCGTACGAGGGGACACGTACGACCGACAGCACCGGCCCGAAGATCTCGTCCCGGTAGATCGACATCTGCGGCGTCACGTGATCGAACAGCGTCGGGCCGAGCCAGAAGCCGTCCGTCTCGCCGTCGGGTGCCACGCCGCGACCGTCCACAACGAGGGACGCTCCCGCGGTCTCGCCGGCGTCGACGTAGCCCGCCACCTTGTCCCGGTGGACCTGGCTCACCAGCGGCCCCATGTCGCAGCTCGGTCGCCGGCCGTCGCCCGTGCGGATCTTGGCCATCCGCTCGGTGATCGCGCCGATCAGGTCGTCACCGACCGGATCGACGGCGACCACGACCGAGATCGCCATGCACCGCTCCCCCGCCGATCCGAAGCCGGCCGAGACAGCCGCGTCGGCGGCCAGATCGATGTCCGCGTCCGGAAGCACGACCATGTGGTTCTTCGCGCCGCCGAGTGCCTGCACCCGCTTGCCGGCGGCGGTGCCCCGCTCGTACACGTAGCGGGCGATCGGGGTCGAGCCGACGAACGAGATCGACTTCACGTCCTTGTGATCGAGTAGCGCGTCGACGGCCTCCTTGTCGCCGTGTACGACATTGAAGACGCCCTGGGGCAGCCCGGCCTCGACAAACCATTCCGCGAGCTTCACGGCGGCGCTGGGGTCCTTCTCGCTGGGCTTCAGGATGACGGCGTTGCCCGTCGCCAACGCGATCGGGACGAACCACAACGGCACCATCGCCGGGAAGTTGAACGGCGAGATCACCCCGACGACGCCGAGCGGCTGCCGGATCGCGTACGAGTCGACCCCGGTCGAGACGTTCTCGTTGAATCCGCTGCGCAGTAGCGTGCCGATACCGCACGCGTACTCGATGACCTCGAGACCACGCTGCACCTCGCCGGCCGCATCGGAGAGCACCTTGCCGTGCTCGTCGGTGACGATGGCGGCGAGTTCGTCCCGCCGGGCGTGCATGATCTCGCGCATCGCGAACATGACCGCCGTACGTTTCGAGATCGACGCTTCACGCCAGGCCGCGGCGGCGCGGACGGCGGCCGCGACCGCGTGATCCATGTCGGCCGCGGAGGCAAAGTCGACCTGTCCGGCGACCACGCCGGTGGCCGGATTGAAGACGTCACCCTGCCGGGCCGCGATGCCGTCCCACGGCTTTCCATCGATGAAGTGCGTGATGTGCTTCATGCCGACAACTCCCCGTCTACAGCCGCGATCGCGGCGAGCAGGATGTCGAGGCCTTCCCGTGCCTCGTCCTCGGTCAACGTCAGCGGCGGGCCCATGCGGATCGTGTTGCCGTACAGGCCGCCCTTGCCCACGAGCAGGCCGCGGGAACGGCACTCCTCGAACACGCGCGTCGTCGCGTACGCGTTCGGGTTCGTGGTGCCCGGCTCGACGAACTCGATGGCGAGCATCAGGCCCTTGCCCCGAACGTCGCCGACGATCCCCAGGTTCGGCGCCGCGTCCCGCAATCCAGTCTGCAGGATGGCGCCGACTCGCGCGGCGTTGCCTTGCAGGTCATTCGCAAGCAGATAGTCGACGACCGCGTTGCCGGCCGCGGTGCTGACCGGGTTGCCGCCGAACGTGGAAAACGAGATGCCCGGCACCGAATTGATCACGTCCGCGCGCCCGACGACACCGGCCAGGGCCATGCCGTTGCCGATGCCCTTGGCGAACGTCAGCAGATCAGGAATCACACCGTGCGCCTGGTAGCCCCAGAAGTGCTCGCCGGTACGGCCCCAGCCGGTCTGCACCTCGTCGGAGATGTACAGGATTCCGGTCTCGTCGAGCACCTTGCGGTAGGCGGCGAACGTGCCGTCCGGTGGCTGGACAAATCCGCCGACGCCCTGCACCGGTTCGGCGATCATCGCGGCCACGTCGCCGCTCGTCTGCGTCGCGAGCACCTCGCGCAGGTCGGACGTGACGGCGTCGATGTATTCGGCGTCGCTGCGACCGGCCAACAGCCCGCGCATCCGCTCGCCGGAGTGCAGGTAGCTCACGTTCAGCGGATTCATGCTCGACGATGACCAGCCGCGGTTGCCGGTGATCCCGATCGTCGCGTACGTCCGGCCGTGGTAGCTGTTGCGGATCGCCAGGATCTGGTTGCTGCGCCGGAAACTCGTGGCCATGAGTAGGGCGGCCTCGTTGGCCTCGCTGCCAGAGTTCGTGAAGAAGACCCGGGCGTCCGGGATGCCGGACAGCCGCGCGATTTTCTCGGCCAACTCGACCTGCTGGCGGATCAGATAGAGCGTCGACGAGTGCATGACGCCGGTGGCGAGCTGCCGCTCGATCGCCTGGCGGATCTCCGGCACGTCATACCCGATCATGTTCGTCAGCACGCCGCCGAAGAAGTCGAGGTAGGTCTTGCCCTTGCCGTCCGTGACCCGCCGGCCGGCGCCTGAAGCGATCTCAATCGGCTCGTCGTAGTAGAGCAGCAGCCAGCTCGGAAGCACGGCCTTGTGGCGAGCGAGCAGGTCATCGGTGGTCATGCGACAAACCCTTCCCTGGTACGTCGGCGGAGGTACGTCGGCGGGCCGGACAGGCGCAACAGCGCCCCTCCCACGCTTTCATCGTCGCCCAGGTCACACAAGTGACACAGTGTGTGTCGCCGCCCCCGATGACCTGACAGTCCGTCGGCACCATCGGGCGACCGGGTGACTGTGCGACCGTGCGACTGTGCGACCGTGCGACCGGGCGGGTCAGGCGCCCGGCATCGACCGGCCGTGACGGTCGCGCGGTTTGAGACGGGTGGTCGGCATGTCGGGGGCCGGCAGGGGCGCGCCGTCATACCCGCGGACCGACCCGAAACGATCGTCGGCAACCGACCCACCGATCATCGCCGAGCCGTACATCCACGCCTGCCGCGCCGCGACGATCTCCTCGTGCGAGCGCCCGACGAAGTTCCACCACATGACGAGCTCGTCACTGAACGGTTCACCACCGAGCAGGAACAGTCGCGCGCCGGGCGCCGTGGACACGGCGAGCGAATCCCGCCCGGTGCCGAGATAGCAGAGCGCCCCCGGCTCCAGTACGCCGTCGGCGACGTCGGCGATCCCCGCCATGACGATCACCGCGTACTCCCAGTCGGCCCGCAACGGCACCGTGGTCGAGGCGCTCTCCTCCAGCCGTACGTCAACGCCGACGATCGGCGTGTGTACGCGCGCCGGCGAGGTCATCCGGCCGAGCGAGCCCACGACGACGGTCAGATGTGCGCCGCCGGAGTCCGTGGCCGGCAGGTCGGCGTGGTGCTCGAACCGCGACGGCCCGGCCGCCTCGGCCGCCGGCAGCGCGATCCACAGTTGCAGGCCGTGCAGCGAGGGGCTATGTCCGTCCGGCGACTCCTCGGCATGCGCGATGCCTCGCCCCGCCGTCATGAGGTTGAGCTGGCCCGGCCGGATCATTGCGAGGCTGCCCAGGCTGTCGCGGTGCAGCACCTCTCCGTCGAGTAACCAGGTCACCGTCTGCAGACCGCAGTGCGGATGCGGCGGCACCTGCATGCCGGGGCCGGTGAGGATGGCGTCCGGGCCGAAATGGTCGACGAAGCACCACGCACCGACCATCCGCCGGTTCGTGTGCGGCAGCAGCCGGTTGACCGTCGAGTATTTGCCGAGCGGCACATCGCGGCCGGCCAGTACATCGCGCCGCAATGCCAGCGCGACCGTCGACCCGGTCTCGTGCTCGGCCGGGTGCTGCTCCAGGTTGCTCACAGGTCCATCTTGACACCGACTCAGCGTGCCGGGCCGGGTGCCAGCGCATGGTGATCCACTGCGGTGGACGATTCCTGTCGTTCTGCCGGCCGCAATCGTCCACGCTGGTGGATCATGAGGCGCCGGCCACCGCCTACGCGTCCCGGATGGCGTCCAGAGCCAGCAGCGCCACGTGCAGCGACAGGCAGGGCTCGACCGCGTCGAGATCCACGCCGAGGATCCGGCCGATCCGGGCCAGCCGCTCGTAGAACGCCGGCCGCGACAGGTGCGCCGCCGTCGCCGCGGCAGATTTGTTCCGCCCGGATTCGAGGTAGACGCGAAGCGTCTGGAGCAGCTGGTCGGAGGGGTGCTTGGCGTCGTACGCGAGAAGCGGCCCCAGCTCCCGCTCGACGAACGTCTGCAGCCGGGGCTCGTCGCGCAGCAGGTGAAGCAGGCCGGCCAGGCCCACATGGGGCAGCCGGAAGACCGCGACGTCGCGCCGATCGTGGCGGGCGGCGTACCCGATCTGGCGGGCCTCCATCAAGGATCGACGGGCCTCGCGCAGCGTGTCTACCACCGATCCGGCGGCCACGATGAGCCCACGCGCGGCCGGTCGCTCGTCCACCTCGTCGTCGTCGCGACCGGTGAGGTCGGAGCCGCCGTGCGGCCGGCGCAACGCCGCGGCGAAGGCGGCGAGGGCTGTTTCGTCGTCGTCGGCCCGCCGCAGCGCGATCAGTACGCCGACCGTCAGGTCATCGAGCGGGCTGGTCAACCCGTCGAGCCCGGACGAGCGCAAAGCGGCGCTGACCAACTCGGCGATATCGCGCAGCCGCTCCTGGGTACGCTCGGCCGCCGCGCCGGCCGCCGGGCCAACCGAGCCAACCGGGCCAACCGAGCCAACCGAGCCAACCGAGCCAACCTTGACGCCGGTCGACGGCGGCTCACCCGGATCGGCGTCATCCTGTCGCTGGCGGATCACGACACCGACGAGGCGCCGACGCTCCAGCGGCACGCCAAGCGCCCGGGCGCGCAGCGCCACCTCGTCGACCGGCCGGGTGTGATCCAGCAACGCGGTCAACAGCGTCCGGTGGATCTGGCGCTCCAGGCCCTCAGCGTCGCGCCGGATCAGCCGGCCGAGGGCGAGCGTCGAGGCCGCGCGTTCGAGCAGGATGACCAGTCGGGTCGGCGGCGGCTCGGTCGTCCCGTCCGTGCCGGCCGGCGGGTAGCGCAGCAGCAGTCGGCCCCAGTCCTGTCCCCGAGCGCCGACCATGGTGACGAGCCAGCCGGCGTCGGCGTCGTAACCGGTGCGGCCGTCGACGTGGATGCGCCGGGAGTGCGACTCCCAGCCATCCAGCAGCAATTCGGGTCGGTCGCCGGCGGCATCGTAGGCGAGCACCTGCCGCGACAGGTTCTCGAACACGACCGGCGCGCCGGCCAGCGCGCCGGCCTGCGCGACGACCTCGGCCGCGTCGCCGCCCTCGACGGACAGCTCGGTAAAGCGTTGGTGGATCTCCTCGGTCGCGCGAAGCTCGGCGACCTGGGCGTCGACGATGAGAGCGTGGACGGCTTCGGTGATCCGTACGAACGGGGTTGCCTTACGTAGCTCCACGAGCGGCAGGTTGCGCTTGTTCGCCGCGGCCACCATCACCTTCGGCACCGACTCCGGATAGCGGCGCCCGAGCTCGACGACGAGTCCGGCCGCGCCGACGTCGGCGAGCCCGGCGATGAACGACCGTAGCCCGTCGTCGTCGCCGGGCAGACCGATGCCGGTCATCAGCACCAGCTCCCCGCCCCGGAGCAGCGTCGCGATGTCGGGGACCTCGGCCGCGTGCACCCAACGCACCGGCCGGTCCAGGGCGTCCGCGCCGGCGACGACACGTGGATTGCCGTACCGCATCGAGTCCAAGGCGAGCACCTCGCGCACGCTCGGGTACACGTCAGCCATCGGAAGCCGATCCCGTCACATCGTCTCGGCACAGCTCCCAGAAGGCCACCGCCGAAGCCGCCGCCACGTTGAGCGAGTCGACATCACGGCGCATCGGGATCGCGACGCGCACGTCGCTCGCGGCCAGCGCCGCCGCCGATAGGCCCGGCCCTTCCGCACCGAGCAGCAGCGCCGGCCGGCGCCGGGCCGCGGCATCCAGATCCTGCACGGGTACGGCATCAGCCGCCGGCGTCATCGCGAGGACGGTGAATCCGGCCGCCCGAACCGTGTCGAGCGCGCGCGGCCACGGGTCCAGGGTCGCGTACGGAATCGCGAACACCTGACCCATGCTGACCCGAACGCTCCGCCGGTAGAGCGGGTCGGCGCACGATGGGGACAGCAGCACGGCATCCATGCCGAGGGCGGCCGCGCCACGGAAGATCGCGCCGACGTTCGTGTGGTTGTTGACGTCCTCCAGGATCGCCACCCGCCGGGCCGCGGCGAGCACATCGGCCGCGGTCGGCAACGGTCGGCGGTGCAACGATGCGAGCACGCCCCGGTGCACGTGGAATCCGGTGACCGCTTCGAGCACGGATTGCGTCGCCGCGTAGAGCGGAGCACCGTCCCGCGGCAGGCCGGCCAGTTGGTCGACCCGTTTCGCATCGACTAGCACGGATCGGATGCCGTACCCGGCGCGTACGGCCCGGCGCAGCACGAGTTCTCCCTCGGCGATGAACAAGCCGTGTGGCGGCTCCCATCGCGTCCGGAGCTCGACGTCGGTCAACGCTCGATAGTCGGCGATGCGAACGTCGGCCGGGTCGGTGATCGTGATGGCGTCGGGCACCCGGTCATTCTCGCGCGGGCGGCGATCCGGTCGACGGGTCGGGCTTGTCAGCCGCGGGTCGCGACGGTGGTTGCTTCGTGGGTTTGGTGGCCGACCGACCGCCGCGACCGTTCGTGCCGGTGCGACCGTTCGTGCCGGTGCGAGCGTTTGTGCCGGTGCGACCGTTCGTGACATTGCGCTGGTTCTCGCCGGAACGGTTGCCCGGCTGACCGCGGTTGTCGCGAGCGTTGCCCGAGTTTGGCGCGCCCGAGCGGGACCGGTAAACCGGCCAGGCCGCGGCCGCGCCGCGCGCACCGCGGAGAAGGTCGCGCAGCGACTTTCCGGCTGGTGTGCGACCGTCTCCGGCGGAGTTGCCGTTCTGGGGGCCGCCGCCGCTCCCGGCCGCCGTCTTGCCCTGAGCGTCGGCGCCGATCAACGGCGCGGGGCATTCAGGCGCGGGGCCATTCGACGGCGCAGTCCCGCGTGAGGGCGCGGGGCCATTCGACGGCCCCGCGCCGTTCGTGGCCGCCTCGGTACCCGACCGGTCGGCCTCGTTCCCGGGCGTGGCCGGTTCGGGCGTCGACGACGCGACCGTCGGTGAGCCGACGGATTCGCTCGGCTCGGCCGCCGACGTCAGTGGCGCGTGATAGATGGCGGCGGGCGCGACCGGGCGCTCGCTATACAGCTGCGGACGGGCCAGCCCAAGCGAACCGGCGAGCCCCGGAGCCCGATCGAGCGGTACTTCGGCATCCGGATCGGTCATCGTCGCCGACGTCTGCGTGGCGGCCGAGCCGGTCGAGGCCATCGCGGGTCGACGCCGCCGCTGCTGCCAGGTGTCTTCGCCGATGACCGAGATGCGGCCGGCAGTCAAGAGGATGCCGAGTCCGGCCGCCAGCAGCAGGAACGATCCCATTGTCGGCAGCACGTGCGCCACCATGCCGCCGAGGAAGATGAGTGGCGCGCTGATCATCAACAGCGGCCCGTCGGCACGGTTCATCCCGGACGTACGGATGACGGCGACGCCGAGCAGGATCCATCCGAGCGTCAACAGAAGCGCGCCGCCCGCGGCCAACAGGCCCGACGCGGTCCCCGTGGTATCCGCGTTGAACGCCAGCCGCGACCAATGCAGGTCCACGAACGCGTGGCGTAGGCGATCCTCGCGGATCACCGTCGAGCCCACCGATGCCAGCATCCCGGCCGTTCCGGCCAACCCGGCGATCAGACCCGCGATCGCGAACCCGCGGGCCCGACCGCGAAACAGCAGCGACGCCAACCCGACGATCGACAGCAGACCGGTGACCGCCAGCCCGATCGTGGCGAGCGCCTCGCGTGGGCGCCACTGGCCGGTCGCCAGGTAGTGCGCGTATACCACGGGGTCGATCGAGAATGCGGCGCTCGACCGCGGCAACAGGCCGGCGATCAGCGCGAAGGCAGGGATGGCGAGGACCGCGTACCGGCCGAAGCTGTACGTCCGTCGCTGCCATGGGGTTGGCTCGCCCGTACGGCGTGGGCGGCGTTTGGATGCATCGGCGACCGGACGATCCGTGACGGCTGTCGGCGTGGAAGCTGGCCCGGCGGCGGGCGCCTGACCCGTCGAGTGAGCGGTCATCCAAGACTCCCGGCGAGTGTTGAGGCCGGCAACGCGAATCGCCCCGACTCCTGCCGTCGATGGTGGCAGGAGCCCGGGCGATCCGTACGAATTATTGGGAAATAGTCGCTTTTGTCGAGTGACGCGCTAGTGCTGGCGTTCGGCCTGGTTCTGGTTGTCCAGCAGCGACGCCGGCGAGACTGGCTCGCCGGCCGTGAGTTTCGGCAGGCCGACCGATTCCTTCTCGGTCTCCTCGGCCGCCGCCTTCGCCGCGGCCAGCGCCTCGTCGATGGCCTCGCGCGGCGTGTCGTCGATCTCTACCGGCGCCATCACGCCCGTGGTGCCGGGCATGCAGCCCGGTGAGCGCGCCACCGATGCCTTCGAGGGCCTTCGTCATCTCGGCCGGGATGATCCACATCTTGTTGGCCGAACCGTTGGCGATCTGCGGAAGTGCCTGCAGGTACTGGTACGCCAGCACCTTCGGGTCCGGGTCGGCCGCGTGCACCGCGTTGAAGACCGTCTGGATCGCCTTCGCCTGGCCTTCGGCCTGCAGGATGCGCGCTTCCCGCTCACCTTGTGCCCGAAGGATCGCACCTTGGCGGTCACCGTCGGCCGTCAGGATCTGCGACTGCTTGACGCCCTCGGCGTTCAGGATCGCCGCACGACGATCCCGCTCGGCCCGCATCTGCTTCTCCATCGAGTCCCGGATGGACGGCGGCGGCTCGATCGCCTTGATCTCGACCCGGGTCACCTTGATGCCCCAGCGACCCGTGGTCTCGTCGAGCACGCTGGACAGGTGTTGGTTGATCTCGTCGCGGCTCGTCAGCGCCTTTTCCAGGTCCATCGAGCCGATCACGTTACGCAGCGTCGTCACGGTCAGCTGCTCGATCGCCTGCAGGAAATTCGCGATCTCGTAGACGGCGCGGACGGGGTCGACGACCCGGTAGTAGAGCACGGTGTCGATCGAGACGACCAGGTTGTCCGACGTGATCACCGGCTGTGGCGGGAAGCTTTGCACCGCCTCGCGCATGTCGACCTTTTCGCGGACCCGGTCAAAGAACGGCACGAGCAGGTGGAAGCCCGGATCGAGCGTCCGGTTATACCGACCCAGCCGCTCGACGATGTCCATCCGCTGCTGCGGCACGATCCGGACCATCCGGTACAGCGTCACGACCACGATGAGCACAATGACGATCGCGATGACGGCCCAAATACCCTCGGACACGACTACTCCTTCCACACCAGGGCGGTCGCGCCCCGAATCTCGATAACCCGCACTCGCTCGCCTTTGTCGAATGTTTCGGTCGCGTCGTACGGGCGGGCGGTCCACAGCTCGCCATCGATCTTAATGAGACCGTGGTCGAGATCGACTCGCTCGAGAACGAGGCCGGACGCGCCCTCAATGGCCGCCAGGCCCATGGGCGTCGACTCCGCGTTGTGATGGACCAGTCCTTGTAGGGCCGGCCGCAGGCCGAAGAGCGCCGCGGCCGAAACGACCGCGAACACGATCCCCTGCAGGGCCGCCGGTCCACCGAGACCAGCGACGATGGCCGCCGCGACCGCGCCCGCGGCCAACATCACCAGGATGAACGTCCCGGTGACGAGCTCTGCGACGCCGAGCACCGCGGCGAGAATTACCCAAAACACCGCCACACGTCGATCGTTGCACGCCAATGCTCACATCTGCGACAAGACAAATGCCGCAGTGTGCTCCGCGTCCCCCTTCGGGTGGCTCAAACAGGTGTGAATCTGCTGTGAGTCACCCGTCGATCTCGGTGACGAAGTCGATGAGCCGTTCGACCGCGTTGATGAGCGGCGTCTCGATGTCGCGGTAGCTGTCGACCCGGGACAGGATGTGCCGCCACATGTCGGCCGGCTCGGCGATCCCGAGCGCGGCACAGACGCCCTCCTTCCACGGCCGGCCGGGCGCGATCGTGGGCCACCGCTGAATGCCGATCCGAGCCGGCTTGACCGCCTGCCACACGTCGACGTACGGGTGCCCGGTCACCAGCACGTACGGCGACGTGACGCCGGCCACGATCCGGCTCTCCTTGGTACCGTCGATCAGGTGGTCGACCAGTACGCCGAGCCGTCGGGTCGGTCCGGCCCGAAGTCGGCGACCGCGGCGGGCAGATCGTCGATGCCGTCGAGCGGCTCCACCACCACGCCTTCGATCCGCAGGTCGTCACCCCAGATCCGTTCGACCAGCGCGGCATCGTGGATACCCTCGACCCAGATCCGGCTCGCTCGGGCCACCCGGGCCCGCGCCCCGTCGACGGCGATGGATCCGGAGTCCGTCCGCCGCTGCGCCGGCGCCGCCGTCGATGAACCGCTCCGACGAACCGGCCGGCACAGCGTGACCGGCACGCCGTCCAGGCGGAAGGCGGCCGGCTCCAACGGGAAGAGCGCGGCGCGCGCCGAACCGGTCCTCCAGGACGACGGCACCGCGTTCGAAGCCGACCACCGCGCCGCAAAACGTCCTGGTCGGCGTCCTCCACCACGAGGCCGATCTCGGCGCCGACCTCGGCGACCGCGCGCCGGTCGCCGCGGGGCGCCGCGGCGCCAAGCCGCCGACAGTACGTCGTCGGGCTACGGCGCCACTCATGCAACGGGAGCCTCAGTGCGTCCACCGTGCTCCGGCTCACGGCGACCGGCCGGCGACGCTGACACGGCGTCGGCGACACCACCGGGCCGGCGCGAGACACGTCGCGCCGCGAAGCCGTACTCTTGCATGTCATGTCCGGAACACGGGCCGCCACCGCGACGACGCGCCGGTCGACCCGGTTCGTGGCCTGGACGCGCGCTTGGCGTGCCGGGCTCGTGCCCTACGACGAGGTCGCCGAGGAGATCGCCGGTCGACGAAGAACACGTCGTCGCCGATGCTCCCGGCAACTGGACCGACTACGACGCTGCGCGAAGCCCTGCCACTGCTGGCGAAGCTGCCCCCGGACGAGATCCGGCTCGTGCTGCCGGCAGCCGGCGATCCGGTCGGCCTGCCCGGACCGGGACCGTTCACCGGCGCGGCGCTGCTCGCCGGCGAGGGCGTGATCGCCGGCCCGTTCGGCTTCGTGCCCGAGGTGCGCGAGCCACACGTCCGGCTCCGGCGACGTCTTCGCGACCGTGCGCATGGCAGGTCTTCGCGCTGCCGAGCGCGCGCCGCCCGGCGGCGACGCGGATCCGGGCCCGGCCGAGGCCGAAGCCGAGCTGACACGCGCGCTGGCGAGGCGACGGCCGCGTTGACGCGGCTCGACGTGGCGCAGTGGCGGCCGGAGCTGGCCGGCGCGCTGCCGCGTTGCGGCGCCCGGACAACGGCACCGAGCTGCCGCCCGGGCTACGACCCTCGGGCCCGCCGCTTGTTCGCGCGGGCAAGCGTGCTGGACCGGGTTCTGGCGCTGGCCGACGAGGACGCGCCCGGTGGCGCGATCAACAGCTACGAGGCGCAGGGCCCGCGATGACGCGCTCTGCGCCCGCTGGCCGCCGCCTGCCGGCGTGCTCTGGTCGCCGCCTGCAACGCCCCGCTTCGACCGCCTGGATCAGCGGCCCTATCCGTGCCCGTGACTCACCGTTAACAGGGTCGTCAGATCTCGTCGATCAGGTCGGCCACCGAGTCCACGATCCGCGACGGCCGGTACGGGTAGCGTCCGACCTCGGTGCGCGTGGAGATGCCGGTGAGCACCAGGATCGTCTCCAGCCCGGCCTCCAGGCCGCAGAGGATGTCGGTGTCCATCCGGTCGCCGATCATCGCGGTCGTCTCCGAGTGCGCTTCGATGGTGTTCAGCGCCGAGCGCATCATCATCGGGTTCGGCTTGCCGACGAAGTACGGCTCGACGCCGGTGGCCTTGGAGATCAGCGCGGCCACCGAGCCGCACGCCGGCAGCGCGCCCTCGATTGGACGGGCCGGTCGCGTCCGGGTTCGTCGCGATGAACCGGGCGCCCTCGTTGATGAGGCGGATCGCCTTGGTGATCGCCTCGAAGCTGTACGTCCGGGTCTCGCCGAGCACCACGTAGTCGGGCTCGTGGTCGGTCAGGATGTAGCCGACCGTGTGCAGTGCCGTGGTCAGTCCGGCCTCGCCGATCACGTACGCCGTGCCGCCCGGCCGCTGGTCGTCGAGGAACTGGGCGGTGGCGAGCGCCGACGTCCAGATCGCCGACTCGGGCACCTCGATGCCCATCCGGGCGAGCCGAGCCTGCAGATCGCGCGCCGTGTAGATCGAGTTGTTGGTGAGGATCAGGAACGGCTTGCCGGAGCCGCGCAGCCGGTTGACGAACTCGGGCGCACCGGGCACGGGCTGACCCTCGTGCACCAACACCCCGTCCATGTCGGTGAGCCACGACTCCGACGGGTTTGCGATCGGTCATGCGCCGAAGCGTAGCGACCGCGCGGGCGGCCCCACAGACAAAGCCTCCATTGCCCTATCTCGGCGGATGAGGCCGGGCGGGCAGGCGGCAACAGTCGGCCGGGCACGAGTCCCACGTCGGCACATGACCGAGCGCGGCCCGCGGCCGGGCCGGGTCGAGCCGCTCGCTGACCAGCTCGACGATCATGTCGACGAAACTCGGGTGGACGCCCGGCGTGCGCGGCGCGGACGAAGTCGAGGCCGAGCTCTTGGCGCGGTCTCGGCCGCCTCGTTGTCCAGGTCCCAGGCGACCTCGAGGTGGTCCGAGATGAATCCGATCGGGCTGACCACGACGCTGGTGACGCCGTCGCATCGGCCAGCCGGTGCAGGTGGTCGTTGATGTCCGGCTCCAGCCACGGCACCTGCGGCGGTCCGGAACGGCTCTGCCACACGAGGTCCCAGGCGAGGTCCGGTGCGGCCGACGCCGTCACGACGGGTGCGACTTCCCGCGCAGCTGGCTCCGGTAGCGGTCGGTGCCGCCACCCGGGCCGGCTGGACGCCGCCATGCGACGTCGGGATCGAGTGGGCGGTGAACGACGAGGCGGGTGCGTCGCCCGTCGCTCCGGCGGCAAGCGTCGCCAGCGCCGCGCCGACCGCGTCGGCGTGCGGCTGCGATGTGCCCGGGATGGTCGTGGTAATGCCGGATCTTGTCGATGACCGGCGCATCCGGCTCCGACGCTCGGCCCGGGCGGCCTCGATGTCGTCGAGGTACTGGCGGCACGACGAGTACGAGCCGTACGGGCTGGTCACGAACGCGAGGGCGCGGCGCGATGCCGTCGTCACGCATCCGGCCGACCGTGTCGGCCAGCATACGGCTACCAGTTCCGGTTGCCCCAGTAGATCGGCAGGTCGATGCCGGCGTCGACCAGGCTCGCCCCGAACGCGGCGAGCAGGTCGCGGCACTGCTCGTTGATCGGCGACACCCCGCCGAAGTGCTGGTAGTGCGTGCGACCTCGGCGAGCCGATCGTCCGGAACGCCGCGGCCGCGGGTGACATTGCGCAGGAACGGCAGCACGTCGTCCGGCCCTTCCGGGCCGCCGAACGAGACCAGCAGGAACGCGTCGTACGCCATGGCTTCCATCTTCCCCCGCGCCCGCATGGCCGCGCCGTCCGCCCCGGTCGATCATGAGGTGATCGCACGAACACGCCGCCGACGGCGTAAGTAACTCCATGATCGACGGGGAAGGGGGCCGGGGGCCCGGGCGCGCTGGCTGGCCGGTGGGGGCGGGCGTCAGGCGCCGAGGGCGTGGAAGCCGCCGTCCACGTGGATGATCTCGCCGGTGGTGGCCGGGAACAGGTCGGACATCAGCGCCACGCAGGCCTTCGCGGTCGGCTCGGCGTCGGTGAGACTCCAGCCGAGCGGCGCGCGCTGCGGCCAGGCGTCCTCGAACCGGTCGAAGCCGGGGATCGACTTGCCGGCCATCGTCCGCAGCGGTCCGGCCGACACCAGGTTCGCCCGGATGCCCTTCGGGCCGAGGTAGCTGCGCGAGGTAGCGGTTCGCCGACTCCAGCCCGGCCTTGGCCACGCCCATCCAGTCGTAGACCGGCCAGGCCACGGTCGCGTCGAAGGTCAGCCCGACCACGCGCGCCGCCGGCCGACATGAGCGGCAGCGCGGCCATCGCCAGCGCCTTGTACGAGTACGTCGACACGTGCACCGCTCGGCGACACGTCCTCCCACGGTGGCGTCCAGGAAGCTGCCGCCGAGGCGGTCGCCGGCGCGTAGCCGATCGAGTGCAGCACGCCGTCGAGGCCGTCGACGTGCTCGCGGACCCGGTCGGCCAGCGACGCCAGCTGCTCGGGGTTGGTCACGTCCAGCTCGATCACCGGCGCCGGCTCGGGCAGCCGCTTGGCGATCCGCTCGACGAGCGACAGCCGGCCGAACCCGGTGAGCACGACCCGCGCCCCCTGCTCCTGGGCGAACCGGGCGACCGAGAACGCGATCGATTGGTCGGTGATGACGCCGGTGACAAGCAGCCGCTTGCCGGCCATGAGTCCAGACACGCCTGTGGGTCCCTTCTCGACTCGACGGGTGACCAGGTCATGCGGCCGAGACGCCGCGTCGGACGCCGGCTGTAGGCTCCAGTGACCCATGCCGAGGCCGCCGTCGACCGGGATGACGGCTCCGTTGATGTACGCCGGCGGCGTCGCTGGCCAGCCAGGTGACCACGCGCGGCGACCTCGTCCGGCTACGCCATCCGGCCGGCCGGGATCTGCTTGAGATAGCTCGCCTTCAGGTCGTCGGCCAGCACGGCGGTCATGTCGGTCTCGATGAAGCCGGGCGCGACCACGTTGGCGGTGATGTTGCGGCTGCCGATCTCGCGGGTGATCGACCGGGCCATGCCGACCAGACCGGCCTTGCTGGCCGCGTAGTTGACCTGGCCGGCGCCGCCCATCAGGCCGACCACCGACGACACGAAGATCATGCGACCCCAGCGGGCCCGGACCATCTTCGTCGCGGCCCGCTCGGCGCACCGCCACGAGCCGGTGAGGTTGGTGTCGACGACGCGGGTGAACTGCTCCTCGGACATCCGCATCAGCAGCGTGTCCTCGGTGATGCCGGCGTTGGCGACAAGCACCTCGACCGGGCCGAGCTCGGCCTCGATCGCGGTGAAGGCGGCGTCGACCGAGTCGGCGTCGGTGATGTCGCACTGGACGCCGAACATGCCGTCGGGAGCGCCGCTGCCGCGGTGCGTGACGGCCACCCGGTCGCCCTGTTCGACGAACGCCTCGGCGATCGCGAGGCCGATGCCCCGATTGCCCCCGGTCACCAGCACGGTACGTGCCACCACAGCTCCCTGATTCGCTCGACGATTCGATGCCGCGCGGCCGTTGAAGACACGATCTGGGCACGCGGACGACACCGCACAGTATGGATCACGGTTGCGGCGAGGTGATGGCGAGCCGGCCGGGCCCGGCGATCCGGTCGGTCAAGCAGCGCAAACGATGACGTTGGCCGAACGTATGTACTGCGGCATTCCGGGAGCGTGTAAGATCGCCCACGGCACAGATCCTCATAGGATCGTCAAGGAGCCACATACACACTGGCTGAGAGCCCTGGCGGGCACGGCATGCGGGAGGTGATCGCTGTGCGGGATAGCGATCCTCCGAGTCGTGGCCACGCCGCTCTGGTCAGCGTGCTCGTCCGCCGCTGACGCATCGGCCGTCGCGCGCCCGCCGCGCTTGACCACGACTCGAACCCAGCCCGGCTGGAAAACCAGCCCTGTTTCGTCGTGCCCGCCGATCCATCGCCGCGTCGGCGCGCGTTCGTGCCCGTCAGGGGGTTGTCATGCGTCGTTTCACCGTGCCGTTCGGCTTCACCATCGTCGCGATGTGGATCCTCGCGCTGGTTGTGATGGTCAACTGCTCAGCGGTCCATCACGACGCGTCGCGACCACTGACCGTCGCGGCCGGCGTCACAGCATCCGTGACGTCCAGAGCAGGCTCATCCCGGCTGCGGCGAACGCGAACAGCAAGCCGATCGCCGACATACCACTGGGTGATCTCCGTCGGCACCGTCTTGTAGCCGATCGAGCTGCCCATGTCCTGGTAGACCTGCTTGAGCGCGGTCAGCGATCGCCGCCTCGTAGAAGTGCCACGTGGTCGGCTTCGGCGAGTTGCTGCAACGAGGGCCGGTCGACCGGCACCCGCTGGGTCTCGCCATCGATGTCGACGGTGCCGTTGTCGGTGCCGAACGCGATCGTCGAAACCGGGACTGTTCGCTGCCTGCAGCCGCCGCGGCCGCGTCCTCGATCGGCCGACCGGCCGTGCGGTATCCGTCCGAGAGCAGCACGATCCGGGCCGGCGGAGGGCCGGCCGCGCCGTCCGCCGGCACGGCCTGGATCGCGGCCAGGCAGGTGAACACAGCCTCGCCGGTCGCCGTCGCCTCGGCAGTTGCAGACCGTCGATCGCCTGGGTGATCGCCTCACGGTCCTTGCTCGGCGACACCAGCACGTTCGGCGGTCTTGGCGAACGACGACCAGACCGACGTTGTACGCGATCGGGAGCGTCTTGACGAACTCCTTCGCCGCCGTCTGCGCGGCTTGCAATCCGGGTCGGTGCCACGTCGGTCGACTGCATCGACAGCGAGACGTCGATCGCGAGCATGATGGTCGCGCGCTCGCAGCGGCTGCTTCTTGTCCACCGACGGTCGGGCCATCGCGGCCGGAGGATCAGCAGCGTGAGCAGGAACGCACCGCGCGGCGAGGTGCCGCCGGTAGCCGAGGCCCTTGGGCGCGATCGTCTTCAGCAGGTCGACGTTGGTGAACCGAACCGCGTACGCCCGGCGGTGCAGCGTCCGCCACACGTACGCGCCGGCCAGCGCGAGCACCGGCACGATCGCGAGCAGCCACCACGGTTGCAGGAAGCGGATCATCGGGTGGTCCCCCTGGTGCGTGCGTGCCGTTGGGCCGCAACGAACCGGACGATGTCGAACAGCCAGTCGGAGTCGGTACGCAGCCGCAGATGCGAACCGCTGGCAGCCGCGGATCGCGGCGGCGATCGCGGCCCGCTGTGCGGCGGCGGCATCGGCATAGCGGCTCGCAGCTTCGGATCGGCCGTCTGGATCTCGTGCAGCGCAGCCGGTCTCCGGGTCGACGAACTCCATCACCCCGCGTCGAGCAGCTCGATCTCGCGCGGATCGACGACCTCGATGGCCAGCACGTCATGGCGGACGCCGAGCTTGCGCAGCGGCTGCGCCCACTGCTCGGCGGGCCACCAGGAAGTCGGAGATCACCACGGCCAGGCCGCGCCGGCGCGGCGGCCGGTTCAGCGCGTCGACAGCGCGCCCAGGTCGGCGCGGCCCGGCGGCGGACGGTCGTACCGGCGATCGCGCGCAGCAGGCCCTGCGTCTCCTTGCGGCCGGGCCGCGCCGGCAACCGGCGCAGCTGGACGTGCCGGTGCCGACGACCGCGCCGATCCGGTTGCCGCCCCGCACGGTCAGGTGGGCCATCGCGGCGGCGGCCGCAATCGCCAGGTCGCGCTTCGTCGATCGCGCGGTGCCGAAGTCCAGGCTCGCCGACAGGTCGACGGCGAGCCAGGTCTCCAGCTCGCGGTCGGCGACGGTCTGGCGGACGTGCGGCACGGTGGTCCGCGCGGTCACCGGCCAGTCCATCCGGCGTACGTCGTCGCCGGGCCGATATTCGCGCGACTCCCCCGGCTCGGAGCCCGGGCCGGGCAGCAGGCCGAGTAGTCGCCCTGGAGCAGGCCGTCGAGCTTGCGAGTGATCAGCAGCTGGAGCTTGGCCAGCGCCGGTTCGGCCCGGGGCCGCGTCGAGCGCGGCGTGCCGGTGCCGCTGGCCCGGCCGTCCGGCCCGGCGGCCAGCGGGCCGAGGTCACCGGCGCGACCTCCGGTGTCGTCGGGGACGCCTGGCCACGAGCGCGGCAGTGGACTCATCGCGCTCGCGGCCACGCACCGGTCAGCACCGGTTGGCGCTCGTTGGTGGCGCGGGACGGCGTTCTGGCGGGACGGTCACGGTCGGCAACGGCACGGTGGCCAGCACCCGGTCGACAATGCGGTCGGCGGTGATGTCGTCGGCGAGCGCGTCGTAGGTCAGCACCAGCCGGTGCCGCAGGATGTCCGGCGCGATGTCCTGCAGGTCCTGCGGCAGCGCGTAGTCACGGCCGCGCAGCAGTGCGAGCGCCCGGGTGGCCCGGACGATGCCGAGCGATGCCCGCGGGCTGGCGCCGTACTGGATCAGCCTGGCGACGTCGTCCATGCCGAACTCGGCCGGCGTACGGGTGGCCAGCACCAGCCGTACGGCGTAGTCGACCAGCGCGTTGTGGACGAACACCTCGTCGGCCTTGCGCTGCAGCCCGAGCAGGTCTCCGGCGGCGGAGCACCGGGTTCGCCACCGGCGGCGCGACCCCCATCCGGTAGACGATCTCGCGCTCTTCGGCAGTCGGTCGGGTAGCCGACCACGATCTTGAGCAGGAACCGGTCGCGCTGCGCCTCGGGCAGCGGGTAGACACCCTCCTGCTCGATCGGGTTCTGGGTGGCCATGACCAGGAACGGATCGGGGCACCGGAGTGGGTCTGCCGCCGATCGACACGTGCTGCTCGGCCATCACCTCCAGCAGCGCCGACTGCACCTTCGCCGGCGCCCGGTTGATCTCGTCGGCGAGCAGGAAGTTGACGAACACCGGCCCGAGCTCGATGTCGAACACCTCGCTCGACTGGCGGTAGATGCGGGTACCGACGATGTCGGCCGGGACCAGGTCCGGGGTGAACTGGATCCGCGCGAACGACCCGCCGACGACCCTGGCGATGGTCTCGACGGCGAGCGTCTTGGCCACGCCGGGTACGCCTTCGAGCAGGCAGTGGCCGCGGGCGAGCAGCGCGACGAACATCCGCTCGATCATCCGGTCCTGCCCGACGATCACCCGTTTGACCTCGAACATCGCCCGCTCGAGCAGCGTCGCGTCCTGCGCCGGCGTGGTCAACGGGACACCAGCGGGCGGATCGGCGCTCGCCAGCGTCGGACGCGGACGGTCCGGACTGTGGCGCGGAGGCCCGGCCTGGGGCGCAGTCGGTGCGGCCGAGGGGAGACGGCGATGCGGCCGGCCCCGGGCGCGGGCCGTTCGGACCGGCATCGGGCGATCCGGGGAACGGCGAGCCAGACGTGGGAGTGGGCATGGTCGGCTCGGTCACCGTGTCCTCCAGAACAACAGCGCGTCACGGACGCATCAAGCGTCGCACGACTCGCCAACGTGCCGCGCCCAGACCCATGAGGTTCCCAGCCCGCGAATCTGATCCGCAGCTCATCCGAAGGACGCGGCAGCACCGACGCTACAGCGGTCGCAGCGGGCCAGGTGGCGGCCGAAACTCGCCAAACAGGCATCGGACGCGGGTAGACATAGGGTGCCCACGGGTGGTTACCATTCTCTCCGTCGCCGGGCGACTTCCCCCGTGGTCGCCCGGCGACGCAACTTCTAGCCGCCCTGGCTGTGGCATCGCGCCTCGGGCACACTTGCGGACGTGACCAATCCACCGTCCGGTAGCGACCCGTCGGTCTGCTTCCGCCACGCCGCCGACGCTGAGTCCGACGAGCGATCCGACGAGGTGAGTCCGACGAGGTTGAGTCCGCGAGCACGACGACGAGTTGCGCTGCTCGGCGAAGGGCTGCCGGCGTCCGGCCACGTACGCGCTGCGCTGGAACAACCCGAAACTGCACACGCCGGAGCGGCGCAAGACCTGGCTCGCGTGCGACGACCATCGCGAGTCACTGGCGGCGTTCCTGGACGTTCGCGGATTCCTCCGTGACGTCGCGCCGCTGTGACGGCCCTACTCCGCGATCCGTTCGCTCACCACTGACGGCTCGAACGACACGCTCGCCGCGATCTCGGCCGCGGCGTCGTCATCCGCACTCCACGCCTCGCCGCTCGCTGAGCGCCGGCTCGAGCCGGCCGAGACCGGTCCACCGTCCGACCCGGCCGCCGACGACTCCCCGTGTGGGACACCGTCCGATCCATCGGCGTGTACCGGGGCGCCGGCCACCGCCGTGATCGGCGCGGAACCGCCCGGCATCACGATCGCCGGCACGGAGGACGAACCCACTCGGCGCGGGCGACAGTCCGGTCGGCAACGGCGATACCGGAGTCGGCAGGGCCACTGGCGACGCCGCCTGGCGCTGCTTCCACGCCGCCCAGGCCTTCTCGGCCGCGCACACGCCGACCATGGTCACCGCGACGTAGAACCAGCCGACGAGGACGTCGGTCACGTAGTGCTCGCCCGAGTAGACCAGTGTGAACGTCATCGCCAGCGGATACGCAAGCAGCAGCGGCCACCAGCGCTTGCGTACGGTCGGCAGGAAGAACGCGACCACGATCAGCGCGTACGCGCTGTGCAGTGACGGCATCGCGGCGACCGGGTTGGCGGCGTCGACCTTCGCCGCGTTCAACAAGTTGCCGGCACCGTGCAAGCCGATAGCGCTCCATCCGCGGGTCGCGACGCCGTCGTGGACCGGCTGGATGAGACCGTCGTTCGGCGGCCCACCACGGTGGCGCGGCCGGGTAGAGGAAGTACGTCGCGAGCCCGAGCACGTTAAGCGTGAACCATCGGCGGATAAACGACGACCATCGGTCCCGGTTGCGCAGCCACAACACGACGGCCACCATCAGCGCGGTGACGAAGTGTGAAAAGTAGACGAAGCTCGTCAGCACGTCGTACCACTGCACATGTACGTGGTAAAGGTGATCCTGCAGCCACACCGTGGGCACGAGACCGCCGGTGAGCCAGCCGAACATCCACCGGTCGCCATGGATCATCTCGGTGACGTGTGGCGCGATTCCCTTGTCGGCCACGCCGCGCGAAATGTTGTAGAGCACCAGCAAAATGACGACCGCGGCCCAGTCCCGACCGAAGCGCAGATGACTGCGCCACGGACGCTCGCTGTGCCAAGCGATCGTGAGCGCCCAGAGCCAGATGAATGCGTAGACCGGATCGGTCGGGAGGCCGAGGACGAACAGCAGGCCCACAAACGCTGCGGACCAGATCGTCATCGCAATGATGCGGCGGCGCTTCGTACCTAGACCGGTGTGCGCCTCCCGCGTGCTTGACGCGGGATCGTCGGGCGCGGCGTGGTCCGCGGCGGAGGGAGTCAAGGTCATGGCTTGTCGAGGTTACCCAGCTAGTCTGAGAGTAACCTCGACGGGCCTGTCAACGTGACCGGATCAACAATCAGGTGAACCGTCCGGTTCGCTGTGACGTGCGGTTTATTCCGAGACGTTACCCGCAGTAAACGCGATGCGCTCATGCTGTCATCGCGGTAAGGCCGCACCGATCGGTAAAACATCAAGATCATCTACTGGTACGGTATCCGGATACTTCACGCCCGCGCCGGTGTTGAGGAATACCACGCGTTCCGTACCGAGCAACCAGCCGTCGCGTCGCAGATGGCGCAGAGCGGCGAGACAAGCCGCACCCTCCGGACACAGCAGCAGACCCTCGAGACCGGCATAAGCGCGCAGCTCAGCGAGGATCTCGTCGTCGTCGACCGCGACGGCCGTGCCCTTCGACTCGTAGAGCGCGGTCAGAATCAACTCATCGCCGAGCGGGGCCGGTACGGTGATGCCGAACGCGACCGTACGTGCATCGGCCCATGGTTCGGCCCGACGAGCACCGTCCTCGAAGGCGCGCACAATCGGGGCGCAACCGCTCGCCTGCGCCGCTACGAGCCGCGGCGTCGGTCCGGTCACCCAGCCGAGCTCGCGCATCTCCTCGATTGCTTTGTGGATGCCGATCAGGCCGACGCCGCCGCCGGTCGGGTAGACGATCACATCGGGCAGTTGCCAGCCGAGCTGTTCGGCGATCTCGTACCCCATGGTCTTCTTGCCTTCGAGCCGGTATGGCTCCTTGAGCGTCGACGCGTCGAAGACCGAGCCGCCCGATTCGGCGACGAACGCCGCGACCATCCGACCGGCGTCGCCGATGAGTCCGTCGACCAGATACACGTCAGCGCCGGCGGCCACGCACTCACGCCGCGTGATGACCGGCGCGTCAACCGGCATAGCGATTGTGGCGCGCATGCCGGCCCGGGCGGCGTACGTCGCCCATGCGGCGCCAGCGTTGCCATTGGTCGGCATCGCGACGTGGCCGAGACCGAGTTCGGCTGCGCGCGACACCCCGACCGCCGCACCTCGGGCCTTGAACGAACCGGTCGGTATCAGCCCCTCGTCCTTGATGAGCAGGCCGGGCAGGCCGATCGACGCGCCGTAGCGGCTGGCCGGCAGCAACGGCGTCCAGCCCTCACCGAGCGTGACCGCGTTGCTCGCGCTCTCCAGCGGCAGGACTTCCCAGTAGCGCCAGAGGTCGGCGCGACGTCCGGCGATATCGTTCGGCTGTACGGCGTGCGCGACGCCTCTAGGTCGTAGCGCGCGAGCAGCGGCGAGCCGCACGTCGTGCACAGGTTGGCCGGTCGTGTCGCGTCGAAGCGAGCCGCACAGCGCGGGCATTCGAGATGCGTCAGGAACGTCACGCGCGCCAAAGTACGCCCCACGAGTAACGAGCGGCGCCGCCGACCGGTCTCGTGTGCACTTGGCAACGCCGCCTAGGCTTGCGTCCATGCCTTTGCAGCCCGGCCTTTCCGCCCGCGTCGAGCTGACGGTGACCGACGCCGACACCGCGCAGGCACTCGGCTCGGGCGACGTTCCGGTGCTGGCCACGCCCCGGGTGCTGGCCCTGGCCGAGGCGGCGACCGTGGCGGCGCTGGCCGCCCGGCTCGAGACCGGCCAGACCACCGTCGGTACGCGGGTCGAGCTGGATCACGTGGCCGCGACCGCGGTCGGTCGGCGCGTCACGGTCCTCGCGATCCTGGCCAAAGTGGATGGCCGGCGCCTGCTCTTCGATATCGTGGTGCGCGACGGTGACGAGCTGGTCGCGGAGGGCCGGGTGGAGCGGGTGATGGTCGACCGCCAGCGATTCCTGGCGAAGGCGTTCGACGTCTCGTGATCGAGCTGCGCCCGGTGGCCGACGGCGTGTTCGTCGCACGCACCCAACCGCTCGATGTGAACGTCACCGTGGTGCTTGGCGACGACGCCGCGCTCGTGATCGACACGCTCTCGACCGAAGCACAGGCCCGCGCACTGCTGGACGCGATCCGGTCGGTGACGCCGCTGCCGTTGACCGTCGTCGTCACTCACTTCCACTTCGACCACTGTTTCGGCACCGCGGTGCTCGCCGAGGGCGGCCGGCCGGTCTGGGGTCACCCGTACGTAGCGACCGAGCTGACCGAGCGCGGTCGGCACTGGCAGTCACGCTGGTATGAGCAATGGGCGTCCACCGAGCCCGAGCTCGCGGCGGGACTCGCGGCCGCCACCATCCACGTGCCGGATCAACTGGTACGGGAGACCGCCACGCTCGACCTCGGCGGCCGACGCGTCACCCTCACGCATCCCGGACGCGCGCACACGGCCGGTGACGTCTTCGCCTACGTGCCCGATGTCGACGTCCTCGTCGCCGGCGACCTGGTCGAGGAGGGCAATCCGCCGGACTTCTCCGACGCATACCCGCTGGAGTGGCCGGAAGCGATGCGCCGATTGTTCGATCTCGCCTCGGAGCAGACGCTGATCGTGCCGGGACACGGTGCCATCGTCGACGCAGAGTTCGTCGACGCACAGCACGCGCAGCTCGCGGCGCTCGACTGGCTGATCCGCTACGGCCATCGGGACGGAGCGACCGTGGAGTCGTTGGCGTCACGTGGACCGTTCCCGGTCGAGACGAACCACGTGGCCGTGACGCGCGGCTTCGCCGCGCTCGCCGGCCACTGACCGTCGACGGTCCAATTGTCTGATCCGTCCGGTCCCCTACGGCAATGGATCACTCTCTCGGATTAACGGTGCCGGTCCTTCCGGCGTCGACCGGTACACTCGGCGCGCCAGCGAGGCGGATGACCCGCCAGAGTCGACAAAGCCCTGCGTACGGCGTCGGTCGGCCGATCGGTTTGTGAGACCGACTGTTCGAACCAAACCCGCTCCACCTTTAGCGATTAACACCCGTCGATTACTGGATGAGACGAGTTGTGATTTGTAGAACCATGAGGCCAGTGTGCAGGGACCTGGCTAGAACGGTGTGGTGGGCTGCATGAGGCCGTTGGGTGCGGCGGATCCGAAAACCATCGGTCCGTATCAGCTCCTCGGCGTCCTCGGCTCCGGCGGCATGGGCCGGGTCTACCTCGGTGCGTCTCGCACCGGCCGCCGCGTCGCCATCAAGGTCATCCGGCCTGATCTCGCCGAGGATCCGATCTTCCGCGACCGGTTCACCCGGGAGGTCGCCGCCGCCGGTCGTGTGAGCCCGCTGTTCACCGCCCTGGTGGTCGACTCCGATACCGAGGCGGCCGCACCATGGCTCGCCACGACGTACATCGAGGGCGTGTCCCTCGACCGCCGCGTGCTGGACGACGGCGCGATGAACATCGACGACGTGCTCTCGCTGGCGGCCGGACTCGGCGAGGCGCTCACCTCGATCCACACCGTCGGTCTGGTGCACCGCGACCTCAAGCCGAGCAACATCCTGCTCAACGACAGTGGTCCGCACATCATCGACTTCGGCCTCGCACTGGGCAACGAGCAGACGCGGTTGACCACCAGCCGCGTTGTCGGCACGCCGGCGTACATGGCGCCGGAGCGACTGCGCGGCGAGGCGGCCGGACCGCCGAGCGACGTCTTCTCGCTCGGTGCCACGCTTGTGTTCGCCTCGACCGGCCGGGATCTCGTCGACGACGCCAGCGTTTACGAGCAGGTGCTGCAGATCGCCGAGGGCCGGTTCTCGCTGACCGACGTCCCTTCGCGCCTACGCGCACTCGTGATCCGGTGCGTGAGCTTCCACCCGGAGGATCGGCCGACCGCGGCGGAACTGACCCGCTTCGTGGTCGCGCTCGGCGCCGTCACACCCGGGCTTGGGGGTCGAGGACGTCACCGTCAAGATCTCCACGAAGCACCGGGCCGAGGCGCGTGCCGCTGGCCTACCCATCCGTACGACGCCGCGACGCAATGGCGACCCGGAAAGTCTGCCGACCGACGACCGGCCGGCGGACGACGTCGCTGCCGAAGGGTGGCCCGAGGAGGGCTGGACCGCGGAAGGTTCCGACGAGGACCGCCCGGTCGAGGTCACACCGGCCGCGGTGTCGGGATCCGGCACCTCCGCGTCAACCGGCTCGTCATTCGGTAGCTCCGCGTTCGGCGGTCCCCCGCCGAGGACCCACGGCGCCCGGAACGGCGCGGTCCGAGCGACTCCGCGCGGTCATCGCGCCACGCTCGTCATCTGAGGGCCATTCGTCGGCCGTACGCGTTGCCTGGACACCAGCCGCGGCGGCCGGCGGAGCCGGGGCCGCGGCCAACGGATCGATGACCGCCGTTCCGACGGCCGGCGGCCCTGTCGCAGGCGGTTCGCCCGGGCCGGGCGCGCCGTACGGTGCCGGCGCGATCGGCGTCGACCCGGACGAAGAGTGGCGCGCACCGCATCCGTCCGATCCGAACTTCGGCGGCGCGCCGTTCGATCTCGAGCCACCCCGGTCTGGTTGGTCGCGACGGAAGCTCATCACCGCGGGTGGCGCCGCCGCGGCCGTCGTGGCGACCGGGGGCGTCCTCGCCGCGGTCGAGCTGACGGCCCGCCAGCGACCCGGTTCCGTCACGCCGAACGACCCGCCCGTCGCGCTCACACCCGGTCCCGGCATCGGAACATCACCGCCGGCCACGACGAGCGGCGCGGTGACCGCCGGCGACGTGCTCTGGACCGCGAGCTCGGGTGCCGGCCCGCTCGGGAACCAGGCGCAGAACCTCCCCGGTGGCCAGCGCGTGCTGGTCACGCCGAGCGGCGTGATCGTTGCTCTGCAAAACCAGAACCGCAAGGTCGTCGCGCTGACGCCGACCGGCAAGACGCTCTGGTACCGGCTCTGGTCTCCTCCGACGCCGCAATGTGGTTCTGGGGCAACGGCGTTCTCGTCTCCGACGGCGCCTGGCTGATGTTCTACGACCTGGCCAAGGGCGTGCAGAAGTTCCTCATCGCGCGTCGGATCTGGCGGCCGCAGCCATCGGCAGCAGCCGGACGGAGCATACGAGTCACCGGGATCGCGCTGAATCCGACGACCGCGTTCATCGGCGTCGGGTCGGCGATCCTGGCCATCAACCGCGCCGGCAAGGTCGTCACCACCATGCAGGTCGGCAATCGGCTGGCACAGACGCCAGAGACGCCGACAGCCGCCTCGGCCAGTTGGGTCGATGACGCAGAACGGTCGGCCTGCAGTCGTCGGGACCTGTATCGGGTGGGTAGCAGAACGCGGCATGGGAGTCACTGACCTACACGCCAGACCGGTTCAAGTCGACGGCAATGTTGCCGCACCGTCAGCCCCGAGAGCGACTCGACGACCCGGCCATCCGATCGTCGAGGCGCGCGTCGTCGGCGGCTCCGCCGTCGCGCGCATCGAGCAGACATACGCGCGTTCGCGCATGTCGGTGGAACGCCGGCCTGTGGCATCAAGCGCAGACACGGCCCCGTTCACGCGATAACACGATCAACTCGTCAGTGCTCGTGGCTTCTACGGTACTGACCAAATACGACACCGCCAGCGGCAACACCAATGGCAAGTGGCGCTCGCGGCGAATCGCCTCGCGGTGCTGAGTCAGCCGAATCAGCCCACCGTCATCGTCGCCGCGACCGAGGGCGGCGTTGTCGGGCTGGAGGCCCACGGACGCACGGTGTGGTCGGCCCACCTGCCGGTGAGCCTCGGTAACACAATGCCGACCGGTGTCGCGGTCGGACCACACATCGCGTACGTGACGTTCCAGGTGCCGGAGGGCTCGCCGGCCGGGTCAATTGACGTGGTGGCGATCGCGCTTGGACGACAAGGCGCACCGCTGACCGACGTCGGTGCCGCTAGACTGACAGCGGCACACAGGATGCCTCCGTGGTCCGCGGGAAGGGCTGAGCCCACCTGACGGACGACTCCGGGCAGCGCATGGTTGTGCTGCCGACGTACGTACCCGTCCTCCTTTCGGCCTGACGACGCGGACCGCAGGCGTACGAAAGGAGGTCGCCATGGCGGCCCTGTCCCTGCCGACGAACCCCAGCCTCGAACAGATGCGCAAGCAGGCACGTGACCTGCAACGCGCCGTCCGTACCGGCGATGCCACCGCGATCGACCGCGTGGCGGCGGTACACCCCGGCGGGCGTCCGAACGAAGCGGCAACCTTCCCGTTGAGCGCCGCCCAGCTGGTGGTGGCGCGGTCGTACGGCTTCCCGAGCTGGCCCCGGCTCGTGCACTACTTCGGTGTCGTCGCCGTGTACG
This sequence comes from uncultured Actinomycetota bacterium, assembly GCA_963818495.1. Classification (GTDB taxonomy): domain Bacteria; phylum Actinomycetota; class Actinomycetes; order Mycobacteriales; family Micromonosporaceae; genus DASQPR01. Next base: position 411,594 of record CAWFSH010000015.1, read on the forward strand.
GACGACCGGGCGGTGCGTCCCGGCAGGGCGCCGGCAACCCGGATGGCGGCGCCCCGCACGACGCGGACATCGCCGATCGGTTCTGCCGCCTCGCCTGCCTCGACTACAGCGACGACCGTCCGGCCTATCGCGCCGCCGCGTGGGCGATCCTCGACACCCGGCGCGACCTGACGCACGACCACATCTGGGCCGCGGCCGCGGCGAGCGATGTGGACGCCGTACGTGCGCTGCTCGACCGAGATCCGACGCTAGCCCGGCGGGAGGGTGGCCCGTATCGCTGGCCGCCGCTGTGTTACGTCACGTATTCACGCGTCGACCCGGCCGTCGCCGAGTCGTCGGTGCTCGCTGTCACCCGGGCACTGCTCGACGCGGGGGCCGACCCGAACGCGGGATACCTGTGGGGTGGCCTGCAGACGCCGTTCACGGCGCTGACCGGCGCGTTCGGCGAGGGCGAGCAGGGACCCGGGCGGACGCCCCGGCATCCGCACTCGATCGCGCTCGCCCGGCTGCTGCTGGACGCCGGCGCCGACCCGAACGACGGTCAGACGCTCTACAACCGGATGTTCCGGGCCGACGACGACCATCTCGAGCTGCTGTTCGCGTACGGCCTCGGTCGCGGCGACGGCGGAGGGTGGATGGCCCGCCTCGGACCCGATGCGCTGGATACGCCGGCCGAGTTGTTGGATAAGCAGTTCCGCTGGGCGATCGCCCACGGCTTTACCGGTCGCGTACGACTCCTCGCCCGGCACGGGGTCGACGTGACCAGGCCGATGCCGAACGGTCGGCGCCCGATCGAGGTGGCCGCGGCCGACGGCAACGAGGCCATGGTCGACGCGCTGATCGACGCGGGCGAGCGCCGGCCGGAACTCACCGGGCGGGCGGCGCTGGTCGCCGCGCTTCTGGCCGGCGATCGGACACGGGTCGACCGGATCCGCACCGACCAGCCTCGGCTGCTCGATCAGGTGCTGACCACGGAGCCGGGCCTCGTCATGCGCGCGACCAACGTGGAGCGGGCGGATGCCGTACCGCTGCTGGTCGAGTTGGGGTTCGCCGTCGACGCTTGGGTCGACGGCGCGACCCCACTGCATTGGACCGGGTGGAACGGTGACATCGCGACGGCGCGGATGCTGCTCGATCTCGGCGCCGACCCGACACTGCGTGATGACCGGTTCGACGCCACTCCTCAGGGCTGGGCCGAGCACGCGCAGCAGGACGCCTACGTGGCGTTCATGGTGGAGTACGCCCACACTCAGCGCTAGTCGACGCGGCGGTAGCGATTCAGCGTTAGTCGACGACCGGCCCGACGGGCGGCTTCGCGTCAAGCGCGGACGGGTTGCGATCGATCTCCGGCTCCAACGAGCGCTCGATGAAGATCGCGTGCCATAGGCAGAACACCAGAACCGTCCACACTCTGCGCGAGTTGTCCCGCTCGCCGCGCTTGTGCTCGTCCAGCAGCCCGACGGCGTACGGCAGATCGAGCAGCTCGCCCGCGCCCGAGCCGGCGATCACGTTGCGGGCCCACTCGTACATCTCGCCGGCCAGCCACACGCGGGTCGGCGTCGGGAAGCCGAGCTTGGGGCGGTTCACGATGGCCGCCGGCACGATGCCGTCGAGGGCGCGGCGCATCGCGAACTTCGTCGCGTCCGACTTCGCTGGCACCTTCAGCTCGACCGGGATCGTGGCCGCGACGTCGAAGACCTCCCGGTCGAGGTACGGCAGGCGCAGCTCCAGCGAGTGCGCCATCGACATCCGGTCGGCCTTGACCAGGATGTCGCCGCGCAGCCAGGTGTAGAGGTCGATGTACTGCATCTTGGTCACGTCGTCGAGCCCGGCGGCCTCGGCGTAGAGCGGCGCGGTCACGTCGGTGTAGCGCACCGATGCGTCGTAGTGGCGCATCAGCAACTGCTTCTCCTCCTCGGTGAAGATTCGCGCGTTGCCGTAGTAGCGCTCCTCGATCGGCGTCGTGCCCCGTTCCAGGAAGCTCTTGCCCTTGATGCCCTGCGGCAGTACCGATGCGACCTTGCGCAGGCCGCGCTGCACGAATCGGGCAGCGCGGCGACCGTCGACAGCGACAGCGGTTCGCGGTAGATGCCGTATCCGCCGAAGAACTCGTCGGCGCCCTCGCCGGACAGCGCGACCGTCACGTGCTCGGCCGCCTTCTTGGCCAGGAAATACAGCGGTACGAGCGCCGGATCGGCGACCGGGTCGTCCAGGTGCCAGATGATCGTCGGCAGCGCAGACATCACGTCCTCGGCCGTGACTCGTGGTCGGCAGCAGCCGGACGCCCAGATGGTGCGCCGAGTCCTGGGCGATGCCGATCTCCGAGTAGCCCTCGACGTCGAAGCCGACCGTGAACGTCGGGATCTCGGGGTTGACCTCGCGCGCGAACGCGACGATCGCGGTCGAGTCGATGCCGCTGGACAGGAACGCGCCGACCGGCACGTCGGCCCGCAGGTGCAGCGTGGACGCTATCCCGCAGGACGTCGCGGATGCGCCGGTAGAGTGCCGCCGGATCGTCGATCGGGGTCGGCCGGAACGTCGGCTGGTAGTAGCGGCGCGTGGCGAACGTGCCGCCGGGCAGGTAGGAGAAGCTCTCGCCGCCGCCGACCCGGCCGATGCCGCGGTGCAGCGTGCGCGGGCTCGGGCACGTATTGCAGCGTCAGGTAGTGCGACAGGCTCGCCGAGCTCGCATCGCCGCGCCCGGGTAGAACGGCAGCAGCGCCTTCTTCTCGCTCGCGAAATACAGGCCGTCGTCGGTCACCAGGTAGTACAGCGGCTTGATGCCGTACGGATCGCGCGCGCCCCACACCATGCCGCGATGGCGTGTCGTAGATGACGACGGCGAACATCCCGCGCAGCCGGGTGGCGGCCTGCTCGCCCCAGTGGTGGTACGCGGCGACGACGACCTCGGTATCGCCGTCGGTCGCGAACGCGGCGCCGTGACGCGGCCTCGAGTTCGTCGCGCAACTCGCGATAGTTGTAGATCGCGCCGTTGAACGCGATCACGTACCGGCCGGCATCGAATCCGGTGGCCGGATAGGACATCGGCTGGTGGCTGCGAGCGACGTCAATCACGCACAGCCGCTTGCATGCGAACACGACCGACGTCGTCGACGACAGTGACGGCCGTTTCGTCCGGTCCGCGGTGATGGACCGTTTCCACCGCCGCCGCGATCGCGTCGCGGTGCTGGTGGGCACCGCCGCGAGCGCTCACGAAGGTGACCAGTCCGCACATGGGCGTCATCTTGTCACGGGGTACGTTCGGAGTCGGCACACCGGTCGCGAGGAGGCACCATGACGTCACAGCCGCATGACCCGTCGGATCACACCACCGCCCGCCGCGAGTGGCGGGCAGGCCCACGATCCGGACTACCCCGAACGCCTGCTCGCCTTTATGCGCACCGGGTGGAACGACACCACACTGGCCGTCACGCCGTCGCCGGCCGTGCCGAACTACGCTGCGCGTCGGGCGGCCGTGTCCGCGGCGTTCGCCGGCCTGACGGTGATCGTCCCGTCCGGTCACGAGAAGGTACGGGCGAACGACACGACATATCCGTTCCGTCCCGGTAGCGACCTCTACTACCTCACCGGCGAACACGACCCGGAGGCGGTGCTCGTCCTCCAGCCGACCGGTACGTCCGGCCACGACGCCACGCTCTACGTGCGCCCCCGGTCGCCCCGCGACACCGACGAGTTCTTCCGGGACCGGGCCTACGGCGAGCTGTGGATCGGGCGGCGGCACACGCTCGAGGAGAAGTCCGCCGAGCTGGGCATAACGACCGCGCCGTTGGCCGGCCTGGCCGAGGTGCTCGCGAACTGCGCACCGGCCCGCACCCGTACGCTGCGCGGGTGCCGACCCAGTCGTCGACGCGGCCGTCGCGCCGTACGGCGATGGTGCCGGCGACCGGGAGCTCGCGAGCACGCTGTCCGAACTGCGGCTGCCAAGGACCGTGGGAGATCGCGCAGTTGCAGGACGCGATCGACGCGACCGTACGCGGCTTCGAAGACGTCGCCCGCGTGCTGCCGGCCGACCGGCCCGTGTCCGAACGCCTCCTCGACGGCGTGTTCGGACTGCGGGCACGCCACGACGGCAACACGGTCGGCTATGCCGCGATCGTCGGCAACGGCTCGCACGCCACGACGCTGCACTGGACGCGCAACACCGGGCAGACGCGGCCGGGCGATCTCCTCCTGATGGACATGGGTGTCGAGAACCGCGAGCTCTACACGGCCGACGTGACACGAACGTTGCCGGTCAGCGGTGCCTTCACCGCGTTGCAGCGCGAGGTGTACGACATCGTGTACGCGTCCCAGCAGGCCGGTATCGATCTGATCAAGCCGGGCGTCGAGTTCAAGGACATCCACGAGACGTGCATGCGCGTGCTCGCCGAGCGGGCTGAAAGATCTCGGTCTGCTGCCGGTCAGCGTCGACGAGGCGATGGACAGCGAGTCGCAGGTCTACCGGCGCTGGACGCTGCACGGCTTCGGCCACATGCTCGGCCTCGACGTCCACGACTGCGCCAATGCCCGCAACGAGACGTACCGCGGCGGAACGGTCGGCGAGAGTTACGTGCTCACCGTCGAACCCGGGCTCTACTTCCAGCCGGAAGACGAGCTGGTGCCGGCCGAGTTGCGCGGGATCGGTATTCGCATCGAGGACGACGTTCTGGTCACCTCGGCCGGCGCCCAGGTCATGTCCGACGGGCTGCCGCGACACGCAGCCGACGTGGAAGCGTGGCTGGCCGCGCAGCGGGCCGCCGGGCCGCGCCTGCCCGACTGAGACCCAGACACCCACGAACGCGATTTGTACGGTCGGTCGATCAACTTCGGATCCTTACCCGAGGCCACATCGGCCGCCGTACGTCCGAGGTCAACAATTCGCGCGGCCGGGATAACCACGACACACGCGTGATTGAGCTGCCCGGCTAGGGGCGGCCGGGTGTCGGCGACCACTGGCCGACCGATTGTGCTTGGTACGACGGGAAACCGGCGTACGCCAACATCCGACCGGAGTCTGTGCCGGCACGAATCACCATGCCACTCTGACCAGGCCCATCCTGGACCGCACGGTTCGGCGGATGCCACGTCGCCGCGACGCGCGCTCCCATTGATGGCCGGCGATTCTCGAAAGCGCGGCGATAGCCCCCGCGGAAAGCATCATGCGCGATCATGCGATCGGTGGCTCTGACGTGCCACGATCTCGACCGGCGGCGGGGGCACGGCGTCCGGTGGTGCACGGACTGGAGGCCCACGTGCTCACGGACGCGCCGGTGATCAAGCCGCGCTCATTCGGCCGGCGGCGCAAGGTCGTCGTGGCGGTGGCGCTCGTCGTGCTGCTCTTTGTCGGCGCGACCGCACGCATCTTCGTCTGGCCCGAGCTTCCGCCACTACCCGACCGTGCCGACGCGATCGTCGAGCTGGGCGGCGAGAACGACTACGGTCGGGACAGCGTCGCGCTGGAGCTGGCCCGGGCGCACAAGGCTCCGCTGCTGATCCAGTCCACGCGCCCCGCCGACACACTCTCGGACACCTGTCTGCCACCGGTGCCGGGAGTACGAATTCTGTGTTTCAACCCCGTCCCGGACACCACCCGCGGCGAGGCCCGCTACATCGGGCAGCTCGCCGCGCAACTCCACTGGACCTCCGTCATCATCGTGACGACGCCCGATCAGGCGTGGCGGGCACGGCTGCGGGTGAGCCGATGCTTCCACGGTTCGGTCTACGTGAGCACCGCGCCACTGCCGGCCTCTGACTGGATCCGTCAGGTCCCGTACCAATGGTTGGCATCGGTCAAGGCACTGACCGTGCAGCGATCGTGTTGAGCGCGACCACGACCGACTGATCCGCAGAACTCGCCGCGATCCAGGCGATCGAACGGGGTTGCGCGCAAAACAAGACGGACGTACGGTTTGGTTAAGTCGGCGACTTCGCGACGCGGCCCTTGCTGTGCGGCCCCGTCCGAGTGTGCGCGAGACTGAACGACGGGGCGGCGCCGCCCATCTGGCGAGCCGCAAGTGACGGGCGTGACACATGTGAGGAGTGCGACGTGGCGAGCCTCGACACCTTCGGTGCGAAGAGCCAGCTACGCGTCGGGGACGCGAGCTACGACATCTACGAGATCAGCAAGGTGGCCGGCCACGAGCGCCTGCCGTTCAGCCTGAAGGTCCTGCTCGAGAACCTGCTGCGGACCGAGGACGGCCTGAACATCACGGCCGACCACATCCGGGCGCTGGGCGAGTGGGATGCCAAGGCCGAGCCGAGCGTGGAAATCCAGTTCACCCCGGCGCGGGTCCTCATGCAGGACTTCACCGGCGTGCCGTGCATCGTCGACCTCGCCACCATGCGCGAGGCCGTCCGCGACCTCGGCGGCGATGCCTCGAAGGTCAATCCGCTCGCGCCGGCCGAGCTGGTCATCGACCACTCCGTCATCGCCGACATCTTCGGCCGCGAAGACGCCTTCGAGCGCAACGTCGAGTTCGAGTACGGCCGCAACAAGGAGCGCTACCAGTTCCTGCGGTGGGGTCAGACCGCGTTCAACGAATTCAAGGTCGTGCCGCCCGGCACCGGCATCGTGCACCAGGTCAACATCGAGCACCTCGCCCGCGTCGTTATGGATCGTGACGGCACCGCATACCCGGACACGGTGGTCGGCACCGACTCACACACCACGATGGTCAACGGTCTCGGCGTACTCGGTTGGGGTGTCGGCGGTATCGAGGCCGAGGCCGCGATGCTCGGCCAACCGGTCTCGATGCTGATCCCGCGCGTCGTCGGCTTCAAGCTGACCGGCACGCTGCCCGAGGGCACCACCGCAACCGACCTCGTGCTCACCATTACGCAGCTGCTGCGCCAGCACGGTGTGGTCGGCAAGTTCGTGGAGTTCTACGGCGACGGCGTGACCGCCGTGCCGCTCGCGAATCGGGCCACGATCGGCAATATGAGCCCCGAGTTCGGTTCGACCGCGGCCATCTTCCCGATCGACGACGAGACCGTTCGCTATCTCAAGCTCACCGGCCGCTCCACCGAGCAGGTGGCGCTGGTCGAGGCGTACGCGAAGGCACAGGGACTCTGGCACGACCCGGCCGTCGAGCCGACCTACTCCGAATACTTGGAGCTCGACCTCGGCACGATCGTCCCGTCGATCGCCGGACCGAAGCGGCCACAGGATCGCGTCGCGCTGTCCGACGCGAAGGAAGCATTCCGGGCGGTGCTGCCGAATTACGCGGCGGAGGACGACGTCGACGAGCAGAGCGAGGACAGCTTCCCGGCCTCCGACGCGCCGTCGTCGAACTCGCGCGCCAACGGCGGCCGGCCGCACAAGACGACGCCGGTGACCGCCGAGGACGGCACGACGTACGAACTGGACCACGGCTCGGTCGTCATCGCGTCGATCACGTCGTGCACGAATACGTCGAACCCGCAGGTGATGATCGGTGCGGCCTTACTGGCACGCAATGCGGTGAGCCGGGGGTTGAGCAGCAAGCCGTGGGTCAAGACCACGCTGGCGCCGGGCTCGAAGGTCGTCATGGACTACTACGAGAAGGCCGGCCTGGTGCCGTACCTCGACAAGCTCGGCTTCAACCTGGTCGGCTACGGCTGCACGACGTGCATCGGCAATTCGGGCCCACTGCCCGATGAGGTCTCCGCCGCCGTCAACGACGCCGATCTCGCCGTCGTGTCGGTGCTGTCCGGCAACCGGAACTTCGAGGGCCGGATCAACCCGGACGTGAAGATGAACTACCTGGCGTCGCCGCCGCTTGTCGTGGCGTACGCGATCGCCGGCACGATGGACATCGACCTCACCACCGAGGCGCTGGGCACCGACGCCGACGGCAAGCCGGTCATGCTGGCCGACATCTGGCCGAGCCCGCGTGACGTCCAGGACGTGATCGACGTCGCGGTGAACGCGGAGATGTTCGCGAACGACTACTCGGACGTGTTCGCCGGTGACGAGCGGTGGAAGTCGCTTCCGACGCCGACGGGTCAGGTGTTCGAGTGGGAGGGTTCGTCGACGTACGTGCGCAAGCCACCGTACTTCGACGGGATGCGGAAGCGTCCCGCTCCTATTTCCGATATCACGCAAGCGCGCGTGCTGGCGAAGGTGGGAGACTCGGTCACCACCGACCACATCTCGCCGGCCGGCAACATCAAGGCCGACTCCCCCGCCGGGATATACCTGTCCGAGCACGGCGTCGACCGCAAGGAGTTCAACTCCTACGGTTCCCGGCGCGGCAATCACGAGGTGATGATCCGCGGCACGTTCGCCAACATCCGGCTGCGCAACCAGCTCGTCCCGGGTGTCGAGGGCGGCTTCACACGCAACCTGCTGACCGGCGAGCAGACGACCATCTTCGACGCCTCGGCCGCGTACCAGGAGGCCGGCGTCCCGCTGGTCATCCTGGCCGGCAAGGAATACGGCACCGGTTCGTCGCGCGACTGGGCGGCGAAGGGCACCGCGTTGCTCGGCGTCCGTGCGGTCATCGCTGAGGGCTACGAGCGCATCCACCGCTCCAACCTGATCGGCATGGGGGTGTTGCCGCTGCAGTTCCCGGCCGGCCAGACCGCCGACACGCTCGGGCTGACCGGCGAGGAGAGCTTCACCATCAGTGGCGTCACGGCACTCAACGACGGACCGACGCCGAAGACCGTGCACGTGACGGCCGGCGACGTCGACTTCGACGCCGTGGTGCGCATCGATACGCCGGGCGAAGCCGACTACTACCGGCACGGCGGCATCCTGCAGTTCGTGCTGCGCAAGATGCTCGACGCCTAGAACCACAGGCTCGTGCTGCGCCCGGTCCGCGATGATGTCGCGGACCGGGCGTTGTTCATTTCGCCAGTACGGACGGAGCCGTGTTCTCTAGGCGCGGTGTCTATCTAAGCGCCAGGACCGATGGTCGGCGCGGGCGCGGGCTTCGCGGGTCCGCTCGATCGGCGAGTTCGCAACGGCGCGGTCGCGGCGGCCGAGATCCCGCGCCACCCGGCCGAGGCGATGCCGCGCAGGCCGACGATGCGGGCGAGGTTGCCCGGCGCGAAGTACTGCGCCATCGGCACCGCACCCGACAGTACGGCCAGGAGCTCGTCGATCCGTTCCTGGCTGCGAGCGATCGAGCGGAACAGCATCTCGCCGCCGGGTTTGGGCCGGAACGACGCGAGGTCGGTGGTGAAGTCGTACATGGCGTGGGTGCGGGCATCCCGGGCGGTGTGATGAGCGGCCAGTGCCTCGTCCAGCGGCCGGGTGCCGCCGAGCCCGTCAATCACCGCGGCCGCCAAGGACTGTGCGTCACAGAGAGCGTGTCCGATGCCCTGGCCGGTGATCGGATCCATCACGAGACCGGCGTCGCCGACGAGTGCCCAGCCCGGGCCGTACGGCTGGCGGTAGGCGTTCGGCACGTCCGGCGTGGCCCGTACGCGTTCGACCCGGGTTGCCGCGCGGATGCGCTCGCCGAGGTCGCCGGCCATGTTGAACGTCTCCCGCATGGACCGCTCGGCGTCGGCTTGGAACGCGCCGAACTCGCCGGCCGGCATCGCGATGTACGTGATCGTGAGGCCGTCGTTCGTGGGCCACGCCCCGATCGCGCGGTTCGGTCGGGCGTACATCTCGCCGCCGTCGATCGCGACACCGTCCCAGTAGGCGTACACCGCGCCGGAACGGGCCGGCCGCTCGTCGTACGCACGGGCGCCGACCGTACGCGCCACCAGCGAGTGCTTGCCGTCGCCGCCGATGACCAGCGGTGCGCTGATGTCTGTGGCCGGCCGACCGCTGCCGCGCTCCGCTCCCCGGATGCCGGTCACGCGATCATCCGATATCACGACGTCGGCCACGTCGAAGCCCTCGATGATCTCGGCGCCAGCCGCTCGGGCCGCGTCTACGAGGATCGTGTCGAGGACCGTACGACGGGGGCTGTAGACCGCGTCGACGCCGTCGTAGAGCGGATAGTGGCCGCTAAACGCGACCGGGCCCGGATCGAACCGCGCGCGGCGAGTGGCCGGGCAGTTGCTCGCGATCACCGCGTCGAGCAGGCCCCAGCGGGCCAGACAGGCGACGCCGAGCAACTGGACCTGATGCGTGGACAGCGTGTCACTCGGAAAGCGTGCCCGGTCCACGGCCGCTACCCGCAGCCCCGCCCGGGCGAGCAGCATCGCGGTGGCCGCTCCGGCCGGCCGTGCTCCCACGATGACGACGTCGTACGACATGGCCGCCTCCTTATGGAACAGCGTTACGTTACCCCGTAACGTAACGCTGTTGCGCTATTCTGTAAAGATGGGTCGACCACGAGAACATGGTCCACAGACGCGGCAGGCGCTGCTCGACGCGGGCACCCGGATCGTCGGCGCCGAAGGTGCGGCGGCCGTGACGATCCGGCGGCTGGCCGACGAGGCCGGCACCACGACGCGCGCGGTGTACAGCCTCTTCGGCGACAAGGACGGCCTGCTCCGAGCGCTGTTCACGATCGCGGCGGAGACCATGCGCCGGCACCACGAGGCGGTGCCGGTCGACCCGGACAACCCGACCCGGGAGTTTCCGCCCCTTGCCCTGGCCTATCGGGCCGCGGCGCGCGAACAACCGGCCCTCTACGACCTGTGGTTCGGCCGGGTCACCCCGGACATGAAGCTCTCCGAGGAAGACGCCGCGCTCGCGTTCCGATCCTTCGAGCGGGTGCTCAACACGATCCGGCGCTGCATCGAGGCCGGCCGGCTCCCCGATCGCGAACCGATGCAGATCGGTCTCGAGCTGTTCGGCCTCGTCCACGGCCTGGCCTCGCTCGAGCTGCGCGGTTTCTTCCCGGACGACGCGGTCGCGCACGCGATGTGGGCGGACGGCATCGCCGCGCTCGTCCGCGGCATCGAAACCGAGCCGCCGATGGATACGCCATGAGCTCCCGCGAGCTCCCGCACGCTCCCGCTCGGCTCCCGCACGCTCCAGCACGCTCCCGCTCGGCTCCGGCTAGCTCCCGCTAGCGGATGTTCGCCTCCGCGATCAGCTCCTCGGCCAATTCGTCGCCGGACACGTCCAGCCCGCGCGCACGGAACCACGTCGCGACGTTCGCCGCGTCGCGGATGAGGAAGTCGCGACCCTGCGGATTGGCGACCACATCGACGATCTGTGGCAGGTCGATGAGGATCAGCCGGCCGTCATTGACCAGGATGTTGTACGCCGAGAGGTCACCGTGGGCGAAGCCGGCTCGCGCCATCAGGCCGACGGCGGCCACGAGCTGTGCCCAGAGATCCGGCAGGTCGGCGGTGTCGGCGCGCACCTGCGCCAGCCGTGGTGCGGCCTGCCGAGTCTCGGCGTCGCCGATGAACTCCTGCAGCAGCTCGGTCCCGAGGATCTGCACCGGATACGGCACCGGCACGCCGAGCACGTACAGCTGCGTCAGCGCGCCGAACTCCGCGTTGGCCCACTGTGTCGCGATCATCTGCATACCGGTCGTGGTCCGCTTGGCCATCGCCCGGTTGTCGCGCGACTCGCGGACGCGCCGGCCCTCCAGATATCCGGCGTCGCGATGGAACAGCCGGTGCTGAGACGCGCGGTAACGCTTGGCCGCGAGCAGGCAACGCCGATCCGTACGGGGAATGCCGCGCTCGACCAGGAAGACGTCGGCTTCCTTGCCGGTCTTCAGGATGCCGAGCTCGGTGTCGGCGGCGGCCAGGTCGGTGACGAGCCAATCCGGGTACGGCTTCGGCCCGCGCTGCCCGGCGGTTGGCACATCCCAGGTGGACCACCGGTCGGCGCCATCGATCTCATCGATTTCCCACGCCTCGTATTCGGGCGTGTCGACGGTCTCTCGGCTGGAGCGCTTATGGAACGTGGGGTCGTCGTCATCGAAGCGACGGCGCTTGGTTACGCGCGAGAACCCCGAGTCTTGGTCACGCAAGGTGAAGATCCTTCTGTCGAATGGACGGTACGGCGGACGCAAGGCACGACAAAGGCGGCCATGATTCCCCCTCCTTCCACTCGACCGGGACATCCCGGCGGCGACGCATCGCCCGTGTGCGCGGCACGACTGCTCCGCACGTGACGCCGCAGCATAACGAGGACGACGCCGGGCCGGTCAACCGAATTTCTCGCGGGCGGGTGTTTCCATGGCATCGCTCGAATCTTGGTGCGAAACCGGCACCCGAGCGCCATATGTCATGAGACTGAACAGGCACCCGAGCGCCACTGCCGCACCAAGATCTCGGGCTCTTCGGCCGTCGCGCCGTCCGCGATCTAGGAATCCTTCGCCGCCTATGGCACGGTCAGCGTTCCTAGATCCGGGCGCGGCGCCGTCTCGGCCGACCGGCCAAAGATCAGCTGCGGCCGTTGCCGAGGATCGCCGCCAGCGCCGATATCGGGCTGTCCGCGGTCACCGTCGGGCTGAAGCGCGGCTCGGTCCACCGGCGCCCGCGATGGATCCACACGCTGCGAATCCCGATCGCCATGGCCCCGCCGATATCAGAGTTCGGGCAATCGCCGATCATCCAAGCGTCGCGGAACGGCATGCGCGCACGCTCGGCGGCGAGTCGGAAGATTCGTGGATCGGGCTTGCTGATGCCGACCTCCTCGGAGATCACCCAATCGGCTACGTACCGGTCCAGCCCGGTCATCCGGATCTTGGCTTCCTGCTGCCGGATCGCTCCGTTCGATACGACGACCGGGACCCAACCAGCGTTTCCGGCGATCTCCACCGCACACGCGACGAGCGGGTCGAGGCGACTGTGCGCAACCACGCCGTCATGCAGCGCCTCGATCAGATCGATCGTGGAGATCGCCAGGCCGTAGCGCGATCGGAGCGCCTCGGCCACGTCCCAGCGCGACGTGCGGCCGTCGTCGTCGACGGCTACCAGCCAATCCAGGTCGCCAGCGGGTGCTCCGATCCGGGTCAACACCTCGCGAGCCAGGGCGCGGAAGGGCCCCGACCGGTCGATCAGAGTGTTGTCGAGGTCCAGGAGCAACAGCGGCACGCGCGCACACTACGTGAGGATTGTGGCCTGGGACTAGTCCCCGACTGACTCGCCGAACAGGTTGACGTCCGTCGACGTACGACATCCCGGATTTCCCTCGCGTATCGGACGACAGCCGTCGGCAGATCAATTCAGGTGACGGCGATCTCCACCCGGCCACCGAGATCCGCGCGGCGGTCGGTCAACATCGAGTGCGCAGCGCGTACGCCGCGATGTGCGCCGGATCGAGGTCCGCGACGACGACGTGCTCGCCGGCGTCCGGCGCCCGGACGACCGCGCGCCCTTCCGGCTCGTAGATGGCCGCTCCCCCGTTGAACGTCCATGGTGCCGGTCCGCCGACCGAGTTCGCGAACACGACGTACATCGTGTTGTCCAGCGCCCGAGCGGCGTAGTAGACATCCCGGCGGTGCTCCGAACCAAGCACGTACCCGCTCGGGATGAGGTATCCGTCCGCGCCGGCCAACGCGACCGCGCGACCGTGCTCGGGAAAGCAGCCGTCGTAACAGATGCCCAGTCCGAAGCGCCAATCGTCGATCGTGACCGTCGCACCGTGCTCGCCGGCGACGAACAACGCCTGCTCGTCCGGACCCCAGAGTTGCTGCTTGTCATAGGCGGCGGAGACCGTTCCGGATCGGTCGACGACCAGCGACGAGCAGGTCCGGCGACCGTCGGCCTGCCGTACCGGCGCACCCACGACCACGACCGCGCGGTGCTCGCGGGCCGCAACCCGCAGCAGGTCCAACCGTTGATCGTCGATGGCCCGGTCCGCGTCGGCGGCGAGGTCCGTCGCTGGTTGCGCCGCCAGGACGGGCGGGTGGTACGCCGACAGGAACAGTTCCGGTAGCACGACCACGGTGGCGCCGGACGCCGCGGCCCGACCAACGAGTCGCGCGGCGGTGGCGACGTTCGCCGGTACGTCACCCGGCACGGCTTCGGCCTGGACGGCGGCCACCCGGATCGGAACCATGCGCGCCATCGTCGCATGCAGAAGCGTCCGCTATCTCAAGCCGTACATACGGTTTGCAAGACGTCGATGTACCTGACACGATCGATGTGTGCCCAGAGTACGTCCTGATCAGCTCGCCGCCCGGCGACACGAGATCCTCGCCGGCGCTCGGGCGTCGTTCGCGCGATACGGCTACGAGGGCGCGACGGTCCGGGTGCTGGAGAAGGAGACCGGGCTCTCCCGGGGTGCGATCTTCCACCACTTCCGGGACAAGGAGTCACTGTTCATCGCGGTGGCCGAGGACGACGCGGCCACTATGGTCGCCACGGTCGCCGAGCACGGGCTCGTGCAGGTGATGCGCGATCTGGTGCACCGCCAGGACGCGGACACGGCCGGTTGGCTCGGCAGCCAGCTCGAAGTGTCCCGCCGGCTGCGTACCGACCCGGACTTCGCGTCGCGATGGTCGGCGCCGTCGGACGCGCTCGCCGCCGCGACCCGCGAACGCCTGCGCCGTCAGCGGGACGCCGGCGTGCTGCGCAGCGACGTGCCGATCGACACGCTCGCGCAGTTCCTGGAGCTCGCGTACGACGGGCTGGTGCTCCATCTGGCGATCGGCCGGCCGGCCGGCGACCTCGAACCGGTGCTGGATCTGGTCGAGGCGGCCGTCCGCCGGCAGAACTCGCCCGCCGGCGCGTAGACAGTCACACTGCGCCGTCCCACGAGCGCGCTGCCGGCACCTTAGATCGTGGTCCGATTCAAGTCAGCTGGTCGTGGATCGTTTGTGCCACAACGGTTTCGGCCGACTTCTCCGTTCCCGGAATTGTCGTACGGGTGTGCCATTGTGGTGTCATGGATGAGGCGTTGACACGGGCCGGGGCGGACATCGCCGGGTTCGCATCCCGTCCGGTCTACGGCCTGTCCGACACCGAGTTGGCAGGCGATGCGGTCGGTCTGTACCGGCTGGTGTCGGCGGCGACCGCCGCGATCGCCGCACTCGTCCGCGAAGCCCACGGACGGGACCTGCCCCGCCAGCAGGGTTCGACGTCGACGGTGGCGTGGCTGCGCGACCTCCTACGCATCGCACCCGCGGAGGCGCGGTGCCTCGTCACGCTGGGCGAGGTGCTCGATCAGCGGCCGGTCCTCGCCGACGCCGTCGCCGACGGTGCAGTCAACACGGGCCAGGCCGTCGCGATCGGCCGGGTGCTCGCCGACGTACCCGACCAGGAACCCGGCCTGGTCGACAAGGTCGAAGCCGTCCTGATCGGCCACGCTACCCAATTCGAACCCGCCATCCTGCGCCGGCTCGGCGACCGCGTGATGGCCCACCTCAACCCCCAGTTGGCCGACCAGCAACTCCGCGACCGGCTCGACCGGGAGGAGAAACACGCGCAGCAACGCCGCGGGTTCACCATGGCCCCCGACGGGCTCGGCGGCATCCGCCTGTCCGGAATCCTCGATGTGGAAGGGGCGGCGATCATCGACGCCGCCATCGCACCGCTGAGCGCACCGCTGCGTGACGCGTCCGGCCCGGACGTGCGCACCCCGGCCGCCCGCCGCGCCGACGCGTTGGTTGACGTCTGCCAGCTAGCGCTGCGCACCGGACAACTACCCGCCAACGGCGGGCAACCCGCGCAGGTCGTCGTCACCATCGACCTCGACGCCCTGCAACGCGAGGTAGCCGTCGGCCAGTTAGACACCGGCACCCTGCTCACCCCCGCAGCCACCCGCCGCCTCGCCTGCGACGCCGGCATCCTGCCCGCCCTCCTCGACGGCGCCAGCGTCCCCATCGACGTCGGACGCGCCCGCCGCCCATTTACCGGCGCCATCCGCACCGCCGTGTTACTCAGGGATGGTGGCTGCGCCTTCCCCGGCTGCGACCGACCACCACGCTGGACCGACATCCACCACATCACCTACTGGACCAACGGCGGCACCACCAACCGCGACAACGGCGTCGCTCTCTGCCGCCACCACCACCGATTGATCCACACCAGTGCCTGGACCATCCACCTCGGACCCGACCGCAAACCCACCTTCACCCCGCCCACCCACATCGACCCCGACCGGCTGCCACGCCGCAACCCCTACCACCAACGCAACTAAGCCATGAGCGGCCCAAGGCCATCCCGAACTAACCCACCCGACCGACGGCTACGAGTCCCTGTGCGCCGCAGTTCGCCCGTGCGGCTCGGCGCCCACGCGCCCACGCGCCCAGCCAAGGATTGTTCGCCGCCAACTCTGGACGTCAGTGGCTACGCGGCCGCGCGCCGCGCGCAGCGGGCAGCCGCAGCGGGCAGCGCGCGAGCGCGCAGCGGGCAGCGGGCAGCGGGCAGCGGGCAGCGGGCAGCATCCGCTAGTCGGCGGAACCCACGCGGGCGGTGCGGCAGCACCTCAACCAACACGGCCAGCGACCGACGTGCGGCTGCGTCGCCGGGAGCCACGCGGGCAGCCATGAGCGTTCGCCAAATCGGCGCGCAAGCCACGTGGGCGATGGGTCGGAACCTCAATCACGACCACACGAAGTCCGCCGACCATCGGTCCAGGCGCGCTTAGACAAGCACAGTGCGCCGACCATCGGTCCAGGCGCTTTGGAGAGCACAGTGCGCCGACCATCGGTCCAGGCGCTTTGGAAAGCACGGTGCGCCGACCATCGGTCCAGGCGCTTTGGAAAGCACAGTGCGCCGACCGTCGGTCCAGGCGCCTAGACAACACTGTGCGGTTAGATGAGGGCATGGATCTCGGACTCGCGGGACGTGTCTACATCGTGACCGGAGCGTCGCGTGGGCTCGGCTTCGCCGCCGCCGAGTGCCTCGTCGCCGACGGTGCACATGTCGTCATCGCCTCTCGTCACGCCGACGCCGTCACCGCCGCTGCCGACCGGCTGACGGCCGAGGCCCGAGACATCGGCTCGACGGGCACGGCCCGCGCGATCGCGGTGGACAACGCCGAGCCGGACGCGGCAGAACGTCTCGTGACCGCCGCCCTGGAGCGTGGCAACCGGCTGGACGGTGCGCTGATCTCGGTGGGCGGCCCGCCAGCAGCTCCAGCCACCGACGTCACCGACGAGCAGTGGCGGGAGTCGTTCGAGACGGTGTTCCTCGGCGCCGTACGCATCGCCCGTACGGTCGCGGCCCGGCTCGCCGATCACGACGGCGGAGCGATCGCCTTCGTATTGTCGACGTCCGTCCGGGCACCGCTGCCGGGTCTGGGCATCTCCAACGGTCTTCGTAGCAGGGCTCGCCGCCGTCGCGAAGGAGATGTCCGACGAGTACGGCCCGCGCCGCGTACGGGTGCTGAGCTTGCTGCCCGGCCGGCTCGCGACCGACCGGATGCGCGAACTTCAAGCCTCGGCGCCCGACCCGGAGGCCGCCGCGCGGGCCGCCGCGGCCGAATCCCGTTGCGCCGCCTCGGCGACCCGACCGAATTCGGCCGTGTGGCCGCGTTCCTGCTGTCACCGGCCGCGAGCTATCTCACCGGCATTGCCGTCCCGGTCGACGGCGGCCTGGTTCGGCCGTTCTGAGCCGTCCGAGGCGGCGGGTCGGTCGTCGGCCCACCGCCACGCTTCGGCACGACCATCAGTCGGCCGGCACACCGCCGTCTCGGTCAACCGGCACGCCGATGCCGGCGTCGATCGGTTCAGCCTCGACATCGGCGTCGACCGGTTCAGCCCCGCCGTCGGCGGCCGCCACGTCAACGCTCGCCGCCGGGCCGCCGCGCGCCATGAACGTGACCGCGATCAGCAGCACCGCCATGCCCGCGAGCGACGCCGCCGACAGATGTTCGCCGAGTAGTCCGACCGCAATGGCCGCGGCCGTCACCGACTCGAGCAACGCGATGACCGACGCCGTCGCCGCTGGCACGGTCGCGAGACCGGCGAAGAACCACTGGTACGCCAGCACGGTCGGCACAAGCCCGAGGTACGTCAGCCATACGATGGCCACGAACACGTTGCCGCCGTGCGGGACCGCGCCCTCCACCACCGCGATCGGCGCGAGGCAGACCATGCCGACGACGTACGCGGGAAGCATTTCGCCCTGGCCCTGCCGCGCGCGGCCCTGCAGAATCACCGCGCTGTATGTGGCGGCGGACAGGAGCGCGAGGAGGATGCCGAGCGTCGCGTCGCTGCCGCCAGCGTGCGGCCCGAGTGTGAGAAGAACGAGCCCGACCAGTGCGAGCCCGATCGCGGCCATCCGACCGTAGGTCAGCCGCTCGCCCAACAGATAGCGCGCACCGAGCGCGATGAGCACCGGACAGGTGCCCATCGTGACCAATGTCGCCAGCGCGACGCCGGCCGTGTCGGCCGACCCGAAGTAGGCGGCTTGCGACACCGCGAGACCGACGCCGCCGATGATTGCGGTCGACCACTGGACGCGCCGCCGAGGCCGCGACAGCCGCTGTGTCGCCCATCGGCGCGCTGCGGTCGCCGAAAGCTCGACGCCGGAGTTTCGCGCACCCGGTTGCGCCGGGACCGATTGGGGAGTCACGGGATGAGGCGTCGGCACCGGTTGTGCCGCAGGTTGTGACGTAACGGATCGCGACGTAACCGGCCGCCGACGCGAGCGGGTTGGCGTTGCGCGCCAGCGGCGGGCGGCGCGGACCGCGGCGAGCGCCGTGACGGCCACGACGAAGCGCCAGAACGACACCGTCACCGGGCCGAGATTGTTGTGCCGCTGCAGGATCACGGCGACGGCGCCGCCGGTGCCCCACGCGATGGCCGCCGCGGCGATCGACAAGACGCCGCGCAGATGCGTGGGCGCCGTCGGGCCGACGGAGGAAACTTCGGAAGTCATGCGTCTCCAGACACGCGCCGAGGGACAGCCGCGCGGCGCGAATGAGATGGCGCCGATGCGCAGCGTCAGCCGCGAGGCGCGAATCCAATGGAATGCCGGACAGGACCGCGTGGCGCGGGCGGCATCCATCGCCTCGACGATCGCGTCGAGGGTGAAGTCTGGTGGGCCCAGCCGTTAGTCGGCCGGCCCGCCACCCGCCCGCTAGCGGACGGGTGGAGGCAGGATCACGAAGCGCACGAAGTCGACTCTAGCCGACGACACGGTCGGCACAGCGGCTGTGCGCAGCGTCAGTCCCGGCCAATGAGATCGCGGTCGGCCAAACCGAGCTGGGCGGTCTCGCTCGCCACGATCACCACCGGCTCCGGATCGTCGACGAGGATCGGCGGCGAGTCCGCGACCGCGAACTGCGTGCGGTAGAGCTCGGCGTAGAGGCCGCCGGCGGCGACGAGTTCGTCGTGCGTGCCGCGTTCCACGATGCGTCCGTCGTCGAGGACGAGCAGGGCGTCGGCCTCCCGTACGGTGGACAGCCGGTGCGCGATGACCAGCGCCGTACGCCCGGCGAGAGCCACCGACAGTGCGCGCTGCACGGCCGCCTCCGACTCGGAGTCCAGATGCGCGGTCGCCTCGTCGAGAATCACGATGCTGGGCGCCTTGAGCAGCAGTCGAGCGATCGCGATGCGCTGCTTCTCGCCGCCGGAGAACCGGTACCCGCGCTCGCCCACGACCGTCGCAAGCCCGTCCGGCAACGTACGGATGAGGTCGGCGATCTGAGCACCGGTCAACGCTGCCCAGATTTCGGCCTCGGTCGCGTCCGGCTTCGCGTATCGCAGGTTCTCCTCGATCGTCTCGTGGAACAGGTGCGAATCCTGGGTGACGACACCGATCGTGTCGCGCAAGGAGGCTAGCGTCGCATCGCGTACGTCAACGTCGCCGACGAGGACCGCGCCGCTCGTCACGTCGTAGACGCGGGAGATCAGCATGGACGTCGTCGACTTGCCGGCGCCGGACGGCCCGACGAGCGCGACCATCTGGCCGGGCAGCACCTCGAAGCTCGAGCCCACGCAGCACCGGCTCGGACACCGTACGGTCGAGGGCGGCCACGTCCTCCAGCGAGGCGAGCGACACCTCGGCCGCGGTCGGGTAGCGGAACGACACGTCGCGGAACTCGATGTGTCCGGTGCCGGCCGGCACGTCGACGGCGTCCGGCTTCTCGGCGATCCCCGGCGCGAGGTCGAGCACCTCGAAGACCCGCTCGAACGAGACCATCGCGCTCATCACGTCGACCCGCACGTTGGACAGCTGCGGTCAGCGGGCCGTACAGCCGGGTGAGCAGCAGTGCCAGCGTGACGACCGTGCCGGCCGTGATGCCGCCCCGACCGGTGACCGCGAGCCAGCCGCCGAGCCCGTACGTCAACGCCTGCGCCAGCGACGCGACGAGCAGCATCGCCACGAAGAACGTACGGCTGAACATGGCCTGCTGGATGCCGATGTCCCGGACCCGGTCGGCGCGCTCGGCAAATCGTGCCGCCTCGTCGTCCGGTCGGCCGAACAGCTTGACCAGCAGCGCGCCGGCGACGCCGAACCGCTCGGTCATCGTGGCGTTCATCTTCGCGTCGAGTTGGTACGACTCGCGGGTGATGGTGGCGAGTCGGCGGCCCACCCGGCGGGCCGGCAAGACGAACAGCGGCAGCATCGCGAGCGACAGCACGGTGATCTGCCACGACAGCGTGAACATCACGGCCGGCGGTCAGGACGAGCTGGATGACGTTCGAGACGATGCCGGACAGCGTCGACGTGAACGCCTGCTGCGCGCCGATCACGTCGTTGTTCAGCCGGCTGACGAGCGCGCCGGTCTGCGTACGCGTGAAGAACTGCAGCGGCATCCGCTGCACGTGGTCGTAGACCTGCGTGCGGAGCCGGTAGATGCTGCCTTCGCCGATCCGCGCCGAATACCATCGCTGGGCCAGCGACAGCAGCGCGTCCGCGACCGCGAGCAGGGCAATCAGGATCGCGATCCGCACGACCGCGCCGGCCGGCCGTCGGACCGCCCTTCGTGATGGTGTTGACGACGCGGCCGGCGAGCACCGGCGTAGCCACACCGATCGCCGCGTCCACGATGACCGCGAGGAGGAACACGAGGATGTCGCGCCGGAACGGTCGAGCGAACGCCAGGACGCGCCGGGCGGTGCCGCGGCTCAGCTTGCGGTTGCGGACCTGATCCTCGCGCCGGATCGAACGCAACATGTTCGCGCTGCCGCCGTGGCCGGGCCGGCCCATTCCTGACATGCTTCAGTCTTACCTGACGAACCAGCGCCGGCAAGCTGGTCAGCGAGTTATGCGCTGCGCGGAATGGTCACTCGCCGACGCCGGCGAGGTCGCGGATCCGCCGTACCTGCGCTTCGCGTTCGGCCTGTAGCTGCGCGGACCCGTCACGGCCGGCGGCGGCGCCGGCCAACAGCGCCTTGATCTCCACCACCGCGTCACGTGCGCCGGCCAACAGCGCCGCGGTCAGGTCACGCACCGCGTCGTCCAGGTCTTCCGCGGGTACGACGAGATTCGCCAGCCCCATTGCGAGTGCTTCCTCGGCACCCACCCGGCGCCCGGTCGCGCAGATCTCGAGCGCCCGTGCGTAGCCGACGAGCCGACCAGCGGCGCGGTCCCGCCCAGATCGGGTACGAGACCGAGGCTGACCTCGGCCATCGTCAGCTTCGCATCCGTGGTAAGGATGCGCAGGTCACAGGCGAGCGCGAGCTGGAATCCAGCACCGATCGCGTGCCCTTGGACGGCGGCGACGCTGACGATGTCGGGCCGGCCGAGCCAGGTGAAACCCGCTTGATAGCCGGCGATCCGCTCGGCCGCGTCGTCCGGTGGCAACTCGGCGATGGCGGCCAACGCACCCGCGCCGGGTTCGTTGGCCTGGCGCAGGTCGAGACCGGCCGAAAACGCCCGGCCCTCGCCACGGACGACGACGACCCGCACATCTCCGGGCAGATCGCGACCGGCGTCGCGCAACGCGGCCCACATGGCTGGGGTCTGCGCATTGAGAACGTCGGGCCGGCACAGCGTGACGGTCGCCACCGGGCCGTTGCGTTCGACTCGAACTCCGGAGCTACCGACTTCCGTCTGTATCTCGGTCGTCATGCCTTCTTGCGACGGCGCGCGCCACCACGCTGGCGGAGCTGGACACCGGACTCGGTCAACACGCGGTGCACAAATCCGTAGGACCGACCGGTCGTCGCGGCGAGGGCGCGGATGCTTTCGCCGGACGTGTAGCGCTTGACCAGGTCCTTGGCGAGAGTCTGCCGTTCCGTCCCGACGATGCGACGACCCTTCTCAGTGGTGGCGGCGGTTGTCCCGGTGGCTGCCATAGTGGAGTCCTCACGTCACATAGGGTGGTATTGACGATCACAACAATTACACCTCTTCTGACGATCATGCGCTAGATGTCATCCGGAAACCAACCGACACGCACGGTTTGTCGGGTACCCGATACGGTGATTCCCCGTGACCACTGATGCGGCCGAACCTCTCCGCGACGCGGGCCAACCGCGCCGCGGAACAGCCGCGGGTCCGGCGCCGGAGTCGGCGCCGGGCGCAGGGCAGAAGCCGGCGCCGGGCCGGGTGACGGCGGGCGGGCCGGCGGACGCCGCGAAGTCGGACACAGCGCGTCACCTGCCTCCGGACCGCGGCACGGCACCGCCCGAGCCGATCGAGACGCGGCACCGAGCCTGGCTGGACCTGGCGTCGTGGGGCGCGCTGGTGGCCGTCGGCCTCGGCATCACCGCGCTCGCGGTGCACAGCGGCGCCAGGCTCGGCACCGCGAGCGCACCGTTCCTGGGTGCGTACCGGTTTCAGCTGACTCCGTTGTCCCTGCTGGCCCCGCTGGTCGCGGCGCTCGTCGTGGCGATTGCCGTAAGCGGCGCGCTCGACCGGCTCCGCTGGCGGATCGTCGTCACGCTGAGCTATCTAGCGGCGCTCGCCTGGGCATTCTCGCTCGCCCTGGCCGACGGGGCGAGCGGGCTGACCCGGTCGCTGCGCAGCCAGATGAACTACGCGCCGGACATCGCCTCGCTCGACAACCATCCCCTGCACTACATCGCCACGTACACCGCAACATCGAGTCGCACACGTTCGCCGCGCGCGGCCATCCACCCGGCTCGGTGCTGCTGCTGTGGGGCATCCAGCGGGCCGGGGTCACCGACCTGGCTCACGGTCGGAGTGCTCATCACGGTGCTCGGCGTGCTGACCGTGCCGCTGGTGTTGCATTGCGGTACGGGACGTGTGTGGCGAGGTGACCGCCCGCCGGTACATCGCCGATCCTGGTCCTGGCGCCGTACGCGATCTGGGTCGCGGTCAGCTATGGACGGAGTCGTCGCGATGCTCGGTGCGCTGGCCATCGCGGCCGGCGTCTACGCCAGCGCCCGGGCCCGGACGGGCTCGGCGGCGCCGGCTGGTCGGTGCTGTGCGGCGTACTGATCGGGCTCGCCGGCATGTTCGCCTACGCCGTCGTCTGGCTCGGCCTCGTCGGTCGTGCTGCTCTACTTCGCCCGCCGGCGGCCGTTCCTGAACATCGGGACCGGCCTCGGCGCGCTGGTGCCGGTGACCGTCGCGCAACCTGCTCGGTTTCAGTTGGTTTGACCGGACTCGTCGGCGGCCGAGCTACGACTTCGCCGACCCGGATCGAGCCGTATCCGGTCGGCGCTGTGGTGGAGCGCATCAGCCTGGTCGCGCTGATCCTCGCGTGCGGACCCGCCGCTCTACGCCAGCTGCGCGGAAGATGCGCAACACGCCGGCGTGGCCGTTCCTCCTCGGCTCCGGCATCGCCGTCCTGTTTCGCTCGTCACCGCGCTGGCCCGTGGCGGGGCCGAGGCGGCGTGGCTGCCGTTCTTCCCCTGGCTGACCGTGGCGGCGGTGGCGCCGGCTCGGCCGGCCGGTCCGGTGCCGGCCGTACCGTGGCTGCTCGTGGCCGGCGGCGCCGTCACCGCCGTGGTCGATCCAGGCGGTGCTGGCGACGCCGTGGTGAGCGGCCGGTCACGTTGCCCGAGTGCGGGACGCGCCTGGTGACGCGACCTACGGCGAGCTCGACGAGTTCGAGCAGGTCGTCGCTCCACGCGTCCTCGACGCCGTCCGGCAGCAGGATCGCCCGGTCCGGCTTGAGCGCGGTGCACCGCGCCGGGATCGTGGGTCACCAGCACGATCGCGCCGGGATAGCGGGCGATCGCGTCGAGCACCTGCTCCCGGCTGACCGGGTCGAGGTTGTTCGTCGGCTCGTCGAGCAGCAGCACGTTCGCGCCCGAGCAGACCAGCGTGGCGAGCGCGAGCCGGGTCTTCTCCCCGCCGGACAGCACGCCGGCCGGCTTGTCGACGTCGTCGCCGGTGAACAGGAACGCGCCGAGGATCCGGCGCAGGTCGGTGTCGGTCTGATCCGGCGCGGCCGAGCGCATGTGCTCGAGGATCGTCCGGTTCGACGTCGAGCGTCTCGTGCTCCTGCGCGTAGTAGCCGATGCGCAGACCGTGACCGGGCACGACCTCGCCGGTGTCGGTCTCGAGCAGGCCGCCGAGCATCCGCAGCAGGGTCGTCTTGCCGGCGCCGTTGAGCCCGAGGATCGCCACCCGGGAACCGCGGTCGACGGCGACGTCGACGTCGGAGAAGATCTCCAGCGAGCCGTAGCTCTTGGACAGGTCGTGCGCGGTCAGCGGCGTCTTGCCGCACGGCACCGGGGTCGGGAACCGCACCTTGGCCACCTTGTCCGCGGCCCGTACCTCTTCCAGGCCGGCGAGCAGTCTGCTCGGCCCGGCGGGCCATGTTCTGCGCGGCCACGGTCTTGGTCGCCTTCGCCCGCATCTTGTCCGCCTGCGCCATCAGCGCGCCGGCCTTCTTCTCGGCGTTCGCGCGCTCCCGGCGGCGGCGCTTCTCGTCGCGTCTCCCGCTGCTGCAGATACGTCTTCCAGCCGACGTTGTAGACGTCGACGGTGGACCGGTTGGCGTCGAGATACCAGACCTTGTTGACGACGGCGTCGAGCAGGTTGACGTCGTGGGAGATGACGATGAGGCCGCCCTTGTGCGCTGGAGAGGAAGCCGCGCAGCCAGGTGATCGAGTCGGCGTCGAGGTGGTTCGTCGGCTCGTCGAGCAGCAGGATGCCGCCGCCGGTCGCGGCCGCGTCCCGGAACAGGATCCGGGCGAGCTCGATGCGCCGGCGCTGGCCGCCGGAGAGCGTGCCCAGCGTCTGGGCCAGGACCCGGTCGGGCAGGCCGAGGTTGGCGCAGATCCGGGCCGCCTCGGCCTCGGCCGCGTACCCGCCGAGCCCGGCGAACTGGTCTTCCAGAGATGCCGTACCGACGCAGCGTGCGGTCGTCGGTGTCCGTCGCCAGCTGCGCCTCGAGCGCCTTCATCTCGGCTCAGGATGGCGTCCAGGCCGCGGGCGGACAGCACCCGGTTCGCGGCGGTGACCTCGAGATCGCCGGTGCGGGGATCCTGCGGCAGGTAGCCGACCGGCCCGCGACTGTCGACGGCGCCGGTAAACGGCTGGCCCTCGCCGGCCAGCACCTTCAGGGTGGTGGTCTTGCCGGCGCCGTTGCGTCCGACGAGACCGATCCGGTCACCCGGCTGCACGCGCAGGGACGCTTCGGACAGCAGAATCCGAGCGCCGGCGCGCAGCTCCAGGGCGGTGGTCGTGATCATGGCGGGGGTTTGCTCACTCTCGAAAGGCAAAACTGCGGCGGACACGCAACAGCACCGGCCGGTCATCCGTGACAGCGGTCGGTGCGGAGCGGTCAGTCTTCGCAGAGGAGCACGGGGAAAGTATACCGGGACTGTCACAGGCTTTTTGGGTCGTGCCGCCGTGGTTGCGGTCACTCTCGCACCGTCTGGCTCGTCGGCCTGGCTGCCGACGCCGGTTCTGCGCGAGACACTCGGTCTGAACTGGCTACGTCTCTGCGCGCACTGGTGCGTGCAGAGACGTAGGAACCGGGATGGATCACCATCGGCGGCCAATACCCGATCATGCGGCCCTACGCCGGGTTCTACTCCGGGCTTCTACTCCGGGTTGACCACCCGGATCCGTACGGCCCGAGCGGCCGCGACCGCCTCCCGTAGCACCGCAAGCCGCGGCTCGGGCACGTCCAGGAACCGTTGGTCGACGAGCGCGGTGACCGGCTCCAGCCGCCGGTCGGCGAGGATCGCGTCGACCGTACGGCGGTCGCCGCCGGCCACGACGGCCGCGAGCGGCCGGGCCTCCGGCAGCAGGAGACGCGCCACGGTGTCCGAGGCGTCGCCGGCGGCCGCCTTGGCCTGGTTGGCCCGCCGACGGGCAAACCGCTGCTGCGACCAGCCGCCGGCGGCCGTACGACTTTGGACGTAACTGCTGCCGACCTTCGACGCGACGAGATCTGCCCCGGCGGCGATCCCGACCGCGTACGCCGACTTGCGCGCCAGCAGCAGACCGATCCGTCGCGGCGCACCGGCGATAGCGACGAACCCCTCGAGGTCGTCGGCCAACCGCGCACCGGGCGGTGGCAGGATCTCGGCCTCGGCCAGGTCGACCGCGCGCAGCCGGAGCACACCATCGGCGACCGTATGCGCCACCGAGCCGTGGCGCGCGCCAAATCCGTCGATCCACCGCGTCAGCCGTTCCGGGGCGACATCGACCCATCGACCGCCGCCCGCCGCGGGCCGTCTCGAACCGCTGGTCGCCGGCACGCACGCAAGTCTGCCAGGCGACCGGTACCGCGTCAGACCGCGGTGCGATGCTGACATCCGTGCCGTCGACGCCGTACGCAACCGCCGTGCTGGACCGGCTGACCCGCACATACGAGGCCGCCCGTGATCCGGCCAGAGCGGAGCCGATGGCCACGTACATGCGCCACCAGTTCGCGTTTCTCGGCATCTCGGCGCCGGAGCTGCGCGCGCTGAATCGCGCCGTGCTCGGCGGCGTCGGCCGACCGACCGAAACCGATCTGGTGGATATAGCTCAGCGGTGTTGGTTGCGAGACGAGCGCGAATACCAATACTTCGCCGTACGGCTGCTCCGCCGTTACGTCGGCGGATGCGGCGCCGGCCTCCTCGACGCCGTTCGGCCGCTCATCATCACGAAGCCGTGGTGGGACACGGTTGACGAGCTCGCGGTCCACGTCGTCGGCCCGCTCGTGGCAGCTCATCCCGATCTTGTCGGCGCCATGGACGCGTGGTCCGTCGACCCGAACAAGTGGCTGGTCCGGAGCGCGATCCTGCACCAGATGCGCTGTCGCGACACGACGGACTCGGAACGTCTGTTCCGATACTGTGCCGCGCAAGCCGGCCACCGCGACTTCTTCGTACGCAAAGCCATCGGGTGGGCGCTGCGGGAGTATGCGAAGGTCGCGCCCGACGCCGTACGCGCGTTCGTCGCCGAGCACGCGGCCGACCTGTCCGGGCTCTCCCGGCGCGAGGCGCTCAAAAACATCGGAGCCGCCGTCTGAGCCGTTGACTACTGTGGACGTGTGGCGCAACGGGACTGGCACCAGTGGCATCGCCGCTACGACGAGCCGGGGTCCTGGATGGCGCAACGTCTGGATGTTGTGCGCCAACGCATCGGTATTGCTCTGGATGAAGCGCCGTCCGGTCCGCTCAGCACGGTCAGCATGGTCGCCGGCGAGGCCCGCGACCTCCTCCCGGTGCTCGCGACGCATCGACGCCGCGGCGACGTCGTGGGGCGACTGGTCGAACTCGACCCGGATCTCGCGGCGACGGCACGGGACTTCGCGTCCGCGACCGGGCTTGTCGGCATCGACGTGGTGACCGGCGACGCGGCCGAGCTCGACCGCTACCGGCCGTACGTGCCGGCCGATCTCGTCCTGATCTGTGGTTTGTTCGGCAACATCAGCGACGAGGATATCCGGCGGACGGTCGCTCACGCCCCCTCGCTCACCAAGCGCGGCGGCACAGTGATCTGGACGCGCCACCGATCGGATGACGATCTGTTTGCGACGGTCGCAACCTGGTTCCACGAGGCTGGGTTCGATGAGGTCTTCACGTCCGACGCCGGCCACCGATACGGAGTCGGCGTGCATCGTTCACACGTCGACCCGCCGAGGCTGCCGTCCGGCGTCTCGGCCTTCACGTTCGTCGGCTACTGAGCGAGTGGGCGAACACCCGTATCGACTATGACGGCTCGCCGACGAACGCGGGGTCGCGTCCGAAGAACGCGGCGAGCTGGTCACACACGGGTGCGTCGGCGGCGACCGGTCGCTCGTCGCCGAACGCCTTGCCGCTGGCCTCCGGCCCGCGGAACTCGGGCGACAGGGCGCCGCGCGTCCAGGTGAGGGCCTCGCCGGCGATGGTGTCATCGAGGGTGTCCCGCTGCCCGGTCGCCGCGGCGAGATCCCAGGTGTGCTGGGCGATCTCGGCGATCTGCTGACCGGCAATGAAGCTCATCGACAACTCCCCCATCGGCGATGGGCGCTTCGCGTCGATGTCGGGTACGTCGGCCCAGGCCGCCATCAGGGCATCGGCACGATTGTGGAGCACGCTCGCCCACTCGCCCTCGATGTCGGGCAGCGGAGCGCCCCAGTCGACCTGCTCACCCATCACCGTCGAGCGAAACCGGTCGAGCCCATTGATCAGATGATTGGCCAGCGCATTGACGTCCCACGATTGGCACGGCGTCGGGTGACCGGCTTGATCCGGCGTGACGTGTGCGACCACCATGCCGGCCTGGTCAAGGGCGCGTCCCAGCGTGGGTCGCGGGTCGTCCTCACTCATGCCCCGACCGTACCCGCTATCGCCGAGGAAAAAACGATCCGGCCGACGGACGGCCCTCGACCTCGGCGGACACAAAGACGCCGCCGGCCCGACGGGTCGGCGGCGCTGTGCGATGCCGGTCAGACGTTGAAGCCGAGCGCCCGCAGCTGCTCGCGGCCCTCGTCGGTGATCTTGTCCGGGCCCCACGGCGGCATCCACACCCAGTTGATGCGTACGTCGTTGACCAGGCCGCCGCCCGGGCCGGTGCAGAGCGCCGGCGTGCGTCTGGTCCTCGATCACGTCGGTCAGCGGGCACGCCGCCGATGTGAGCGTCATGTCGAGGGTCGCCACGTTCTCGTCGTCGACGTGGATGCCGTACACGAGGCCGAGGTCGACGACGTTGATCCCCAGCTCGGGGTCGACGACGTCCTTGCATCGCCTCTTCGACGTCGTCCAGAGCGGCCTTGCTGGCCGGCGCCGTCGTTGTCTCGTCACTCATGCCGTTCCTCCGACTGTCGTGGTTTGTGCACTCTGCTCGTCGCCACCGCTCGCCGCGCTGGCCTGCGCCCGGACCAGCGCGTCCTTGAACGCCATCCAGGGCAGCAGCGCGCATTTGACCCGCGCCGGGTATTTCGCGACGCCGGCGAACGCGACCCCGTCCTCGAGCAACTCTTCGTCCGGCTCGACCTGCGCCGCGGCCGGCGACCATGCTCCGTGAACGCGTCGGTCCGCGCCAGCGCGTCGGTCGACCGTCTGGCCGTTCACCAGGTCGTAGCAGCACGCTGGCGGAGGCCTGGCTGATCGAGCAGCCCATGCCGTCGTACGACACGTCGTCGATCGTCGCCGCCGTCCAGGTGCACCCGGAGGGTCGATCTCGTCGCCGCAGGTCGGGTTCACGTGGTGCGCCTCGCGCCTGGAACGGCTCGCGCAGGCCACGACCGTGCGGCCGCTTGTAGTGGTCCAGGATGATCTCCTGGTAGAGCGGCGTCGAACTGCATCAGCGTCCATCTTAACCGAACACCTTCCGCACCTGGTCGAGGCCGTCGACGAGTGCGTCGATCTCGTGCGTGGTCGTGTAGAGGTAGAACGACGCCCGGGTCATCGCCGCCACGCCGAAGCGGGCGCAGACCGGCCGGGCGCAGTGGTGTCCCACGCGTACCTCAACGCCGAGCTCGTCGAGAATCTGCCCGACGTCGTGCGGGTGGACGCCGTCCAGCGCGAACGAGATCGTGCCGCCGCGCTCGGCCGGGTCCGTCGGACCGATAGACCCGCAGCCCCTGCGACCGTCGACAGGGCGTCCAGCGCGTACGCGGTCAGACTCACTTCTCGTGGCCCGCGACGGCGCGCATGTCCGACGCGGTCAGGTAGTCGATCGCCGCGCCGAGCGCGATGGCCTCGGCGATCGGCGGCGTGCCGGCCTCGAAGCGGGCCGGCGGCGGCGCGAACGTCGATCGTTGGCCATCGTCACGGTCTCGATCATGGAGCCGCCGCCGAGGACCGGGGGCATGGCCGCACAGCAGCTCGATCGCGCCCCACAGCACACCGATGCCGGTCGGGCCGAGCATCTTGTGTCCGGTGAACGCGAGGAAGTCGACGTCGAGCGCGGCGACGTCGACCGGCATGTGCGGCACCGCCTGCGATCCGTCCAGCATGACGAGCGCACCGACCTGGCGGGCCCGGGCGACGATCGGCGCCGTGGCGTTGACCGTGCCGAGGATGTTGGACACGTACGCGATCGAGACGAGCTTCGTCCGCTCGGTGATGATCTCGTCCAGGCGGGACAGGTCGAGCCGGCCGTCGTCGGTGATCCCGAACCAGCTGCAGCGTCGCGCCGGTCCGCTCGCACAGCATCTGCCACGGCACGATGTTCGAGTGGTGCTCCATTTCGGAGATGACGATCTCGTCGCCGGGCCGGAGCACGAAGCGCTCGTCGTTGGCCTTCGGGGCGAGGAGGCGTTGCCGAACGCGTACGCCACCAGGTTGATCGCCTCGGTCGCGTTCTTCGTGAACACCACCTCGTCCGGGCCGGCCGCGCCGATGAACGCGGCGACCTTGGCCCGCGCGCCCTCGTACGCGGCGGTCGCCTCGGTGCCCAGCGTGTGCACCGACCGGGCGACGTTCGCGTTGTGCCGCTCGTAGTGCTCGCGCAGCGCGTCGAGACCTGGCGCGGCTTCTGCGACGTGTTCGCGCTGTCGAGGTAGACGAGCGGGTGGCCGTTGATCTCGCGGTCGAGGATCGGGAAGTCGGCCCGGACGCGCGCGACATCCAGCGTCGGCACCGCCACGCTTGCCAACGATCCGGACGGCGTCGACGCCGTATCAGTGACCGTCTTCATCTTTCGCTCCCTACCCGCGTGCGACGCGGATCGCCCGCCGATTACCGCGACCTGACCCGGCCGCGGACTCGATCAGATCGCCGCCGCACCGGCCCCGGCGACGTACCGCTCGTAGCCCTCGGCCTCGAGCCGCTCGGCCAGCTCCGGGCCGCCCTCCTCGACGATGCGGCCGGCCACGAACACGTGCACGAAGTCCGGCTTCACGTAGCGCAGGATGCGCGTGTAGTGGGTGATCAGCAGCAGGCCGGTGTTGCCGTTGTCGCGGACCCGGTTCACGCCCTCGCTGACACGATGCGCAGCGCGTCGATGTCCAGGCCCGAGTCGGTCTCGTCGAGGATCGCGATCTTCGGCTTGAGCAGCTCGAGCTGCATGATCTCGTGGCGCTTCTTCTCGCCGCCGGAGAAGCCCTCGTTCACGTTGCGCTGGGCGAACGCCGGGTCCATGCCGAGCGCTTCCATCGCGCCCTTGAGGTCCTTGGCCCAGGTCCGCAGCTTCGGTGCCTCGCCGTCGATGGCGGTTTTCGCGGTACGCAGGAAGTTCGCGACCGACACACCGGGCACCTCGACCGGGTACTGCATGGCCAGGAACAGCCCGGCGCGGGCGCGCTCGTCGACCGTCATCGCGAGCACGTCCTGCCCGTCGAGGGTGACCGAGCCCCGGTGATCTGGTAGCGCGGGTGGCCGGCGATCGAGTAGGCCAGCGTCGACTTGCCGGAACCGTTCGGTCCCATGATCGCGTGGGTCTCGCCGGAGTTGATGGTCAACGTCACGCCGTCGAGGATCGGCTTGAGCCTCGCCGTCGGGCAGCTTGACCGACACCTTCAGGTCGCGGATCTCGAGCTTGCTCACTTCGCAACTCCATTCGGTGCGCCGCGACGGCGCATCGCTCATCGGTGACAAGGAAACGAACACAAATCCATCGCGGAGCTCGACGGGATAGACCGGCACCGGCACGGTCGCCGGGAGCCCGGTCGGCTGGCCGGTCCGCAGGTCGAAGCGCGAGCCGTGCAGCCAGCACTCGAGGGTGCAGCCTTCGATCTCACCCTCGGACAGCGGCACGGCGGCGTGCGAGCACTCGTCGTAGATCGCGTAGAACGCGCCGTCCTCGGCGTGCACGACGGCCACGTCGATGCCGTCGATGTCGGCGCTGATCGTGGTCGCCGACCGGCGATGTCGTCGACGGAGCAGACCTTGACGAACTCGCTCATCGTCAGGCACCCGCTCCCGCGAGCCGGCTCCTCGATCGCCGCGGACAGGCGCTCGCGCAGCTCGTCGACCGGGATCTTGCCGATCAGCTCGGCGAAGAAGCCGCGCACGACCAGGCGGCGCGCCTCGGTCCTCGGGGATGCCCCGAGCCATCAGGTAGAACAGCTGCTCGTCGTCGAAGCGGCCGGTCGTGCTCGCGTGCCCGGCCCCGACGACCTCACCGGTCTCGATCTCGAGGTTCGGCACCGAGTCGGCGCGCGCGCCGTCGGTGAGCACCAGGTTCCGGTTGATCTCGTACGTCTTCGTGCCGGTCGCCTCGGCCCGGATGAGCACGTCGCCGACCCACACGGTGTGCGCGTCCGTCGCCCTGCAACGCGCCGCGGTAGCCGACGTAGCTCGTGCAGTCCGGCACGGCGTGGTCGACGAGCAGCCGATGTTCGAAGTGCTCGCCGGCACCGGCGAAGTAGAGACCGTACAGCTCGGCCTCGCCGCCACGATCCGCGTAGTCGACGCAGGTGTACTGCCGGACGAGGTCGCCGCCGAGCGTCACCTGGACGTGGGTGAGCTTGGCGTCCCGACCGAGCCGGAACTTCAGATGCTGCGCCTGTACGGCATCGGGCGCCCAGTCGGTCACCGTGACCAGCGTGAGCTTCGCGCTCGTCGCCGATCGACACCTCGACGTTGTCGGCGAGCGTCGCGCTGCCCGAATACTCGAGCACGAGCGTCGCCTCGGCGACGGCGCCGACGTCGATGAACAGGTGCCCGAAGTCCGGCTCGTCGTTCTTGGCGCCGACAATGCGGACCGTCGCCGGCTCGGCCACCACGGCACCACGGTCGACGCGGAGCAACGAGGCCGCCCCGAACTGGCCGTAGGCCAGCGCGCTGATCCGATCGAACGGGGTCAGCACCGATCCGACACGGGCGTCCTCGCGACCGATCGACTCCAGCGTCACGCCGGCCGGTAGGCCGTCGTGCTCGACCGATGTGGACCCGAGCCCGTACGCCTGCGCCGCCGCCGTCGGCCTTGGCCAGACCGCGCAGGCGGGCGAGCGGCGTGAACCGCCACTCCTCCTCGCGGCCGGTCAGCACCGGGAAGTCGGCGACGTCATAGGAGCGCAGTGCCTGGGCGCGGGTCTTCGCCGGACCGCCGCCGCCGGCGGCGCCACAGTTTCGGTACTCATCGTGTTCTGGAATCTCCCGCTGTCATTCGCCACGATCGAAATTGAACGCGCACATTGCTCTTGTCCGAGGGTTGAGCGCTAACCCGGACGCTTGTGTCCGACGACTCCGGTCGCACGCGACGGTGTTAGCGTATTGAGCGCAACCGCTCATCCAGTTTGCGCAGTCGGCTGACCGCCGGCCTACGGCCGCCATAGCCGACTGCGCCCTCCATTTGCAGCTCGATCAGGCGGTTCAGCTCGAGCGCGTACTCCATCGGCAGTTCCTTGGCGATCGGCTCGATGAAGCCGCGGACGATCATCGCCATCGCCTCGTCCTCGGTCATGCCCCGGCTCATCAGGTAGAACAGCTGGTCGTCGCTGATCTTCGAGACGGTCGCCTCGTGGCCCATCGACACGTCGTCTTCGCGGATGTCGACGTAGGGGTACGTGTCCGAGCGGGAGATCGTGTCGACCAGCAGCGCGTCGCACTTCACCGTGGAGCGCGAGTGGTGCGAACCCTCCAGCACCTGCACGAGACCCCGGTACGAGGTCCGGCCGCCGCCGCGGGCGATCGACTTCGAGATGATCGTCGACGACGTGTTCGGCGCGGCGTGCACCATCTTCGCGCCGGCGTCCTGGTGCTGGCCCTCGCCGGCCATCGCGACCGACAGCACCTCGCCCTTGGAGTGCTCGCCGAGCATGTACACCGACGGGTACTTCATCGTCACCTTGGAGCCGATGTTGCCGTCGATCCACTCCATGGTCGCGCCCTCGTGGCACACGGCCCGCTTGGTGACCAGGTTGTAGACGTTGTTCGACCAGTTCTGGATCGTCGTGTAGCGGCAGCGCGCGTTCTTCTTGACGATGATCTCGACGACCGCCGAGTGCAGCGAGTCCGACGAGTAGATCGGCGCCGTACAGCCCTCGACGTAGTGCACGTAGGCACCCTCGTCGACGATGATCAACGTACGTTCGAACTGGCCCATGTTCTCGGTGTTGATCCGGAAGTACGCCTGCAGCGGGATCTCGACGTGCACGCCCTTCGGCACGTAGATGAACGAGCCGCCGGACCAGACCGACGTGTTCAGCGCGGCGAACTTGTTGTCGCCGACCGGGATCACCGTGCCGAAGTACTCCTTGAAGATGTCCTCGTGCTCGCGCAGCGCCGGTGTCCGTGTCGAGGAAGAGGACGCCCTGCTCTTCGAGGTCCTCGCGGATCTTGTGGTAGACGACCTCGGACTCGTACTGCGCGGCGACGCCGGCCACGAGGCGCTGCTTCTCCGCCTCGGGGATGCCGAGCTTGTCGTACGTGTTCTTGATGTCGGCCGGCAGGTCGTCCCAGCTCGCCGCCTGCTTCTCGGTCGACCGTACGAAGTACTTGATGTTGTCGAAGTGGATGCCGGTCAGATCGGCGCCCCAGGCCGGCATCGGCTTGCGGTCGAACAGCCGCAGACCCTTCAGCCGCAGGTCGAGCATCCACTGCGGCTCGTTCTTCTTGTCCGAGATGTCCGCGGACGACCGCCTCGGACAGGCCCCGCTGCGCGGTCGCGCCGGCGGTGTCCGAGTCAGCCCAGCCGTACGAGTAGGTGCCGAGCGCGGCGAGCTGCTCGTCCTGGGTGAGCTGCGGTGTAACGGTCTGCTCGGTCATGTGGTCGTCCTCACAGTCTTGACAGTGGATGGTGCGGCGTCGCCTGGCGGCGGACTCGGCCGCTCGGCGTGCGTCGGGAATGTGCCGTGGATCCGGGATGTGCGTGGTGCACACGCCGTCGCCGTGCGCGATGGTGGCCAGGCGCTGGACGTGCGTGCCGACGAGCTTGGAGATCGCCTGCGTTTCGGCCTCGCACAACTGCGGGAACTCGGCCGCCACGTGCGCGACCGGGCAGTGGTGCTGGCAGAGCTGGCCGCCCGTGGCGATCACCGAAGCCGATGCAGCGTAACCCTCGGCGGTGAGCGCCGAAGCGAGTGCCTCGGCCCGGGCGAGAGGCTCGTCACCCGCGCCCTCCATCGCCGTCCGGCACCGGTCTTCGAGCGCGGCTACCTGGTCGGTCGCGAAGGCGGCCACGGCGTCCGGTCCGCCGTGCGCGGCGACCCAGCGCAGCGCCGAGGTGGCCAGATCATCGTAGGTGTGCGTGCCGGTGCGCAGCCGGGCCGCGTCGGTCAACGAGAACACCCGAGCCGGGCGGCCACGGCCGCGCGGACCACGGATGACCTGCTCACGCGAGGTCACGTCACCGTCGTCGAACATCGCGTCGAGGTGGCGGCGGATCGCGGCCGGGCTGAGGCCCAGGGCATCGCCCAGCTCCGCGGCGGTCGCGGCGCCGTGCGCGAGGAGCAACTGCGCGACCCGATCGCGGGTACGGCAATCAGCACCGCCCGCGACGGGCGGCGCGGCCTCGCGTGCCTCCGGCTCCCGCATCTGGATCGCTGGCCAGCTCGGGTGCCACCGTGTTTTTCACAACACCAGTGTGACGTATTTCGGCCGACCGGCGCAAACGGACCCGCCGGTGATCCACGCCACCGGATCATGCTTTCCGGCGCTAGCGCCGCGCCGCGGGCGGCGGCTGAATGCTCCAGTCGTACCATGTGCCGCGTGAATGCGATCAGTCGGGTGCATGCGTTTTTCGCCGCCCCGGTCACCCTGCGCCGGCTCGCGCTCGGCTCGCTGGTCGCCAACATCGGCATCGTGGTCACGGGCGGAGCGGTCCGTTTGTCCGGTTCCGGGCTCGGCTGCCCCACCTGGCCCCGGTGCACCGACGGCTCGTACGTGACGACGGCCGCCATGGGCTACCACGGCGAGATCGAGTTCACGAACCGAACGTTGACCTCGGTCGTGAGCGTCCTCGCGGTCGCCTGCGTGCTCGGTGCCTGGCTGCAGCGTGATCGCGGCGACGCCGGGCGGCGCGGTCGCATCGGCTGGTCGGTCGCCGTGCTCGCGAGCATTCCGGCGCAAGCGGTGCTCGGTGGCCTGACCGTCCTCACCGACCTGAACCCGTGGCTCGTCGCGCTGCCACTTCCTGCTGTCCTGCGCGATCATCGCCGCCGCGTACGAGCTGTGGATCCGGACCCGACCGACACGGCACCGACGCGCCCGCACACCCCGCGGTGCAGGGGTTGGCCTGGGTGATCGTCGGGGCCACCGCGGCCGTACTGGCCGCGGGCACGATCGTCACCGGCAGCGGGCCGCACGCCGGCGACCAGAAGGCCCACCGGACCGGCCTCGACCCCGGCGATGGTCGCGCAGCTGCACGCCGACCTCGTCATGCTGCTGATCGGCCTGTCCGTGGCGGCGTGGTTCGCGCTGCGCGCGGCCGGCGCGCCGGCCCGGACCGTACGCGCGGCCGGTGTGCTGATCCTCGTCGAGGCCGGGCAGGCAGCAATCGGGTTCGTGCAGTACTTCACGCATCTGCCCGTCGTCCTGGTCGGTGCGCACATGCTCGGCGCCTGCCTGGTGCTGGTGGCCGCGTTGACCGTCCTGGCCCGGGCACGGCCGGCCGTGGCGGGTCGCGTCGACGCCGCGATCGTCGAGGCGGTCCCGTCGGCCCGGTCCGCCGAACACGTCTAGCCTCGGCGTCGAGCGCGCTCGCCCGTCGGTCAAGCCAGCTTCGCGGCGCCGGCGATCGCTTCGGCGAGGCGCTGCGCGGCTCCATCGGCGAAGCCTAGGAACAGCGACGGTTCGGTCAGCTCGAGCTCGATCAGCACCGGTTCACCGTCCGGCCCGGGAATCACGTCGACCCGCGCGTAGAGCAGGCTGTCCGGGCCGAACGGCAGCGCGGCCAACACCCGGTCGGCCAACTCCTGCTCGGCCCCGGTCGGTTCGCGCACCGAGATGGCCTCCGGCTTGTAGAGCCCGTCATCACGTTCGGCCGACCCGAGATCGGGGCCATCGAGCATCGGACCCTTGCGGATCGCATGACTGGATCGTCCGTCGACGAACATCAGGGCGGTCTCGCCGTACGTGTCCACGGCCGCCAGGTACGGCTGGATCATGACCGTACGGCCGGCGGCCTGCAACCGCCCGACGTGCGCCATCGCGTGCTCCCGATGCGATGCAACGGAAAGGTCGTAGCGGCCGGTGTCGAGGCTGCCGGCGCCGATCGACGGCTTGATGACCCAGTGACCCTCGTGCGACGGCCGCCATGGCTCGCCCGGCTCGACCCATACCGTCGGCACGATCGGCACGCCGGCCGCGCCCAGCTCGGCCAGGTAGCGCTTGTCGGTGTTCCATGCGACCACCGGCAGCCGGGTTGGCCAGCCGGGGTACCGACGCGGCCCAGGCGACGAACTCGTCGCGCCGAGGCGCGTAGTCCCACGGCGACCGCAACACGGCGAGACGGTACCGATCCCAATCGACCGCCCGGTCGTCCCAGACCACCACGTCGGCCGTGAATCCGAGCGCCGCGAGCGGCTCGATCAGCAGCCGATCGTCCTCCTCGAGATCCGGGATTTCGGTGCACGTCACGAGCGCGATCGGGGCGGCCATGGCGATCATGGTAGGCAATCGACGGCCGTCATCCCGCCTCGGACCACCTGGCGGCGCCCGGGCACACCAAGCACCAAGCACCAAGCACCAAGCACCAAGCACCAAGCACAGGCGACCCGGGGCCGAAGCCCCGGGTCGCGTAGATGGTGATGTGCGGTTGGTTGTTTGGTGCCCCCTAGTTACCGAGCGAGTTACCGAGCGAGGATGCGGCGGCTCATCGAGCGCCAGAGGTCGTTGCTCGGGCGCATGTGTTCGATCAGCTCGCGCTCCCACTCGTTGTCGACGTCGACTCCAGCCTCCACGCACGCGCTGCGCGCGATATCCGTGCCGGAGGCGAAGTAGTCGGCCCATTCACCGTCCTCCCCCACGAGGACGATTCGTGCGCCACGCCGGCCGACGTACTCAATGACCGCGCGTGCGCCGCCGTGCACCGTGGCGAACGTCTTTATGCCGGCGGTGATGTTCGCCGGTGAGACGGCCGCTTCGGTTGCGTCGGCGGTCAACATTGCGTCGGAACCATCTGCCATGAGTCACAGCCTAAGCAGACTCCCGATACCGTGGCCGTCGACGTTGGCGTCTTTGTGACGGTCGTTACTGACCGGAAACATGAATCGCGTCCATGTTATGAGCCGACATTTGATCAATTAGTAGGGCATAGCATCCCGGCATTTCCGGCACGGACTGTCAGCTCTCTGACGGTTCGGGCACGCCGCCGACGACCTCGGCGTTTCCAGACCACAGCCTTCAAACCGTGCGATAGCTCTGTCGACCCATGCGATCCGCGCGTCGTTCAACGACCGGCGCGTACGGACGTGTCGGGTGCCCGTACCGGCGAAAAAGCGCGGGGCACGGACGGACCGCAACCGATCAATGGGCCTGAATCAGCGCATCCACCAGCACGGCGACGAATACGAGCGTCAGATACGTCGTCGACCAGTGGAACAGCCGCATCGGCTTGATGGGCTCGCCCCGGCGGGCGCGACCGTAGAGGCGGTGCGCCTCGACGAGCAGCGCGATCCCGGTGCCGAGGGCGGTGAGACCGTAGACCGGCGTCATCCCGAACGGCCACAGCGCGAGCGATGCCGCCACCGTGAGCCAGCTGTAGACGACCGTCTCGACGCCGACGCGGCGGATGGACGCGACGACCGGCAGCATCGGGATCCCGGCGCGGGCGTAGTCGTCCTTGAACTTGATCGCGAGCGCGTAGAAGTGCGGTGGCTGCCACAGGAACACGACCGCGAACAGCAGCCAAGCCCGGATGTCGAGCCCGCCGGTCACCGCGGCCCACCCGATCAGCACCGGCATGGCACCGCACACGCCGCCCCACACCGTGTTCTGCGGCGTCGTGCGCTTGAGCCACATGGTGTAGACGAGGTCGTAGTAGGCGATCGCGGCGGCGGTCAGAGCGGTGGCGAGCCAGTTGGTGAACGCGCCCATGAGCGCCAGCGACACCACCGTCAGCACGACGCCGAAGAACAGCGCGTTGCGGGGCTCGACCGTGCTCGTCGGCAGCGGTCGCCGCGACGTCCGCTTCATCAGCTGGTCGATGTCGCGGTCGATGTAGCAGTTGAACGCGTTGGCCGCACCGGCGGCAAGCGCGCCGCCGACCACCACGACGAGAGTCACCCACAGGTTGGGCAGCCGGCCGGCCGCGAGGAACATCGTCGGTACGGTCGTGACAAGCAGCAACTCGACGATGCGAGGCTTGGTGAGCGTGACGTAGGCGCGGACGCGGGCCCGGATCTCGGCCTTGGTCTCGGCCTTGGTGAGCCGGGTGACCGGAACGGCGACCGGCCGTAGGCCGAGGGCTCCGGCCGCCCCGAGATCGGCGGCGTTCACCTGCGGCGCATCGGCGGTCTGGCCGATCATCAGAGGAGTGGACCGGTCGGCAAGCGTACTCACGCGCGAATTGCCACCCTTCCGTCCAGCCGCGCTCCGGGTCATCGCGGAGGCGCAGTGCTCAATCACAAAAACGGCGAGCGCGACAAACGCCGGCGCACCGGAGCACAGCGTACGCGCCGCTACCGGCCGGGCTGTCGCGGCCTGCCGCTCAGGCCGGGTCGGCCGGGCGAGCGCACGGCGTGCACTTGTACGGAACGTGGCCGGTCCGGGCGCCCGCGACCGCCCACGTTCCGTACAACTTTCGCCGGGGTCGTGCCGGCCGTCACATCGGGCCGAAGGGCCCAGCTCGTGACGATGCACCCGAACGGACAGTGAGCCAACACCGCAGGGTGATCGCGCATCAATGTGCCCAAGGTGGGTAGGGTTTTCACCATATCCGCGAACCAAGGAGTGCCGTCCGTGACCGAAACGAAGTTGACCTGGTCGGAGCTTGATCGTCGTGCCGTCGATACGATTCGAGTGCTCGCGGCCGACGCGGTTGAGAAGGCTGGCAACGGCCACCCCGGCACGGCCATGAGCCTCGCTCCGGCCGCGTATCTGTTGTTCCAGCGCGTCATGCGGCACGACCCGACCGACCCGGCGTGGCCGGGGCGCGACCGGTTCGTACTGTCCTGCGGTCACTCCAGCCTCACGCTCTACATCCAGCTCTACCTGTCCGGCTACGGCCTCGAGCTGGATGACCTCAAGAAGCTGCGTACGTGGGGGTCGCTCACGCCCGGCCACCCGGAGCACGGCCACACAGTCGGCGTCGAGACCACGACCGGTCCGCTTGGCCAAGGCTTCGGCAACGCGGTCGGCATGGCCATGGCCGCACGGCGCGAGCGCGGGCTGTTCGACCCGGACGCACCGGGCGGCGATAGCCCGTTCGACCACTCGATCTACGTGCTCGCCTCGGATGGCGACATGGAAGAGGGCCTCAGCCACGAGGCGGCTTCGCTTGCCGCTCACCAGAAGCTCGGCAACCTGCTCCTGATCTGGGACGACAACTCGATCTCGATCGAGGACGACACGAACATCGCGAAGTCTGAGGACATGCCGGCGCGGTTCGCCGCGTACGGCTGGCACGTGCAGCACGTCGACTGGCGTACCTCGCGACCGGCCGGCTCCTATGAACCCGCCGGCGAAACGGGTTATCAGGAAGATCCCGAAGCGCTGTATGAGGCGATCCTCGAGGCGCAGAAGGTGACGGACAAGCCGTCGTTCATCGCGCTGCGGACGATCATCGGCTGGCCCGCGCCGACGAAGCAGAACACCGGCAAGATCCACGGCTCCGCGATGGGCGCGGAGGAGGTCGCGGCGACGAAGAAGATCCTCGGCTTCGACCCCGACCAGACATTCCAGGTTGAGCCGGAGGTGCTCGCTCACACCCGCGAGGTCGCACAGCGCGGCCGCGACGAGCGTGCGGCCTGGCAGACCGGCTTCGACGCCTGGCGGGCCGCCAACCCGGAGCCGGCCGCACTGTTCGACCGCATGTCGACGCGGACGCTGCCCACCGGTTGGGTCGACGCACTCCCCCGGTTCCCGGCCGACCCGAAGGGGATGGCCACCCGCAAGGCATCCGGCGAGGTGCTGCAGGCGCTCGCGCCGGTGCTGCCCGAACTCTGGGGCGGCTCGGCCGACCTGGCCGAGAGCAACAACACGACGATGGAGGGCGAGCCGTCGTTCGTCCCGCCGGAGCACGCGACGAAAGCGTTCCCCGGTGACTGGTACGGCCGGACGCTGCATTTCGGCATCCGCGAGCACGGCATGGGCTCGATCCTCAACGGAATCGTGCTGCACGGTGGCACTCGGGTCTACGGCGGCACGTTCCTCGTCTTCTCCGACTACATGCGCCCGGCCGTACGCCTGGCTGCGCTCATGAAGATCCCGGTCATCTACGTCTGGACGCACGACTCGATCGGGCTGGGCGAGGACGGGCCGACCCACCAGCCG
Organism: uncultured Actinomycetota bacterium; assembly: GCA_963818495.1. GTDB lineage: Bacteria > Actinomycetota > Actinomycetes > Mycobacteriales > Micromonosporaceae > DASQPR01. The sequence continues at coordinate 453,011 of CAWFSH010000015.1, forward strand.
ATCGAGCACCTGAGCGCGCTGCGGGCGATCCCGGGCCTCGACGTCGTACGGCCGGGCGACGCCAACGAGACGGCGTGGGCCTGGCGGATGGCGCTCGAACACACCGACCGCCCGACGGCCCTGTGCCTGACCCGGCAGAACCTGCCGGTGCTCGACCGGGGCACGGTCGCGGACGCCGAAGGCGTCGTCCGGGGGGCGTACACGTTGGCCGAGTCGTCCACGCCGATCCCGCAGGTGATCTTGATCGGCACCGGCTCCGAGGTCTCACTGTGCCTCGAGGCCCGCGAGCGACTTGAGGCGGACGGCGTGGGCACGCGCGTCGTGTCGATGCCGTGCCGGGAGTGGTTCGACGCGCAGGACGAGGCCTACCGGAACACGGTGCTGCCGCCGGAGGTTAAGGCCAGGGTGAGCGTCGAGGCGGGCATCGCGATGTCGTGGCGTGACCTGGTCGGCTCGGCCGGCGAGTGCGTGAGCATTGAACACTACGGTGCATCCGCGCCGTACCAGGTGTTGTTCGAGCAGTTCGGTTTCACGCCGGATCATGTGGTCGCCGCGGCCCACGCGTCGCTCGCCAAGGCGGGCGTCATCACCGGGTCCACCACCGGCAACTGAGGCGTAATGCCTGTCAGGCGCCGCTCATCAGGCAAAGGTATTTCGAGGAGCTGAGGACATGACCGATCGACTCGCTGAGCTGTCCGCCGCCGGAGTTGCGGTGTGGCTCGATGACATTTCCCGTGGGCGTCTCATCACCGGCGGTCTGGCGAAGCTGCGCGACGACCAGCACGTTGTGGGCGTGACGAGCAACCCGACCATCTTCGCGAAGGCACTCGAGGACTCCGAGGACTACGCCGAGCAGACCAACGACCTGGCCCTGCGCGGCGTCGACATCGAAGAAGCGATGCGGATGATCACCACGTACGACGTGCGGTGGGCCGCCGATGTGCTCCGCGGACCTTACGACGCGTCGAACGGGGTCGACGGCCGGGTCTCGATCGAGGTCGACCCGCGGCTCGCCTACGACACGGACAAGACGAACGCCGAAGCCAAACAGCTGTGGTGGCTCGTCGACCGGGACGAACATGTACATCAAGATCCCGGCGACCGCGGCCGGCGTTCCGGCCATCGCGGCGACGCTCGCGAGGGGCATCAGCGTCAACGTCACGCTGATCTTCTCGCTGCAGCGGTATCAAGAAGTGATGGGCGCGTTCCTCGACGGCATGGAGCGGGCCAAGGCGAACGGCCACGACCTGTCGAAGATCGGTTCGGTCGCGTCGTTCTTCGTGTCCCGGGTCGACACCGAGGTGGACAAGCGCCTCGACAAGATCGGCACGCCCGAGGCGCAGGCGATGCACGGCAAGGCCGCGATCGCGAATGCTCAGCTGGCGTACCAGCTCTATGAGAAGGTCTTCGCCAGTGACCGCTGGCAGGCACTGGCCAAGGCCGGCGCACGTCCCCAGCGGCCGCTCTGGGCGTCGACCTCGACGAAGAACCCGGCCTACCGCGACGTGATGTACGTCGAGGAGCTGGTCGCACCGGGCGTGGTCAACACGATGCCGGAGGCGACGATGCATGCCTTCGCCGACCATGGTGAAGTGCGGCCGGACGCGATCACCAGCTCATACGCCGCCGCGCAAAGGGTGCTCGACGACCTCAAGGCGCTGGGCATCGACTACGACGACGTGGTCGACACGCTCGAGCGGGAGGGCGTGGAGAAGTTCGAAGCAAGCTGGAAGGAACTGCTCGGCAGCGTCGGTTCGCAGATCGACGCGGCCCACACGTCACTCGGGAAGTGACGCGCTGCAACGCGTCACTCGAGATGTGACGCGTTGCACCGCGCCAGCCACAGCGACGCGGCGGGCACGTACCGTAGATGTTGTTGCAGTTGTCTTGATCGTGACGGCGGGATCATGGCGGCGACCGCCGCGCGGCCGCCCGCCGTCGCGAACACCCTGGCCTCGGGGAGCATCCAGTCATGACCGGCAGTTCCGTCGTACACGACGACTTCGAGAAGCGGAGTCCCAACCCGCTGCGCGATCCGAAGGATCGGCGGCTGCCGCGTATCCCGGAGCCGTGCGCCGTCGTCATTTTCGGCGTGACCGGCGACCTGGCCCGCAAGAAGCTCATTCCGGCGATCTACGACCTCGCGAACCGCGGCATGCTGCCGCCGAGCTTCGTGGTGGCCGGTTTCGCGCGCCGCGACTGGGGTGACTATGACTTCGAGGAGCTCGCGAAGAAGGCCGCCCAGGAGCATGCGCGCACGCCGTGGCGGGACGAGGTGTGGGCCCGGCTCGCCGGCAACATCAAGTTCGTCGGCGGCTCGTTCGACGACGACAACGCGTTCGATGAACTGGCCGCGACGCTGGACGAACTTCGGGATACCCACCGCATCCAGGGCAACGCGGCGTTCTACCTGTCGATCCCGCCGGCCGCGTTCCCGGTTGTGCTCAAGCAGCTCGCGCGCACCGGGATGGCCGACAACAAGAAGTCCGGCGGCTGGCGCCGGGTGGTCGTGGAGAAGCCGTTCGGCCACGATCTCAAATCGGCCAAGCAGCTCAACTCGCTCGTCGACGAGGTGTTCACCGCGCAGGACGTGTTCCGCATCGACCACTACCTCGGTAAGGAGACGGTGCAGAACATCCTCGCGCTGCGCTTCGCGAACACGTTGTTCGAGCCGCTGTGGAACGCCAACTACGTCGATTCGGTGCAGATCACGATGGCCGAGGATGTCGGCATCGGCACGCGCGCCGCCTTCTACGACAGCGCCGGAACGGCTCGCGACGTGCTGCAGAACCACCTGTTGCAGCTCCTCGCCATGGTCGCGATGGAGGAGCCGACGAGCTTCGAGGCCGGCGAGATTCGCGCCGAGAAACTCAAAGTGCTGCGCGCGATCACGCTGCCGTCGGACGTCGCGAGGGACACCGTACGAGGGCAGTATCTGCCCGGCTGGGTCGCCGGCGAACGCGCCGTCGGCTACCTCGACGAGAAGGACGTGCCGCCGGACTCGACCACGGAGACGTACGTCGCGGTCAAGCTTGGCATCCAGAACCGCCGCTGGGCTCGCGTACCGTTCTACATCCGGGCCGGCAAGCGCATGCCGCGCCGGGTCACCGAGATCGCGGTGCTGTTCAAGCGCGCGCCGCACCTGCCGTTCGACCCGGCCGACGTCGAGTCCCTCGGCCAGAACCAACTCGTCGTCCGCGTCCAGCCGGACGAAGGGCTGGCGGTCAAGTTCGGCTCGAAGGTGCCCGGCACCGCGATGGAGTTGCGGGACATCGCGATGGACTTCCAGTACGGCGAGGCGTTCACCGACTCGTCTCCCGAGGCGTACGAGCGGCTCATCCTCGACGTGCTGGTCGGCGACCGGACCCTGTTCCCGGACGCGCCCGAGGTCGAAGCGAGTTGGCGTGTCGTCGACCCGCTGGAGGATGCGTGGGCCGGCACCACACCGCAGCCGTACCGGGCCGGCGAATGGGGCCCCCGCGCCGCCGACGAGATGCTGGCCCGCTACGGCAACCAATGGCGGCGCGCGTGACCGCGCTCGGCCGCGGCGATCGGCCTGACGAAGGGATGACCCGGTGATCGGCCTCTGGGATACCACCGGCAACGAGGTGGTCAAGGCGCTGGCCGCGGAGCGGCGCAGCGCCGGCGGCGTGACAAGCGGCCTCGCGCTCACGCTCGTCGCCGTCGTCGATGAACGGCGGGTACGGGAGGCGGAGGCGGCCGCCACCATCGCCGCCGCGCAGCACCCGTGCCGTCTGGTCATCGTCGTGCGCGCCGAGGGCAGCATCTCCGACCGGAGCCGGCTGGACGCCGAGATCGTGGTCGGTGGCCGGCTCGGCCCGTGCGAGGCCGTTGTGCTGCGGATGCAGGGCCGGCTCGCGCTACACGCCGAATCGGTCGTACAGCCGCTGCTGGCGCCGGACGTACCGGTGGTTTCCTGGTGGCACAGCGAACCGCCGCAGATGATCGCGAACGACCCGCTCGGCGTCTACAGCGACCGCCGGGTGACCGACTCCGCCCAGTCCTCCGACCCGATCGCGGCGCTACACACCCGAGCCGTCGACTACGCCCCCGGGGACACCGACCTCGCGTGGTGCCGCATCACGCCATGGCGAACGCTGGTGGCGGGCGCATTCGACACGATCGAATCGCCCGTGACGAGCGCGACCGTCATCGCGCCCGCGTCGGACCCGACCGCGGCGCTGATGCGCGGCTGGCTCGGATCGCGCCTCGGGCACATGCCGCGGCTCAAGGCCACGAGCGAGTTTCCCCGCATGCGGGAGGTGAGCTTGCACTGCGCGAACGGCGACAACATCTCACTCACCCGCGACAACGATTCGGCGGTGCTCAAGCGCACCGGCCAGCTCGACCGTGATCTTCCGCTGACCCGGCGCCCGCTCGGTGACGAGTTGGCCGAGGAGTTGCGTCGGCTCGATGCCGACGAGATCTACGCCTCCGCGCTGGGCGCATTCGCCGGGATGAAGAAGCTCAACGAGCGACCGGCCACCCGGGTGCACGTCTGGCAGGATCCGGCGGTCTCGGAGGCGCCCGAGGAGGTCACCAAACCGTCGGCGCGAAGCAAGTCCGCCGTCGCGGCGAGGTCGAGCAAACGTCGACCGACGGTGTCCGCGAAAGCCCGGACATCCGGTACGGGCGCCGGGCCCCGGAAGTCGAGGCGACGAGGCGGCCGGCCGATGAGACAGGCCCGTGTCGTCATCCACGCCAACGCCGACGTGCTCGCGTCGGCGGTCGCTGCCCGCCTTGCCGTACGGCTGATCGACGCCCAAGCCGAGCACGGCTCCGCGTCGGTCGTGCTGACCGGCGGCCGGATCGCGGAGAAGATCTACACCGCGCTGGCCGAGGCGCCGGTCAGCGACGCGGTCGCGTGGGACCACGTCGACCTCTGGTGGGGCGACGAGCGGTTCCTGCCCAGTGGCCACCCGGATCGCAACGAGACGCAGATCCGATCCGCGCTCCTCGACAAGCTGCCGCTGACCACCGACCGGGTCCACCCGATGCCCGCGTCGGATGAGCCGGACGGCGACGATCCCGAGGCCGGCGCAATCCGGTACGCCGAGGCGCTCGCCACTGCCGCCGCCGGTCATGGCGAACTACCCCGCTTCGACGTCGTGTTGCTCGGCATCGGCGAGGACGGGCACGTCGCATCCGTGTTCCCGGACCACCCGCTGGTGGACCCGAGTCGGCCCGTATCGGCCGTGCGCGACAGCCCGAAGCCGCCACCGATCCGTACCACCCTGACGCTGGACGCGCTGAACACGGCGCACGACGTGTGGATCCTGGGCTCCGGTGCCGAGAAGGCGGACGCGCGGTGCGGACGGGCGCTGGCCGGAGCGGACCCGTGCGAGCGTTCCGGCGGCCGGCGTGCAGCGGGACGCCGAGTGCACGCTGTGGCTCCTGGACCGGGCGGCCGCGGCCGGCATGACACGACCCGAGCTAGCGCGGCTACGGGCCTTACCGCGCCTGTCGGCTGGGCCCGTCGCGTACCGGCGGTCGCGGGCGCGGAGTTCGGCCAGCGCCTCATCGAGCAGCGCGGCTCCCTCGGCGTCCGAGCGGCGCTCCTTCACGTACGCGAAGTGGCTCTTGTACGGCTCGGCGTGCGGTGGTGGCGGCGGATCGGCCGGGTCGAGGCCGCACGGCAGACCGCAGTGCGGGCAATCCCAAGTCACCGGCGGATGCGCCTCGGCCGCGAACGACGGCTGGACCCGGTGCCCATTGGCACACCAATAGGTGAACTGCCGACGTGGAGCCGGCTCGCTGTTTTCGGTAAGTCGCATCGGGCCGCCGCCAACACGGCTGCCTCGAATTGCATTGCTGGCCACTGCCGCGTGCTCCTGTCGTGGGGGATCGACGGAGAACCGCACAGGTGGGAAACGCCTGCGGCGACCGGGGCTCCGGTCGCGCGGTCAATCGTAAGACTTCTTGCTGGTTCGCGCGCTACCTGAGACCCGCGCGTCCGGCCGGAAGTGGTTTTGTTGGCGCGTCAGCCCGATCCGGACGGTCGACGTGTCAGCCGGTCTTCAGCCGGAGCCAAAGGCCGAAGCCGACGATGCACGCGAACCAGACAATGCCGACGAGTACCGTGAACAGGTCGAGGTTGCGCTCCGCAACGGACGAACCGGACAGGCTGGACGTCACGCCGCCGCCGAACATGCTCGACAGGCCGCCACCCTTGCCCCGGTGCAGCAGGATCAGCAGCGTCAGGATCACGCTCGTGATGGCGAGCAGGGTGATCATCAGGTACGGGAACCACATGGTGGGTGCTGTGTCCTCTCACATACGGCGGCCCATCGGGAGCGGCATCGGCAAGGATAGCCGGCCCCGACCCGGCCACGGTAACCGACCGGATCCCGATCCGGTAAACCACGGGTCGGTCCGCGACACCGCGGACCGGTCGGCCCGCGGCGCGGGTTGCGCCCAAACGATGGTGGTGCGGTGCACCGCCGAGACCGGCGAACCTAACGCGGGCGAACCTAACGCGGCGAACCTAACGCGGGACGTGTTCGCGGTAGCGGCAGATCGCGACGAACTCGTCGACCTTCAGACTGGCGCCGCCGATGAGTGCCCCGTCGATGTCCGGTTGTCCCATGATCGTCGCGATGTTCGCCGACTTGACCGATCCGCCGTAGAGAATCCGTACGGTGGTCGCGGTTTCCTGGTCGAAGCGTTCGGCCAACCGCGCCCGGATCGCGCCGATCACCTCCTGAGCGTCACCCGGCGTCGCGGTCTTGCCGGTGCCGATCGCCCAGACCGGCTCGTAGGCGATCACGACGCCGCGGACCTGCTCGGCGGTCAGCCCGTCGAGCGCCGCGTCGAGCTGGCTCGTGCAGTGCGGGACGTGACCGCCGCCCTCGCGAACCTCCAGCCCCTCGCCGACGCAGAGGATCGGGGTGATCTCGTTGCGGATCGCCGCCTTCACCTTCGCGCTGACGATGCCGTCGTCCTCGTGGTGGATCGTGCGGCGTTCTGAGTGGCCGACGACGACGTACTGGCAGCCGAGCTTCGCGAGCATCGGGCCGGACACGTCGCCGGTGTAGGCCCCGCTGTCGAAGGGCGACAGGTCCTGCGCGCCGTACCCGATCAACAGCTTGTCCCCGTCGATCAACGTCTGCACGCTGCGGATGTCGACGAACGGCGGCAGCAGCACGGTCTCGACCTCGGTCAGCTGCTTCTCGGTCAGGCTGAACGCGAGCTTCTGCGTATGGCCGATCGCCTCGAGATGGTTGAGGTTCATCTTCCAGTTGCCGGCCATCAGCGGGCGACGTTCGCCCGGTTTCAGCGGCACGGCCGCCAGTCACGGAGTCCTTGCGCCACTCAGGCCTCCAGCGCTTGGACACCGGGCAGCGTCTTTCCCTCGAGGTATTCCAGCGAGGCGCCGCCACCGGTGGAGATGTGGCCGAACGCGTCCTCGTCGAGACCGAGCGCGCGCACGGCCGCGGCCGAGTCACCGCCGCCGACGACCGTGAAGCCGTCCACCTTCGTGATCGCCTCGGCCACGCCACGGGTACCGGCCGCGAACGGCTTCTTCTCGAACACGCCCATCGGGCCGTTCCAGAACACCGTCTTCGCGCCCGCGAGCGCCTCGGCGAACGCGGCCACGCTGACCGGACCGATGTCCAGGCCGAGCTGATCGGCCGGGATGGCGTCGGCCGGCACCGTCGTCGCCCGCGCGTCGTCGGTGATCTCGGTCGCCACCACGATGTCGCTCGGCAGCACGATCTTGCCGCCGGCCTGCGTGAGCAGATCGCGGCAGGTGTCGACCATGTCCGTTTCGAGCAGCGACTTGCCGACCTCGTGGCCCTGCGCCTTGAGGAACGTGAAGCACATGCCGCCGCCGATGAGCAGCTTGTCGGTCTTCGGCAGCAGCGCCTCGATCACCGCGAGCTTGTCCGAGACCTTCGAGCCGCCGAGCACCACCACGTACGGCCGCTCCGGGTTCGCGGTCAGCCGGCTCAGCACCTCGAGTTCCTCGCGACCAGGCGGCCGGCGAAGTGCGGCAGCAGCGCCGCTACGTCATAGACGCTGGCGTGCTTGCGGTGCACGGCGCCGAACGCGTCGTCGACGTACGCGTCGCCGAACGCGGCGAGCTGGCGGCGAACGCACCCCGCTCGGCGTCGTCCTTGCTCGTCTCGCCCGCGTTGAACCGCAGGTTCTCCAGCAGCGCGACGTCACCGTCGCCCAGCCCGGCCACGGCCGCCCGTGCGCGTCGCCGACCGTGTCGCTCGCGTACGCGACGTCGGCGCCGAGCAGCTCGCCCAGCCGGGCGGCGACCGGGGCAAGGACGTATTTCGGATCCGGCGCGCCCTTCGGCCGGCCGAGGTGCGAGCAGACCACGACGCGCGCGCCGGCGTCACGCAGCGCCGCGATCGTCGGCAGCACGGCCTGGATCCGGCCGTCGTCGGTGATCTCGCCGGTCCGTCGGGCTGGCCGGCAACGGGACGTTCAGGTCGGCGCGCAGCAGCACGCGCCGACCGGTGACCCCCTCGGCGAGCAGGTCGTCGAGCGTCTTCACAGCGAGGCACCGACCAGCTTGACGAGGTCGAGGAGGCGGTTCGAGTAGCCCCACTCGTTGTCGTACCAGCCGACGACCTTGACCTGGTCGCCGATGACCTTGGTGAGGCCCGAGTCGAAGATGCACGACGCCGGGTCGGTGACGATGTCCGACGAGACGATCGGGTCCTCGGTGTAGGTGAGGATGCCCCTCAGCGGGCCGTCGGCGGCGGCCTTCATCGCGGCGTTGACCTCGGCCACCGACGTCTCGCGGCCGACTTGAAGGTGAGGTCGGTGGCCGAGCCGACCGGCACCGGCACCCGCAGCGCGTACCCGTCGAGCTTGCCCTTGAGCTCCGGCAGCACCAGCCCGATCGCCTTGGCGGCGCCGGTCGAGGTGGGCACGATGTTCAGCGCGGCGGCGCGTGCGCGGCGCAGGTCCTTGTGCGGGCCGTCCTGCAGGTTCTGATCCTGCGTGTACGCGTGGATCGTGGTCATCAGACCGCTCTCGATGCCGAACGTGTCGTTGAGGACCTTCGCCATCGGCGCGAGGCAGTTCGTGGTGCACGACGCGTTGGAGATGATCGTGTGCTTGGCCGGGTCGTACTTGTCGTCGTTGACGCCCATCACGATCGTGACGTCCTCGTTCTTGGCCGGCGCCGAGATGATGACCTTCTTGGCGCCGCCGTCGAGGTGGCCCGGGCCTTGGTCGCGTCGGTGAAGAAGCCGGTCGACTCGATCACGACGTCGGCGCCGATGTCGCCCCACGGCAGCTTGGCCGGGTCCTTCTCGGCGAACGCCTTGATCGTATGCGTGCCGACGACCAGCTCGTCGTCGGTGATCTTGACCTCCTGGCCGAGACGACCGAGCATGGTGTCGTACTTGAGCAGGTGTGCGATCGTCTTGACGTCCCGAGGTCGTTGAACGCCGACCAGCTGCGATGTCGGCGCCGGAGGCGAGCAGGGCCCGGAAGAAGTTACGGCCGATCCGGCCGAAGCCGTTGATACCAACCCGGATGGTCACAGGTTCCATCTCCTTGGCACGCAGTGTGGGTGGAAACGGTGATGCCGCCACCCACAGTTTGGTCATGGTCGAGCCGTCCCGCGCGAATCGCCGCCAAGGGTGGCGGCGGGCCCGCTCGCGCAGCGACGCGCTGGGCGAGGGACGGCTGGTGCCGGCCGCGTCGCCGAACACGTAGACCTTATCCGTTTCGAATGATCAACGAACGACGACCCGCGTGCGTCGCCGCCGTGACGCGACTCTCGTCGAGCCTCCTGCCATGATCCACGAGGATGGACGATTCGTGTCGCTGCGACGGCACAGATCGTCCACCGCAGTGGATCATGACGGTGCCGGCGCCGGCTGTCGTCCAGCCGCAAGCGGATCCAACGCCCGGCCGGCGGTCAGCCGGCCATCATCTCCGGGGTAACGGCGGCCTCGGTGTCCGGAATGCCAAGGTCACGCGCGCGCTTGTCGGCCAGCGCGAGCAGCCGGCGGATCCGTCCGGCGATGGCGTCCTTGGTCAGCGGCGGATCGGCGAGCGCGCCCAGCTCCTCCAGGGAGGCCTGCCGGTGCTCCAGCCGCAGCTGGCCGGCGCTGGTCAGGTGCTTCGGCGCGTCGTCGGCGAGGATGTCCAGCGCCCGGGTGACCCGGGCGGCCGCGGCCACCGCGGCGCGCGCCGAGCGGCGCAGGTTCGCGTCGTCGAAGTTGGCCAGCCGGTTGGCGGTCGCGCGCACCTCCCGGCGTACCCGCCGCTCTTCCCAGGCCAGCACGCTCGCGTGCGCGCCGATCCGGGTCAGCGCGTGGGCGATCGCGTCGCCGTCCTTGACCACGACCCGGTCGACGCCGCGCACCTCGCGGGCCTTGGCCGCGAAGCCGATCCGGCGGGCCGCACCGACCAGGGCGAGCGCCGATTCGGGGCCGGGGCAGGTGACCTCGAGCGCGCCCGACCGGCCGGGCTCGGTCAGCGAGCCGTGCGCCATGAACGCGCCCCGCCAGGCCGCCACCACGCAGCACACGTTGGCCGACACCACGATGTTGGGCAGGCCGCGCACGGGCCGGCCGCGGACGTCGAGCAGACCGGTCTGCCGGGCCAGCGCCTCGCCGTCCTTGACGATCCGGACGATGTAGTGGCTGCCCTTGCGCAGCCCGCCGGAGGCGAGCACGTGGATCTCGCTCGGATAGCCGTACACCTCGGCGATCTCCCGGCGCAGCCGGCGCGCGACCGCGCCGGTGTCGAGCTCGGCCTCGACCACCACCCGGCCGGACACGATGTGCAGGCCACCGGCGAACCGCAGCAGGGCCGCCATCTCGGCGCGGCGGCAGCAGGGTTTGGCCACGTCGACCCGGCTCAGCTCATCTTTGACCGCTGCGGTCATCGCCATCGTGTCGTCACCTCGCGAGGCCGTTTCCAGTCCATCGTTGCCCGCCCGGTCACGGGTCGGGCGCTTGCCGCTCCGTCGTCGTAGTCGCTCACGCCAGCACCGGCGACAATGCCGCTGCGAGCGCCGACGGATCGTGGCGCGGCGAGCCGTCGCCGGCCGCCATCGGTGCGAACACGAGTCGCGCCCCCAGCGATTCCGCGGCATGCCGTACGGGCCAGGGGTCGCCTACCGCTTCCCCATCGGCAAGTACTACATCGGCTCGCAGGCCCGGAAGGTAACGGGTGAGCGCCCCCAGATGATCCGAAAGGGACAGCCCGTGCGTCTCGGTCTCGACCGCGAGATTGAGGATGACCAGGCGTCGTGCCGACGTCTGCCGGATCGCGCGGGCCAGATCCGGTACGAGCAGATGCGGGATCACACTCGTGTACCAGGAGCCCGGACCGAACATGAGCCAGTCCGCTTCGGTGACCGCGGTCACGGCCGCCGCACACGCCGGCGGGTCGACCGGGGTGAGCCGGACCGCCTCGACATGATCCGGGCACACCGCCACGGCGTGCTGTCCGGTGATCGTACGGAGCGGGCCGCCGCCCGGAGCACGTACGTCCGCCGCGATCTCCACCGGCTCCGGAGACATCGGCAGCACGCGGCCGCGCGCCTCCACCATCGCCGCGGCGTGTTCGAGCGCCGCGATCGGGTCGCCGTACAGCTCCAGAAGTCCACACAGTACCAGATTGCCTATCGCATGCCCGGCCAGTCCGTCGTCGGAGTGGCCGATATCTGACACCTGGCGGCCACTTTCCGACTCACCGAACCGGCGCCGGTACGCATCGCGGCGGGCGAGCCGAACCGGTGCTGGAACAGCTCGGCGGTCGCCGCCGCGCGCGGGCTGGGGCCGGCCAGCGCGGCGAGTGCCTGCCGAAGGTCGCCCGGCGGCAGGACGCCACGCGACGCACGCAACCGGCCACTCGACCCGCCGTCGTCGCCGACCGTGACGACCGCGGTGATGTCGAGTGGCGCCTGTCCGCCACGCCGAGCAGCGCGCTCAGCGATGCGTGCAGCCCATGCCCGCCGCCGAACGCGACGACGCGGACAGGGCGATCCGCGTCACTCATTCCCGCCCCAGGTCGCGGTGATGGGCGGACACGCCGACGCGCATCTCCCGGAGACGGCGGGCCAGGTCTTCGGCGATCGCGACGCTGCGGTGCTTGCCACCAGTGCAGCCGACGGCGACCGTCAGGTAGCGCTTGCCCTCCCGCTCGAAGCCCGGCGCGGTCGCGTTGACCAGCCGGGCGTACGTCTCCACGAAGGTCGTCGCGCCGCGCTGATTGAGGACGTACCGGCTGACCGCCTCGTCCTTGCCGGTGAGGTCGCGAAGGTCGGCCTCCCAGAACGGGTTGGGCAGGAACCGGGCATCCAGCACGAAGTCGGCGTCGGGCGGCAGACCGTACTTGAAGCCGAAGGACAGCACGGTCACCCGCAGCTTGCGAGCGTCCTCGCCGCCGAACAGCTCCTCGACGCGACTGCGCAACTGGTTGACGTTGAGGTGGCTGGTGTCGATGAGCACGTCGGCCGTGTCGCGCGCGTCGGCGAGCAACTCCCGCTCGGCCGTGATCCCGTCGACTAGGCGGCCGCTGCCCTGCATGGGATGCGATCGCCGGACGTTCTCGAACCGCCGGATCAACGTCTCGTCATCGGCGTCGACGAACACCACCCGCGGCGAGAAACCCCGCTCCCGCAGGGCAGCGACGGCTCCCGTGAGATCGGTGGAGAACGCCCGCGACCTGACGTCGAGGACCATCGCGGTGCGGCGTGCGGCACCGCCGGCCTGGTATGCCAACTCGGCCATGTCCAGCATCAAAGCCTGCGGCAGGTTGTCGACCACGTAGTAGCCGACGTTTTCCAGCGCCCGCGCGACCGTGCTCCGGCCCCCGCCGGACAGCCCGGTGACGATAACCAGGTCGGTGTCCGTACGCGAGCCGGTCGACTCATCGATCGGTTCACCGATGGAGCGCGGCCGCCCGCCAAGGGTGTCTCGGTTAAAGGCGCCGGGAGTGCCGTCGGTGTTCGGCCCGATCGCGGTCGCGAAGTCCACACCGGCGGTCGCGACGTCCACACCGGCGGCCGCCATGTCGACGCCGGCGGCTAGATCGCGATCAGCGGCGGTCGCGCCGGCACCGGCGCCGCGGCAGCGACGTCGCGGCCGGCAGTGGTCACGTCGCGGCCAGCGGCGGTCACGTCGGCGCGCGCGGCAACCTCGCCGAGCCGGCCCGCGTGGATCACCGAACCGTCGGCGGCCTGCTCGGCCTGCTCAGACACGTTGCTCCCCCCAACCCACGATGCCTCACGATCCTAGGCGTCCAGACCGCCGCGTGCGCTCAGGGTCGACCGGCGCTGGCCCGATCAACAGCACCGCTCGCACGACCGGGCCCGATGTCCCGGCTGCTGCCCGCGTCGCCGCTCGGTCACGGGCGCCTCGTCGCCCAACGCCGATCCCCCGCGATCGGTCACGGGCTCCGGACTGCCGCCACCGCCGAGGGCGGCGACGATCGCCGCGGCCGTACGGTCGCCGATGCCCGGCACCGACGCGATCTCCTCGGCACTGGCCGCCGCGAGCCGCTTGACCGAACCGAAACGCGTAAGCAGCGCCTTGCGGCGGATCTCGCCGAGCCCCGGCACGCCGTCGAGGCGGGACGTCGTCATCCGCTTCGACCGCCGCTCCCGGTGGAACGTGATCGCGAATCGGTGCGCTTCGTCCCGTACGCGCTGGAGCAGGTAGAGCGCCTCGGACGTACGCGGCAGGATGACCGGGAACTCGTCGCCCGGCAGCCACACTTCTTCCAACCGCTTCGCCAGACCGCACACCGCGATGTCGTCGATGCCCAGGTCCGCGAGGACTCGCGCGGCCACCTGCACCTGCGGTGCGCCGCCGTCGACGACGAGCAACTGCGGCGGGTACGCGAACTTGCGGCTCCGTGCCACTTCGATCCCGGGCGTCGCGGTGGGATCCGGCTCGTCGCCCTCGGCCGCATCACTCGCCTCACCGGCCACCTGTCCCGACTCGGAAATCGCGTCGAGGTAGCGGGCGAACCGGCGGCGCAGCACTTCGGACATCGCCGAGAGGTCGTCGGTGTCGCCCCGGACGATGAACCGCCGGTATTCACTGCGCCGGGCGAGACCGTCCTCGAAAACGACCATGCTTGCGACGACGTCGGTGCCCTGGATCTGCGAGACGTCGAAGCACTCGATGCGCAGCGGCGCCTGGTCCATGCCAAGCGCGTCAGCGATCTCCTCCAACGCCTTGCCACGAGCGGTGAGGTCGGATGCGCGCTTCAGCTTGTGCTGCGTCAACGCCTGCGAGGCGTTGCGCTCGACGTTGTCCATCAGCGCCTTCTTGTCGCCCCGCTGCGGCACCCGCATCTGGACGCGGCCGCCGCGATGCTGCGACAGCCACTCGGTCAGCGCGTCGGCGTCCGGCGGCAACTCCGGCACGAGCAGCTCCCGCGGGACGTCGTTCTCGCCTTGCTCGGCTCCGTAGACCTGGGTGCAGAAGTGATGGACCAGGTCGCCGACGGTGAGCTCCTCGGTCTTCTCGACCACCCAGCCGCGCTGGCCGCGGACCCGACCGCCGCGCACGTTGAAGACCTGGACCGCGGCCTCCAGCGGGTCGTCGGCGAACGCGACGACGTCGGCGTCCGTTCCGTCGCCAAAGACCACGGCCTGCTTCTCCATCGCCCGCCGCAGCGCGGCGAGGTCGTCGCGGAGCCGGGCCGCCTTCTCGAACTCCAGCTCGGCCGACGCGGATTGCATCTCACGTTCGAGGCGGCGCACCATCGTGTCGGTCTTGCCGGCCATGAAGTCGCAGAAATCCTCGACGATCTGGCGGTGTTCGTCGGCGTCGACACGGCCGATGCAGGGCGCCGAGCACTTGCCGATGTAGCCGAGCAGGCAGGGCCGACCGATCTGCCCGGCCCGCTTGAAGACTCCGGCCGAGCAGGTCCGTGCCGGGAACACCCGCAGCAGCAGATCGAGCGTCTCGCGGATCGCCCACGCATGCGAATACGGCCCGAAGTAGCGAACGCCCTTGCGCTTGGCGCCGCGCATCACCTGCAGCCGAGGAAATTCCTCGTCGAGGGTGACGGCGAGATACGGGTACGACTTGTCATCGCGATAGCGGACGTTGAACCGCGGGTCATACTCCTTGATCCAGGCGTACTCCAGCTGCAGCGCCTCGACCTCGGTGCCGACGGTGACCCAGTCCACGCCGGCGGCCGTCGTGACCATCTGCTGGGTCCGCGGGTGCATCGCCCACTGATCCGCGAAGTAGGAATTCAGCCGGCTGCGCAGGCTCTTGGCCTTGCCGACGTAGATGACCCGCCCGCCCGCGTCGCGGAACCTATAGACCCCCGGCGACTCCGGGATCGTGCCCGTCGCCGGCCGGTAAGTCGAAGGGTCAGCCACGCTCGCGAGCTTACTGCGCGGGTACGTCACGAGAGGCCGGCGCGGGCGGACGCAGGACGTCCCCTCCGCAGGCCGCCTCGGGCCCCTCGGGGCGTGTGGCGCGGACGGGCGCCGTCCGACGGACGCCGCAGTTGTACGGAAGTTGCTCGGTCGGCGGCGCCAAAAGGCCCAACTCCCGTGCAATTTGGGTGGCCGGAGCAGACGTTCGCCCCGGGCGCTGGCCCGGACGGCACCGGCCGACGGTCATCGCCGCCGGGCAGACCGCTTACCAGCGGACGCGTGGCCTCCTGCGGACTGCGAGGCGGCCGGCTGCAACCGGCGACGCCGCGTGTTGCCTCCGACGACGTCGCCGGCCGCGGCCGAAGATCAGCCGAGCATGATCTGGTCGTTGGCGACCGTGATCTGTTTCGCGGCGAGCGGACTTGGCGCCGGACCCTGCTTCACCGAACCGTCGGTGATCGAATACTCAGCGCCGTGGCATGGGCACATGATCAGCCCATTGCTGACCTGGTTGACGGTGCAGCCCATGTGCGTACACACGGCGGTGAACACCTTGAAGGCACCGGCGGTCGGCTGGGTGACTACCACGAGCTGGTCCGGGAAGACCCTCCCGCCGCCGACTGGGATCGACGAAGTCGTGCCGAGATCCTTCGACGCTGGTGCCGCGTGCCGCCGTTTCCGGAGCCACCGCTTCCGGAGCCCCCGCTCCCGGAGGCACCGCCGGACGTCGACCCGCACGCCGCGATGGCCGCCACCGTGCCGACCCCGCCGACACCGAGCAGCACCGTCCGCCGGCGTGGTCGACCGATCCGCTCTTCGGTCGTGTCGCTATCCTCACGCGAAATCTCGCGATCCATACCAAACCCTCTCATGCCTACCCACCTCTGCCAGTAGACACGGGAGCGACCTGACGCGGGTTCAGGTTGGCGAGATCTTCGACCCGGGATGTAGCGACGGTCACTCCAGCTCACGGCACCGTCATTCGCTCGACATCCGGCGGCTACCGCGGCACCGAGTTGCCGGGGCGCGGCCGCACGCCAGACGAGATCGCGGCCCGGCCGGTCGCCACCGGTCAGCCGGTAGTGCCGCACTCCGCCCGGGCACGGTCCGGGCGCCAGACAGGCTCGCACGACGACAGCGTCGACGACGCGACCGCGGCTCGCCGTCTCGACGCCGCGCCGCCGATGCCGCCGACGCTGGTCGCCGCAGCCGTCTTCGCCGCGGTCCGCTTCATCGGCCCGCTTGGCGGCGCGACCGGCGCTGCTACGCGGTCTTCGCGGCCGCCGCCGTCTTGGTCGCTGCCGGCCGTCTTCGCCGCGGTCCGCTTTGCCGGCGCGGCCTTCTTCGCCGGCGTCGCCCTCGTCGCGGTCGCCTTCTTCGCGCCGGTCGACTTCTGCGCCGCCGCGGTTTCCGCGTCGCCGTGGCGGCTGAACGGCTGCCGCCTTCGCCGCCGTCGTCATCGGCGCCCTGGCACTCCCGCCGTTCGCCTCCAGCGCCCGGGCCACGGCGGCCTCGCGATCCAACCGGTTCGCCGTCGAGATGCAGCGTGTGCCGCAGGAACTGGCCGGTGTGACTCTCCGCCACCTCGGCGATCTCCTCGGGCGAACCGATCGCGATCACCAGTCCCGCCCTTGTGGCCGCCCTCCGGTCCCATGTCGATCATCCAGTCGGACGTCTTGATGACGTCGAGGTTGTGCTCGATCACGATCACCGTGTTGCCCTTGTCGACCAGGCCTTCGAGCACCTGCAGCAGCTTGCGGATGTCCTCGAAGTGCAGGCCGGTGGTCGGCTCATCGAGCACGTACACCGTTCGGCCGGTCGACCGCTTCTGCAGCTCGCTCGCGAGCTTGACCCGCTGCGCCTCGCCGCCGGACAGGGTCGGCGCCGGCTGGCCGAGCCGTACGTAGCCGAGGCCGACGTCGACCAGGGTCTTGAGGTGCCGGTGGATCGCCGGGATCGCCTCGAAGAATTTCTCCGCCTCCTCGATCGGCATGTCCAGCACTTCGGCGATGGTCCGGCCCTTGTAGTGGACCTCCAGCGTCTCCCGGTTGTAGCGGGCGCCCTTGCACTCCTCGCACGGGACGTACACGTCAGGGAGGAAGTTCATCTCGATCTTGATCGTGCCGTCGCCGGCGCATACCTCGCACCGGCCGCCCTTGACGTTGAACGAGAACCGGCCCGGTCCGTAGCCGCGGACCTTCGCCTCGGTCGTCTCCGCGAAGAGCCGGCGGACGTGGTCGAACACACCGGTGTACGTCGCCGGGTTGGACCGCGGCGTCCGCCCGATCGGCGACTGGTCGACGCCGACCACCTTGTCCACGTGCTCCAGCCCGGACACCCGGGTGTGCCGCCCGGGCACCAGCCGCGCGCCGTTGATCTGGTTGGCCAGACGCGCATAGAGGATGTCGTTGACCAGCGTCGACTTGCCCGACCCGGACACGCCGGTGACCGCGATGAGCTGCCCGAGCGGGAAGTTCACGGTCAGGTTCTTGAGGTTGTGCTCGCGCGCGCCATGCACGACGAGCTCGCGCCCCGGTGTCCGCGGCCGCCGGATCTCCGGCGTCGGGATCGACCGCCGTCCGGCCAGGTAGGCCCCGGTGATCGACCGCTCGTTCGTCAGCAGGTCCTCGAACGGGCCACTGTGTACGACGTGGCCGCCGTGCTCGCCGGCGCCCGGACCGATGTCGACGATCCAGTCGGCGGTCCGGATCGTGTCCTCGTCGTGCTCGACCACGATCAGCGTGTTGCCCAGGCTGCGCAGCCGTTCCAACGTCTCGATCAGCCGGTGGTTGTCCCGCTGGTGCAGGCCGATCGACGGCTCGTCCAGGACGTAGAGCACGCCGACCAGGCCGGAGCCGATCTGCGTCGCGAGCCGGATCCGCTGCGCCTCTCCGCCGGACAGCGTGCCGGCGGCGCGGTCGAGCGACAGGTAGTCCAGCCCGACGTCGACCAGGAACCGCAGTCGCGCGTTGATCTCCTTCAGCACCCGCTCGGCGATCATCTTCTGCCGATCGGTCAACTCCATCGTGCCGAGGATCTCCGAGCAGTCGCCGACCGACAGCGCACAGACCTCGGCGATGTTGCGTCCGGCGATCGTGACCGCCAGGATCTCCGGCTTCAGCCGGGCGCCGCCGCACGTCGCGCAGGGCACGTCGCGCATGTAGCCCTCGTACTTGTCCCGGGACCAGTCCGACTCGGTGTCACTGTGCCGGCGCTCGATCCACTGCACGACACCCTCGAATCCGGTGTAATAGTAGCGCTGGCGACCGAACTTGTTGCGGTAACGCACGTGCACCTGGTCGTCGTCGCCGTACAGGATCGCCTTCTGCGCCCGGTCGGAAATCGCCCGCCACGGTGTGTCGAGGTTGAACCCCTCGTCCTTGCCCAACGCCTCCAGCAGCCGCAGGAAATACTCCGGCGAGTGGCCGGCCGACCACGGCTGGATCGCGCCCTGACGCAGCGACTTCTCCGGATCCGGGATGATCAGCTCCGGGTCGACCTCTTTCTTCGTGCCGAGGCCCGAGCACTCCGGGCATGCGCCGTACGGCGCGTTGAACGAGAACGACCGGGGTTCGAGAGCCTCGAAGGACAGGTCGTCGTACATGCAGGCCAGGTGCTCGGAGAACGTCCGCTCGCGATGCTCGTCGTCCTCCGGAAGGTCGACGAACTCGAGCACGACGACACCGCTCGCGAGCTTCAACGCGGTCTCGATCGAATCGGTCAGCCGCTGCTTCGCCGTCGCCTTCACGGCCAGCCGGTCGACCACGACCTCGATCGTGTGCTTCTCCTGCTTCTTGAGCTTCGGCGGCTCGGTCAGCTGATGGACCGTCCCGTCGACCCGGACCCGGGCGAAACCCTTGGACTGCAGGTCGGCGAAGAGGTCGACATACTCGCCCTTGCGACCGCGGATCACCGGCGCGAGCACCTGGAACCGGGTGCCGTCCTCCATCGCGAGCACCCGGTCGACGATCTGCTGCGGCGTCTGCCGGCTGATCGGCCGACCACACTTCGGGCAGTGCGGCTCGCCCACGCGGGCAAAGAGCAGCCGGAGGTAGTCGTACACCTCGGTGATCGTGCCGACCGTCGACCTCGGGTTACGGGAGGTCGACTTCTGGTCGATCGAAACCGCCGGCGACAGACCCTCGATGAAATCGACGTCGGGCTTGTCCATCTGGCCGAGGAACTGCCGTGCGTACGACGACAGCGACTCGACATACCGTCGCTGCCCCTCGGCGAAGATCGTGTCGAAGGCGAGACTCGACTTTCCCGATCCGGACAGGCCGGTGAACACGATCATGGAGTTGCGGGGCAGGTCCAGGTTGACGTCGCGCAGATTGTGCTCCCGCGCCCCACGAACGATCAGACGATCCGACACGCAAACCAGCCTTCGACCCGACTCGGCCGGCTCAGCCGACCCCAATACCTACGACCAGACGCCACGGTGAGGATTCCCAGCGTCAAGTATCAAGCACACCCAGGATCGCTGCAGAAGCGGCAATCGCGCGGGCGCGCACGGTCTAACAACGGCCGGCGGCCCGTAATCGATACCCACCCTCGCCTCGCTCCGTCACGCAGTGATGACGACCACACGACAATGTTGAGCGCCGCCAGTGCGGCCCACTCAACCGCGCCCGGTTTAGCCCGGTCTCAACCGTTCGGGCGGTTGAGAAACCGTCATGGCCGCGGTCGGCCGAGCGAGCGCGCGACGCCTCGCTCGGAGAGCTAGTCAGGCCGTCCGACATTTCTCCAGCGCGTGCAAACGCATGTCCGGCCCGTCGCGATGGTCGCGCAAGATCAAAATTCGACAAGGATGCCGGGTCTCCGGTACGCAGCCAAGATCGTCGCAAGGTACGGAACTTCCCGTCGATCGGCCCACCAACGGGCAATGTACGGAAGTCACGGCGGCAACTTCACCGACGACTCGGGCCAAGATCGTCGCAACCGTACGGAACGTGCCCGTCAACGGCCCGACTGCGAGTCGAAGTCCCGAACGCCCGCCAGACTGAGGATCCCGATCGGCGACGCGTCGCGCAACCGTCTCCACCCAAGAACCAGCCGACAGACCCGCCGGGGACGACGAGCGGGCCACGGCGCCACGGGTCCACCGGGTCCACGGGTCAACAGACAACTGCACCGCACTCGGGCCTTCATTCCGCGCGGAAGCCCCGACGGCGGTGAAGTCCCGCCCGAGCGACCGCTCACAGTCGACAGCGCCGAGCGGCCACGGCCAAGACCCAGGCGGCGTCCACCGGCAGCACGGCCGGCAGCGGCCGAAATGCGCCCAGGCCGACGACGACGGCCGATCGTCTAGAGCGAGAGCACCTGATCGCAAGACGGACGACAACGCGGCGGTGGCGTCATCTACTGCCCCGGCGCTTCGGAAGCACACGTAGTTGTCCGGTCGTGCCACGACGCACCCCATGTCGCCGATGTCCCGTACACCGGCCCAGTCGCCGTACACGTCTTCCCAATCGGCCCCCGGACCGATCGTCACGGCCTCAACCGCAACCCCAATGACGCCGCCACCGATGCCGCCGCCGCTACCCATGGTGATCCGCCGATCCCGGTGAACACCGTGAAATGCCCGTGGCCGCCAAGGTCGAGCGTCGACATCCGCGACGAGCCACGGCACAGCCACACATGCGGCAGCTTCGCGCCCGGCCACGTCGTCGCGTGGTGATACAGCTCGGGATCGCGCGGATTGATCGGCGCCGGCGTTCCGTCCGGCACGATCGCCGACGACGTGTAGCGCTGGTCCAGTTCGACGCCGTGCGTGTTGAATTCGTAGTCCTTGAACGCGATCGCCTCGCGCAGTAACGCGCGGCGCTTCTCGAACTCGGCGCCCGCCAGTTTGCGCGATGACATGTTCGCCGACATCACGTCGGGATCGTTCGTCGAGAGGAGTCCGAGCGCGTCGAAGATGCGGCCGGTCTCGCCGATGCTGCGGTTGGCTCGCTCGACGATCTGCTCCGCCACCGGCGCCCGCTCCGCCGAATACGACGCCAAGAGCCCGGGGCCGGCCACGCCACGACAAACGAGCGCAAGCTTCCACGCGATGTTGTACGCGTCCTGGATCGACGTGTTGGATCCGAGCCCGTTGGACGGCGGGTGCCGGTGGACGGCGTCGCCGAGGCAGAACACCCGCCCGTTCGACAGCGACGAGCGCGTACATGTGGTTGACCGTCCACGCCGACGACGACTTGATCGTCACCGGCACCGACGGGTCGCCGATCAGCATGTGCGCGATGTCCCGCGCATAATCCTCGGTCAGATTCGGGGGCTCGAACCGTTGATGTCGTAGCCCCAGACGATGAGCCATTCGTGCCACGGCCGCACGCATCGCACCAGGCCCATGCCGATGCCGCCGACCTCGGCACCGGTCTGCAGCACCCAATAAAGGATGCTCGGCCGGTGGGCGACATAGCGCGACAGGTCGGCCTCGAACACGATGTTGATGCTCGCCGGCCACACCCATCTGGCCGACCATCGGCAGACCGATGTCCTCCGCGACCTTGCTGCGCCCGCCGTCGGCGCCGATCACGTAGCGGGCCCGGATGTCGTATTCGTCGCCGCGCAGCCGATCGCGCACCCGCACGGTGACGCCGTCCGCGTCCTGCGTGAGCGACAGGTATTCGGTATGGAACCGGAGGTTTGCGCCGCGCGCGACGGCCTCGTTCACCAGCACCGGCTCCATCATGTGCTGCGGCATATCGCAGATCGACGTCGGTGACGCGAGATCGTGATCGGCCTGGCGGGACGGATGCGTGTACCACGTCCGGATCCGGCCCAGCTCCTCGCCGGCGAGGCTGGTCACGAACGGCGTCTCGCCCATCAGCCTCTGCGGCGTGGCCTGCGCGACCACCTGGTCCTCGACGCCGGCGTCGCGCAGCACCTCCATCGTCCGCTGGTTGGTGATGTGCGCGCGCGGCGTGTCGGCCAACCGCCCGTATTTCGTCACAACGATGTGCGGCACGCCGTAGGTCGCGAGCATCAGGGCCGCGGCGCCGCCGGCGGGTCCGCTGCCGACCACCAAGACGTCCGTCTCGATCATCCAAACTCCTTGAGGGGTACGGGTTACCGCCGGCGCGCCCGGTGGGTCGCTCGCCGCCGATGAGTAGCGTCAGCCGCGAGGCACCATGTCATTGCCGGAGCGTTGCGGTTGCCTATTCCGCCGACGCCCTGCGGCGCGATCCGGAAGGTGTACGAAACCTGGTGCCAGCCGTCGTCGGACCCGCCCGGCCGCGGCATTGGCGGTGCTCCGGAACCGGGGCCGAAGTCGACGACGAGTGCATCCTTGACGCCGAACACGGTGTCCGAATCGAGATACCGGCCGCCGTCGACGAACAGTTGCGTCACGAGGCGTTTGTAACCCGGCGCCGAGATCATGAAGTGGAGGTGTGGCGCGCGGTACGGGTGTCGCCTGGTCCCGGCGAGCATCTGTCCGACCGGGCCGTCGTCCGGGATCGGGTACTCGGAGGGCCGGATGGTCCAGAACCGTACGCGCCCCTCGCCATCGCTGGTGAACCGCGCACGTAGCACCGGCCCCTCTTGGTCCGGGAGCTGGACGTCGTAGAAGCCGTCGTCGTTTGACTGCCAGACGTCGACGACGGCACCGGCGATGGGCGTGCCGTCGGGATCGGCGATGACGACATCGGTCCACAATGGCGTGCCGGGAAGACCCTGGGACATGTCGCTGCCGTGATCCAGTGCCGGTGGCCCGGGTACGTAGAACGGGCCGAGCACCGCCGATGGAGTCGTGTCCGGGGTGCGCGAATTCGTCAGCAGGTCGACCATGCTGGAGACGCCGAGGGTATCGGACAGTAGGACGAACTCCTGCCGCTTGTCGTCGGTGATGTGTCCGGCCCGGGTCAAGAAATCGATGGCGTACGCCCACTCGGCCTCGGTCACGTCGTTCTCGTTGGCGAACCGGTGCAGGTGGCGGACGAGGTCGCTGAGGAGCTGGCGAACTCGCGGATCCGGCGCATTGGCGAAGCTCGCAACGACCTCGTCGGTGAGCCAGCCGAAGTCGGGCACGCCCTCGGCCGCCGCGGAAGTCACCGGCGGCTCCGACTGCGCCTCGCGGCTGCCGCCACGCATCGGCAGAGCCAACGTCCGCCTCGCGGCTGCCGCTACGCATCGGCAGAGCCAACTCCGCCTCGCGGCTGCCGCTACGCATCGGCAGAGCCAACTCCGCCTCGCGGCTGCCGCTACGCATCGGCGGTCGACCGACCCATGCGTTCCGCAATAGCGTCGCGATGCCGTCGGTCGTCAGCTCGCGCGGGTTCGGGTAGGGCGCCGCGGTCGCGATCTGGGCCGCCCGAGCGATGTCGGCCTCCCGGAAGCCGAGCTCCGCCAACGACGTCGGGCCGCCGAGAGAGACGACGAGGTCGTAGACGCCGGTTGGCGCGTCGCTGACCCCGAGCGCCGCAGCGATCCGGCGCATCGCATCGGGCACGGCCGGCGCGTTGTACGCCATCGCATGTGCCAGCACGACAGTGTGCGTTTCCGCGTGCGGCAGGCCGAACGTGCCGCCGAGTGTGTGACAAAGCTTGTGGTGCAGGCTCATCCCGACCGTACCGAGGCAGGTCCCGGCAAGCCACGCACCGACCAGCGCGTCCGAGCGGGCCGCCGGGTCGGTCGGATTCGCCGCGATCCGGGGCAGGGCGGATGCCATGCGCCGCAACGATTCCAGCGCGATCTGGTCGACGATCGGGTTTGCCTGCGGCGAATACAGCGCCTCGACGGCGTGGGCCATTGCGTTGACGCCGCTCGTGACGGACAGCCGCACCGGCATGCCGAGTGTTAGGTCGACATCGTAGACGACCGCTTTCGGGAGCACGACTTCATTCGTCTGTGTCGTCTTGACACCGCCGGCCGTCTCACCCAGCACCGGCGTCACTTCCGATCCGGCGTACGTACTCGGTACGGCGATCAGCGGCAGCCCGGTCCGCAGCGCGACCGCCTTGCCGAGGCCGGTCGACGAGCCGCCGCCGATGGACACGAGGCAGTCCACGTCGGCGTCGCGTGCGACCGCGATCGCCTTCTCCGTCACCTCGACCGGTGTGTGCATGGCGACGCCATCGAATCGTGCGACCAACATGGTGCCCAGCGAGCCCGCGGCTCGCTCGGCCGCCGGCGCGAGACTGGGATCGTGAATCACGAGCACGCGTTTGCGGCCCAGGCGCTCGACTTCGACCCGAAGGCCATCGATGGTGCCGTGACCGAAGGTGACCCGCGCGGCATGGCCCGTATAGCGAAAGCCACCGTCGCGGCCACCGGTCGAAGCGCTGGAATCCATCGCGGTCACTCCCGGTCTCGTCCAAACAAGCGGCGCGATACTCGGCCAGCCAACCCCGACCAGTATCGCGGCGTCGGCTCGCCGGTGTCCTGCACGATCGCACCGCGCCGGGCTGCACGAAACGCGCACTATTCAGGTCGACCCAACGTGCCGTTTCAGCCGGGCCGGTCCCCACGCCGGATGGCGGCCGGCGTCGCGCCGAGCCGCGCCGTCAGCACGCGCGTGAGGTGCTCCTGGTGGGAGAAGCCGCAGCGGGTGGCGACCTCCGCGATCGGCAGCCGACCGTCGGCGAGCATCCGGCGGGCGGCATCGACGCGTAGGCGCAACAGGTACTGATGCGGAGCAAGACCGACGCGCGCCTTGAACTGGCGGGCGAACTGGCTGACCGACAGGCCGGCGACGGCGGCCATGTCCGCCAGTGGCACCGGCTCGCCCAGACGATCCTGCAACAGTTCCCGGACGCCGGCCAACTGTCGATCCGTCAATCCGGAACGGCGTCCATGAGTGGACCCGGTCCCCGCCGAGCCCGCCGCGACGCGAGCATTGGAATGGCGTCGGGCGAGATGTGTCGCGAGCAGCGCGCCGATCTGGTCGACGTACGTACGACCGGCCGGCTCCCACCGCTGGAGTACGCCGTCCAGCGCGAGCACGAGCTGCTCCATCAACGGATCGACGACGCCGAGCTCCTCGACGAGTTCGACCGCTCGGCCGCCGCACGCGTTCTGCAGGGCATCGTCGCTCACGTAGACATGGACGGTGTCCAGGACGCCACCGAGTTCGACGGTCAGATCCTTGCCGGCCGGGTGGACGAAGAAGCCGCCGGCCGGGACCGTACGCGACTCGTGCAGTCCGAGATGCCCGCGACGTACCGTCACTGGGCCACTGCGATGAAGGATGACGAGGTGGCTCGCGGCGCCGTCGAACGCGGCCCGGTATGGCTGCTCGCGCTGGCTCGACACGTACATCGTCGACCAGCCCAGCCCGGTGCTGGTCCGGTCGGGGCGCACCCACGGCTGGCGGAGGATGCCGTTCGTGTCGAGAAGCGTCAGCTCCCCCATCGGCCCATGCTAACGCCCGGGCCGGCCGCACGTGATTGACGTTGCGGCGTGATCGACACAGCGCCGGCAAATGTGGTCGGGGCCGAGCGACCGCGACTAGCGTGACGGTATGGCTCGGGTGTGGGTGACGGGTTCCGCCGGCGGTATCGGCCGGGCGGCGGCCGAGGCTATGGTCGCCGACGGGCACGAGGTGCTCCTGCACGGCCGGAACGCGGCGCGAGCCGATGCCGCGCACGCCGCGGTGCCCTCCGCGATCGGTGCCGTCGTGGGTGAGCTCAGTTCCCTCGACGAGGTCCGCGCACTCGCCGATGCCGCGGCCGCGTACGGACCGTTCGACGCTGTGATCCACAACGCCGGCGTGATGATGGACGACGCCACGCCACGCCCGGTGACCGTGGACGGTCTCGAGGCGACGTTCGCGGTGAACGTCGCCGCGCCGTACCTGCTGACAGCACGAATGCCGCGGCCCGACCGGCTCGTTTACCTGTCGTCCGGGATGCACATGTCCGGCCGACCGGTACCCGATGATCTTCAATGGGAACAACGTCCGTACCGGGGCACGCAGGCCTACAGCGACTCGAAGCTCGCGGTGACCGCGCTCGCGTTCGCGGTTGCCGCACGATATCCGGACACCCTCTCGAATGCCGTCGACCCGGGCTGGGTGCGCACCCGGATGGGCGGCGCCAGCGCCCCGGTACCGGTGTCCAAGGGTGCGGCGACCCCGGTCCGTCTGGCCACGAGCACAGATAAGGCGGTACGGGTGTCCGGCCTCTACTTCAGCCGGGGCGTGCCGCACCCGGCCAAGCGGCTCGCGAGTGATCGCAGCTTCCAGGACGCTCTCCTCGCCGCCCTCGAGAAGATCACTGGCGCACCGCTCTCGTAGCGCCAGCGGTGGCCGTACCACCGGAAATTGATCATTCGTTTGCCCGATCGGCCGACCTCGTTGACTCCGTCTGCCGACCTTTGCCCGTCGCCGGGCGAACGTCGGTGATGGCCGGTATCGTCCCGCATGTTGGATGCCGATCAGATGAGGTGAGGCAAATGGCAGGTCAGGTCGTTCACTTCGAGGTCCCGGCGGACGACCTCGAGCGCGCCCAGCGGTTCTACGCGGACGCATTCGGATGGCAGCTGACGCCGCTCCCGGAGATGTCTTACACGATGGTCCAGACGGGGCCGACCAGTCCGGATGGCCGACCGAGCGAACCCGGCATGATCAACGGCGGAATGATGGCTCGCGGCGGTCCCGCCACGGCTCCAGTTATCACGATCATGGTCGACGACATCGACAGCGCACTGGCCGCCGTCGAGCAGCACGGCGGAAAGACCGCGGTCGGCCGGCAGGCGGTCGGCGACATGGGCTTCTCCGCCTATTTCATCGATCCAGAGGGCAACACGATGGGGCTCTGGCAGACCGCCTGACGCCCAGCGACGGCACGGTCCACGGCTCGGTGGGTGCCCGACTGCGGACCCGCCGAACCGTGTACAGTGGTGCCCCGGCGACCTCCCCACGGGTGGGTCGCTTGCGAGTCCGAGTGGCGGAATGGCAGACGCGCTAGCTTGAGGTGCTAGTGCCCTTTATCGGGCGTGGGGGTTCAAGTCCCCCCTCGGACACCCTGTCGTCGCATCCCTGCGCACTTTGAAGTATCTGTGCTCAAGCGCGTTTGAGCACCCGTTCCGTCGCATTGCTGCGCGCTTGGGCGCGCCTGTGGGGCGGCCGTGATGACCACCAGGACGGCCACCACCACCGTTCCGGCCCTCCAGATGCGCGCCACCTCGAACGAGATAACCAGCCGGCAGAACATCCGGCCCGCCCTACCGGTCTCTGCCATGCCTGCGGCCAACGGCCAGAAGGCGAACAGCGGGATCTGCGGCCTGGCCAAGATTGACCACCGCGGTCGCGTTACCGACGCGGCCGTCGAACGTGCGCTCGGCTGGCCGCCCGGTACCCGGCTCAACATCCAAGAGACCAACGGCGTGATCGTGGTCTCGGTCGACGACCGTGGCGTGTTCACCATGTCGAACCAGGGTCACGTCTGCCTGCCGCTGCCGGTACGGCGCTGGTGCGGGTTCGACGCCGGCGACCAGGTCCTCCTCGCGGTCGGGCAACCCGCCGATCGCCTGTTCGTCTACCCGTCGACCACGCTCGACGAGCTGCTGGGTGAGCACCACCGTGCGCTGTTCGGCGGCGAACGTTGAGCGCGGGAACAGTTTCCGCCGCGGAACTCGACGCGGCGCGGTTGATGGCGTCGCTTGTTCCAGCGGCGCTGTTTTGGGGCATGGTGTTGGCTGGCTCGTTCCATGGTCTTCTCGCGTTCGGCCGGAACGTGCTGGGCTGGAACGCCGGTTCCGAGTTCCTGGTGCCTGGAACGCTAGACGGGGTCTCGGTTACGTTCGGGTTCCTCGCGTTCCGGGCGGTACACAAGCGCCGCGATCCCG
This sequence comes from uncultured Actinomycetota bacterium, assembly GCA_963818495.1. Taxonomy (GTDB): domain Bacteria; phylum Actinomycetota; class Actinomycetes; order Mycobacteriales; family Micromonosporaceae; genus DASQPR01. The sequence goes on from CAWFSH010000015.1 coordinate 481,152, forward strand.
GTCGGTGCCAGCGGGTGGTGTGGGCGGCGCTGCTGGCGTCGGCGACGGTGAACTTCGCCTATGAGTACGGCTATACCCACCACAACCTGGTCGCGAGCGCGTACATGGCGTTGCTGTCGGTGTTCGGTGTGACGATCTTCCACGAGTTCCTCGCGCAGTTCGAGGAGGGCGCCGAGTACGTACGCTTAAGCAAGCGCCCGCCGTGGGGTCTGCGCTGGATCACCGCCCGCAGGTCGTCCCGCGCCCCGTCGTGGTCCCAGCTCGCCCGGGACAGCAGGTGCTGGAAGGCATCAGGGCTGGCATACCCGCGTGCTCGGCCAGGGTCCAGCAGTTCGCCCGCGGCAACTCCGCGATCAGGGCCTGGATCAGCGCGCCGGCATGCCGCCGCGGTTCCACCCGGGCGAACCTGCCGGCCATCCGGCCCGCGAGCAGGGCGAACCCGGCCTCGCGGGCGACAAGGTCTAAACTCGGCGGCGCGGCCACCGCTACTGCATCAGTCTTCACACACCGATGATCAGCGGTGGCCGTTTCGTCTCTTCAGCCACCCCAGTCACACACGTCACGATGAAGGGGGACGAGGTAACCGGGTCGGGAACGACACCGCGCCTCCGACTAACGATGCCAGAACTTCAGTTGGTCCGTCTCGACCACGCGCCGGGCCTGTTTGAGTTCGAGTGGGAGAACCGCGCCTACTTCGCGGCGTCAGTGCCGGACCGGGGCGACGAGTTCTTCGCCGAGTTCGACGCGCGGTTCGCGCAGCTGCTTGAGTGGCAGGCCGCCGGGACGGATTACCTCCATGTGGTGGTGACCGAGGGTGGCGAGGTGGTGGGTCGGGTGAACCTGATCGAAGTGGCGGACGGGTCGGCGGAGCTCGGGTACCGGATCGCACAGAAGGCCGCCGGGCGGGGATTGGCCACCGCAGCGGTGCGTGAGGTGCGCGAACTCTCTGCCGCACAGTACGGACTCACCAGGCTGCGCGCCAAGGCCACGATGGACAATCCGGCCTCGCAAAAGGTACTTGAACGCAATGGGTTCGTCGCCGTCGGCGAACTGACGCTCGACGACAAGCCGGCCATGTCCTACATCTGCGAGCTCTGCTGACGCGACGCACTCATCGCATGACACCGTGCGGGATCACGATCTACGACTGGAGTATTAGTGGTGTACACAGGAAAAATGGTTCGCGGTTGGCGAAGCGGAGCGAGGAATGGCCTCGGACGAGGCACCGGCGGATGATCCGCCCATCAGGGCCGAAACTTTGCACGAGTCCGACCACACTCGGGTAACGCGCCTGTTCGTGCCCGGTGGCAGCGGTCGTGCGCAAGGAAGTGTTGGGGCCGGATTGGGAGCGTCGACTGCTGCACGAGTTCGCCATGCTGCACCGGTTGGGGGGCGTCGAGGGTGTCGCGCAGTTGGCCGACTCTCCTCCTTATCCGTGGTCAATAATGTTGACGGACATTGATGGCGTCTGCCTGGCGGATCGGCCGGTGCCATTGCCGGCGCGCGAACTAGCCGAGCTATCTCTCCGGTTGGGGCGAGCCGTAGCGGGGATGCATCGTCATGGCGTGATACATCGAAACATCAGCCCGTCAAACGTCGTCTTGGCCGCGGCGAGTCCCGTCCCGTGCTTGATCGACTTCGCGCTGGCTACGCCGGTCGCTGAAATTCGGGCGGAATTTCATCATCCGAACGACATTGCGGGGGCCTTGGAGTATCTGGCTCCCGAGCAGATTGGCCGTATCGGCCGCCCCGTTGATCAGCGTGCAGATCTGTACGCGTTGGGCGCGCTGCTGTACGAATTGGCGACCGGCGTTCCGCCGTTCACGGCCAGCGACCCGTTGACGCTCATCCATGACCATGTGGCTCGGGTGCCGCTGGCGCCGGCTCGTGTCAACCCCGAGGTGCCGGCGGCATTCTCCGACGTGGTGATGCACCTATTGGAGAAGGAGCCGGACAACCGCTATCAGTCCGCCGACGGGCTGGTTTACGACTTGGCACGGATTCGTGAGCCGATGAGACGGCACGCAACGGGATCGGGTCAGGCGACGCCCATGCGTGTCGGTGAACGTGATCTCCCGACGCGGGCGTTTACGCCCGGGCGAATGGTTGGACGCGACGTGGAGATCAGCTCGCTCGTTGCTGCGTTCACCGATGCGACCAGCGGCCGGCGTCACGGTGTGCTTATCGGCGGTGGATCGGGGGTAGGCAAGACCTCGTTGATCGATGAGCTGCGATCGGTTGTCACCGCGCGCGATGGCTGGTTCGTCTACGGAAAGTTCGACGAGTATCGCCGTGATCAGGAGTTCGATGGGGTCATCCAGGCGTTTCGTGGGCTTGGACGGTTGCTTTTGGCCGAGCCGGAAGATGGTCTGGTCGAGCTACGGCGGCGGATCCTTGTCGTCCTTGGCTCCAACGCGGGCCTGGCTGCGGCGGTGGTTCCCGAATTAGAGGTGTTGCTGGGTGTCGCTCCGGACCCGGGCGATTCCCTAACCGCGCAGGCCCGAATAGAGCTGGCGGCGGTCGCCATATTGCGTGCGGTTGCCTCCCCCAGGCGTCCCGTGGTTTTCGTCGTCGATGACCTGCAATGGGCCGGCCGCACGCCGCTGGGCTTCATCGACCTGGTCATGGGCGAGAAGGATCTGGACGGGTTGCTGGTGGTCGGCGCCTACCGCGACGAAGACCTGGATGCCACCCATCCGCTGACCTCGATGCTCGCGCGCTGGCGGCAGCCCGACGGGCCCGCACATCTGCGGCTGGACAATCTGCCGGCGCCAAGCCTGGCGACGATGGTGGCCAGATGCTCCGCCTGGACGCCGACAACGCCGCCAACCTGGCGGGAACGATCGCGCCCTATACCAAGGGCAATCCCTACGACACCGTCGAGCTGCTCAACGGCCTGCGTCGAGACGACATTCTCCGGCCTACCGCGGACGGCTGGCGCTGGGATACGCCTGGACTTGCACGTTACCTCGACAGGGCGAACGTGTCGGAGCTGCTGGCCAGAAGGCTAGACGTCCTGCCGATATCAACGCAGGACATGCTGGAGGCCATGGCTTGTCTTGGCGGCCGCGCCGAGCTGAGTCTACTGCGAACCGCGACAGGTCAATCCGCAGCGACACTCGAGGGCCGGATCGCCCCTGCGCTTGCGGACGGGCTGCTCGTGATCGAGCCCGGCGTCCATGAGGCGGTACGGTTTCGCCACGACCGGTTGCGCGAAGCAATCCTGAACAGACTGACGCTCCCGCGACGCAACAGGTTGCACCTGGACCTCGCCCGACGCCTCGCCCCTGCTACAGACTTTTTCGCGGTCGCGGCGCAGCAGTACCTGCCGGTAATCGACGCGGTCGCAGACGCCGATGAACAGCGAATGGTCACCGGCCTGTTCCGCCGCACCGCCGATCAAGCCAAGGTACTGTCCAACCAGACGCTCGTGCAGAAATTGTCGGCAGCCGCGATTCGCCTGACTGATCCGAGCGACACCGCGATGCTTCTCGAGTTACGCACCCGCGACCATGCGGCTCTATATAGTCTCGGCCGCCTCGACGAGGCCGACGAGGCGTACCGACTAGTCGACGAACTGTGCAGGACGCCACGGGAGCGGGTCGATGCGGCCATCGTTCAGGTCAGGAGCCTGACCCACCGCCTCCGCTATCGGGAGGCGATGACGCTGGGCGTGGATCTGCTGCGACAACTCGGCATCGCAGTACCACCCGACGAACGTCTCAACGCGGAGGTCGAACAAACGTCGACGTGCTGTACGAATGGTTGGAACGAACAACCGACGACTGCCGCCGGGCCTGAGCGCCCGAGGACTAATGACCCCATCGTCCTCGCCGCGGCTGCAGTGATCAACAGCATGCTTCCGGCGATCTATTACGCCGAGAATCGACCCTTGACCGGCTGGCTGAGCCTGGAGGCACTGCGGATCTGGATGGCACACGGACCCGATCGTGCGCTGGTCGGTCCGGCCACCGCCGCCGCCCTGGTCGCTGTCGATCGCCGACGAGACTATCGCGCCGCGCACGAGGTGCTGCGGAGACTGATTGCGTTAGGCGAAACGCGCGGCTACGAACCGGAGACGTCTCAGGCACGGTACTTCTACGCATTCTTCTGCTGCCACTGGTTTGAGCCCGTCGAACACTGCATACAACATGCCCAGCGGGCGCGGGAAGGCCTAATCCAGGCTGGCGACATAACCACAGCGGGATACACATACCTTCCTACCGCGGCCGTGTACCTCGAGTCCGCTACGCACCTCGACAGCTTCCTCGCCGAAGTCGAAGCCGGCCAGGACTTTGCCCGACGCACCCGAAACACCATGGTGTACGAGTCACTGGGGCTCCCCCGTTCGCTGGCAAGATTGCTGCGCGGTGAGCCTCAAGAACAGGGCTTTGACGACGTCGTCGCCACCGGCCGTTACACGCAGCATCCGCAGGCCACCGTCGGAACCCACATCAACCGCGCGCTCGCCGCCGCGATCTTCGGCGACACACCACAGCTGATCCGGCACAGCGCGGCGGCAATGTCTCGACTGCCTGCCATGACCGGCACGTACATGACGGCTGTCGCTCACCTGCTGAGGGCATTGGCGCTTGCCGCCCAGGCCCGCTCCGCGGTCGGTGATGAGCGGATCGCCCTGCTCGCCGAACTCGACACCACAATCGAGTGGCTGTCCCTACGAGCCACAGATGCGCCGGTCAATTTCCTCCATCTGTTGCGGCTGGTCGAGGCCGAACGAGCCTGGGCAGCGGGCGACTTCCAAGCCGCCGTGCTCTCCTTCGACGCGGCACAACGAGAGGCCAGGACGCGTGAGCGCCCATGGCATCGCGCTCTTATCTTGGAACACTCCGCGCGCTTCTACCTGGCATACGGCATGGAACACACCGGTTACTTGCTCCTCGGCCAAGCACGACAGGCGTACCTCGCGTGGGGTGCGACGGCGAAGGTCGAACAGCTGGATTGGGCGTACCCGACACTTCAGGGATCGACCGACACCTCGGCTGGGAGTGAAACCTCGCTCTCGCATCAGCAGTCCACCATCTCGCCCGGCACGATCGACCTACTGGGAATCCTTACCGCGTCCCAGGCGATCAGCTCAGAGACCAGCATTGACGGCCTACGCAGCCGGGTGGAAGAGGCACTCAGCGCCATGACCGGCGCCACCGGCATTCAGCTCCTGGTACGCAGCGACGACCAGCAACATTGGCTGCTGTCCACGTCACCCGACAGCGACGGCAACCAAACCATGCCCATCGAAGAACCTGGCCAGCGGCCGCTCGTGCCGCACTCCGCGATCCGTTACGCCGAACGCATCCGCGAACCGCTGGTCGTCAGCGATGCCACCCGCGACGAACGCTTCGCACGCGATCTCTACTTCGCCGACACCGAATGCTGTTCACTGCTCGTCGTTCCGTTACTCAGCCGCGGCGACCTCAGGGCACTACTGATACTGGAGAACCGCCTCATCCGTGGTGCATTCTCAGCCGAAAGACTCGACGGCGTCATGCTCATCGCCGGCCAACTCGCCGTATCGCTGGGCAACGCCATGCTCTACGCGTCGCTCGAGCACAAAGTCGCAGAACGTACCCACGAACTGCGCATCGCCAACGCTCAACTCGAAGTGCTGAGCATCACCGACCCGCTGACCGGCCTGGCCAACCGCCGACGGCTGCAAGACATCCTCGACGTTGAATGGCGCCGTGCGCAGCGCTCGGCGCAGCCCATCGCATTGGCAATGATCGACATCGACCATTTCAAGCTGTACAACGATTACTACGGGCATGCAGCCGGCGACACGTGTCTTCAACGTGTCGCCGCCGAGTTGCGGCACAGCACGCGCGACTTTGACCTGGTGGCTCGTTTCGGCGGCGAGGAATTCGCTGTCGTGATGCCCGGCACCGACAACGACGCAGCGATCACTTTAGCCGAACGAGTTCGCGTCGCCATCGCCACGCTCGGCATCGCGAATCCGTCGGCGGCCGAACGAATCGTCACGATAAGCGTCGGCGTTGGCACCATCGTGCCCTCGCCCGGCACCGCCCCAGAAAGCCTCGTGGAAACAGCAGACGCCGAGCTGTACCGAGCAAAGCGTGGCGGCCGCAATCGCGTGAAACCGGACGGACTACTGAGCACCTGATCTTGCAAGCGATGCGCAAGGCTAAGCAGTCGCCCGAATACAGACACAGAGGCTGCGGCTGGGCGGCGATGTACGTGACATCACTCTGGGATTGCCGCTCGCGTAGTTGCTGCAGGGCTGGTGGTACTGCAGGTCAAGTCGCACACAACCGTTGCCACGCAACTGCGAAGCGACCTGGAGCATCTTGTTGACGCTGGTCGATCGGCTTTAGCGGCGTACGAGCAGGCGCAAGCGGTCTCGGAGGACTGCCAGCCCGCCTACGATGCACTGACCTCAGCCTACGCGGTACTCACGCCGTACCGGCAATCGGCGACTCGGGTCACCGAATACCTCGCGAGTCTCTGCTCACTTGTCCTCGGCTGCGAGTCTCCAGCGACAGCGGGGATCCGGGTGCGCGGTGGGGACCTGTACTGAGGTGGTCAGTATCGACCGTCGATGAAGTCGCCCGCAGCATCGGCTGGAATAACGGTCATTGGCAGACGGTCGGCACTCGACACCGTGTGATCCTGATGCTGAACCTCTTGACCGCCGCCGCCGTGAACGCGGGGGACGGGGCGCATCCTAAGCTGCTCGTCGAATTGGTCGCGTCAGTTCAACCGGACGAACTCGAAGTCACGTGGGCCACAGCTTTGCTAAACGGCCGGCGTTCAGCATTTTCAGCCACATCAATGCTTCTCCGATGCGCTCGATCGACACCTACGGTCCAACCGTTTCGTACCTACTCCACGTTCGACGCGCAGGTCGCGTCATATGTCGCGCACAACGCGCCAAGACGGTGGCCGTCGTATAGCGTCTTACTACGTCTCATGCGCCGCTCCCACACATTAAGCCAACTCGACCTCGGCCGACTCGTCCCGTACGGATGGGCAGCGGAACCGGATGCGGCGAGGATTTTGGAGGTGGCCGAGGCCGAGCGGGCAAGAGCGGCGACGGATCCAACACCGGGCGCGATCGCCGCCGCAGAGTGATCGAGCAAAATGCCGAATTGGGAATCATGTAACAAATCCGCGACGGGCGATCGATACGGAGCATCGGCCGTGCTGCGTCGGTGTCCGAGGCCCCCGAAAGTGTCCGGTGTGAGGACCCTTCGTCGTGGAAGTGGGACAAGATTTGAAACTGCTACTTCTGGGTTATGAGGCTGGTCAAGCGGCGTGCCGGGAGTTACATCGAGTCGCGGAATTGCTGATATGCGCATGATCGTCGCCCTGTAGCGGTAGCACGCCAGACGGATCGGAGCGGCGCCATGCAAAGCTGTCGCCTTCCGTGATACTGGTCAGAAGAGGCCGGCGCATCGGGCTGGGAGGTGCCATGTCCAATCGGCGGCGATCTCCATCGAAGGGGTCTTCCCCGAAGCCTGACCGCCGCAAGACTTCGCCGACGCCCGAGAGGTCCTGCTTCACCATCGATGCCACGCTGCGCGGCGGCGCCGTACAGCGAGGCGAACGCCGTGACTGCTGGGTCGCTAGCCGCGTCGTGACGGACGTCGGCTAGCCGATGCGCGAGCTTCCGCACGGCCCGATCCGCGGGCGCACCGTGACACTTCGCGACCCGACGCTCGACGATGTCGACGGATTCGTCGAGGCACTCAACGACGCAGAGACGCGACGATTCCTGGCGCGCTTGCCGCGCCCGTACACAGCCGACGATGCACGCGACTGGATCACCTCACAGGTGCCGAACGAGTGGGCGGCGGGCCACGCAACGTTCGCGGTGGTGGTCGACGGGTCGGATCGGGTCGCCGGCGCGATCGCCCTAAGCGGACAGACGCTCGGCGGGCACGCCACGAGCCTGGGCTACTGGACGGCGCCTTGGGCTCGCGGCCGCGGAGTCGCGACGGACGCCGTCCGAACGCTCGCGGAGTGGGCGTTCCACCAAGGCTTTGGGCGAATCGAGCTGTCGACCGATTCGGCCAACGCGGCCAGCATGCGGGTCGCGGTGGCGGCCGGCTTCACCCACGAGGGGGTACGAAGATCTACCGGGTATCACGGCGACCAATGGCTTGACCAAGTCGCTTGGTCACGCCTGTCCACCGATTCCGGCGCACCGACTCCACGTGCGCTGCCGGACCTACCCGGAGGGTTGCTCACGGACGGCAACGTCACCCTGTCGCCGACTCGCGACTCGGACGCGGAGGACGCGTACCAGCTCGCCACCCTCCCGGAAGTGATCGCCACGACGGTCGCCAGCCATCCACCCACCCGAGAGTCCGTCGCCGAGCGGTGCTCGATGACCGCGTACAAGTGGATCATCGGCGAACGAGCAGGATGCGTTATCCGCGACGCCGCCACCGGCGCGTTCGCCGGCACCATCGGGCTGTTTATGGAGCCGCCGACGGGCCAGGCGATCGTCGGCTACAGCCTGGTTCGCGAGTGGCGCGGCCGCGGGTACGCCGGCCGTGCGGTGCGCTTGATCGCGAACTGGGCGTTCGATGTCGCCGGCGTGGCTCGCCTCGCCGCCGGTACCGCACCGAACAACATCGCGTCGCAACGGACACTGTCGGGCGCCGGCTTTACCCGCGAGGGCTACGAGCGCGCACGTCTGCCGGCGGCGGGTGGCGGCCGCGTCGACAACATCGCATGGGCACTGCTGCCCGGCGACCGGATGGAGGCTCGGTGAGTCACCGGTCGCTTCGGTCAGCTCGCGAGTGCGATAACGCGAGCACTACGGCGGGCGACCGCCGCGGCATGCGCGAACGAGCCGAGCTGATAGGCGGGATTCCTCACCAAGGATTCCGGCGCGCAGGACATCGGCGCGGCCCTGGGCGCGGTGATGCGCGGCCACGCGGCGCTGGACCCGAGCGTGCAACACCATCTGATCGACGCGCTCAGCTCGGAGGCAGCGCCTACCGGCGCCCCCGACGCGCCGGCGTTGCCCGACGGGCTCACTCAACGCGAGGCGGAGGTGCTCTCGCTCATCGCCGACGGCTTGGCGAACGCGGAAATCGCGCAGCAGCTCTACATCAACGAGACGACCGTGAAGACCCACATCAATCGCATCTTCGCGAAGACCCGTACCCGAGACCGGGCCCAGGCCGTCGTCTATGCCTACCGGCGGGGACTCGCTCCACGGTAGGCGGCACTGCGGCCGATTTGTCCACTTCAATGCATTTGTGGTTGGAGCGCGCTGCAGCCACCAGCGTTTGTTTGCTCCACCCCGACAACAACCCGGCCGCGAACGCGTTGGGGTCAACCGTGGCGCCACCAGCCGCATACGCTGGGCGACCACCTGATCCGTCATCTGCTCGACCTGCGGTTACCACCGGCCACCATTACGCTGCTCCCAGCGGGCCGTCGTCGATATTGATATCCCGACTAGATTCGACCAGCTGACGACGGCCGTACGCACTCTGTCCGCCGACAAGGAGAAGTCATGGCAACCTTCACCCGGTCCGACGAGCTCAAGGGAGCCGAGTTCGTCTGCACGGACCTGCGCGGCGCCCGGTTCGTCGGGGCTGACCTGTCCGGCGTGGTGATGCGCGCCGTCGACGTGTCGGGGGCGGACATCGACGCACCGTGGCTCTTCGAAGGTGAGAGCTCCTTTCGCGTCAACGGTGTCGACGTGATCCCACTCGTCGAGGCCGAACTCAACCGGCGCTTTCCCGGCCGCGCCGACCGGCACGCCGGCGATCCGGATAGCCTGCGCGCGGCCTGGGCCACGCTCGAGCGAACATGGGCGGCCACGCTCGAGCGCGTCGCGGCTATGCCGGCGGGCACGGTCGACATTTCGGTGGGCGGCGAGTGGTCATTCGCGCAGACGCTGCGGCACCTGGTCCTGGCCACGGACATGTGGTTAGGCCGGGCGATCCTGGAGATCGAACAGCCATTCCACCCCATCGGTCAACTGGACACCGGCACCAAGAACGATGGCTTCGACACGTCGACCTTTGCGACGGTCACACCGTCGTACGCCGAGGTGCTCGAGGTCCGGGCGGGTCGCGTCGCGATGGTGCGCGACTTCCTCGCAACAGTCACGCCGGCGGTGCTGGCCTCGACGCGCAGGAATCCCCACGCCCCCGATCACCAGGAGACCGTCCTCTCGTGCCTGCACGTAATCCTCGACGAGGAGTGGGAGCACCACCGCTATGCCGTACGCGACCTCGACGCGATCGAGGCGAAGTCCGACTGGTGAGCCGGTGACCTCGGCTCGCCGCACCGGCCGCTGGCTTATTGCCCGGTAAGTCCGTCCACCGACTCGCGGATGAGGTCGGCGTGCCCGTTGTGCCGCGCGTACTCGTCGATCACCGTGACGATGATCCAACGCAGGCTCGGCGGCTTGCCGTCGGGCCACGTACGTCGGGCCCGTTGCCCCAGGTCGCCGTCGGTCAGCGCTTGCGCGACCAAACCGCGGGAGCGTTCGGCGGCATCCCGCCAAAACGCGAAGAGTTGCTCGGGCGAGTGCTCGGTGGCCGATTCCCAATCCCAGTCTGGGTCGGCCTTCCAGTCCACGGTATTCCACGGCGCGGCCGTTTCCCGCGCGTGGAGCGCGTACGAGAACCAATAGTCCTCGACGCGAGCCAGGTGCCGGAGCATGCCGCCGAGAGTCATCGAAGACGGGCCAAGCGTCGTCTTAAGTCCGACCGCGTCCATCCCGGAGCACTTCCACGCCAAGGTCGTCCGCTCGTACTCCAGGAATCCCAACAGCGTAGCGGCTTCGTCGGCCGCGACGGGCGGTCGTGGGCGGCCCTGCTCATCCAGTTCGGTCATGAGCGACGACTCTAAGTCGCACCGATTGCCGATGCCACATGGTTAAGCCGACGCTGAAAAGGTGGTGCCAGGGCCAACAATCACGCCGACATCCACAATGGACAGTTCCGGTCCTAGCTAGGAGGCGGCCACAGGTCGGATCCGGCGAGCAGGGATCGGCCGAGCGGTGTGAGGTCGTGTACGACCGAGGAGCCGTTGCGAACGGTGGTTATCAGACCGGACCTGCGTAGCGCGCTGGTGTGTTGGCTCGCTCCCGCATTCGAGATTCCTACCCGGCGGGCCAGCGCGCTCGTCGTACAGCCGCCCGCGATAGCGGCGAGTGCAGCCGCACGTGTCCGGCCCATCAGCTCGGCCAGCGGCGCATCGTCGTCGTTGCCCCCGATCGCCGCCGACTCGTCGGGCGCCGTAAAGATCTTCGCGCCGTCGGAGGGACAAATTACTGCCGGATAGAACAACACCGCGGGCGCACTCGGATCGTCGACGTTCCAGAACGGCCCTTCGATGGTGCTCAGGAAGACGATGGGAACCAACTCAATGCCCCGGCCGTGCAGATGCACGTCCACCGAAGGACCCGGATGCGACAGCAGCTCGAGCGCAGGGCCTTGCCAGCGCACCGTCGGGTGTAACGAGCGGAACAGCCCTTCGATGCCGGTTGTCGCAATTACCTGAGCGCGTGCGGCAGCCTCAACGGCCAGATGGCGACGGATGTGGCCCCAGTACGGCGCCACGAGCGCGCGGTGGCACGCGTCGATAAACGGGGCGAGGATCCGCCCGGGCGCCGCGTCGGCGGCCAGGATATTGACCCAGGCCGAGGGCCACCTTCGCGCGTCGAGCCGGCGCCGCTTGCGCCAGTCCACCGTGGCCTCGATCTCGGTTTCCAACCGCCCGCGGCTCATGGCGATGACCGACTCGAGACCCTCGGCCGCCGTAGACGCCCGGCCGATAAGCGTGAAGATATCGAGCGCCAACTCGGGACCCATCACCTCACTCAGCGGCGCGGCCCAGCGGTGCTCGGCGCGCATGACCCGTCGCCGCCACACTTCCGGTACGGCGCCAAGCTGTCCCATCCGCAACGCTCTGAGGCCGAACATCGCCTCGACAAGGGGACCGTACGTGGGGACGACCCGAAGCCGGACGAGATCCTCGTGCGTGAAGTGAACGCGTAGCACTCCCACCCCCTGGTGCCCGTAGCTCGGCGGGCCGTTCGCGCATGGTAACCCGGGCCGTCGGCTGCCCAACCACCGTCAAGATCACCGTGCGCCGTACACGATGTCGACCGTTTCCGTTGGGCCGAACCAATGCAGCGTGAAGCGCCAACACCCGGGCTTGGGCACGTCGACGTACGACGGACCGAACGAGATGTCACCGATGTCAACATTCTCGGACGTGCCGACGAGGTGCGCGTCGACCGTCAAGGCGCCGGCCGACTGATCCTTCGGGACCCACAGGACCTTGTTCTGGCCTTCGGTGGCCGACGGCGGTGGCGCGAGCATCGAGCCGAACAGCACGGCGACGTTTGTCGCCACCACTGCTCGTGACGTAGGGGAACGCGTTAAACGGCGGCCCCCGGAATCCGGCGCGCGCCCACGTCGGCAGGTCACGCTTTATCAGCTTGAACGTGCACGGCGCGTCAGTCGCTCGGCCCGGCGTCGCGGAAGGCCCAGTCGAGATAGGCGACGCGCTCGCCGTAGCCGGCGCCGCCGACGCTGTGGTGGCCGCCGAGGCGGCGCGGTGCATTCCGCCGGATCCCGTACAACCGGCCGCGATCAGCAGGACCGCTCCCAATATCGCGGGCAGCCGCCAGCGATAAACCCCCGTGTGAGTCATGACACATTCTCGATGCGGCCGAAAGAGATCGGCAAGCGTCGAATTCGTAAAGCACCGGCTCATCGCGGTCTCGCGGCGCGCCACGCGCCAACCGGTTTAGGCGCGGACTGTTGACGAATCGACGTAGCGCAGCAGGGCACCGACGCCGCCGTCGAGGTGTACGTCGTCCGGCGAAACCAGGACGAGTTCGGCATCGGTATACGCGGCCGCGCGTATCAATGCGTCCTCGGCGTGCACCCGCTGCGACTGGCCGGTAGGCAGCTGCTCCAGCTCTTCCTCGCTGTTGGCCAGCTGCGACGGGTCGGATCCGACCCACAGCTCGGTCTTGGCGATGTCATCCGGGTCCAGCAGCAGGGTGTCGACCTGATGCCGGTCGAAGGCGGCGACGGCGGCCCGCTGTCCGAGGGCCGCGCTCTCGCCGTCGCCCTGCCGAAACCGGTCGATCACACCGGACTTCCGGCGCGCGACGTAATCCGCGATGGCCTGTCGGCTTACCTCCTCGACCGAACTCAGGTCCGCACCGCGCGCCCGTGAGCCGGCCTCGGTCTGGATCACCTTGTCCCGCCATCGTTCGGGAAGCTGATCGACGAGAAGCTGGGTGGCCCGGACGTCTCCGGCAACAATGATCATCTCCGCGCCGATCGACTTGGCGTGTCTGTCAACCTGCCGGGCGACCTCCTTGGCGTTGTGCTGCCAGGTGTTCTCGGCCGCACGCTGCAGGTGATCCTGGGACCAACCGCCCCGGTTCGGCTTACGGATCGGATAGTCGCGGCTGCCCTCGGCCTTGATGATCTCGTGAGCGGGATCCTGGACGTCCGCGCCGACCCGGTCGACGATGACGCGCAGCCACCGGATGTGCTCGCCCCGGTCGATCAGCAGCGGGGTCAGGTGTGGCAGCGGTTCGAACTGTGCGCTATCGGACGACGGCGGGTCGCTCAACATCTCGGCGTGGCGGACCGCGCCCGCGGCGGCGAACAACGCCAGCCCATGCCGGCCGGGGTGCGGAGTCACCTCCACCTCGGTGGTGTCCAGTGCGCGCAACGTCCGATCGTCGATGAGTTCGGTTTCCAACGCCCGCAGGGTGGGCTTGTCGATGCCCTGGTCGTGGAGCGACTCCCGAAGGTCCTTCCAGCGGATCTTGAGCGTCGCTCGGGCGTCCTCGGTGTTATGCGTGGCGTCGAGATAAACCGAGGCCCAGGGCCCAGGCGTGTCGTAGAGGCCGCGAACGAAAGACAGCTCCATACCGGGTAACGTACCCGGCTAATTCGCCATGATTCAGGCCGTTCCCTACAGCGGTCTGGTGCCGACCCAGGCGTCAGCGGTGTGAGGCGGTGTCCGCTGGCTCGGCGGTTGCAATTTCACCGGACTTGGGCCTTCGTTTCGACAGGAGACCCCGAGTGCAGTGAGGTTGCGTGGATCTTGATGATTGGCGCGGGCCGGGCCGCGCCCGCTCAGTCGACGAGGTCGCCGTTGAGGATTCGGTGTGCGGCTAGCGCCATCACGGCCGTCACGGCGCGCCCGTCGTCGAGGGCCGCGAAGTGTACCGCCGAGGCTCGTGGATGGGTGGGGCCGACAGCGTCGGCCATGCGTTGGGCCTCGGCCCGTCCCAACGCTGGGCGCTCGTGACCGGCACCGTCGTGGTAAGTCTGCCAAGCGATGATCATCTCGATCACACGCTCCGCGCCGAACAGTGCGACAGCGGCGGCACGAGTCGGATCGGATCGGTACGCAGCGGTCAGCTCGACTCCTTCGTCCACGTACCGCCGGGTCACGACAAGTCCGTCGACAGCCTCGTCACGCATGATGCGTCGCTGCCGGCGCATCGCGCGTTCGATCGCTTCCGGTGTCGGTGTGTCGTGCGGACGGCCGGCGGGTGATCGTGCGTGCTCCATCCGTCGTACGAGACGCCGAAACGACAGCCACTGCTCCAGGAATCCGTCGCGCTCGCCCGCGTCCAGGCCGCAGTAGGAACCGTTGTAGAACTGGCCGAGATCGAGCACACGGACTCCGCGGAGCGCACCGTCCGGGAGGTCGATGCCGTCCCGGCGCTCGTCTGATACCGGTTCTCCCGTTGGCCAGTGGTCGCCTCGTGCACCGTGGAACCGGCGTTGCGAGACAGCCGGTCCCACGGTGGGTCTTCTTTTCGTTCCGGCACCTCCGCCGGCCGTGGCGGTCCGCGGAGCGTGCCGCGCCGTCAGGCGTCCTGGCCGAAGTGCAGGAGCCGGTACGGAATGCTGATGACGGTCGTCGAGATGCGGGCGTCGATGATCGTCGGCTGCGGGTTGGCCAGGAGCATCCGGCGCTTGCGCGTCATCAGGATGGCACTCGTGGCAGATATCGCGCGGGTCCAGCGTGTTCGGCTCGAGCTCGTACGGCTCGTTGTCCTCGAACGCGGTCGCAAGCCGTTCCTTCACGTCCGGCGTCCGGTAGCCGACCTGGTGGACGCCGCGCTCCTGGAGTACCCGGTGGAGTTCGGTGACGCCGAGCGTGGCGTCGGTGTGCACGTACACATCGGCCGACCGACCGTCGCCCATGACGACGTACGGGCTCGCGTCGAGCTGGATGAATTTGGCGCCCGGGTAGAGGTAGCCGTGCTCGGTCGTGTACTTATTCAGGCCGGCGCCGATCGCGATGACGGTATCGGCTTCCTGGAACAACTCCATCGCGGTCTTCGTCGAGTAGAGACCCGAGATCCCGACGTTGTATTCGTCCTGGTCGCACAGCCACGTCTTGGCCATCAGGGTCGTCGCGATGATCGCCCCGATGTCCGAGGCGAGCCGCACGACGGCGTCGCCGGCGCCGGAACGCATCGCGCCACGGCCAACGATGATCACGGGGCGCTCGGCCGTGGCCAGGATGTCCGCCCCCGCCGCGATGGAAGCCGGGTTCGGGAAAGTCGGCGCGACCTTGCTCAGCAGGTCCTTCGAGGGCACGTACACCTCGTCGTCGTCGAACGATTCCTGCTGGACGTTCATGGGTGCGCTGAGGAGGGGGCCGCGACTCCGTACGGGCCCGGTAGAACGCCTGCTGCACCGCCTCGTACGCGTTCTCGCCCTTGCTCAGGTGGACGAAGCCGGCCTCGCACGCCTCGGCGAACCGCTTCTGGTCCAGCCGCTGCACGTTGGACTCGTCACCGATCGGCGCCTCGCCGACGAACGCCACCATCGGAGTCCGCGCCCGGGATGCGACGAGAAGCGTCGTCGCCAGCTGCGCCACGCCCGGTCCGGACGTCGTCGTGCACACGCCCGGGTTGCCGTCCGTACGGGCCCAGCCGTCGGCCATGGCGAGACCGGCGCCCTCGTGGCGAACCTCGAACTGCCGGATGCCGAACTTGTCCAGTTCGTTCATCCAGTACATGTTCGCGTCGCCCATCATGCCGAACACCGCTGTTGTGCCCTCGGCTACGAATGCACGAGCCAGTGCCTAGTAAACCTTCATCCACGTCGTCCTTCCTCGTACCGCAGCGCACGGCATGTGCAATTACATGCAGAGAGCATACACGATTTGCCGTCGGCTGCGGAAGCGCCGAGGCGTCAGTTTTGCTTAGACTCTTTCTCGTACATAGCTGGAGAACACGCGGCCGCAACATTGCGCTCGTGCACACGAGGGCGACTGGTGCATACGATCACAGAGACCGCCCCGTCTCGAAGTGAGGACGCCGACTGTGATAACCCAACCGACCGAGTCCAGCGGCGCCGTTGCCGTCGGCCTGCAGCGCCTCGTGCTGTCGGGCGACGGGAGTGCGCCGACACGGGGCAGCATGCCGGAAGCGGTCGCCGGTGCTCTCCGCGAGGCCATCCTCGACGGCGTGCTCGAGCCCGGGGCATGGCTGCGCGAGGCAGAGGTGGCGCGCGAGCTCAAGGTGAGCCGGACCCCGGTGCGCGACGCGTTCCGCATGCTGGCTGCCGAAGGCCTGGTCAACATCAACGCGAACCAGGGCGCCGTCGTGAGCCCGATGACCAGTGACGACGTTCTCGAGCTGTACGTGATGCGGGAGGCACTGGAGGCCCTCGCGGCCAAACTCGCCGCGCGGCGGGCGCCCCGGCACTGCCTGCAGGAGTTCTCCGTGCTCATTCCGGAGATGAAGCGCGTCGGCGAGCTGGGCGACTTCCGCGAGCTGTCGCGGCTGAATTTCCAGTTCCACGCGATCGTGCGCGACGCGGCCGGCAACCGTTACCTGGAGCGCGCGCTCACCCAGGTGCAGAACGCTGCGCGACGCTTCCCCGATCCGACGCTCGGACTGCCCGGGCGCGTGGCCGAATCGATCGCGGAGCATGTCGCCCTGGCCGACGCGATCAGTCAGGGCGACGCCGCCACGGCCGAGAAGCTGGCCATCGAACACATGCGTCACCTGTCGGAGCTGCGGATCCGGATGCTCTTGCACAACTGACGGCCGCCCGGCCGGGCACGGCGATCGCTCGCCCGGCCGTCGGACGCCAGGCGGCCGCGGCGCGTCTATCTGACGAATTCGCTGTACGGAGCCTGGGACGACCAGTTCTATCCGGACGGCGTCGGTGCGTGGATGGCCAAACTCGACGTGGGACCGGATGGCGGCATCACGACCGACCCACGGTTCTTCCCGCACGGCGACGACTTTCGCGGGCTCCGCGTGCATCAGACTCGCCTGCAAGGTGGCGACGCGTCCTCGGACTCGTACTGCTATCGGTAAGCGGTACAGCGTCGCGGACCGTCAACTGCCGTAGATCCGAGTCGGTTCGACAAGTACGACCGTGCGGCGCTGTTCGGCCATGACACGGTCGTACTCGTCCCAATCATCGTGCGTGCCGCCAGCGGCCAGAAACACCTCGCGCAGCAGTATGCGCAGCCGCTCCGCGTCGACCGCCGGGTGCGGGTCGTCCGGTCCGATCAGCTGCGCACGTCCCTCGACGGTCGCCCAACGCCAACCGGATCGGATCGTCGCGGACATGTCCGGTCGGGCACGCAGGTTCGCGATCTTGACCTTGCCGTACGTCACGAACGCAAGCATGGGTTGGTCGGTCGACGGGTGCGGCGTCACGCCGGCGTTCACCAGCGATGACTGGATGCTGCCGTCGGCACGCGCCGTCGAAATCACGGCCAGACCCTGCTCGGCGGCGCCGAGCGCCGCAACGTCGTCGAGTGTCGTCACCCAGCGAGTATGCCCCGGGTGCGTCGCGGCCGCATGCGGTCCGGACGGGCGTCGGTGGCGTTGTGCCTAGAGCGTGGCCGGCGCCGAGTAGACCGTGTTGGTGTACGCCGCGATCTTGTCCGCTGGCAGGTGCGTCGCCAGATCGGCCTCGCTGATCATGCCTACAAGCTCGTGGTTTTCGATCACCGGCAGCCGCCGGATCAGGCCGTCTTCCATGAGGTCCAGCACGTCGTCCTCGTTCGCATCGGCGGCAACCCAAATGGGGGCGCCTTGAGCGAGGTCGGCCGCGGTCATCTTCGACGGGTCATGTCCGGTCGCGATGCATTTCACCACGATGTCACGGTCGGTGATGATGCCGGTGAGGCGGTTGTCGTTGCCGCAGATCGGCAACGAGCCGACATTGTGCTCGCGCATGAGCTGCGCGGCACGGTCCAGGGTCTCGGTCTCCGGCACGCACTCGACGCCCGGATGCATCATGTTGCGAGCGGTTGTCATGTTTTGATCCTGCGACACCGCGCCGCTCCGGCGGGCGGGTTTGCTGCGATTCGCGCCGCGGGTGTGTCTACCGCCACCGCGCGGGCCGGCCAAGAAACGCCCCAAACCGGTCGGCCGCCGCCCGCGTCGCCGCCGCCCGCGCCCCACGGAGCGCCGGTACGTCCACGGTCTCGATCTCGACCGCCGACGGGGTCAAGGCGTGTCGCCAGTACCCCGCCAGCCGGCCGTCGAGCAGCACCGGCCGCAGCCGCGCCCGCAAGGTCTCGGTTGGACCGCCGGCGGTGAGGATGACGTCGCGACTCTCGGAATACCCGATCACAACGACGCCCACGTACGGTAGTCCCGGACGGTCGCCGGCCCATGCCGCGCGTAGTAGCGACGAGTCAACTCCGCCAGCGCCTCGTCGCGGTCTGTCCTCATCCAGCCCGGCACGCGTACGTCCAGCAGCGCGTACGTCTGCTGTTTGCCCTTCGTCGCGCCGCTGACCAGCACGCCGTCGAGTTCGGCGCGTTCAGCGGCGGCCCACACCGGTGTTGGCGGCGCACCTGGCGTCCGACGAGATCACTCACGTCGGCAGCGTAGCGGCGACCGGCGACCGGCGACGGAATGTGGCATCGGCTCGGGACGTGACGAAAGCCCCCGCGATGGGCGGGGGCCTTCGTCGTTTGCTGTGTTGACGTGCCGGTCGCCTCTCGGCGAAAGGCACAACGCGGCTCCAGCCGAACGGTAGTCCGCGAAGGCAAAATAGGTGAGGCCCGGGGACACGAGCACGCCAACGGTTGGTGTAACCGACGCGGGTCCGAGATGATTCCCCGGCATCGGCCGTGGCGGCGATCACATCGGTCCATGATCGGGCCTACAACGCGATGTCCCGCAATCCGGTCCAATGATCGATCCGCAGGCGACACAGCATCTCGGTGTCGACCGCGTTGCGCTCGCCGTACTCGGCGGCCCGGCCCGTCGGGACGTAGCGTTCCGCGATCTTCGTGGACCAGGCGAGCAGGTGGGACGCGTGCTCGTCGACATCGACGGCACCGCGGACCACGACGAAGGCGTACGGGAAGTCCTCGACGTCGACGGCGAGCGTTGCCCGCGGGTTGACCCGGAGATGACGTCCCTTCACGGTGTCCCGGCCCGTCGTGAACACCAGAGTGTCGCCGTCGACCACGAACCAGAGGGGTGCGACATGTGGCGCCCCCTGCGGCGACGCGGTGGCGAGCTTGCCCGTGTGCGTGCCGGTGGCGAGAAACTCCATCGCCTCGGCTCGGGTCATGACTGGCACCCCCCCATCGTGCCGCAGCCGGACGGCCGACGCGCGGACTTCGGCGATCCGGCTGTGGCGCACCCCGGCGCGGGAGCCCACTGTCCACTTAGGTGCCGGCGGATATCGACGGATATCTCGACAGGGTCAACACCTCGGTCGTAGGGTCGACCCCACCGAAACATAGGGAGTCCTCTATGAGACGTTCTGTCGGCATTTCCGCCGTAGCGGCACTGTCCACCGTGGTCCTCGTCGCTTCGTCGGCGCCGGCGTACGCCTCATCGGCTGATCATCGTGGCGCACGACTCTCCATCACGTCGGTCTCCAATCCGAGACCGTCGCTCGTCAGCGGTGGCGACGTACTGATCCGGGTGACCGGCAGCAGCCAGACTCCGACACTGACGGTCGACGGCCGATCGGCCGACGCGACCGCGCACGCGCAGCCGGACGGATCGTGGCTCGCGCTCATCTCCGGCCTGCGCAATGGCGTGCATCACGTCGACGCCCGGTCGGGCCAGGACTCCGCCGACCTGCGCGTCACGAACCACCCGATCACCGGCCCGGTCTTCTCCGGTCCGCAGCAGTTGCCGTTCATCTGCGAGACCCAGGCGTACGGTCTGCCGCCGGCGACGTCACCCGACTGTGCCGTCGCGACGCAGGTGTCCTACCTCTACAAGAACACCGCCGGCGCTTTCGTGGCGCTGACCGACCCGAGCGCGGTGCCGGCCGACGCGGCCACGGCCCAGGTGAACGGGCGTGGTGTGCCCTATGTGATCCGGCTCGAACAGGGCACGATCGACCGGGCGGTGTACCAGATCGCGGCGCTCTACGACGGCACCGATCCGACGCCGTTCCGGGCGGACAGCAGTTGGAACCGCCGTCTCGTCTATACGTTCGGCGGTGGTTGCGACGGCGGCTTCCATCAGGGCAACTCAACCGGCGGCGTGATCAACGATCTCTTCCTGGCGCAGGGCTACGCCGTCGCGTCATCGAGCCTGAACGTACTGAACAACAACTGCTCCACGATCATCTCCGCCGAGGCCGCGATGATGGTCAAGGAGCACTTCATCGAGGCGTACGGCCCGGTCGCGCACGCGATCGGCTGGGGCGGATCGGGCGGTGCCATCCAGCAGTACGACATTGCCGACGCCTACCCGGGCATCCTCGACGGCATCGTGCCGGGCGTGTCCTTCCCGGACCCGTTCACGACCCTCGGCCCGGTCACCGACTGCCGACTGCTGGACAACTACTTCGCCGCGGCCGGCGGCACGTTCACCGCCGGGCAGCAGCGGGCCGTCGCGGGCTTCCGGTCCTATGACTCCTGCCAGTCCTGGGACGCGACGTTCGCGAACCGCATCACGGCCACGGACAGCTGCGACCCGTCGATCCCGGCGAACCTGCGGTGGGACCCGGTCACGAACCCCGACGGCGTCAAGTGCTCGGCCGCCGAGCAGTACGTGAACCAGCTCGGTCGCGATCCCCGGACCGGGTTCACGCGCAGCGTTCTCGACAACGTCGGCGTGCAGTACGGCCTGCAAGCGTTGGCCGACAATCAGATCACCCCGCAGCAATTCGCCGACTTGAACGCGAACATCGGCGGCTTCGACTTCACCGGCAAGCCCGTCGCGCAACGGAGCAACGCCGACCCGAAGGCGCTCGCGGCGTCGTACCGCGACGACCTGGTGAACAGCGGCGGTCAGGGTCTCGGCGAGACGGCGGTGATCGACCAGCGGATCGACCTCGACCTCGCCGGCTTCGGCAACGACATCCACACCACCGAGTGGTCCTACGTGATGCGAGCGCGCATGGCCAAGGCCGGCACGGTCGGCAACCAGGTCATCATCGAAGACGGTCTCGCCACGATCGGCCAGGCCAGCGTGTACGAGCTCGCGGCGATGGACGCGTGGTTGTCGGCCATCGACGCCGACACGTCACTCCGACCGTTGTCGGCCAAGGTGTCGACCGACCGGCCGGGCTCGATCACGGATGGCTGCTTCCTCGACAACGGCACGCTGGTGCACGAGTCGCTGTCGTACGCGGGATCCGGCCAGTGCGCGAGCGCGTTCCCGGTCGCCGCCAACACCCGCTTGACCGCTGGCGAGTCGCTGGCCATGCCGGTGCTCAAGTGCGCGCTGCAGCCACTGCGTTTCAGCGACTACCCGGTGACGTTCACCGACGCCGAGAAGGCGGAACTACGGGCGGCCTTCCCCACCGGCGTGTGCGACTACACCCGTCGTGGCCCGCGGCAACAGCAACCGATCGGCACGTGGTTGACCTACGGCGGCTGACTCGCACAGCGCGCGTCGCAGCGCAACCGGCGGTGCGACATCGTCGCGACATCGTGAGGCCGGATGGCCGTCAGGACTCCTCGGCGACCATCCGGCGCAACTCGCGCTTGAGCACCTTGTGGCTCGGGCCGACCGGCAGCTCGTCGACGAACCGTACGTGCCTTGGATATTTGTGCCGTCCGAGCCGCTCGCGGCTCCAGTCGATCAGCTCGTCCTCACTCGGCTTCGCGTCGGCGGTGCGGTCGAGCAGCACGACGGCGCAGACATCCTCGCCGTGCACGCCGTCCGGGATGCCGATGACGGCCACCTGTGCGACCGCCGGATGCCGGGCCAGCACCTCCTCGATCTCGCGCGGATAGACGTTGAACCCACCGCGGATGATCAGGTCCTTCTTCCGGTCCACGATCGTGATCGAGCCGTTGTCGGCCTTCGTGCCGAGGTCGCCGGAGCGGAACCAGCCGTCAACGATCGCCTGCGCCGTCGCCTCCGGCCGGCCGCGGTAACCGGCGAAGACGTTGTGCCCACGGATCACAATCTCGCCGAGTTCACCGGCCGGCAGCAACTCGATGCGATCCTCCACCTCGGCTCGCGCGATCTCGACGTCGACGCCCCAGACCGGATTGCCGATCGTGCCCGGCCGCACGCCGAAGTCGGGCTGGTTCGTCGTCGCCGTCGGTGACGTCTCGGACAGTCCGTACCCTTCGTAGACGGTCGTGGCAAACGCGGCGTTGAAGCGTTCGAGCACGGCGACCGGCAGCGACGCGCCGCCGGAGACACACAGCCGCAAGCGGGGCAACGCTGCGCGGCCCGCGGCGGCTTCGAGCAGACCGATATACATCGTGGGTACGCCGTGAAAGACGTTGACGTGTTCGCGGACCATGAGGTCGATGGCGGCGTCGCCGGTGAACCGGGCCAGCAGGACGAGTGTCGCGCCGAGGCGGAACGTCCCGTTCATGCTCACCGACTGGCCGAAGATATGAAACAAGGGCAGGCATCCGAGGGCCACATCGTCGCGGCGCGAGTCGTTGGCGTCGAACACATTGACCGTGGCGTTCATGACGAGATTGAGATGCGACAGCTCGGCGCCCTTCGGCTGGCCCGTGGTGCCACTGGTGTAGAACACGACCGCGATGTCCTCCGGCCGGCGGCTGGCGTCGCACACGAGCAGGCTCGCACCGCTGTCCCGCAGGACGTACGCCATCTCGGGCGCGGTCAGCAACAGGTGCACCGGCACAACCGTGGCGCCGGCGGCGAGGATGCCGTAATACGCGCGCGGAAAATCTGCCACGTTGGGCGCCAATAGCGCGACCGTATCGCCCGGCGCCACGCCCATCTCGCGCAGATGCCCGGCGTACGCGAGCGACTGCCGCCACAGGTCGCCGTACGTGATCCGGTCGGCGCGATCGATCACGGCGACCTTGTCCGGAAAGCGCCGCGCCGACTCGGCGAGGACGGCGGCGAGGGACAGCGTGGTCATCGCGACTCCTTCGGCGCTGCGTTGAACGCGTCGACGCCGGTGAGCGCCCGGCCGATCAGTAGCTGCTGGATCTGGCTGGTTCCCTCGTAGAGCGTCATGACGCGGGCATCGCGCAGATATTTGCCGACCGGATACTCGTCTATGTAGCCGTACCCGCCGAAGACCTGCAGCGCGTCGTTGGCGGCCCGGACGGCCGCTTCACTCGCGTGGAGCTTGGCCATCGACGCCTCGGTGCCGAACGGTTGCCCGCGGTCGATGAGGTCGGCGACGCGCCACACCAGCAGCCGGGCGGCCGCGGTATCGACCGCGATCCGGGCCAGCAACTCCTGCACGAGTTGGTGCGCGGCGATCGGCTTGCCGAACTGTGTCCGCTCGCCGGCGTACCGTACGGCGGCATTCAAGCAGCCCTGTGCGATGCCGACGCAGCCCGCGCCGACCGACATGCGTCCCTTGTCCAGCGCGGACATCGCGATCCGGAAACCTTGACCTTCCGGGCCGAGCCGGGCCGAGTCCGGGACCCGGACGCCGTCGAACGTCAGCTCCGCGGTCGGCTGCCCGCGCAGGCCCAGCTTGCCGTGGATCTCGCGGCGCGTCAGTCCCGGTGAATCCATCGGTACGAGAAACGCCGTCACGCCGCGTGGTCCCGACCCACCGGTCCGGGCGAAGAGCAGCACCACATCGGCCCACATGCCGTTGGTAATGAACATTTTCGAACCGGAGATGGTCCAGCCGGCGCCACTGCCGGATTCGTCGTCGGTGTCGCGGACGGCTCGGGTGGCGAGCGAGGCGGCGTCGGAGCCGGTGCCCGGCTCGGTCAGGCCGAAGCACGCCAATGCCTCGCCGGTGCACAACCGCGGCAGCCACTGCTGCTGCTGGTCGGGGGAGCCGTACGCCGCGATCGTCTTCCCGACGAGGCCCAGCGACACGGAGACCAGGCCACGTACGGCCGAGTCGCCGCGACCCAACTCCTCCAACACGAGGCAGTACGCCAGGTGGTCGCCGCCGCTGCCGCCCATCGCCTCCGGGATCGTGAGTCCGAGCAGTCCGAGGTCGCCGAGGCGGTTGACGACCGTACGGTCGATCGCCTCCCGGCGATCCCACTCGGCCGCGTACGGCGCGATCTCGCGGT
This sequence comes from uncultured Actinomycetota bacterium, assembly GCA_963818495.1. Classification (GTDB taxonomy): domain Bacteria; phylum Actinomycetota; class Actinomycetes; order Mycobacteriales; family Micromonosporaceae; genus DASQPR01. The sequence continues at coordinate 505,596 of CAWFSH010000015.1, forward strand.
CGACGAAATCCGCCGCGAGCCGGCGAACCGCCTCCTGTTCGGGCGACAGCGACAAGTCCATGGGCTTAAACTAGCGCTGCAAGTTTTACGGCGTAAAGAGCCGCCGACCCGATCGACCGCCGGCTGGTGCGGAGGTGCGATGGCGAGACCCCGGCACCCGCTGCTGAGTCGCGAACGGATCATCGAGGTCGCCGGCACGCTCGTCGACGCCCACGGACTCGACGCACTGTCGACGCGCCGGCTCGCGACCGAGCTCGGCGTCGCCGGCCCGTCGCTGTACCACCATTTCGCCACCAAGACCGACATCCTCGACGCCGTCGCCGACGCGATCGTCGCCGAGGTCGACATTTCGTTCTTCGGCACGTACGACTGGCCGGAGGCATTGCGCCGGTGGGGTCGGTCGTACCGGAGCGCGCTGCTGGCGCACCCGAACATCGTGCCGTATCTGGCGCAGGGCCCGGGACGCCGGCCGGCGCAGTTGGCCATGGCCGATGCCGTCTACGGCGGCCTCGTCGACGCCGGTTGGCCGCCGACACGCGCGACCCACATCGGCGCGCTCATGCGTTACTTCGTCGCCGGGTCGGCGCTGGGCTCGTTCGCGCTCGGGTTCGTCGACGACCCGCGCCTCTACGCCGAGCGGTATCCGCACTTGGGCCAGGCTCACCGCCTCGCGGGCCGCCAGGCGAGTGTCGATGAAGGCGCATTCGTGCTCGGGCTGGACGCGCTGATCGACGGGCTGGTGCACACCTACCAGGAAACCGTCGTCGCTCTGAAACACTGACCGCGTGCGCCGCCCCGCCGCCTTCGCGTTGGCCGTTGCCGTGCCGTTGGTCGCTGCCGCGTCGATCGCCGCTGCGGCGCCGGCCTTGTCCACGGCGGCGCCCGTGGCCGCATCGGCGGTACCGGCGACGACCGCGTGCGTAGTTGCCGACCACCGGATGATCGGACTGTCCGGTCTCGTCGTCACACGCACCGGGTACGTAGTTATCTCGGACAGCAACACCGACAAGCGGGCGATCCGCGTCTGGCTCCTCGACCGGCAGTGCCACCTCGTACGGTCGATCTCCTACCCGACGTCGGCGTACGACCCGGAGGACGCAGCCGTCGGCCGGGACGGCGCGATCTACGTGGCCGACATCGGCGACAACGGAAGTCGGCGCAGCTCGATCGGCACTCTGGCGGATCGCGCCCGGGAGCACGCGGCCGCATCTCTACCGGTACCGCTACCCGGATCACGCCCATGACGCCGAGGCCCTGCTGCTCGCGGCGGACGACAGCCCGATCTTCATCACGAAGGAGCCGGGCGTGAGCCACCTCTTCGTGCCGACCGGGCCACCCGATCCCAGCGGTCGACCGGTCGCGCTGCGCGCGGTCGGCACGTTCGCACCGGTGGCCACCGGGACCACGAACGGACTCGGCCTCGTCGGCAATCTGCTCGTCACGGGCGGCGCGAACGCGCCGGACCGGACGAGCGTCGCACTGCGTACGTACTCCGACGCGTACGTCTGGGACGTACGCAACGGTGACGTCGTCAAGACGATCACCACGACGTCGCCACGGATTGTGCCGCTGCCCGCGGAACCACAGGGCGAGAGTGTCGCGTTTGACCCAGCCGGCACCAGACTCTTCACGGTCAGCGATCGGGAGGACTCCCCTGTGCGCACGCCGATCCTGGAGTACGACCTTCCGCACGCGGCGGGCGCGTCACTGACGCCGGTCCCGCCGGCCGCTCCGACCACCGCCGATTCGTCGAGCCCGGCCGCCACGGCGCACAGCGGCCACGCGTCGTTCCCGTACCAGTTGATTGCGGTTGGTGTCGCCGTTCTCGCGGTGGCCGCAGTGGCCAGCCGCGGCGCGCGCCGTCGCCGGTCCCGCGGACAGCGACCGAACGGATAGCCGCGGCCGCGGCGGGAACCGACGCTAGCCGAGCTTGTCGTTCTGCTCGGCGACGAGTTCGAGCGTGCGTTCGCGGGCTGCGTATCGACGGAGGTCCTCGCCCTCGTGCGCGGAGGCGGCCGGCGCGATCATCACCTCGTCGGCGCCGAGCCGCTCGGCGAACGCACGCAACCGCTCGACCGCGGCCACCGGCTCGTCGACGATCCAGGCCGGACGCATGTCCGCGATGAGCTGCTCTTCGGCCGCGGTCGTCGCGGTCGCCGCCGCGTCCTCGACGGTGGACAGTGGCAGCATCGGCCGGCCGCTGCGCATGAACGCCATCCGCTGCAGCTGCGGACGGGCCAACTCCTCGGCCTCGGCCGCCGTCGGCGCGACGACCGCGTTCGCGGTGACCAGGACCTGCGGGCTCGCGAGCACGTCCGAGGGCGTGAAGCGGCTGCGGTAGAGGTCGAGTGCGCGCTCGGTGCCGCTGCCGGCGAAGAAGTGCGACGCGAACACGTACGGCAAGCCGAGCGCGGCCGCGAGCATGGCCGAGTAGTCGGACGATCCGAGCAGCCAGATCGTCGGCGAGCTGGTCGCGGCCGGGGTGGACCGCAGCTCGTACGACTGGTCGTCGGCCAACCGGACCGAAGCGCCACTCGGCGACAGGAGACTCTCCACGGCGCGTACGTTGCCGGGAAAGTCGTCGACGCCGGCATTGTCCGCGCGACCCAGGACGGCCGAGACGACCGGGTCGCTGCCCGGCGCACGGCCGATGCCGAGGTCGATCCGCCCGGGTGCGAACGCTTCGAGCAGCGCGAACTGTTCCGCCACGATCAAGGGTGCGTGGTTGGGCAGCATGACGCCGCCGGAGCCGATCCGGATGCGCTGCGTGTTGGCGGCCAGCATCGCCATCAGCACGGGCGGGTTCGTCGACCCGACGGACGGCATGTTGTGATGCTCGGCCACCCAGTAACGGTGATATCCGAGATCGTCGGCGCGCCGGACGAGCGACAGCGATGCCGCAAGCGCGTCGGCGGTCGTCTGCCCGGTGCGTACGGTCATCAGATCCAGTACGGATATCTTCACGGGTCTCCCCCAGCGCCTCGCGGCCGAACGGCTCCGTGGAGAAGGCTATGTCGCACCAGGGTTCGATCCGTATCGCCGGGCATGTGCTCTAGCGCACGTCGCGGTCCCGGTCGCGGGCGCGGGCGGTCGCCGACACCGCCACGCGGCGCCGGCTCTTCCGGCTACAGCATCGCCACCGGATCGAGTCGCGCGCGTTCGGCTCCCTCGACAAAGAAGGCCGCCAGGGAATCCACGTCGCCGCGCTCGCGGAGCGGCACCGCGGCGCCGAACGGTCCTGTGGTCCAGAACTCCCCGGATCGCGGTTGCCATGGGGCGACGTACGCGTACGGCTCGCCGAGCCAACTGTCACCGAGCGATACGCCATAGTTGATCTCGCCGGCGGTAATGCCGAGGTCGAAGTGTTCCGGCCACAGCACCGGGGTTTCGGCCGGCTCGAGCCGTCGCAGCGCCGCGTCGCCAAGCGCCAGGCAGTTGGCCAGATACGCGGCGGCCGCGGCGTCGACGTCGATCTCGTCGCCCGGGTCGGCGCCGCTGCCGTCTTCGTACAGCCCGGCGGGGGCACCGACATGCACGCCGGCAGCGGTCGCGAGATCGGCGATGGTGGTGTTGACGAGCGGCACCCGTACGCCGCCGGCCACGAGATAGGCGCCGTCCACGCGCACGTCAGGCTCGGCAATCGATCCGAAGCCGCCCGGGATCACACGCATCCGGATCGTGCCGGACCGACGGTATTGCGGGCCGGCGACGACCAGCTCGGCCACACCGTGCAGCGCATGCCGGGCCGCGGTCACATCTGCGTCAACCATTCTCGCTCCTCGCAATCGGGCCGGAGCCGGCTCACGCGGCCACCCGGCCGCCACCTCGCCCAGTATCCGGCGGGGCCGCCGAATCGGACGGAGCAATCGCCGATTTGCCGCCGAATCCGACCGTCAGGCTGGCGGGTCGTCGTGTGGGCCGGGATGTGCGAGATCCTCCGGCAGCGGCTCGGCCGGCTGGTAGATCGCGGGCGCGTCGCCGTCGGCGAGGGCCGCGCCCGCATCGACCAGTCCGAACCGGTTCCGTACGCGGTCGAGGAAGGAGGCATCGCCCATCCGGACGAGTCGGGCCCGCTTCGGCCCGGCGTACACCGAGACCCAGTCCCCGGGGTCCAGGACGCCTCGCAGCTGACCGTCGACGCTGACCGCGACCTGGCCGGAATGCTTGAGGACACGGACCGCGACACGCTGCTCGACGGAGAGCACGAGGCTGCGGTTGAACACCATGTGCGGTGCGACCGGCGTGAACACGAGCGCGTCCAGCTTGGGCGACAGGATCGGCCCGCCAGCGGCGAAGCTGTAGGCCGTCGACCCGGTCGGCGAGGAGACGATGAGCCCGTCCGCCGAGTACGAGGCGAACAGGTGCGAGTCGACGTAGACGGCGACGCTGGCCTGTCGATCGCGAGCCAGCTTCTCGAACACGATGTCGTTGAGGGCGAGGATGTCCAGTGCCATGCCCCAGCCGACCTCGGCGGCGGAGCTGGCGCGCACCGGCGGCGGCGGCAGTGCCGGACCACGCCCGTAGTGCAGCAGGGCCGCCATGCCCTCGGGAATCTCCAGCGGCCGCGATGCACGCATTGTCAACATCATCCGCGCGTCGATCTGGATCGCGTGATTGCCGACCGCCTCCAGCGCGGCGTCGAGATCGTCGACGGCGACCTCGGTCAGGAAGCCGACCCGGCCGACGTTAACGCCCAGGACGAGCGCGCCGATCGGCGCCGCGACCCGAGCACCGCGTAAGAACGTTCCGTCCCCGCCGACGGTGACGATGAGGTCCGGATGACCGGCCTTCTCCGCCTCCGCGCGCGCACTGAGCCGCCTGTTGTCGTCGTCCCAGACGTCGATGTCCGCCGTCGGGATGCCGTGATCCGTTGCCCATCGGCGGACGCGCGCCCCGGCGTCCAGGGCAGCCTGCCGGCCGCCGTGCACCACCAAGCCGATCCGCCGGACCGTCACGTCTCGCCCCTTCGCTAACCTCGCGGCACCTCATCGATCTCGTGACAGTCAATCACCAACCGGCGCCGACCGGTTGCGGACCGCAGCCTTCACACCGTGGCGCTCCCTCACCGAACCCCGGTGGGGCGAAACTGGATGCTGATGCGGGGGCCGGCCGGCCGAGCGGTCTTGGGCACGGCGTGATCCCAGGTGCGCTGGCAGCTGCCACCCATCACGATCAGGTCGCCATGGCCCAGCTCGTATCGCCGGGTCTCGCCAGCGCCGAAACGCGGGCGGAGCAGCAGCGCGCGCGGCGCCCCGACCGACACGATCGCGACCATCGTGTCTTCCTGGCGGCCCCGCCCGATCCGGTCGCCATGCCACGCGACGCTGTCGCGACCGTCACGGTAGTAGCAGAGACCGGCGGTGCAAAACGGCTCGCCCAGCTCCGGTCGGTAGTGCCGGTTGAGCGCGGCCTTCGCCGCCACCAACGCCGGGTGCGGCAGCTCGTCACCGTCGTCGTAGAAACACAGCAACCTCGGCACGTCAACGACGCGCTCATACATCTGACGGCGCTCGGCCTGCCACGGAACCGCATCGGCCAGATGCTCGAACAGCGGGTCGGCACCTCGCATCCAGCCACGAAACACGTCGATCCACGCTCCGTGGTCGAGCAGCGTGCGCTCCGGTCCGTCGCCGAACGGCTGCGGCTCGATATCCGCGGCATCGTCGACGTCGACGAATTCGAGGAGAGATCCCTGGAAATCGGCGGCCATCACGCCAGCGTACACCAGGTTCGTACGCCCGTTCTAATATGATCTGGCATTGAGTCCGCCCCAGGGGCGGACCGCAGCGTTGAGCGCGGGTCGCCGCCGCACCGGTCGGCGCAGGCGAAAGGATGGGGTACGTGGAGATCAAGGTCCGAAACGTGCCGGAGCAACTCGTCGTGATCGAGCAACGCATGGTCGATCAGGCGGCTCTGGAGGCGTGGCTTCCGGATGCGATGGCGCGTGTGCTGCAAGCGGCCGGCGATGCCAACATCGGCACCGGCAAGTCGCCGTTCCTGGACCGCACGGCCGGGCCGGACGAACCGGTGTTCATCGTGATCTACGAAGGGAATCCGAACGAAGGCGAGGTCCCGGTCGAGGTATGCACGCCGATATCCACCGAGCCGGCCGGCGTGGCGACCCGGACGATCCCGGCCCACCGCGAGGCGTACGCGCGGGTTACCAAGGCGATCGTCGAGTCGGGTGGCCTCGGCGCCGTGTACGCCGATTCCGAGGCCTGGGTCGGGGCGCACGGCTTCGACATCGCGGCCGCACCACGCGAGACATACTGGACCGACTTCGTCGCCGCGGAACCGGAGGATGACGTGTTCGACGTGGCTTGGCCGATCCGGTAACCCGTCGCCCGCTGGCTCCGGTGTCGGCCGAGATGCGGTAGACAGGGTCGGTGATCGATCGTCCCGGCGAGCCGTTGCGCGATCGGCCGGGTCCAGACTCGTCGCCGATGCTCGAGGTTCCCGAAGCGCCGATGAGCAGTGGCGAATTCGCGCGGCGTACGCGCCTGTCGATGAAGGCGTTGCGCCTCTACGATCGGCTCGGCCTACTGCGGCCGGCGGTGGTCCACGCACAGACCGGCTATCGCACATACCATGCCAGTCAGCTCTATACGGCGCGGTTGATCGTGACACTGCGACGGCTGGACATGCCACTTCCTGAGGTCGCCCGCGTCCTGAACGCGACCGGAGCGGACGCCGCCGACCTGGTCGAGGCCTACTGGGCCAGGGTCGAACGGCGCGTTGCCGCGCAACGCGACATCGTCGCGAACCTCGGCCCGAATCTCGCCGGAGCACAGCGATTCCGGAAGCTCGACATCGCCGAGCGACGCATACCCAGCCAGATCGTGCTGACCGAGCAACGCCATGTCTACCTCGACGATTTGCCGTGGATCCGGACAGCCACGGCTCGTCTGTTGCGGGCGGCCGAGCGCCACGGTGGCGTCGCCGGGTCCCATATGGCGATATTCCATGGTGAGGTGAGCGCCGACAGCGACGGCCCGGTCGAGGTCTGCGTGCCGATCCTTACGCCACCGGCCACTGGCGATGTCGCGTGGCGTACGGAGCCGGAGCGGCGGGAGGCGTACGTGTCGATCACGAAGGCCCAGTTCGAGATGCCGGTGATCCGGACCGTGTACGACGCGATCGACCAGTGGATCGCGGTGCGCGGCTCACGCCGGCGTGGTTCGCCCCGGGAGATCTACCATGCCGGTGTCGACGCCAAGCTCGCGTCGCCCGGCGATGCGGTCGCCGACGTGGCGATCCCGTTCTGAGGTCGCGGTGCGGCGTACGCACGGGCGCCGGTTACAGCACGGACCGGTAGATCTCGACCGTCCGTTGGGCGATCGCGGCCCACGAGAACTGCGTGATCGCGCGCTCCCGGCCGGCTCGACCCATGGCTTTGGCTCGGTCCGGCTCGTCCAGCAGCTCCCGGACGGCTCGCGCGAAGTCGGCCACGAACCGATCGGGATCGACCGGTTCGCCGTCCGGATGCTGCGTGATCGGCACGAGCAAACCGGTCTCGCCGTGCGCCACCACCTCGGGAATGCCGCCGGTGGCCGTGGCGACGACCGGCGCTTCGCACGCCATGGCCTCCAGGTTCACGATGCCCATCGGCTCGTAGATCGACGGGCACACGAATACCGAAGCGTGCGTCAGGATCTGGATCACCTCGGGCTTTGGCAACATCTGCGGGATCCACACGATGCCGTCGCGGCTGGACCGGAGCTCGGCGACCAGGCCCTCAACCTCGGCCGCGATCTCGGGCGTGTCCGGCGCGCCGGCCAACAGCACGAGCTGTGCGGCGGCCGGCAGAGTCCGGACGGCTCGCAACAGGTGTGCCACGCCCTTCTGGCGGGTGATGCGACCGACGTACACAATGCTCGGCCGGTCCGGATCGATGCCGTGCCGGGCGAGGACGTCGGTGCCGTGATCCGGTGCGTACTGCTGCGTGTCGATGCCGTTGTGCACCACGACGACGCGCTCCGGATCGACTGCCGGATAGGCCGCGCGAAGGTCACGCGCCATGCCGGCCGACACGGCGATGACCGCGTCGGCGGCCTCGATGGCCGTGCGCTCGCACCAGGATGACAGCGCGTACCCGCCACCGAGCTGCTCCGCCTTCCAGGGCCGCAACGGCTCCAGGCTGTGAGTGGTGACGACGTGCGGCACACCGTACAGGAGTTTGGCCAGGTGGCCGGCGAGGTTCGCGTACCAGGTATGGCTGTGGACCAGGTCGGCGCCGGCGCATCCGGCAGCGATCGAGACATCCACTCCGACGGTGCGCAAGGCCGCGTTCGCACCGGCCAGGTCGGCGGGCTCGGCGTAGCCGGTCGCCTGCGGTTCGCCGTCGCCAACGGTTCGTGGTCCGCCGAAACACCTGACGTGTACGTCCACCAGCGGCGCGAGGTATTTCGCGAGGTATTCGGCGTGCACGCCAGCGCCGCCGTAGACGTCCGGTGGATACTCACGCGTCAGCACATCGACGCGCAGCGAGCGCTTGCCATTGTCGTCGGCTACCACGTCGAAACATTATCGTGTACGGCACGGCCAACTGCTGGTTTAGCGGTCCTCCTTGTGGATACCGTGTAGATCATGGCGGCGAAGGTTCTCGCAATGGTGCTGGCCGGCGGTGAGGGCAAGCGACTCATGCCATTGACCGCCGATCGGGCCAAGCCGGCGGTGCCCTTCGGCGGCATCTACCGGATGGTCGATTTCGTGCTGTCCAACCTCGCCAATGGCGGCTACCTGAAAATGGTCGTCCTGACGCAGTACAAGTCGCACTCTCTCGACCGGCACGTGTCGATGACATGGCGGATGTCCACCCTGCTCGGCAACTACGTGACTCCGGTGCCGGCGCAGCAGCGTCTCGGACCGCGATGGTTCGCCGGCTCGGCCGACGCCATTTTCCAGAGCTACAACCTCATCGACGACGCCAGCCCGGACTACATCATCGTCTTCGGCGCTGACCACATCTACCGCATGGACCCGTCCCAGATGGTCGCCGACCACATCGCATCGGGCGCGGCAGTCACGGTGGCCGGCATCCGCCAGCCGCTGGAGATGGCCGATCAGTTCGGGGTGATCGACGTCGGACCGGACGGAAAGACGATCAAGGCATTCCGGGAGAAGCCGACGGACGCCGTCGGTCTCCCGGACAGTCCAGACGAGATCTACGCGTCGATGGGCAACTATGTATTCACCGCGCAGGCGTTGCAGGAGGCGCTCGAACGCGACGCGGTCGACCTCAACAGCAAGCACGACATGGGCGGCAACATCATCCCGATGATGGTCAAGCGAGGCGACGCGCAGGTCTACGACTTCCGCGACAACGTCGTGCCCGGCAGCACCGAACGTGACCGTGGCTACTGGCGTGACATCGGGACGCTGGACTCGTTCTATACCGCGCACATGGACCTGGTAGCGATCCATCCGATCTTCAACCTCTACAACCGCGAGTGGCCGATCTTCACTGGGATACCCTCGTGGCCGCCGGCCAAATTCGTGCACTCGTGGGGCGAGCGGGTCGGCCGCGCGGTGAGCTCGATGATCTCCCCCGGCGTCGTAGTGTCCGGCGCGCTCGTCGAGAACTCGGTCATCTCGCCGATGGTCAACGTCCACTCGTGGGCGCACGTTACCGGTTCAGTGATCATGGAAGGCTGCGACATCGGCCGGCACGCGGTCATCCGCAACGCGATCATCGATAAGAACGTGACCGTGCCGGAGGGCGCGGAGATCGGTGTCGACCTTGAACGCGACCGCAAGCGGTTCACCGTCTCCGATGGCGGCATCGTCGTGATCGGCAAGGGTCAACGGATCGAGGTCTGAGCGTCTCTCGCGGGCGGGGCCGTCTTGCGTTCAGCCCTCGGTCTCTTGGTCGGTTTGCGCTCTCAGCGGGTTTGCGCTCTCAGCGGGTTTGCGCCCTGGTTGCCTCTGATCTGGTCCTGATCACGTCACTCGCCTGGTTCGTTTGTCAGTAACCGTGCGGTGCTGCTGACGGCGGCCAGACTGTCGATGTGGATCTTCCCTCCGGCGACCATTAGGGCGCCGCGGCTGGATACCCGCAGCTGCACCCGCACCACGCTGTCGGGGATGGTGAGTGCGGGACCGGCGGGTCGGGCGTCGCGGCCGGAACGTGTCGACCGTCCGCGCCTCGGTCAGCGCTGCGAGGTGGTGGTGTTCGAAACAGTTCCCGCTCTGAGTCTTCGGGCAAGCCGTGTACCGCCGGCTGACCTGATTTGAGCAGGACACTCGGCGAAGCGTCAGCCACACGTGACACCGATCACGCAGATCCCGAGACCGGACGGCCAACGGCGAACGTCGTGCGTCGCAAGAAATGGCCCCCTCCCCTGGCCCCTCCTTTTGGCCGTTGTGTTGGCTAGCGTCGATGGCGTGAACGCTTCGTGCGCAGTCGACATCGACCGGATCCGTGCCGCAGCGGCCCGCCGCGTCGACGAGATGTGCGCCCGCGCCCGCGACGTCTCCGTCGCTAGCGCTCGCTTGCTCGAGGCGATCGTCGCAGTCGCCGACGACGCCCGGCAGGGCTACGACGCCGACGAAGTCGCGTTCGCCTTGGCATGGACCCAGTCGGCCGCGCGTTCTCAAGTCGAGTTCGGCCGGTATCTGATTCGCGTCCTACCGGACGTGTTCGCGGCGCTCGGCACGGGCACCATAGATGTGCGCCGCGCGTGGGTGTTCTGCGACGTGCTCGCGCCGGTCGAGGACACGGTTGCCGGCGCGATCGCCGCTGCTGTGCTACCAGTCGCCGGCGCACTGACGACGAGTCAGCTGCGCGACCGCCTCCGGCGCGCAGTGTTGAAGGCAGATCCCGATGCCGCCCGCCGCACCGCCAAATCGGTCGGCGACCGCTACGTGGCCTGCCAGGCCGATCGGGAAGGGACCGCGAGCCTATTCGGCGTACGGCTTCCGGCCGCTCGAGCCACGGCGGCGTTCGAGCGCGTCGACGCGTTCGCCCGTGGTCGAAAGCACGACGGCGATGGTCGAACGATGGATCAGCTTCGAGCCGACACGTTCCTGGATCTGTTGGAGGGCGTCGGCGTCGGCTCCTCACCGGTACATCGCTCCGGCGTTGTCGAGCTAACGGTGCCGTGGACGACCGCCACCGGCGCGACGAACGATCCCGGAGTGCTCGCCGGGTTTGGACCTATCGACGCGGATACGGCACGGGCCGTTATAGCCGGCGAAGTCTCCCGATTGGCGACCGGATCGAGCCCGGCTCGCGTATGCGATGGCGACACACGCTCACCGACGACAGCGGCCGCCTGCTGAACACCAAACTCCCGTCGACACCGGGCCGGGCGGCTCGGCCGACCCGGTATGTCGCGGGCGAAGGCGGCTCGGTCGACACCGCAGATTCGGAATCGGTGCCGGCGGCGCATGCACCGATGGAGGACCAGCCGACCCGGCGTACACCCGGTTCGGCTCTGGCGGCGTGGATCGCGGCACGCGATCGAACATGCCGCGCACCTGGCTGTCGCGTTCCTGCGCGCGCCGCCGACATCGATCACACGATCGACCACGCCGCCGGCGGTTTGACCAGCCACGAGAACCTCGCGATCCTCTGCCGTCACCATCACCGTCTCAAACACGAGGGCGGCTGGCGGGTGACCCAGCCCGCACCGGGAACGCTCGTCTGGACCTCACCCGCCGGGCGCGAGTATTCGCGCAAGCCGGACCCGCCGTAGCGCCACGGAACTCCATGCCGCTCGATCACGCCGAGGAGATCCAGTCGCGGCGCGCTGCGACGCGCGCGATGGCGAGGATCTCGTCGTGCCTCGGAACTGGTGACCAGACCGATCAGGATTCGAGAAGCGCGGGTCACGGAGCCGCAACTAGCCTGACCGTCATGGGCCTCACGATTCGCGCGAGCTTCCCCTCGCACGAAGACCCGCACGCATCCCCGGCTTTCTGTCGCGACCGCCCAGACGTGGTCCCGGAGGTCGTCGTTCCGTTGCGGGCTGGGCTCGCCTAACTCGCTCAACGCGAACGCCATCGCAAAATCGTCATCCAGGGCGATCGGGCGGTCGACTTCCAGACTTCCTTTTCGCCTCTAAGCCTGACATTCCCGACGGGCGCCGTGGGCCGACGTCGATGGAGAGCCAGAGGTACTGCTGGAATCTGGTCAGATAGAGCCAGGCGACGCCGACGGAGGCCGCGAAGGCGACCCTGCCCCGACAGATGGAGACATGATGCGCAAGGCCACGAGGACGAGCACGCAGTCGCCGGCGCTGCTGCACACGGCCGACAGCCACGACCTGATCCGCGTACACGGTGCGCGCGCGAACAACCTCAAGGACATCAGCATCGAGCTCCCGAAGCGCCGGCTGACGGTGTTCACGGGCGTCTCCGGCTCGGGCAAGAGCTCGCTGGTGTTCAGCACGATCGCCGCCGAGTCGCAGCGGATGATCAACGAGACCTACAGCGCGTTCGTGCAGGGCTTCATGCCGACGCTGGCGCGGCCCGACGTCGACGTACTCGAAGGGCTGACGACCGCGATCATCGTCGACCAGCAGCGGATGGGTGCCGATCCCCGCTCAACGGTCGGCACCGCCACCGACGCCAATGCGATGCTGCGGATCCTCTTCAGCCGGCTCGGGCAGCCGCACATCGGCTCACCCCAAGCGTTCTCATTCAACGTCGCCTCGATCAGCGGCGCCGGCGCGGTCACCCTCGAGCGCGGCGGCCGCACGACCAAGGAGCGGCGAAGCTTCAGCATCCTCGGCGGCATGTGTCCCCGCTGCGAGGGCCGGGGCTCGGTGAATGACATCGACCTGAGCCAGCTGTACGACGACAGCAAGTCGCTCAATGACGGCGCCTTGACGATCCCCGGCTACAGCATGGACGGCTGGTACGGGCGGATCTTCAATGGCTGCGGCTTCTTCGACCCGGACAAGCCGATCAAGAAGTTCACCAAGAGGGAGCTCAACGACCTGCTCTACAAGGAGCCGACCAAGATCAAGGTCGAGGGCATCAACCTGACGTACGAGGGTCTGATCGCGAGGATCCAGAAGTCGATGCTGTCCAAGGACGTCGACTCGCTGCAGCCGCATGTACGTGCCTTCGTCGAGCGGGCGGTCACCTTCACCACCTGCCCCGCGTGCGACGGCACCCGTCTCAGCGCGGAGGCTCGCTCATCGAAGATCAAGCAGATCAACATCGCCGACGCCTGTGCGATGCAGATCAGCGACCTGGCCGAGTGGGTGAAGGGTCTGGACGAAGCGTCCGTCGCGCCGTTGCTCGATGCGCTACAGGAGACACTTGAGTCGTTCGTCGAGATCGGGCTGGGCTACCTCTCACTGGACCGGCCGTCGGGCACGCTGTCGGGCGGCGAGGCACAGCGCGTCAAGATGATCCGCCAGCTCGGGTCATCGCTCACCGACGTCACCTACGTCTTCGACGAGCCGACGGTCGGGATGCACCCCCACGACATCCAGCGGATGAATGACGTTCTGCTGCGGCTGCGCGACAAGGGCAACACCGTGCTGGTCGTGGAGCACAAACCCGAGGCGATCGCGATCGCCGACCACGTCGTCGACCTCGGCCCGGGCGCCGGCACCAAGGGCGGCGAGGTGGTGTTCGAAGGCACCGTCGAGGGGCTACGCGCCAGCGGCACGCTCACCGGGCGGCACCTGGACGACCGTGCCGCCCCGAAGCCCTCGGTGCGGGAGCCGAAGGGGGTTCTGGAGGTACGCGGCGCCCGCACCCACAACCTGCGGGACGTCGACGTCGACATCCCGCTCGGCGTGCTGGTCGTCCTCACCGGTGTGGCTGGCTCGGGCAAGAGTTCGCTGATCGGCGGCTCGGTGTCCGGTCGCGACGGAGTGGTGTCGATCGACCAGGCTTCGATCAGGGGCTCGCGGCGCAGCAACCCGGCGACGTACTCCGGGCTGCTCGACCCGATCCGCAAGGCGTTCGCGAAGGCCAACGGCGTGAAGCCGGCGCTGTTCAGCGCCAACTCCGAGGGTGCGTGCCTCAACTGCAATGGCGCCGGCGTCATCTACACCGACCTGGCGATGATGGCCGGTGTCGCCGCCCCTTGCGAGGTGTGCGACGGGAAGCGGTTCGAAGCATCGGTGCTCGAATATACGTTCGGCGGCAAGGACATCAGCGAGGTGCTGGCGATGTCGGTAACCGAGGCCGAAGAGTTCTTCGGCTCCAAGGCGGCCAACGTCGTTGCCGCGCACAAGATCCTCGCGTGGCTCGCCGACGTCGGGCTCGGCTACGTCAGCATCGGCCAGCCGCTCACCACGCTGTCCGGCGGCGAGCTGCAGCGACTCAAGCTGGCCACCCGTATGGGCGGAGAAAGGTGGCGTCTACGTCCTCGACGAGCCGACCGCCGGTCTCCACCTCGCCGACGTCGAACAGCTGCTCGGCCTGCTCGACCGGCTCGTCGAGGACGGCAAGTCGGTCATCGTCATCGAACACCATCAGGCGGTCATGGCACACGCCGACTGGATCATCGACCTCGGCCCCGGTGCCGGTCACGACGGCGGCCGGATCGTCTTCGAAGGCACACCCGCCGACCTCATCGCCGACCGGTCCACCCTCACCGGCGAGCACCTCGCGGCCTACGTCGGCACCTGACCGAATCCTTGCGGACACTCGCGGGACGAGTTCTCCGCACATGGTCGGCTCGTCCGCGCAAACGTCGCGTGATGCGGCACTAGGCTCGTCGTCGACGACATGTCGCGTGCGCGAAGGCCGATAGCGCCTGCGCGGCGGCACGCCAGACGGCAAGCTGGACCCGACGTACCGTTCAAAGCCCGCGGGAGTGACCTGATGAGCACCGATCCGACGAAGACCAACGCGTGGCAAGCGCTCGCAGCGCACGCGGACAAGATTCGCGACGCGCACCTGCGGGACCTGTTCGCCGTCGACGCCGACCGCGGCACCAGGCTGACCGCCAGCGCGGCCGATCTCTATGTCGATTATTCGAAGAACCGCGTGACCGAGTGAGACGGTGGACCTGCTCATCGCGCTGGCCAACGAACGTGGCCTCACCGAGCGTACGGCGGCGATGTTCGCCGGCGAGCACATCAACACGAGTGAGGACCGAGCGGTTCTGCACACGGCGCTTCGCCTGCCGCGCGACGCGACACTCGTGGTCGACGGTCAGGACGTTGTCGCCGACGTGCACGCCGTTCTCGACAAGATGGCGGCGTTCGCGGAACGCGTACGCTCCGGCGAGTGGCGCGGGCACACCGGGCAGCCGATCAGGACGGTGGTGAACATCGGCATCGGCGGCTCCGATCTCGGCCCGGTCATGGCGTACGAGGCCCTCAAGGCTTACCTTGACACGGACATCCGGTGCCGCTTCGTCTCGAACATCGACCCGACCGACGTCTACGACAAGACTCGTGACCTAGACCCGGCCACCACGTTGTTCGTGATCGTATCCAAGACGTTCTCCACATTGGAGACGTTGACCAACGCGACCGAAGCACGTCGCTGGCTGCTCGCCGGTCTCGGCACCGACGACGACCGCGCCGTTGCGAAGCATTTCGTCGCGGTTTCGACCAGCGAGGAGCGGGTACGGGCCTTCGGCATCGACACCGACAACATGTTCGGCTTCTGGGACTGGGTCGGTGGGCGCTACTCATTCGACTCCGCGGTCGGCCTGTCGTTGATGCTCGCGATCGGACCGGCGCGCTTCGCCGAGATGCTGGCCGGCTTCCACGCGGTCGACGAGCACTTCCGCACGACGCCGCTGGAGCGCAACGTGCCCGCGCTACTCGGCCTGCTCAACGTCTGGTACAACAACTTCCTCGGTGCGCAGACACACGCGGTGTTGCCGTACTCCCAGTATCTGCACCGGTTCCCGGCGTACCTGCAGCAATTGACCATGGAGAGCAACGGCAAGTCGGTGCGCGCCAACGGCGACCCGGTGGACTACCAGACCGGGGAGATCTTCTGGGGCGAGCCAGGCACGAACGGGCAGCACGCGTTTTACCAGTTGATCCACCAG
Source organism: uncultured Actinomycetota bacterium (assembly GCA_963818495.1). Taxonomy (GTDB): domain Bacteria; phylum Actinomycetota; class Actinomycetes; order Mycobacteriales; family Micromonosporaceae; genus DASQPR01. Next base: position 521,572 of record CAWFSH010000015.1, read on the forward strand.
GGTACGAAGCTGATCCCGGCCGACTTCATAGCGTTCGCGGAGCCGAACCACGACATCGGCCAGATGCACGACCTGTTCATGTCGAACTTCTTCGCGCAGACTGCGGCTCTCGCCTTCGGGCGCACGGCCGACGAGGTCGCGGCGGACGGGACGCCTCCGACGTCGTGCAGCACAAGGTCATGCCAGGCAACCACCCGACGACGTCGATCCTCGCGCCGAAGCTGACACCGTCGACGCTCGGCCAACTGGTCGCGCTCTACGAGCACATCGTGTTCACCGAGGGCACCATCTGGGGCATCGACTCGTTCGACCAATGGGGTGTCGAGCTCGGCAAGGTCATGGCCAAGCAGCTGGCGCCGCTGCTCACCGACGACACGACGCCCGCGCTCGACCAGGACTCCTCGACGAACGCACTGATCGGTCGCTACCGATCACAACGCGGACGGTAGCTCCGCCGGCTCACGGCGAGGATGCCACAAGTGCTGTTGCGGTTGTACGCACCGGGGCATACGGGAACGATGGGACGCGATGTGGCCCGGGCCGGTGGCGAGCGTCACATAGTGATCCGGTGAGCTGGTTGCCCTGCGTTCACCAGGCATTACTATGTGTTGCTTACCCGGCCAAGGGACGTTTGGGGGCAGAGGGGGAAAGCAGTGTCGATGCCGACGGGGCTTCGTGCCGGCTGGACCTCGCGGCGACGGGTGACGACGTACGTCGAGGGAATCGTCTTGGCGGCGACCGTTGCCCTTGGCATTGAGCAATGGGGCAACATCACGCACACCGCGACCACGCACGGTGCGTTCTGGTTGATGACCGGCCTTGCGATGCTCGCCGGCACGCAAGCGTTTGTCGCCGCGATGCCGCCCGGCCGAGCACCAATGATCATCTGCCCGACCATTTGCTTCACGTTCGCTGTCCAGCTCTGCTGGGGGCTCGGTCCCGCGATCGTTGCGCAAGGTGCGGCTGTTGCCGTCGTCGCCGTGCGATTGCGAGCCGGAGTGCGCGATGCGCTCTGGTCGTTCGGACAGATCGGTCTCGCCTTCGCGGCCGCTGCGGTGATCCTCTACGTCGGCGATCCCGATCCGTTCCACCGGGACGGTCCGAACAACATCGTCGTCGACGCCGTATCCGTAGTCGGCGCCGTCGGTGCGTGGCTCGTGACGTACGGCGTCCTCGGCGCACTCAGGGCGCGGCTGCAGGGCCAGAGCTTGCGCTCACGCGCCGCCACGACCGCGACCGCGAACCAGGTGCTCTTCAACGCATCATTGTTACTGCTGAGCCCGGTGCTCGCCGTGACCGCACACGTCGACCTCGGGTTCCTGCCACTGGTGTTCATCCCGCTCTACGCGGTGCACCGGATGGCGAAGCTGTCCGCCGAACGCGATCTCGCGGCACGCCTCGATCCCCTGACCGGCCTCGCGAACCGCACCGGCCTGCGGCACGGCTTCGACAAGATCGTCGCCGTCTGCGCGGGCGACGACACGGCCGTACGGCGCCGAGCCACGCTACTCATGCTCGACCTCGATCGCTTCAAGCAGGTCAACGATGCCCTCGGCCATGACGTCGGTGATCAGCTCCTGATCGCCGTGGCCCGACGGTTGGCGGCGTTGGGGCCGGCGGGCGGTACGGTCGCTCGACTCGGCGGCGACGAGTTCGCGATCCTGGCCGCGACGCCGGATATCGCCGAGGCGCATGGGCTCGCCGACCGCGTCGTGCGGGCGTTGAGTCAGCCCGTGACGCTGGACGGGCTCCGGGTCGACGTCACGGCGTCGGTCGGCATCGCAGTCCGGGACGACGACGCCGTCGACTTCAGCACGCTCATGCGGCATGCCGACGTCGCCATGTACGACGCGAAGCAACGCGGCGATGCGATCGCGGCTTACCAACCCGGCCATGACACGAACAGCCCGCAGCGCCTCCGGTTGCTCACCGACTTCCGCCATGCGCTGGAGGCCAGTGACCGTACCCAGATCACGATGCACTACCAACCCCAGGTCTGCCTAAGCTCCGGCCGCGTCGACAGTGTCGAGGCCTTGCTGCGTTGGCACCACCCGACGTACGGACTCATGGACACGCAGGAAGTCATGGCGGTCGCCGAGCACAGCTCGGTCATTCACCTGTTGACCCAGCGGGTCATCGAGGACGTCGTGGCTCAGGTCGCCACGTGGCAGGACGAGGGTCTTGACATGCGCGCCGCGATCAACGTGAGTTCGCGGGACCTCTACAGCGATGACATCGTGGCGCACTTGTCCGCCACGCTCGACGAGGCATCGAGTCGCACCCGAGCGCATCCAGATCGAGATCACCGAAAGCGCTCTGCTGGCCGATCCGAGCCGGGCTATCAGCACGGTCAACCGCGTGTGCGCGCTCGGAGTCAGCGTCGCGCTCGACGATTTCGGCACGGGCTATTCGTCGCTGCAACATCTGCGAAAACTACCGATCGCCGAGATCAAGATCGACAAGTCGTTCGTGGCCGGAATGGCCGACAATCACGATGATGCCGCGATCGTACGGTCCACGGTGGACCTCGCCGAATCGCTGGGAATCCGTACGGTCGCCGAAGGCGTCGAGACCGAGTACACGCGCCAACTGCTCGCCGATGCCGGCTGCACACTCGTCCAGGGATGGCTCACCGCCTACCCGATGCCGGCCGACGAGCTGAGCGGTTGGATCGAGGCGAACCACCCGGGCGCGACCGCGATCACTGCTGCCGCGCCTGGCCTCGCGTCGCCCGACGGGCCGCCGACTGGCCGCCCCGACGAGAACCGTGACGAGACGTACGCGGGCTCGCAACACTGACACTACGGGGCGCGCGCGGTTACCTCGTCTGACGCGTATCCGAGGCAGGTATTTACGCAGCTTGATGTCATGATTGTTTCGACGGCGGTACGTGATCCGCCCGTCACCCGCCCATCACCCTATGGCGGGAGCCCGCCACCTGCACGTCTTGACAGAACCGGTCGCCCGCGGGGTGTCAAGACGTATTAGCTGTCGTCTATGCGATTCACATTGATCGTTGCGGATGGCTTGTGATCTTCATCGATCACCGGCAATGTTTGCGACACGGAGACAGCATGTAGCGGACCGTTCGCTCACAGTCGCCTCCGCCAGCGCCGGCCAAGTCTGGCCGCGCACGGAGGAGGATGACGTGGCGTTTCCGCGGATTTTACTGGTGGTCCCTTTGCTGGTCGCCGGAATGTATCTGCCGAACGCCATTGCCACTCCGGCGAAGCCGGCCACCGGCGTCCTCGGCATGACCCACGAAGGCTTCTCGAGCAAGGAAGTGTCCGTCGGGTGTGGCAAGACCCTCACCATGGTCAACGACTCACACTGGGTGCACATCATCGGCCCGGGCCGGGACGCGATCCTCTCGGCCGAGCGCGGCGTGCCCGTGGACGGACGCCATCTGATGGAAACGACTGACGTCTACACGACCGGCACGTGGAATACGGCCGGCACGTTCTACCTGACCTGTTCGGTACACCCCGAGATGACGGTCAAAGTCGTCGTCACCGGCTGCTGCTGCGAGGGCGGAGCTTGATGCTGCGCGCTCGTCGGTGCCCGGCGATGCCGGATGGATTCCTACGAGTTGTCGGAGGGAGGTAGCCATGTCGGCTCTGATGAGCAGCGTCAAGCACGCCCGGTACGTGATGGGTTCGCTTACCGCAGTCCTGTTCGCGGCTGTTGTTGGCGGCAGCTTCTGATCGATCGGTCCGTAGCCGTGGATCGCTGACTCGCGGCACACGATCAGCCACAGACCGGGTGGGTTGCCTCGGCTTCGCGCCCGGTCTGTGCGTCGCGCCTCGACCACGGCGCGGCGCGACGCACGGACACGAAGGAGTGGCAGTGTTCGAGACAGGGATCCGCCAATTCCGGATGGCGATGGGCATGGTCTGGGGCTATCGGATCGACCCGCAGAATGTGGGTCGCCTCGTCGCCGACGCACTTGCCACGATGGCGGAGTTCGGTGAGCCGGGTGCCGACGTCGGGCAGCTGACCGACGGACCCCTCGCCGATCCGACCGCTCGCCGCCAGCTCGCCACCACCAATGTCCGCCGAACGGCTCGGCGGCTCGCTGCGCAGTCGCCGTTCTACGCGCGCCGGTTCGCGGCCGCCGATGTAGACGTCCGCAAACTGGATCTCGACGGGCTCGCCGCCGTCCCGGTCACGATAAAGGCGGATCTGATCCGGCAACCGACCGACTTCCTATGCGCCGATGCATCCCCGCACCTCGCCACGCGCACCACCGGCACGACGGGCCGACCGGCGGAGATCTGGCTCTCGCGCTACGAGATGGAGCTGTGGCCGGCGATCGGCGCTCTCGCCGCCGTGCTCCGCAACGACTTCTGGCCGACCGACACCATGCAGGTGAACATCAGTTCCCGCCAGACGGCGGCGTTGAACCTCGATGTCGCCGTGTGTCGCCTCATCGGCGCCGGATGCCGCCTTGTCGGCCTCGTACCGCCGGACGAAACCCTGGACAGCCTCACCGACGGCCGCGTGACATTGTTGTCGACCTCGCCGAGTTATCTCGGCGAGCTCGTGGTCGCGGCACGCCGACGCGGACTGGGTCCGAACGACTTCTGCCTTCGGCGCATTGACGTCGGTGGCGAAATCCTGACGCCGAGCCTGGCCGCGGCCGCCGTTGCGACGTTCGGCGCGGAGCACGTCAACGACCTCTTCGGGATGACCGAGGTCCTCCCGGTCACCGCACGCACCTGCAGCCACGGCCATCTACACCACGACGTCACCACCGGTCACGTCGAGCACCGCGACCTCGACACGGGCGAACCGGCGGAGCCCGGCGCGCTCGCCACGGTGGTGATCACGCCGTATTTCCCGTACCGCGACTGCATGCCGGTGTTCCGCTACGACACCCGCGACGTCGTGCGCCCGATCGCGGACGAGGATTTGAGCTGCGAGGTCTCCGGGCTGCCCGCAACGAGCAAGGTGGTCGGCAAGCCCGATCAGTTGCTGCGGCTCGGACCGACCAATGTCGTCACGCCACGGCAACTGGCCGAGGCCGTTGAGGCGCTGCCGACCGAGCCGTGGCCGGCGCGCTTCCGGGCCGCCACCGATGCCGGACGCATCCGCCTCACGCTGCCGCGATCCGCGATCGCTGGTTTCGGCGAGGCGGCCGCCGTCCGCCACTTTGCCGACAACGGCCTCGACGTGGACCTGACCCTGGTCTCCGACGACGACGCACGGGCACTGCGGCTGCTCCGCTGCGATCTGCACGAGACGACGTTCGTCGCACCTCCGGCCCTGATCGGAGCATGACATGAGCTCGTTCCTCAGCTCCAACACACACCTCGCGATCTTCGGTCTGTTCGCCGGCCTCGTCAGCTCCCTACTCGTCTCGGCGTGTGCGTGGTCTTACCTGCGTCGAGTACGGATCGAGCGGCCGCCGATCGGCACGTTCAACGGTCGCGACATCGGGATCCTCTTCGTCCTGCTGTCGACGATCCCGCTGTTCTACCTGTTGCTGCCGCGCTGGCTGCTCACGTCGTTCCTGGCCGTGACGTTCCTGGCGTCGATCTCGATCGGCTTCGGCCCGGTGCTCAGCCCGGCGAAGCTGTGGCTCGGTATCGGTACGTTGATCGGCCTGAACATCTGGATGGGTAACAACATTCTCGGCAGCGTGCTCGGCTGGCAGATGTTCTGGGCCGAAAACGACATCATCATCCTGCTCGGCGCGGTATCAGTGGCGAACCTCTACGTACAGGGCGGCATGAAGATGCGGCACGTAGCGTGGTTCGCGCTGGCGCTCGCCGGCTACGACGTCATCTTCACCTCTATCTGGCCGGTGACGAACGCGCTCGTCGAGGAGTTCCTCGGCTATCCGCTCGATCCGTCGATGGGCATGCGCTGGGGCTTCGACAACGCCGCCACCGGCATCGGCGATCTGCTCGTGTACGCGCTGTTCGTGCTGACCGCCTTCAAGGCGTACGGCCGCCGGGCCGGACAGATCGCGCTCGCCGTCGTGGTCGCGTTCGGGGCTGTCGTGCCGGCGCTGGTGCCGTTGCTCATCAACTATGTCGATGCCCGGACCGACACGCTGGTCCCGGCGCAGGCGTGGTTCGGGCCGGCCGCCTACATCACATATCGCATCATGTGCAGCCGCTATGGCCGGGAGCGGACGATGAAGGAGTTCGAGGCGAGCGCGGATGTCGTCCACCCGCGCGTGCCGATCCTCGGCCCGCCCGCGTCAGGCGCGGTCGTCCACGAGCCGACAGCCCGATCTCGCCGGCCCCGACCATGGTCGGCGCAGCGGGGTCGGCGGAGCGCGGCCCGGCTAGGGGACGAGCAATCCGTTGTGGCGCACCGTGTCCGCGTAGACCTGGGCGCTCTGTTTGAGCGTACGCACCTGGGTCTCGAAGTCGACGTACGCGATGCCGAAACGCTTGGCGTAGCCGTACGCCCATTCGAAGTTGTCTAGGAACGACCAGAGGAAGTAGCCACGGACATCGACCCCGGCGGCGATCGCGCGGTGTGTCGCCGCAAGATGATCGCGCAGATAGGCGATGCGGTCCGCGTCGCGCACCTGACCCGACTCGTCGACCACGTCGGCGAACGCGGCGCCGTTCTCGGTGATCATCAGCGGCATCTGGTAATCGCTGTGCAGCCGCGTCAGCAGCTCGGTGAGGCCGCCGGCGTCGATCGGCCAACCCATCTCCGTTTTCGGGCCGGCGATATCGAGGAACTGTACGTCGTCGCAGCCGGGCCACGTTTCGCCGTCGCCGTCGCCATGCCCGTCGACGCGTGCGCGGACACCGACACCGTTGTAGTGAGCCACCGACATCGGGCTGTAGTAGTTGACGCCGAGGACGTCGATCGGGCTCGCGATCACCGCGAGGTCGCCGTCGCGGACGTGCGACCAGTCGCTCACGGCGGCCGTGAACGCTCGGACGTCGTCGGGGTAGGCGCCGTGACGCAGCGCGTCGAGCCAGAGGCGGTTCTGCAGCCCGTCGACCTTACGGGCCGCGGCCATATCGGCGGCCGAATCGGTCGCGGGTCGCGCCACCGCCGGGTTCAACGTGATCGACAGCCGTGCCGTCGCCGGCAACGCCGCACGGAGCGCCTGCACCGCGAGACCGTGGCCGAGGAGGAGATGATGCGACGCGGCGAGCGCTTGGGCACCGCTCGTGTGTCCGGGCGCATGCACGCCCGCGCCGTAGCCGAGGAACGCTGAACACCACGGCTCGTTCAGCGTCGTCCACGACGAGACGCGGTCACCGAGCGCCGCGGCCACCACGCCCGCGTAGTCGGCAAAATGCTGCGCGGTGTCGCGGTTCGTCCAACCGCCCTTGTCCTGCAACTCCTGCGGCAGGTCCCAGTGGTAGAGGGTCAGTACGGGCGCGATGCCGGCATCGAGGAGCGTGTCGACGAGCCGAGAGTAGAAGTCGATGCCGGCGCGGTTGGTCGGGCCCCTGCCGCCCGGCACGATCCGCGGCCACGCGGTGGAGAAGCGATACGCCCGCATACCGAGCTCGGCCATCAGCGCGATGTCGGAGGCGTACCGGTGGTAATGGTCGTCGGCGACGTCGCCGGTGTCGCCACCGGCCACCTTGCCGGGCGTGTGGCTGAACGTGTCCCAGATCGACGGCGTACGGCCGTCCTCCGCGACGGCGCCCTCGATCTGGTAGGCCGCGGTGGCCGTGCCCCAGACGAAACCGTCCGGAAAGGTCAGCCGGTTGGTCACGGCCGCGGCCGGCGCGGAGGAGAGTTCGGTTGACGTCATCGTGCGACTGCCGCGGGACGAGCAGCGGACATCATGGTTCCTCCAGAGGATTGTCGATCTCGGAATATCGATCATGGGCGCGACCGCCCCGGCCGGCGGCACTTTCGTGGCCGCCGGCCGGATCGCGCGACTTCGTTTAGACGGCCGGCTTGAGGTGCAGGATCACATACTCGACATTTGCCTGGTTCGGCGACGGGTCGACGTAGGGGTCATCCTTCGTCGGCCAACCGGTGTAGTTCGTCGTCGTGTACTCGAACCAACCGGCGCCGTAGAGAAGCGGGATCACCGGCATCTGGGTGGACACGATGGTGGCCACCTTGTTGATGGCGGCCTGCTGCGCGTCCGGAGTCGCGGCGGCCGCGAACTCGGTGAGCGCCTGCTGGGTCGCCGGGTCGTTCCACCGACCCTGGTCGCCGGCTGCGGTCTTGCCGCTGACCAGGTTGTAGTCCAGCCAGCCGTCGTACTGGCTGTACGCGGTCGGGCCGCCGGCGCCCCAGTGAATAGCGCTGGAGAACGTACCCGCCGACAAGTCGTTGTTCCACTGGTCCGGCGTGACGCCGTTGACCTTCACGTCGAAGCCGAGCGGCTTGAGGTTCTGGGCGATGATCTGTGCGTCGGCGTAGTAGTCCGTGTACGACGTCGGGTCCTCGACCTGGAACGAGACCTCCTGGCCGCCCTTCGCCCAGATGCCCTTGCTGTCCTTCGCGAACCCACCCGCGGTCATGATGGAGGTGACCTTGGCGGCGTCCGGCGTCGGTGCGAGGTCCTTTTGCATGTTCGACGGAACGTTCGCGCTGAAGTTCGGCAGCAGCAGGCCGGACGACGACGTGGCCGGTGGCTCGTAGCCCGTCTCACCTTGGGTGGACAGCTGCTGGCGATTGATGCCGGCGCTCACCGCGAGGCGTACGGCCTGCTCAGTGAACGGCCACTTGGTGACGTTCGGGATCAGCACGACGGTGTTGGTAGCCGGGAAGAAGTAGTGGTTGTGAGCCGGGTCCTTCGCGACGAAGTTCTCCTGGATCTTGTTGACGTTGTTGCCGCCGTAGTCGATCTCGCCCTGGGTCAACGCGGTCAACGCGACGTCGTTGGAGGAGTACGCCGGGAAGCTGACTTTGGACACGGCCGGTACGCCACCCCAGTAGCTCTGGTTGGCCTTGAGGGTGAAGCCCTGCGCGGTGAACTTGTCCATCAGGTAGGGACCGGTGCCGATCGGCGTCGGGTCGGTCCAGGTGGCCGGGTCGGACTGCTTGCTCCAGATGTGCTTCGGCACGATCCACGTCTGGCCGGCGATGCCATAGATGTTCGTGTACTCCGGCGACTCGAACGAGATCGTGACGCCGTTGCCGCTGGTCGTGGCACCGGTGATCGGCACGCCGATGTAGTTCAGCGCCTTGTTCTGCTGCATGAGCTGGAACGTGTAGGCGACGTCGTCGGCGGTGAACGGTTGCCCGTCGCTCCACTTCACGCCGTCGCGAAGCACGAACGTAATGGACTTGCCGTCCGGGCTCCACGTGAAGCTCTTCGCGAGCCAAGGGTAGGTCGTACCGGCCTTGAGGTTGTTGAACTGCATCAGCGGCTCGTAGAACAGCGCGAGCGCGTTCTGGCTCTTGCCCGTGCTGGTGGCGGCGAATGGGTTGAAGGTATCGGTGAAGTTCGGCTGCGGGTTGTTCTCGACGACGAGCGTCCGGCCGGTGGTCTTCTTCGAGCCGGGCGACGTCGCGCTACTCGAGCACGCCGTGACCGCGAGGGCGACGACGCCCAGCACGGCGATTCCGGCGACAGTGCGCCGGAGAACAGAGGTTCTGCGAAGCATGGTGACTCCGTAAGCGTTCGGTCGGCGGGTGCCGACGGTCAGTCGAGCGGGTGGGTGGAACGTCATGAGGAAATGGGCGAACTCCATCGCGGCAACACCCCGCACGGGCGCTTCCGGGTGGTAAGCAGGAAGGTTTGATCAGATCGACGAGCCGGCGACGTCAGGACATAGGCGGCTCCCCCGCGCCGGCCGGCGGCCCGGCCGGCACCGGATGGGCCGCCGCGCCGCCGTTCGCGAGCAGCCAGCACGCGCTGTCGTGACCGTCGGACGCGGTGAGCATCGGCGGCGCCTGGGTCCGGCACACGTCCATCACGAACGGGCACCGCGGATGGAATCGGCAGCCGGCCGGCGGGGTGACCAGCGACGGCGGTGTGCCGCGCTGCCCGAGGCGCGTCGGACGGCCAGCGTCGGGATCCGGCGCGGCCGACAACAGCAGTTGCGTGTACGGATGCGACGGCTCATCGGTGACCTGCTCGGCCGGGCCCGACTCGACGATCCGGCCGGCGTACATCACGACGATCGTGTCGGCCAGGTAGCGCGCCGAGGCGATGTCGTGGGTGACGTATAGGATCGCGAGTCCGTCGCGGTCCCGCAGGTCGGCCAGCAGATTGAGCACGCCGAGCCGGATCGACACGTCGAGCATCGAGACCGGCTCGTCGGCCAGCAGCACCTGCGGCTGCACGGCGAGCGCCCGTGCGATCGCCACGCGTTGCCGCTGACCGCCGGACAGCTCGTGCGGATACTTGTCGATGAACTGTTCGGCCGGCTCCAGTGCCACGCGGCTCAGCAGATCGCGTATCGACGCGTCGATGTCGTCGCCGGCGTACCCGTGGATTTTCAGTGGCCGGCCCAGGATGTAGCGGACGTCGTGGACGGGGTTGAGGGACGCGAACGGGTCCTGGAGCACCATTTGCACCGCGGCGCGGTAGTCGCGGCCGACCGTACCGCGAGTGTTGCACCGCGTGCCGCCCAACCGCAGTTCGCCCGCGGTCGGCGGCGTCGTGCGGGCGAGCATGCGTGAAACGGTCGACTTTCCCGATCCGCTCTCACCGACGACAGAGGTGACCCGGCCGGGGTGCAGCGCGAGCGAGATGTCCTCGGCCGCCCGGACCAGACTGGACCGACCGAACCGCTTCGTCCGCACGCGGTAATGCTTGGTCAGGCCGATCGCTTCGAGGATGGGCTCGGTAGCACTCATGCGTCCACCTCCGTCGCGCTCGCCGGGGTGACGCGCGCCGATACCGCGTCGTGGGTCAAGGCCAACTCCGGCGGTACGGCATGAGCCGAGTCCTGCAGCCAGCAGTTCACGTCGCGAACGCCGAAGCCGTCGTGCAACCGGAGCACCGGCGGGTGTTCGGTCACGCATTCCGGCATCGCGTGCGCGCACCGAGGATGGAAGGGACAGCCCGACGGGGCATGACGGAGGTCCGGCGGCGAGCCCTTGATGCCGGTCATCGCGATCCGCGGTCCGTGCAGCGACGGGAACGAGTTCAGCAGGCCGTACGTGTACGGATGTCGCGGCGCCCGGAACAGCGCCTGAGCCGGGGCACGCTCGACGATCTCGCCGGCGTACATGACCGCAATAGTGTCGGCCAGCTCGATCAGCAGCGACAGATCGTGCGTGATGAAGATGACGGTGAAGCCGAGACGCTCCCGGAGGTCCATGAGCTGTTCGAGGATCTCCCGCTGGATCACCACATCTAGCGCGGTCGTCGGCTCGTCCATGATGAGCAGCTGCGGTTGCAGTGCGATCGACAGCGCGATCATCACGCGCTGGCGCATGCCACCGGACAGCTCGTGTGGGTAGCTGCGGAGCCGGTCCGCACTAATGCCGACCATGTCGAGCAGCTCGGCCGCACGGACGCGACGGTCGCGCTTGGACATCTGCGACTCGTGCGCCTTGAGCACGTCGTCGATCAGCGTGCCGATCGTGAACACCGGGTTCAGCGCGTTCAGGGCGCTCTGGAACACGACGGCGATTTCCGACCACCGTACGGACCGGATCACCGCCTTGTCGTCGGCCAGCAGATCGACCGGGTGCGCATCCATTCTCGCGTCCGGGCGGGAGTAGAACGTCGCCTCGCCGGCCACGATCACGCCCGGATCCCGCAACAGCCGCGTGACGGCGTAGACGAGCGTGGACTTGCCGCTGCCGCTCTCGCCGGCGATTCCCAGCACCTCGCCGCGGCGCACGGTCAGGTCGACGTTTACGACCGCGTGCACGGCGTTCGGGCCGACGCCGTAGTCGACCGACAGGCCCCTGACGTCCAGGACGACATCCTCGCCGGTGCGCTGCGCCGGCGCGGTGCGCGGTGCGGCGATGAACTCGAGATTCGTCATCGGTCCGCCTCCGCCTGGGGCGCGGCGGCGCTGACGCGCCTCGCGCCATTCTTGGCCACGGGAGTGAAGCCGAGCTGGGGTGTGCGCGGCACGCCGGCTCTCTTGGCCGCCTTGCGGGACAGCCCGGCGGCGCGCAGCCGCGGGTTGATGAATTCGTCGATGCCGAAGTTGATGAGCGCGAGACTCGTGCCGAGCAGCGCGATACACAGGCCGGGTGGGATATACCACCACCACTGGCCGGACACGACTGCCTGGCCTTGGGTCGCGTCGAACAGGATCGAGCCCCAGCTGTAGTTGTTCGCCGGGTCCAGCACGCCGAGGAAGCCGAGCGCGACGTACGTCCCGATCGCGTACAAGACGGTGAACAGGAACGACGCCGCGAGGATGGCGACGAGGTTCGGCACCATCTCGGACACGATGATCTTCCAGGTGCGCTCACCGCTGATCCGCGCAGCCTCGACGAAGTCCCGGTTGCGCAGCGACAGCGACTGCGCGCGCAGCACCCGGGCGCCCCAGGCCCAACCGGTCAACGCGATTACGGCGCCGACGAGCAGGTCGTTGGCCGAATCTCCCTTGGGCAGGAAGCTGCCCACCACGATCAGCAGTGGCAACGCCGGTAAGACGAGGAAGACGTTGGCCAACATGGACAGCACGTCGTCGACCCAGCCGCCCACGTATCCGGCCGTGATGCCGATGACGATGGACAGGATGGTCGCGATCGCACCGGCGAGGAACGACACGACGATCGTCGGTCGCGCCCCGACGAGGAGCTGCGACCAGATGTCCTGGCCGAGTTGCGTCTGGCCGAGCCAGTGGTGCGCGCTCGGGTTCTGCGACGTCGACAGGACGATCTGGCCGGGATCGTACGGCGCGACCCACGGCCCGATCACCGCAAGGATCACGAACGCCGCGAGGAGGACGAACCCGGCGGTCATCTTCCGCGAGCGGGGCAGCCGCACCAGACGCCGGCGTTGGCGGCGCGCGACCACCCGTACGCCGGGTGCGTCGCCGGCCGACGGTGCGTTCGCAGGATCGACGATCGTCGTGACCACCGGCTCATGCCTCCTGACGGGCGCGCGGGTCGAGGAACACGTAGACGACGTCGGCCAGCATGTTCGCGGCCAGCACGACGAACGTGATGATGAGGAAAATGCCCTGGATCAGCGGATAGTCCTCACCGAGGACGGCTTGGTAGAGCACGTCGCCGATGCCCGGGTAGGAGAAGACGATCTCGGTGAGCAGCGAACCGGTCACGACGAAGCTCAGCGCGAGCGCAAAACTCGACACCGACGGCAGGATCGCGTTGCGCGCGGCGTACCAGATGACCCGCCGGGTGGGCAATACCTCGGCCTCGGCCAGCAGCACGTAGTCCTCATCCCGGACGGTGACCATCATGTTGCGCATACCGATGATCCAGCCGGCCAGCGACGCGCCGATGATGGTGACGCCCGGCAGCACGGCGTGTTTGGCCGCGTCGGACAGGAACGGGCCGTTCAGCCCGATCGTGTTCTCCTGGAAGTCGTACCCGCCGTGGCTGGGGAACCAGTGCAGCGTCGTGGCGAACAACAACAGCAGCAGCGTGGCGAGGAAGAAATACGGCATCGCCTGGAAGAACGTGCTGACCGGCAGGATGCCCTCGATCCACGAGCCGCGCTTCCAGGCGACCAGGGAGCCGATGACCGTGCCGAGGATGAAACTGACCACGGTCGCGACCCCGACGAGCAGGATCGTCCAGAAGATCGCGCTGTGGATGACCGATGTGACGGTCGCCGGATACTGCGAGATGGACAGCCCGAGATTGCCGTGGAACAGGTGGCTCCAGTACGTCAGGTATTGGCTCCACAGTCCTTCGTGGAGGTTGATGCCGAACTGGGCGTAGAGGCTCGCCGCGGCCTGCGGCGGGATGGCGCCGGCGTGCGAGGAGATGACCGCCTCGACCGGGTTGCCGGGGATCATGTGGGGGATGAAGAAGTCCAGCGTGATCGCGATGAAAGCGGTGACCACGTAGAAGCCCAGTCGCCGGAGCAGCACGAGCACGGCCAGGCCCCTTCCGTCGAGGTCCGCGCGCCGGTCGCGGTGCGCGGTGCGGTAGAGCGGCTCCCGTAGGGTACGGATTCGGGAGCGCTCCCATGAGTGACATTGCCCGGCGGTTACGAACGTGTCAAGGCCAACATGGGAGCGTTCCCATTTCGTTACCGCGCGGACGTCGACGCACGTCTCCGGTTGGCTGCGCGGTGGTACCGATCAGTGGTGTGGTGCGCTCCCGCGTTGTCGTCCCGCCCGATCGGCGACCCTGGCGACCTCGGCGGCACATCCCCAGGCCAGCGTCACGCCCGAGCCGCCATGGCCGTAGTTGTGGATCAGTTGTGTACCGTCGTCGAGCGTCTCCGCTTCCAGCCGCGGCTCCGATCGCCCGGGCCGCAGCCCGACCCGATGCTCGACGACTTCGGCGGTCGCGAACCGCGGTTCGACGGCCGAACACCGCGCGACGATCGCGGCCGCCACGTCGGGGTCGGGCACCCGGTTCCAGTCGCCGGCGACCGCGGTGCCACCGAGGAGAACGGTGTCGCGATGCGGGAACCAGTACGTCAGGTCGGTGCTGTCGTCCGGGCCGTCGGCGAAGAACTCAGTGATACCGGGATTCGCCACGATGACGACCTGCCCCCGGATCGGCACCAGGTCGCGGTCGCCGGTGAGATCACCCGCGCCGACGCCGGTGCAATTGACGACGACCGGCGCGACGCCGGCGGTCTCGGTGAGCGACGCGATCCGGCGCCGTTTCGTGACGCCGCCCGCGGCAACGAATCGCGCCTGCAGGTAGCCGAGGTACACCGGCATCTCGACGATCGGAATCCGTTGGTGCCAGCCGATGACGTACCCGGGCGGGAGTTCGTCCGGCGTACATTCGCGCATGCCGTCCACGGGTGCGCCCCAGTCCGGCGGGGCGGTCAGCGTACGGCTCGCCTCGATGCCGGCCGTGATGCGTACGCCTGTGGTCGGGTCGGTCGCCAACGTACGCAACACATCCAGGGTCGCCGCACTCCACGCCGCGACCCGGCCGCGCGGGCTCAGCAGGTGCACGCCCCAGCTCGCACCGGCGGCGTACGACGTGATCGCGGTCGCGTCGTCGGCGGCCCAGATCGTTGTCGGCACGCCGGCCTCGGCGAACGTGATGGCGGTGGTCAGCCCGATGACGCCGGCGCCGACCACCAGGACTCCGTCCATGGGTGCTCTCACGCGCTCGACCGTACCGTCAGCTGTGTCGACGCGCTTGCGCGACGCGAAGTCGCGGGCCGTCGCGAGTGGCTTGGGTTTGGCCGGTAGCGTGAGTCGGGCCAACTCGTGGAGGTACGGATGCGTGCGCTGACGGTGCGACCCGGCATCAAAGATTCCCTGGCCCTGAGCGACCTACCCGAACCGGCGACCGGCGACGGCGCGGTCCTGGTCGAGGCGCTCACGGTCGGTTTGTGCGGCACGGACATCGAGATCGTCGGCGGCGAGTACGGCGAGGCGCCACCCGGCTCGGAGGTCTTGGTGCTCGGCCACGAGAATCTCGGTCGAGTGCTCGACGCACCGGCCGATGCCGGCGTCGCGACCGGCGACCTCGTGGTGGGATTTGTCCGCCGGCCCGATCCGGTGCCGTGCCCCGCGTGTGCTGTCGGCGAGTGGGACATGTGCCGCAATGGCCAATACACCGAGCACGGCATCAAAGGGCGGCACGGATTCGCGCGGGAACGATGGCGGGCGCAGCCAGACGCGATCGTCTCGCTCGACGCAAGCCTTGCCGAGGTCGGCGTGCTGCTGGAACCGACGACGATCGTCGCCAAGGCGTGGGAGCAGATCGAGCGGATCGGTCGGCGGGCGTACTTCGGGCCAACGATCGCCGCGGTCACTGGCGCTGGTCCGGTCGGTCTACTCGCCGCGATGCTCGGCGTCCAGCGCGGCTTCGAGATGCACGTCTTCGACCGGGTGACGGACGGTCCGAAACCCGGGCTGGTGGCCGATCTGGGCGCGCACTACCACTCGGAGCCGGTGCCGGACAGCGGTATCTGCCCCGATCTCGTCGTCGAGTGCACCGGCGTTCCGTCCGTCGTTCTGGATGTGTTGACCCACAACGCGACCGACGGGATCGTCTGCCTGACCGGCGTCTCGACGGTCCGGCGCCACGTTGCCCGTTGATATCGGTGGCCTGAACCGCGGTGCCGTCCTGGATAACGACGTCCTCTTCGGCACCGTCAACGCGAACCGCCGCCACTATGAGGCGGCCGCCGTGGCGCTCGCTGCCGCCGACCACGACTGGCTGTCACGGCTGATCACCCGGCGAGTTCCGCTCGAGGATTTCGCCGACGGCTTCGCCCGCCGGTCCGACGATGTCAAGGTCGTGCTGGAGGTGGCGAAGTGAGCAGCCCGATCGAGGACTACGCGCTCATCGGCGACCTGCACACCGGCGCGCTCGTCGGTCGCGACGGATCGATCGACTGGCTGTGCCTGCCCAACTTCGACTCCCCGGCCTGCTTTGCCGCACTGCTCGACACGGCCAAGGCCGGTCGCTGGCTGCTGGCACCGACTTCGTCACTCGCCGCGCGACCGCTCGCCGAGCCGGGCGACAACGCCGTTTCCGTCGACAAGTCCACCCACCGCCGCTATCACGGCGACACGCTGGTGCTGGAGACCGAATGGCACACGCCGACCGGTCGCGTCAAGGTGATCGACTTCATGCCGCCGCGTACGGCCGCGGTCGACGTCGTACGGATCGTGCAGGGCATCTCCGGCTCGGTCGAGATGCACACCGAACTGCTGCTGCGATTCGACTACGGCCGCGTGGTGCCGTGGGTACGGGCGCGAAGCGGCGGCATGGAAGCGATCGCCGGACCCGACGCCGTGTGGGTGCGTACGCCGGTGGAGTTGCAAGGCGCCGAGCGTAAGACGGTCGCCACGTTCACCGTCCATGCCGGCGACCGCGTGCCGTTCGTACTGACCTGGGCCCCGAGCCACCGTGGCGCCCCGGCCCGAGTCGACGCGGACGACCTGCTGGCCCACACCATCGACTATTGGCAGACGTGGTCGAACCGCTGCCAGGTCCCGAATCGCTGGCGTAGCCGCCATCCGACGGTCGGTGCTCACGCTCAAAGCGTTGACGTACAAGCCGACCGGCGGGATCGTCGCCGCGCTCACGACGTCGCTGCCGGAGCAGATCGGCGGTCCGCGCAACTGGGACTACCGCTACTGCTGGCTGCGCGACGCCACGTACACCTTGCAGGCCATGCTCGCCGCCGGATACGTCGACGAGGCCAAGGCCTGGCGGGAATGGTTGCTGCGTGCGGTCGCCGGCGACCCGAGTCAGCTGCAGATCATGTACGGTCTCGACGGCACCCGACGACTGCCCGAATACGAGGTCCCGTGGCTGGAGGGTTATGAAGGGTCGTCGCCGGTCCGGATCGGCAACGCCGCCGCCGATCAGCTCCAACTCGACGTGTGGGGCGAAGTGCTCGACGGTCTCTCGCTCAGCCGCCAGGCCGGACTGGCTCATCAGGACGATGCCTGGGATCTCCAGGTCGCGCTACTCGACCACCTCGAGGGTGCCTGGATGGAGCCAGACAACGGACTCTGGGAGATGCGCGGTCCGCGCCGGCACTTCGTGCAGTCGAAGGTGATGGCGTGGGTGGCGTTTGACCGGATGGTCCGCGGCGTGCGGGAAAGCGGCCTACCGGGCGACGTCGACCGGTGGGAGGCCACCCGGGACCAGATTCATGCCGAGGTGATCGCGAAAGGCTTCAACACCGACAAGAACAGCTTCGCGCAGTCGTACGACACCGACGAGTTGGACGCTTCGCTGCTCATTATCCCGCGCGTCGGCTTCCTGCCCGGCAACGATCCGCGCGTCCTCGGCACGATCGATGCCATCCAGCGCGAGATCACGCAGGACGGTTTCGTCATGCGATATCGCCCGGGGCCGTCCGACGACGGGTTGCCCGGCGGTGAGGGCGTCTTCGTCGCGTGCTCGTTCTGGATGGTGGACGCGTTGCACGGGGCCGGTCGGGAAACCGAGGCCGTCGACTTGTTCGAGCGGCTGCTCGACATCCGCAACGACGTCGGCCTGCTGAGCGAGGAGTGGGATCCGGTGGCGAAGCGGCAGCTCGGCAATACCCCGCAGGCCTTCAGCCATTTTCCGCTCGTGGTGAGCGGCCTTCAGTTGCAGACCCGCAAACCGCGGCGCAGCAACCAGATGCTGCACCAGGCCTGATCGTTTCGGCCGACCGCACCGCCGCGGCCGCGATCAGTTGCCGACGAGCGCGACCATGTCGGCATAGGACGGCGCGCCGGGTGGAGGATCGTCGCCGTGAGCGACCGCGAGCGCGGTGGCCACAGCGGCGCCGAGAGCCGCGCGGAAAAGGAGCGAGCCGGTACTTATCCGGGCGACGCCGAGTTCCGCCAGAGCCGGCACGGTCAGCCGTCCGGCCACGAACAGGACGTTCAGTGGCGCGTCCGTCGCGGCGACGACGCTGCGGATGTCGTCCGGCGCGGCGAGGCCGGGCACGAAGACGCCGTCCGCTCCGGCATCCCGATAGGCGCGCACGCGCGCGACCGCCTCGTCGAGGTCCGGATGATCGGGATGCAGCCAGTGCGTGTCGGTACGGGCGTTGACGAACAGGTGCGGCACTCGGCGTTTCATGGCGCGAATCAGTTCCCGCTGCCGGCCGATATCCGCGAGGCTACCGTCGGACCGACCATCCTCGATGTTGACGCCAACGGCGCCGGCCGAGGCAAGGTCGAACGCCAGCCGGGCGACGTCTTCCGGATGATCGCTGAAGCCGCCCTCGACGTCGACCGTCACGAGACAGTCCAGCCGGGACAGCCGGCGCACCAATGCGTACGTCTCGGCCCGGGTCCTCCCCTGGGCATCGGGCAGACCGGCCGCCACCGCCACGCCGAGACTTGTCGTTCCGATCGCGCGAAAGCCGGCCTGGGCGAGGCTCGCGGCCGACGCGAAGTCCCAGGCGTTCGGCAGCACTAACGGGTCACCCGGACGGTGTAGCGCGCGGAACTCATCGAATACACCCGTCACGACGCTGCCTCCACGTCGCCAGCCAGCGCCGTGGCGTTCGCCGCCGGATACAGCCATGACCGTCGCCGGCACGGCCGTGACGGCGGCCGGCGTTGTGCCAGCCAGCGCCGCAATGACGCCGGCGGCCAGTGCCACGGCGTGATCGCGGCCCGGACACGGCCGGATTCCGGTGCCGAAGGTCAGGTGCCGCTCGACATCCGGCCGACCGGGGTCGAACACGTCCGGTTCGGCGAACACCGCCGGGTCGCGATTGGCCGCCGGGACATCCACGATCACGGGTGTCCCGTCGGCGACAACGGCCGCGCCGATCGCGGTGGACGCAACGCACACGCGGCGGATGGCCGGCACCGGCGGATCGAAACGCAGTGTCTCGGTGACCAATGCTTCGGCGGTGGTGCCGCTCGGCGCGCGCAGGCTCGCGGACAGTGCCTTGCTGATCAACTCGGCCGTCGCGTCACGGGCCTGGACCAGCAGCGCGATGCGGGCCGCCGTGTCCTCGTCGGGCGTACCGCCGCATGCCGCGACGAGCGCCCCGACCGCGGCGTCGCCGGCCGGACCGGCGTCGGTGCCCGGCTGGTAGCCGCGTGCGGCCACGGCAACATCGTCGACCACTGCGGTGTTCAATCCGAGCGCCGTGGCCAGGACGATGACCGGAATCCGGCCGGCGATGGCCTCCGGAGAGGCGCCCGCGGCCAAGGCCGCACGACTTGCGACGGCGGCGTGCTCGCGTAGCGAGGCCGGATCGATCGCCTCCAGCAGCGTCGCGGCCAGGGCGAGGCGACGGCCGTGGGTCGGGCCGCTGGCGAACCGCGACACCGTCGCCCTCAGCCAAGCCATGCCGACGCCGCCGTCAGCCGTATGGTCCGGCGCCGCCGACGGAACCGGCGGCACCTCGAACGCCGGGTTGTTCAGCGTCGTCACGGCGTCGGCATAACGGGTGACGTACGTCGTCGTGGGCATGCGAAAACCGTACGGCCGGGACCGTTCGGTCGCGGCCGAACTGTTCCGGCCGAACTGTTCCGGTCGACGGCTCTGGCCCGACCATCGGCGGGGAAACCCGCAAACTGCATCCGGCGGCCGGCCGGGTTTGGTCTGCTGGTGAGCGGGTAGCCCGGAGGTAGGCGAGCGGGTAGCCGGATGTAGGCGAGCGGCGGGAGGATCGCCATGGCGGAGAAGCTCGGTGAATACCACCGCAAACGTGACTTCAGCCGGACGCCGGAGCCGTCCGGCCGCACCGGCAATCGGCCGGCGACCCACCCCTCTGACGAGCCCGGGTTCGTCGTTCAGCACCACCTCGCGTCGAGCGACCACTACGACTTCCGCCTCGAGGTGGACGGCGTGCTGAAGTCGTGGGCCGTGCCGAAGGGGCCCTCGCCCGATCCGGCGCAGAAACGCCTGGCCGTGCCGACCGAAGACCACCCGCTCGACTATGCCGACTTCGAGGGCATCATCGGCGAGGGCGAATACGGCGGCGGCACCGTGATGGTCTGGGACACGGGCTTCTACCACAACACCACCGAGCACAAGGGCGAGCCGGTCACCATGTCCGACGGGCTCCAGCGCGGGCACGTGACGTTCAGCCTGTCCGGCGCGAAGCTCGGTGGTGAGTTCGCGCTGACCCGGACCCGTACCAGCCCCAAAGAGCAGTGGATCCTGGTCAAGATGCGAGACGCCGATGCCAGCGCGCGTCGCGACCCGGTCAAGTCGGCGACCAAGTCTGCGCTGTCCGGTCGCACGATGCACCAGATCGAGACGGACGCACGCCGGGCCGAGACGGGCGATGAGCGGTGACCGCGTCCACGCCGACCGCGCCGGCACCGATGCTGGCGACGCTCACCGACAAGTACTTCTCCGATCCGAGCTGGATCTTCGAGCGGAAGCTCGACGGCGAGCGGCTGATCGGGTTCCGGGACGGCGACAACGTGACGCTGCGGTCGCGGACCGGTCGGGCGTTGGATCGGACGTACCCGGAACTCGTCGCGGCGCTGCGGGCGCAAGCCACCACGGACTTCATCGTCGACGGCGAAGTGGTCGCGTTCGAGGGCAGTCGGACGAGCTTCGAGCGGTTGCAGCAACGCATCGGCATCACCGACCCGGATCAGGCCGTCGCGTCCGGCGTCGCCATCTACTACTACGTGTTCGACCTCCTGCGCCTCGACGGTGCGGACGTCACCGACCAACCCCTTCGAGACCGCAAGCGCCTGTTGCGCGACGCGATCGCGTTCGGCGGTCCCTTGCGGTTCACCAGCCACCGCAACACCAACGGCGAGGCGTTCCTCGCCGAGGCGTGTCGCCAGGGGTGGGAGGGGCTGATTGCCAAGCGCGCCGACGCCCCGTACACGCACGCCCGCTCGAAGGACTGGCTCAAGTTCAAGTGCGTCGCCGAGCAGGAGTTCGTGATCGGGGGCTTCACCGATCCGGCCGGTAGCCGGCGCGGCTTCGGCGCGCTGCTGGTCGGGTTCTACGACGGAGGCGACACGCTGCGCTACGCCGGCAAGGTCGGCACCGGTTACAACGAACGGACGCTCGCCGAACTGCGGGCCCGCATGGACGGCCTGGTCCGCGATACACAACCCTTCGCCGGATCGCCGGTACGCGAGAAAGGGGCGCACTGGATCCGGCCCGAACTGGTCGCGCAGATCGGCTTCACCGAGTGGACCCGCGACGGCAAGCTTCGCCACCCGCGCTTCCTCGGTCTGCGTACCGATAAGGATCCGAGAGACGTCGTCCGGGAGGTGCCGACATGACCGACGAAATGTTCCGGGTCGGTGGCCGTACGATCACCGTGACCCATGCCGACAAGGTGCTCGTGCCGGACGGCGACATCACCAAGCGGGACCTCGCCGCCTACTACGCCGCCGTCGCGCCGGTCATGGTTCCCCACGTGCGCAGCCGGCCGTTGTCGGTGCAGCGGTTCCCGGACGGCATCGACGGCGGCGGGTTCATGCAGAAGCACACACCGCCCTCGATGCCGAGTTGGGTGGACCACGCCGAGGTGGACAAGGTCGGTGGGGGCACGGTCGACATGTACGTGTGCGACAACGCGGCCACGCTGGTCTACCTGGCCAATCAGGCCGGCCTGACGCTGCATCCGTGGCTGTCCACGATTCGCTCGGTGCACACGCCCGACCGGCTCATCTTCGATCTCGACCCGTCCGGTGACGACGAGTTCGAGACCGTACGGATGGCCGCCCGTACGCTGCACGAGATCCTCGACGAGCTGGGCCTGCGATCATTTCCGATGACAACGGGTTCTCGTGGGCTCCACGTCACCGTGCCGATCGCCGCGCGCGACGACTTCGACTCGGTCCGCGCGTTCGCACTCGATGTCGCCCGCGAACTCGTCACCCGCCACCCGGATGCGCTGACGACGGAGGTCCGCAAGACCGACCGTCAGGGCAGGCTCTTCGTCGACACGCTGCGCAACGCGTACGGCCAGCATGCGGTCGCGCCGTACTCGGTGCGGCCGCTGCCCGGCGCTCCGGTCGCGACACCGCTCGACTGGTCCGAGGTCGACGATCGGCAGCTGACGGCGCGTACGTACACGCTGCGGGACATCGAACCGAGGCTCGCTAAGATCAACGGCGACCCGTGGCACGGCATCGGTCGGCAGGCGCGCTCGCTCGCCGGAGCCCGTCGACGACTCGCCAAACTGGCCGCCGCCTGACGGCGCCCCGGCCCCATGCACGGCGAAAGGGGTCGGCGCGCTGGCCCCACTGACCGCCCGCCGGGCGAGATTTCCCTGGTGTCGCGTGCCGGCAAACGGTACGCGGCCGTGGAAGCGGTCCACCCCGACCCCGCGGCGCTACCGTGCGGCGGACAGTTGCCTGTCCATCCACCGCGCCGACCCGGCGATCCCATACCCAACCGGGCCGCGACGAAACCGCTGCGGAGATGATCGGGTGAAACAACGGTGTCGGACCTCGCGTCAGGCCGCGAGGAGGTGGCGCGGGCGCACGAGTCCGTCGCCGCCGCGCGGTGCTTCCGGCGCCCGCCGGACCGCCTCCGGCCGGCACGCGGCGGCCAGGTAGGCCGCGCTGGGTCGCCGGGCGGGATCGCGGCGGAGAGCCAGGCGCACCAATGACGTCAACCCATCGGGCAGACCGGACAGATCGGCCTCGGCCGAACGCACACGCAGCGCCCACTCGTCGAACGTCGCGCTCGCAAACGGTGTGACGCCCGCCGCCAGATACCCCACCACGCACCCCCAGCCGAACACGTCGACCGCCGGTGTGAGCGGAGCCGACGACAGCTGCTCCGGCGCGGACCAGCCGCGGCTGCAGTGCACGAGATCCGATGTTCGCGGCTGGTCGGCCACGTAGCGGGCAATCCCGAAGTCGATGAGCCGGACATCACCGCTGAACGCGAGGAGGTTCGCCGGCTTGATGTCGCAGTGAATGACGCCGCACGCGTGGCTTGCCGCGATGGCGAGTGCCGACGCGTACGCGAGCTGCCACAGCCGCCGCGCATCAAGTGGCGCCTGGCCGACCAGCGACCGGTACTCCGGCCGGTACGTGCTGACGAGGTACGGGCCGGCGCCGGACGTACCGGCCTCGATCGGCGGCATGACGAACCGCTGGTCGACGTCGCGGGCCATGTCGAACTCGTGATCGCAGGTGCCCGGCCGGCCGGTCGTCGCGCCGCCGATGCGCAGGACTTTCACCGCCACCGGCCCCGTCCGGCGCGAGTGTCCACGGTAGACCACGGCCTCGCCGCCGCGGCCGAGACGCCCGGTCAACACGTACCCGCGAATGCGATTGGGGTCCGACAGCCGCAACGGGCGCACGCTCGCATCGGGCGCGGCCCGGCGGCCGGCTGCCGGGACCGACGCGACGGCCCGAGCCACAGCGCCCATCACTGGTCACCTCCCCCGATCACGGCCGGACGATCGGAGGATTACCCGCCCGAATGCTCATCCAATCCAGGCGGGACCGGATCGAGGGTGATTCTCAGCGTGGTCGCAGAACGTCGCGGACGCGCGCAAAGATCACGTCGGCCGGATCGGGCGCGGGTGGCGCCGGCATTCCAGTGACCGACGGCGTCGCGACCTCGGCCCGCCGGATGGACAGAACGTGCTCGCGCAGGATGTCGATCGGGACGGCCGAGCGCAGTGGGCGGAACTCGTCGGCCTCCTCGGCCGCATTGTGCGCGAGCACAACGCGGCGGACGCCCGATAGCTCGGCGTCGAATGCAGCGTCGTCGCAATCGAGCGCATCGAGCTCCGCCAGGGCCATCTTGATGATGGCCTCCTCGGCGAGTCGCGCGTCGACGATCGCCTCGCCGCCGTCGATCGTGTGTCGGGCAAGCGGATGGATCACTTGCGCCTCCACCGTCTCGTGGATGGCGATGAGCCGCACCAGATCGGCGAAGGCGGTCGCCCGGACGGCGCCGCTCGCGCCGCTGGCCGCGTCCAACAGAGTCGCAATGTGCGCGTGCTGAGCGGTCAGGACGTCGACCGCGTCGATCGGTTGCTCGCCCATCGGTGCCTCCTCGCGGACCTTGGCACCGTTGTACCCCTGATCCACGTCGGCGACACGAATTCGCGGCGAACATCGGCCAGCTTCCAACCATCGGTGGATGGCGCCGGATGCTGTCGGCTGCTGCCAGCTGCTGTCGGCGCCGCCACGGCTCAGTCGCTCATCCGACGCTCGGGCGCGACCACGTGATCGTCTGTGGTCGCCTCGCCCGTGTCCTCGCTGTCCTTGCGCCGCTCCGAGCGATGCCGCCGAATGGTCCACGCGATGACAGCCGCCACCACCACAATGCCGACGATCGCCGCCGTGGCCGGGCCGAGCGCCTTCTCGATCTGCTGGTAGGAGTTGCCGGCGAGGAACCCGAGGAGCACCGATCCGATGCCCCACGTGACGCCACCGATGACGTTATAGGTCAGGAATCGCCCGTAACCGAGGCGAACCGTCCCGGCCAGAAACGGGATGACCGCACGGAGAAACGCGATGTACCGGCCGGCGAGGACCGCCGGTCCGCCGTGGTCGAGCAGGAAGCGGCGGGCCCGCTCGACCCGTCGCTCGCGCCGGCGCAGCACACGGGTTTGCAGCAGCCGCACGCCATAGCGCCGCCCGAGCATGTATCCGATATTGTCGCCGAGGATGGCCGCGACCACCACGATGACGCAGAGCAGGATCACGGACGCGTTGCCGCGGCTCGCCGCGACGCCACCCAGGATCGCAGCCGTCTCACCAGGCACAACGAAACCCACGAAGACCGCGTCCTCGGCAAACACCAGCAGCCCCACGGTCAGGTAAATCGCGAGACCATGCAGCCCCAGCACGCGCTCGACGAGCGAGCCCATTATGTGATCGACCTGTGCGTCATCTCTTCACAAGCTACTCACGCGGCCTGACATTCGGACACACGCCGCGGACGCAGTGATCCACACGACACGGGCCGACCGCCCGCGCACGCCGCGGCGGCGTGCCATCAGGGGATCAGCACAAGCTTTCCGGTGGTACGCCGTGCCTCGAGATCCGCGTGCGCCCGGGCGGCGTCGGCCAGCGCATAGCGCCCGCCAATGCGGATGTCGAGCGAACCATCGGCCACCCATCGCAGCACGTCGCCGCCTCGGCGCGCGAGGTCGGTCGGGGTGGCGATGAAGTGCACGAGTGTCGGCCGCGTCAGGTAGATCGAACCGGCCGCCGAGAGGCGTTGCACGTCGACCGGCGGCACCGGGCCGCTCGCGGCACCGTACACGACGAGGACACCGTGGCTCCGTACGCTCGCGAGGCTCGCGTCGAACGTCGCTGCCCCGACGCCGTCGTACACCGCGGCGACACCTTCGCCGCCGGTCAGCGCCCGTACTTTGGCGGCGATTCCGTCGTAGTCGAAAACCTCGTCCGCGCCAGCAATCCGAGCCAGCTCCGCCTTCTCCGGTGTGGACACCGTGCCGATGACGCGGGCGCCCATCCGGCTGGCCAGCTGGGTCAACAACAGGCCCATTCCGCCGGCCGCGGCGTGCACCAGAACCGTGTCGCCCGGCTTGACCGGATAGCTGTCGTGCAGCAGATAGTGGGCGGTCATGCCCTGCAAGAGGGCGGCCGCCGCGGTCTCGTCGGCCATCTCATGTGGGATCGGGACGACCCGCTCGGCCCGTACGGTGGCCAGCTCCGCGTACGCTCCCGCGAAGTTGGTCGACCCGACGTGCTGCCCGACCGAAATGCCCTCGACACCGTCGCCGACGGCCACCACCTCTCCGGCGCCCTCCGAGCCGAGCGTGATCGGCAGATCCGCCCGATACTGGCCCGACCGGTGGTACGTGTCGATGAAGTTCACGCCGGTCGCGGCCAGGCGGACCAACACCTCGCCCGAGACGGGGGCCGGCTCCGGCACGTCGTCGAGCGTCAGCACGTCGGCACCGCCATGTTCATGAACCCGTACCGCCCTCATGGAGGCCCCACATCCTTTCGTCACAGATCGCGACGCGCCATTCAGCCGGCCGCATGGACGGTCGTTCGTGCCGTTCACGTCGTTCGCGTCGCGTGTCCGGATCAACTTTCGCACGCCGTCCCCGACCGCTCCCATCGGAACCGGCCGGCCAGCCGATGAGGGAGATGCGTCGCTCGCCCAAGGAACGAATCTTCTCACCCTGCGTAGTTGTCCGTACCCGCTAAGTCGCTAAATAACCCGCTCGACAAATCCCATCGATAACGCAATTCGCGAGCCACGGAAATGGGCGCCGCACCGTTTCAAAGCACTTTATCAACGGCTTGTAGTTGCGCAATTACAGAAGGTGGTCAGATTCGGACAAACACGTTCTGACCAGGCACCCACTTCCCCGATCCACGCTCAATCTCGGTGAAAATCGGCACGGTCGCAGAACTGGCAAATCGGAAAAGTCATCGTTTATCATTTCTGCCATGCGATCCTTACCCCCCATCACAGCGCACAATGCAAAGTCGACGATTCAGCGCCATTGGCGTGCCGGTATCGCAGTAATTGCAGGGCTACTGGTGGTAATCGTCGCGACCGCGCCATGGCATGGCGACTCGAACATCAAGCCGGCGGCCGACGTTGCGAGCGCCGCGACGACGCACCCGACGTCGAAGGCAAACGCCGCCGCGCCGAAGCCCAGGGTTCAGATCACCCACGGTGCAGTGAAGATCAACGCGCCCGTGACGCTGCGAGCCAGCGGCAAGACCAAGCTGCCCTGGCCGTCCAAGGGCCAAGCCTCGATAGGCGTTGCCGGCATCGGTTCGTTCGGCGCCTCCGGCTCCACGAGCCCGGTGCCGACCGCGAGCGTGGCCAAGGCGATGACCGCCTACCTCGTCCTCAAGGACCACCCGCTGACGGGCCACCCCCTGAAGGTGAGCGTGCAGCGCGGCGAGGCGCAGGCGTTCCGCCACGAGGTCGCCATGGGCCAGTCCCTGGTTCCAGTGCGCTCCGGTGAGGTGCTCAGCGAGCGCCAGGCGCTCCAAGCGCTGATGCTCGCCTCGGCCGACAACATGGCGAAGATCCTCGGTCGCTGGGACGCCGGCAGCGTGCCCGCCTTCCTCAACAAGATGAACGCCCAGGCCAAGGCGCTTGGCATGACGCACACGCACTACACCGACCCGTCCGGCTACGACAAGCGGACGAAGTCGACCGTGGGCGACCAGATGAAGCTGGCCAACGCCGCGATGCACCTGCCGGGATACCAGGCGGTCGTGTCCCAGCGGACCGCGGTCATCCCAGTGGCAGGCAAGATCAAGAACTTCAACAAGCTGCTGGGTGAGCCGGGTGTCGTCGGCATCAAGACGGGCTCGATGAGCGCGGCTGGCGGATGCCTGCTGTTCGCCGCGAAGTCCAAGGTCGCGGGCAACACCGTGACGATCCTCGGCACCGTGCTCGGCCAGCGCAGCGGCCAGGTCGGCGACCTGAACCAGGCGTTCGTGTCCAGCCACAACCTGTTGGCGGCTGTCCACAAGGCGCTCCGACCGGTCAAGATCATCCAGAAGAACCAGGTCGTGGCGAAGGTCCCCGGCACCAAGTCGGTGCTGGTCGCGGCGAACGACGTGACGATCCCCGGCTGGCGCGGCATGGCCGTGCCGAGCAAGGTGACCGCTTCGGTCTCGACGAACCCGGCCAACGGTGCACGGGTCGGCACACTGAGCGTCGGCCACGTCGGCAAGGCGGCGCTCGTCGTACGCACCACGCGCTGACCTACGAAGCACACGAAGACACGCACACCGCACGATGATCAGGGCCCGGCCGCCGGTCGGGCCCTGATCATGTCCGTGCTCGCGGACGTGACCAGGCCGCGCCGCTCTGAACATCGTCTGTGGGTACCCGCTTCGCCGGCGCAGCCAACGCACGTCCGCGATCATGGTAGTGGCACCATCAATGCACAAGGGCCATCGACACCGGCTCGGGCGATGGACCGACGGACCTGGCCAGAGGAGTGTGCCATGCGCGTCGACGCGTCCGCCGACATCGCCGCCGATCCGATGCAGGTCGAAACCGCGGCCATCAACGCCGAGGCGGACGGGTACGACGGCATCGGCGTGCCCGAGACGAAGCACGACGTCTTCGGCGCGTTGACCCTAGCGGCCCGGGCGACGTCCCGGATCTCGCTGCAGAGTGCCATCGCGGTGGCCTTCGCCCGCAACCCGATGACGGTGGCTGTGCAAGCCAACGACCTGCAGCTGGTTTCCGCGGGTCGGTTCCAGCTGGGCCTCGGATCGCAGGTGAAGGCCCACATCGAGCGCCGATTCTCGATGCCGTGGAGCCACCCGGCGGCACGGATGGAGGAGTTCGTGTCGGCGGTTCGCGCGATCTGGGCGCGCTGGGCGACGGGTGACCGGCTCGCGTTCCGGGGACAGTTCTATTCGCACACGTTGATGACCGACTTCTTCGACCCGGGCCCGAACCCGTACGGCAACCCGCCGCTGCTGCTCGCCGCGGTCGGCGAGCGGATGACCGAGGTGGCCGGTCGCGTCGCCGACGGCATGCTCTGCCACAGCTTCACGACCGAGGCTTACCTGCGCGAGCGCACGATGCCGGCCCTGCACCGCGTACGGCCGTCGCTCGACGGGTTCACGATGTCGCTGCCGGCTCTGGTTGTGCTCGGCGCGACCGAGGCAGACCGGCGCCGGGCCGAGGCCGGAGTCCGCGGGCAGATCGCGTTCTACGGATCGACGCCCGCCTACCGGCCGGTCCTCGACCTGCATGGCTGGGGCGATCTGCACGACCGCCTGAACCGGATGTCCCGGCAGAATGCCTGGCGGGACATGGCCGGTGCGATCGACGACGACGTGCTCCGCGCTTTCGCCGTGTCGGGTGACGCATTCACCGTTGCGATGGCGTTACGGGACCGCTTCGGCGACATCGTCGACCGGATCTCGCTGTACACGCCGTACCCGGTCGATCCGGCCGAGCTCCGTGCGGTCGCGACGCACCTGCGCGCGATGTCACCACCGCAGGCGCCGGCATAGCCGGCGTGCACCGCTTGGACCGCGACGGTCAAGCCCGCGTGACCGGCGCCCACAAGCTCGGCAGGTTTACCACCACGGCTTCCTGGCTGCTGCGAGCGATGACGACGATCGCTTCCTCGGCATCCGGGTTCTCCTCGCGATGTGGAACGTACGGCGGGACGAAGACATAGTCGCCCGGGGCGGTCTCGATCCGGACTTCCGTCGGGCGCCCGGCGTCCGGGTCGGCGAACACGAAGACCGGATGTCCGGCGACCACGTAGATGGCCGTCTCGCACTCGCCGTGGTGGTGATCGGCCGAGGCGACGTGCGGCGCAACGTGTGTCTGGCCCATCCAGACCTTCGTCGACCCAACGGTGAACCCGGAGATCGCCTCGCGTCGGGTCATGCCGTCAGTCTGGGTCGTGTCACCGCTCAACTCGCCCGCCCGGACATGCCGCAGCGGTGCGTGCCACTGATCTCCCATCGCACCAGTGTCCCGCACGCCCGGTCGACGCTGGCGTCGACCGGGAGACGCACACCGCGCGGCTCAGGTCGCGATGTCGGGGTGCGGCAGCGTGAAGTGCGCGAGCGCTCGGGCATACCGTCGCTGGTAGGACAGCGGCTCCGGGTGGTCCCGCTCGAAGAGCGCAATGAACAGCGTCAAGGTGAGGAACGGGTGCGCACCCATTTCGAACAGGCGCACGTAGTCGTGGTTGCGCAGCGCGTCGCGTTCGGCATCGGTGAACGATGTCCAGGTCGTACGCTCGGCGTCGACTCCGGTGAGATCGCTCAAGTATTCGGCCTCCCACCGGGCGACCAGACCGTACGGTTCGGCGCGGTAGGCCTCGACGAGTTCCGGATCGCGGTCGACGGTGTAGAGGAACTTGTTGAGCAGGTACTTACTCATGATGATCGCCCCTCACGCGTCGAGGTCAGGCATCGGGACACCGTTGGGATACCACGTGAAGTAGGCCTCCATGGTGTGGAAGAGATCCAAGTGGTCGGCGTAGTCGGCCGGCACTCCGCCGGCGATGCCCATCATCAGCATGAAGTCCATGAATCCGTGGGTAGCGTTGCCGGGGTCGCCGAGGTTGTCCAGGCTCACGTTCTTCAGGGCCGCGTCGATGTCGCCGCGGGCTATCCAGTCGATCGCTCTCCGATCGAACTCCGGGTCGGGGCCATGCGGTCCGAACTGGCGGGGTCCGCCGAGCTCGAGGGACAGATGGCCGGTGCCGATCGCCGCCACCCGAATGTCGCGCGGGTACGACTCGATCAGCTCCCGCAGCAACTTGCCGATCTGCACGAACCGCCACGGCTGCGGCATGGGCGGGCAGAAGACGTTGGTCAGCAGCGGCACGATCGGCAGATCGTTTTGCGGCCGTACGGTGATGATCGGGCAGGTGATCGAGTGATCGATGCGTAGCTCGTTGGAGAACGCGAAGTCGACACCCGCGTCGAGACCGGCCCGCAACAGGTAGGCCGAGAAGTCCTCATCCCCGCGCAGCAGCATCCGGGGCAGGCCGAACTCTCGCTCCTCGTTGTAGTAGTTGGCGTCGTAGTACGGCGCCTTTCCGATCAGGAACTGCGGCATGTTGTCCAGGAAAAACTGGTGGAAGTGGTCGGCGCCGACCATCACCAGCACATCTGGACGGGCTCGCGTCAGCGTCTCCCGATAGGCCTCGACCTTCGCGACCCACTCATCCGCTTGCGGTAGTCGATCACCTTCCGGCGCCTGGCTCGCCCGGTAGTAGAACGGATGATGCGTACACGCAAGCACAGCCGCCAGCGTCGCCATGGGCTCCTCGTTCCGATCGGGGTGGACCGCCAGCGGACATGCGTCCGGTGGGCGGACACGCATCATTTCCCACAATGCTGCGGTAGCCGATGCGCTGTCAAGCCTGGCGCCGGCATCGCAGCGGCCGCACCACGGTCTATTGTGCGGATGACGGACACGTCGTCGGCCTGGTGATCTGGGCCGGCGGCGGCCGCATAACCGGCAGCATCGCACGGAAGGGGTCGCGGTCGCGATGGCCCGTCGGGGGGAAGGCCCGGACTTCATCGAGGCGCTGGCACGCGGCCTTGACGTCATTCGCGTGTTTCGGGCTGACCGCGCGCAGATGACGTTGGCGGAGGTTGCGGCGGCGGCCGATCTCGCCCGACCAACCGCACGGCGGATCCTGCTCACGCTGGTCGAGCTCGGTTACGTCCGCAACGAGCCCGGCGGTTTCCGGCTCACGCCGCGTGTACTCGACCTGGGTATGGCGTATGTGGGTGCGTTGGGGTTGTGGGATGTTGCGCGTCCGCATATGCAGGACCTGGTGCGGCGCACGGGCGAGTCGTCGTCGATGACGCAGCTGGATGGCAGTGACATCGTGTACGTAGCCCGGGTCGCAGTGCCAAAGATCATTGCGCTACGCGTGGAGATCGGGACGCGGTTTCCGGTCGTGCCGACGTCGCAGGGCAAAGTGTTGTTGGCAGCGTTGGATCGGGCCGAGGTGTCGCGGGTGTTGGCGATTCCGAGTCGGTCGGGGATTACGCCGCATGTTTCTTATACCCGGTCGGAGTTGGATGCGATTTTGCGGGATGTGCGGGCGAAGGGATGGGCGCTGGCCGATGATGAGTTGGCTCGAGGGATCCGGTCGGTGGCGGTGCCGGTGCGGGATGGGACCGGGGCGGTGCGCGCGGCGATGAATGTGACCGTGCATTCGGCCGAGACGAGCGTGAAGACATTGGTGGAGCAGCATCTGCCGGCGTTGATGCGGGCGGCCAGCGCGATCAGCGCCGACTGGGCCATCTGGCAGTCCCGGCCACATGACGAGGCCGGATCGTCACCGCTGGCGCCCATCGCCGGCCGCTGACCGCGGTCGCGAGCAGGGGCCGGTGCGAGCGTCGGAGGCCGGCCGGCGCCAGAGCCGAGTTACCGGAGCCGAGTGAGGATCGTCGCGTTCCTTGACATCTCGACGCCGAGCCGCGAACGATGAACCTCTAGCCGGACAGTTGTCCGCTGAGCGGTCAGCAATGGGAGGGTCGATGGCCGATGGTCAGGGGCGGCCGCTGGACGGGATCGTCGTCGCCGACTTCTCTCGCGTGCTCGCCGGTCCGTACGCGACGAGTTGTTGGCAGATCTGGGCGCTGACGTGATCAAGGTGGAGAGTCCGGCCGGTGACGATACCCGGTCGTGGATGCCGCCGACGCGTGACGGGGTGGCGACCTACTACCTTGCGATCAACCGGAACAAGCGGTCCATCGTGCTCGACCTAAGCGACCGTGACGACCTGGCGGTGGCGCACGATCTGTCGGCACGAGCGGATGTGTTCATCGAAAATTTCCGGCCGGGTGGGCTGGTGAAGTTCGGTTTGGACTACGCCGGCGTACGCGCCCGCAACGAGGCGGTGGTGTACTGCTCGATCAGCGGGTTCGGTCCCGGGGCCGGGGCGAATTGCCCGGTTATGACTTGTTGGTGCAGGGTGTGTCTGGGCTGATGAGCTTGACCGGGGCGCCGGACGGGCCGCCGTTTCGGTCCGGGCATCTCGGTGTTTGACGTGATGACCGGGCTGCATTCGGCACTGGGGATCGTGGCGGCCCTTCATCACCGGGCCCGGACCGGGCAGGGGCAGCGGATCGAGACAATCTGCTGTCCTCGGCACTGTCGGCGTTGGTGAACCAGACGTCGGCGTACGTGGCCGGTGGGGTGGTGCCGATCGCATGGGCAACGCGCATCTGAGCCTGTATCCGTACGAGCCGATGCCGACCGGCGACGGCGAACTCATCATCTGCGCCGGGAACAACAAGCAGTTTCGGCTCCTCTGCGAGGCGCTGGGCGCCGCGGATTGGCCGACGACGAACGATTCGCGCGGGTAGTGGATCGCAACGACCACCGGGACGAGTTGCGTCCGCTCCTGGAGGCCCGGCTGGCCACCCGGTCGGCGCAGGAATGGTTCGACATCTTGGTAGCGGCCGGGGTTCCGTGCGGGCCGATCAACACCATCGACGGCGGCGTCGCGCTGGCCGAACGCCTCGGCCTCGCACCGTCGGTGACGAACGACGGCGATCCGGATGGGATACCGACCGTGCGCAACCCGATTAGTTTCTCCGGGACGCCGGTCCGCTACACGATGCCGCCGCCCGCCCTCGGCGCCCACACCGACGAGATCCGCACCTGGCTCGGGCACCCACCCGCCAGCCACGTGGCCGCGGACCACGCCGCCGGCCGCCCGCATGGCCGGCGACGACACGGCCACCGGCGGCCCGGCCGCGGACGGCATATCACCGGACCAACCACCCATCGAAGGGACCGCGTCATGACCGCACCGGACCAACCGGCGGGCGCGACGCCACCGACCTTTCCGACGTCGTTGGGCACGTCGAGCGCGGACACCATCACGCTGCTCGGCCGCAACCTCGCGGACGACCTCATCGGGCAGGTCAGCTTCGGCCAGCTCGCGTATTCGCTGATGACCCTGCGTCAAGCCGACTCCGGGCCAGCTGCGGCTGTTCGAGGCGGTCCTGGTCGCGTTGGCCGACCACGGCTTCACCCCGACCGCGATCGCTGCTCGCCTGACCTATTACAGCGCGCCCGACGCCCTGCAAGGCGCGCTGGCCGCGGGGCTCCTCGGCGGTGGCTCCCGCTTCCTCGGCGTCACCGAGGACACCGGCCGGTTCCTGTCGGAGGTGATCGGTCCGTTGACGGGCCCCTACCCGACACCGAGCCTGGCTGGGACACCCTCGCCCGCCACGCGGTGCAGCAGCAGCGCGCGGCCGGACGATTCGTTCCCGGCCTCGGGCACCCCGTCCACAAAACGGCGACCCCCGCGTACCCGTAATTGAACGGGTCGCGCGCGATGAGGGTGTGGCCGGTCCCCACCTGGCGCTGTTCGCGGCGATCGGCCGCGTGCACGGCGCGGTCCTCGGCCGTACGCTTCCGCTCAACGGCGCCGGCGTCTGCGGGGCGGCATTGGCCGATCTCGGCCTGCCGACCGAACTCCTGCGCGGCGTGGCATTGCTGGCGCGGTGCGCCGGCCTTCTTGGTCAGCTGGCCGAGGAACTCCGCACGCCGATCGGCGAGAAGGTCTACATGCTCGTCGACCGCACGCGGAATACGTGTCGCCCTCGCTATAGACGGCGGTACCGGCGTATATAGCATCAAAGTCATGCGAGGTGGGCCAGCACCCGTGCGGTGTGGGCCTCGGCAAGCTCGCGCATGAACGCGGCGTCGTGGAAGTCGCCGACGGTCGAGATCTCGTAATGGCCCAGCCACCAACGACAGGTGGTGGGCGAGCCGGTAGAACCGCATCCGATCGGGATCTAAAGCGTGTACAGCAGGGCTAGGGTAGTTCTCCCGGAACCGGATCCTGGAGGAATGCGTACTCTCACTCGATGTCGAAGTAGCTGAGTGCTTCGATGTCGATCGAGAGCGGTCTTCCGGCCGCGTCGAGCATCACGTGATCGGGCCGGAGCTTCAACATGGATGAGGCCGTATCGCTGCGCGGTCGTACGGCGTTGGCCAGGTCATGGAGTTGCGCCTCGATCGCATCGCGGGCGGCATCGATGCGGGTCTCGTAACCGGCCGCTTCGGCCAGATGCCCAAGCGCGCGACGCAGGATCACCGCCGGCGCCGACTGGTCGGCCACCCCATTGCCGGCCTCGACCGCCGAGACCTTGCCGAAACTCGGCGAAAGGTCGTTGCGCATAGCGCTGAGCGCCTCGCGCAGTATCGCAATCGGACGGTCCGCCGCCGCGCGATTGAGGCGCGATGCGGTTAAAGTCCCGTTCGATGAGGTCTTCGAGCTTGCCGCCGCGTACATCCTCGACCAGCGCGAGATCCGCGGGATACAGCGCGTGGCTCCGATCGATGAGGTGCGCCACTGGGGTGGCGACGCCGATCGCGACGAGTCGCTGGTAGCCGCGTCGAAGAGGTCGATCCCGGTCGCGTCGATCAACGGGTCGTCCGGATCAGCGGCGGCGTGACCGGCCAGAAGTTCTCGTCTGGATGCCAGACGCACAGCGCGATCGTGGCGGCGTCATCGAGCGTGAGCCGGTAGACGCCCTTCTTACTGCCGCTGGTGAACCGCTCGATGCCCACGACCGCCGGTCCGACCCCAAATGCGCTCGGACCAGGTCGGTGAGGTCGTCCGGTGCCACGAACTTGCGCGTCGAGGTCACGGTCGGCCCCCATGGATCGGTTGGATGTGGCCGGCCGACGTTACGGAGCGTCCGGTGTGTCCACAACCGGATAATCGACGAGGGCCAGACTGCGTCGCCATAACTCCGTCCGGGCCGCCGCGACGTACGCCTGTGGGTTGGCGCGCGTCTCCTGCGTACGGTCGTAGAACCGGCCGGTGACGGCCGACAGGTCGGGGTCGGACACCAGTCGCCGTGTCGAGATGACCCCGGTGTCGAGCGCGTCGACGCTGTAGCCGAGCTCCCGCAGCACCATCTTCGTCGGCATGTACGTCGCCGGGTGCAGGCTGTTCACGGTGACCTCGTCGGCCGGCACGCGACCGGCGAGTTCGAAGCCGGACATGATCTGGGCGAGCTTGCTCTGCCCGTACGCCCGGGTGCCCGGAGTAGTCGCGTTCGAGCATGAGGTCGTCGAAGTCGAGCGGAGCCTGGCCGATCGACGCGACGTTGACGATGCGGGCCGGTGTGCCGACACCGGAGCCGGTCTGGCGCAGCAGCGGTAGGAGTTCCAAGGTGAGCAGGAAGCCGGCCAGATAGTTCACCGCGAACCGAAGTTCGTAGCCGTCGGCGCTCGTCCTGCGATCGCGCCCCTCGGGTTCGCCCGAGCCGATGCCGGCGTTGCTCACGAACACGTCAAGGCGGTCGGTCTCCCGCCGCACCTCGTCGGCGAGCCGCCGGACCTGGTCGAGATCGGCCAGGTCGGCGAGCACGGTCGCCGGTCGCCGCTCGACGCGTGGCCGCCACCCGTCCGCGACCTCGGCCAGCCGGGCAGCGTCGCGTCCGTGCAGGACCAGCCGCGAGCCATCGGCGGCGAGCCGTTCGGCCAGGGCGCGACCGAGTCCATCCGTCGCGCCAGTGATGAATATCGTCCGTTCCTCACTCATGCGATCCGTCCTCATGTCGTCCTCGCTATCGCCAGCGTTGCACACCCACCGCACTCATCGTCGGTGGCACTCCGGCGGCACGGGGCGATAGTCGGATGCGCGCGGTTGCAGTTTCGATCATGCTGTCCGCGTGCGCAGCCCGACGCAACGCGACGTGGATCGTGGGTACGTGCTCGCCGCGGCCGCGACCGCGTTCGGCGACGCCGCAACGGTTGTCGAAGCCGAACCCTTCATCGGCGGAAGCTTCGGCAGCGTCTGGCGCGTCGAACTGGCCGACCGTGGGCCGGTCGTTCTGAAGATCAGCGCCACCCCCGATGCCGGTTCATGACATTGATGCCCGGCACTCCCCTGCCCTCACTGCCGCGCGACACCGATACCACCCGCGTACGGGAGGAATGCGGCGCGGCCATCGCCCGCTTGCACCGTGTCAGCGGCGACCTGTTCGGCTACCCCGGCGACCGGCCGAACGCGACGAGCTGGCCGGACGCGTTCACGGCCATGGTCGAGGCGATCCTGCACGACGCCGACGTCTGGGGCGTCGACCTTCCGGTGCCGCCCGACCGGGTTCGCGCGGACCGGGGGCATGACGCCGGACGGCGATCCGGGCCGGTGGGCACTGCTCGGCCGCCTCGTCACCGATCTTGTCGACCGCCTGACCGGCGGCGCCACCGATCCGGGACAATAGACGATCCGGGACGATAGGCGATCTCGGACAATGGAAAGCAGCGACCTGAACGTGGTCGACGCCCGGGAAGGGAGCACGGGGATCGTGACGGAGGCGACCG
This sequence comes from uncultured Actinomycetota bacterium, assembly GCA_963818495.1. GTDB lineage: Bacteria > Actinomycetota > Actinomycetes > Mycobacteriales > Micromonosporaceae > DASQPR01. Next base: position 558,784 of record CAWFSH010000015.1, read on the forward strand.
AGGCCGACTGGGTCTCCCGGCTGGCCGACGAGGTCATCGCGGAGGCGACGCGGCGAGCGCCGGGCAAGAAAGTCGTCTGCTGCCTCCGGGCTCAGCCCGTCCGGGCCGATCCATCTCGGCAACCTGCGCGAGGTCATGACGCCGCATCTGGTCGTCGACGAGATCAAGCGACGCGGCGTGGCCTGTGAACACATCCTGTCGTGGGACGACTTCGACCGCTTCCGGCGAGTGCCGGCCGGCATCGATCCGTCCTGGTCCGAGCACATCGGCAAGCCCCTGTCGCGGGTACCGGCGCCGCCGGGCAGCCCATACCCGAGCTGGGCCGACCACTTCAAGGCACCGCTGATCGCCGCGCTCGCCGATCTCGGCATCGAATACCGCGGCATCAGCCAAACCGAGATGTACACGTCCGGCGCGTACGTCGACGAGGTGCTGCTCGCTATGCGCGAGCGAGCGACGATCGACGCGATCCTCGATCGCTACCGAACGAAGGGCCGCGCGCCGGGCGGTGGGCAACGCGGGCAGCAGAACCAGAAGCTGGACGCCGACGACGCGGCCGCTGCCGAGGCCGCCGCCGAGGGGTCGGGCGCGGCCGCGGACGACGACGGCGCCGCGGCCACCGGCTACTACCCATACAAGCCGTACTGCGACACGTGCGGTCGGGACTCGACGACCGTGATCGCGTACGACGACGAGACGACCGAGCTGACCTACACATGCTCGTACGGTCACGGTGGCACGTTCCTGCTCCGCGACCACCGCAACGGCAAGCTGGTCTGGAAGGTCGACTGGCCGATGCGGTGGGCGTACGAGGGCGTCGACTTCGAGCCGAGCGGCGTCGACCACTCCTCGCCGGGCTCATCCTTCCAGGTCGGAGGCCAGATCGTCGGGCCGGTGTTCGGCGGCGTACAACCGATCGGCCCGATGTACGCGTTCGTCGGCATCGCCGGCATGGCGAAGATGTCCAGCTCGCGGGGCGGCGTACCGATACCGGCCGAGGCGCTGGAGATCATGGAGGCGCCGCTGCTGCGCTGGCTCTACGCACGTCGGCGGCCGAACCAGGCGTTCAAGATCGCATTTGATCAGGAGATCCAGCGCACCTACGACGAGTGGGATTCGCTCGGCGCGAAGGTGACCGCGGGGACGGCGACGCCGGCCGACGTCGCCGCGCACATGCGCGCGGTCGGCACGGCGACCCGGCTGCTGCCGGCGACTCCCCGCCCGGTGTCATATCGCACGCTCGCGTCGATCGTCGACGTGACCACCGGCGACCCGGAGCAGACGCTGCGGATCCTGCGCGACCTCGATCCGGACAACCCGATCACCTCGCTCGACGAGACGCGACCGCGCCTTTCCAAGGCGGAGCGCTGGATCACCACCCAGGTGTCTCCCGAGCTGCGCACGCGGGTCCGCGACGAGCCCGACACCGAGTTGCTCACCTCACTCGACCACACCCAACGCGAGTCGCTCGCGTTGCTGCTCGACGGGCTCGACGACCACTGGTCACTCGGGGGCCTCACGACGTTGGTGTACGGAGTGCCCAAGCGTCAACTCGGGCTGCCGATGGATACGAAGCCGACGAACGAGTTGAAGGTCGCGCAGCGTACGTTCTTCGCGCTTCTCTACCGACTGCTGGTCGGGCGCGACACCGGGCCAAGGCTTCCCACGCTCCTGCTCGCGATCGGCGCGCCCCGGGTGCGCAAGCTCCTCGGCGCCTGAGTGGATCCAGTCTTCGGCGGCGTCCTGCCGGCCGGACGCTATGTGAGCTACCTCCACGCCCCCGTAGCGGTACGGACCAGACGCACAGAACCCCGGTGGCCGGACCGACCGGCCGCCGGGGTTCCGCGTGTATCGCATCGGGCTGTCGCCCGGGTCGAGCAGTGGATCAGTGAGACTTCACGGCGCCGGTCGCCGGATCGAGGATGACTGGCGTCGTGTTCGGCTTGTGGTGGAAGTCGAGCATGCCGCTGATCGAGTTCGAGCTCTTGTCGAACGAGCTGTCGCCGAGGCGCCCGGTGAACCAGTTGTCCTCGATGAACCTCAGCACGGAGGTTTGCTCCGTGAGCGTGTGGTCCACGTAGTTCTGCTTGCTGTACGGGCTGATGACCAGCAGCGGCTGCCTCGGCCCGGGCCCACACCGGTCCTCGTACCCACCGAGGATCGGAGCGTCACCGCACAGTGCCGACTGATCGACGGACGCGTCGGTCGACCCGTTCTGGATCGGCGGCGTGACGTGGTCGTACCAACCGTCCGAGTCGTCGTAGGCGATGACGACCGCCGTCGACGACCAGTCCTTGGATTTCTGCAGCGCGTTGATCGTGTTCACGATGAACGTCTGCTCATCCAGCGGATCCGAGTAGCCGGCGTGGCCATCCTGGTACTCCGGTGCCTTGAGGAAGCTCACCGACGGGATGTTGTTCGCCTGGACGGCCGCGTCGAAGTCGGTCATGTCGTACTGGTGGTTGGCCTGATCGGTCTGGCCGATCATGGCGGTCGACGACGGCGGCAGGTGGTGCGGGTTCGCCGTCGACAAGTAGTACTCGAACGGGTTGTGGTGCGGGCTGTAGTCCGTGGCCGGAATGCCGCCGACGTTGTTGTGCGACGCACCGCAGACCGCGAACCCGGTGGGGCTGTTCGCCGCCGTGACCGTCGGCTTGAAACCGCCCTGGAACCAGCCCCACGTCACGCCCTGCCGGTTGAGCAGGTCACCGACGTTGGTGCCCTCCATGGCCCCGAGGTTGCTCGTCGACGTGTGGTTGTTGTCGGAGCAGTCGTCCCACGCCGGGTCGAAGTCATTGATGTCGGTGCCGACGCCGGCACCGTTCGCTGACTGGACGACGTGTGCGTCGGAGGTAATCGTGTGGGTCACCGAGTTGACGGCCACGACACCGTGCGCGTTACCCGACACGAGGTTGACCGCGCCGGGGGTCGACGGGCCGAACCCGTTGCTGTACGAGTTATCGCTCATCGCGTAGTTCTGCGCGTAGTTCCACAGACCGGTGACGGTGTTGCCGTCGTAGTAGTCCATGACGAGACCTGGCTGGCCGAAGAGGATCGGCTGGCCGGTGCACTTGTCGGTCTCGGTGAACTGGACGAACTGGTCGGCCTTGCCGCCGTCGTACGCCTTCTGCTCGGCCGCGTACCCGTGGTTCTGGTCGCAGGTCAATGCCTGCGACGGGCTCAACCGGGTCGGGTTGAACATGTTGGGGTTCTGGGTCAGCAGCTTCGGCGTGAGCCCGTCGATCTTCGGCGTGTTCTTCTTCGCCGTGAACGGCGTGCCGTCCGCGTTGGTGGCATTGGGGTACGTGCCGAAGTAGTGGTCGAACGAGATGTTCTCGTCGAAGATGACCACCAGGTGCTTGATCGGCGTCGCCGTCGCCACCGGGCCCTTGTGCTTCTGCTGGGGAGCCGACTTGTTGCCCGCCCACACCGGGCCGGTCCCCACGATGAGGGCCAACGCCGCGCCGCCCACGACGAGCGCCGTGACGCGTGGCGTCTTGTTCCACGTGCTGGGCCTGATGCCCACTATTCGCCTCCTCCTGAAGTGCGACATTGCACTACGCAATCTGGTGGAGCCGGCGGGCAGATCGACGGCCGTGATGCGAAGGAGCGCCGAACGTTTTGTGAATCGATGGTGACGTGACCCTGTGAACCCAGGGACAACGCCGCCGGGCCGCATCGTTTCGGTGAACGACAGGTTGCCGCACCCGTCCGTCAGGTCTCACTGGTCGCACAAGGTGACCATTGTGGACCGGAGCAGCTGCGCCGCTACGTCAGGCGAGCATCGTGCGACCGAAGAAGTCCTTGTCGTCTCGTACGCCCGGCAAGGCCAGGAAATAGCCGCCGCCAACGGGCTGGATGTAGTCGACCAGCGGCTCGCCCTCGAGTCGCTTCTGGATCGTCGCGAACTGGCGGGCGATGGATTGCTGGTAGGCCACGAACAGCAGCCCCATGTCGAGGTTGCCGACCGCGTCCATGCCGTTGTCGAAGTTGTACGGCCGGCGCAGGATCCGGCTCGCCTCCGTCGGCGGCGTACGCGGGTTCGCCAGCCGGATGTGGCTGGTCAACGGCGTCGCGGCACCGACCGGATCGGCCGGGAAGTTCGGCGTATCCATCTCGGCGTTGCCGTCCATCGGCGCGCCGGTGTCCCGCCGCCGACCGATCAGGTTTTCCTGTTCGGTGAGGCCGATCCGGTCCCAGAACTCGATGAGCATCCGGATCTTCCGGATCACCTGGTAGCTGCCGCCGGCGATCCACGGCTGCTGGGCGTCCGACTCGATCCAGACCTGCCGGCTCATCAGCGCGTTGTTTGTCTTGTCGAGATTGGCCGTACCGTCCTTGAATCCGAGCAGATTGCGAGGCGTGCCGGACGGGCGCGGCGGTGACTGGAACCCGTCGACCCGCCACCGCACCGCGAACGCGCCGCGCAGATACTTCGCGATATCGCGTACGGCGTGGCCGACGGTGTCCCGATTCTCGGCGCAGACCTGCAGGCTGAGGTCGCCGTGGGTGAGGTCCGGATCGAGGTGATCGTCCGGGAACGTGGGCATCGTGGTCAGCTCGGCCGGCCTCTTGTCGGCAAGACCGAAGCGCCCGTCGAACAACGATGCGCCGACGCCGACCGTGATGGAGCAGGTTGTCGGGCACGACGACGGGGCCGAGAACACCGGAATCGGTCGGCGGTGCGGCGATGCCCGGGTCGGGTGGGGTGCCGCCGCGCGTCAGGAAACGCGCCCGATCGGTGAGCGTACGAAGCAGCTCCTCGAGTCCGGCGCGGTCGAGCCGCCTCGACGTCGAGCGACAGTACGGACGCGTGACGCTGCACAGGCGTCGTGATGCCGGCCTGCCGTACGCCGTGGAATGGTACGGCCGAGGTCGGGCTCGTTGCCACGTCGGCGGCCGCGGCCGGCGTGCCCGTGACGGCGACCGCGATGCCGGCACCGGTCGCGGCGCCGGCCACTCCGGCAACACCGGCGCCGAGCGCGCCGCGGAGGAATGAGCGTCGATCAGTCATTGGGTCCGCCGTACGTCGCCGATGGCGGCGATCGGTGCGAGCGCTTCGAGTAGCCCGCCCGCCGCCGCGTCGATCCGCTGCCGGCCGGCAACGGGCATGTCAGCAACCGGCGTCCAAGCGCCGCTCGGCCGCTGCGCCGCCGCGAGGGCGGTGCGAAGTGTGCTCATCCACGTTGCGACCGTCGGCCAGCCGGTATACCGCGACTGCATGACCGGCGCGATCGCGTTCAGTACGGCCTGCGTGCCGTCGACGTTGGCCAATGCGGTCGCGAGGCTCGTGCCGCTGCCCTGATCGGCACGGCCGGTGAGCTGGAATTGCAGCGCGTTCTCCATGATCTCGTGGGCGCGCAGCGGCAGATCGTTCGGGTCGATCTGCTCGGTCGGGAAGTCGGACCGCAATCCGGCAACGTCCGAGACCAGCTTGTCCGTTAGCTTCGCGATCGTCGCCATCGACTCGCCGTGCCACAGTCCGTACTCGATGCGGTGGAACCCGGAGAAGTCTGGATCGTGCACACCGCCGGTCAATCCGTCGGGCAGGCCGTCGATCGCATCGGCGAAGTCACCGAACGTTCCGTACGCGGCGCCGAGCCGGTTGTAGGCGAGGTGCGCCGGCAGCCATGCCGACTCGGCACTGGCTCGATCGCCCGACCTCGCCGCGCGGTCCAGCGTCGCGACGTCGGTGGCGAGCGTTCCGAGCGCCTTCGTCGTGTACGCCTGATACGACTTCACCGCGCCGGCGAGATCGATGCTGGACACCGGCCGTACGGCAGGGCTGCCGTGACCGCGCCCGTGGTGACCCGGACGTCGGCCCGCTGACCGCGTCGGCGTCCTCCGGATAGCAGCGGAACGCGTAGTCGCCATGGCCGAGTTGGACCCGCATCGGCCGGGTGGCGTTCGGCGCCAGCGATTCGACCTCGGCGTAGACGCCGCCGGTGGCCGGATCGACGAGCTGCACCTCGGTCGTCACGATGTCCCGGTTGTGCAGGTCGAACGTCTGCGCGCCGCCCGACGCCTGCCAACTCGCGCCGCACGCTCCACGATCCACGGTCACCGTGAGCGAATTCGGCGCACTTGCCGCCGACGAACTCGTACACGCGGCGAGTGCGGCGAGGACGGCACCGGCCGATGCGACAACGGGTACGGCGATCCCGAGGGCGCCGCGGCGACGCGTACGCACCGGGGCCGATGGGTCCGTCACGGGCTGCTCCTCCGGGGGCGGGCGACATCGTTGGACGTGTCGCAAGCGACGCCACCGCCGCACCGTCACACCGCGACGTTCGCGCGGCTCGTCGCGAATCGAGACAGAGGATAGGCATGTGCCCAGGGTGTCCCGCCATAGTTAGGACACCCTTCCGCCGAGGATTCACCGCTCATTCACCCGGGCGTCATTCAGCCGTACGCGGTGCTGGCGAGCCGGTGTTCCCGCGCAGTCATGATCCGCCAGCGTGGACGTTTCGCGTCGCGGCAGCGATGTTCATCGTCCACACTGGCGGATCATCAACGCTGAGCGCAGGTCAGGGCAGGGGCGTCGGTCGAGCGCTGCCCGGATGGGCCGGCGTCGCGGCGTGCCCCGTGGCCAGGCCGCGACGCCGGCATGCCCGGGCGTTCCGCCGATCGGCGACTAGGCCGAGTCGCGGATTACCAAGGTCGGCTCGAAGATCAGCGACTCGACGGGCCGCGCCCGATCCTCGATGCGGTCGAGGAGCATCCGGACCATCGCGGCCGCCATCTCCTCCACCGGCTGGCGGACGGTGGTGAGCTTCGGCCGGGTGGACAGCGCCGCCACGCTGTCGTCGAACCCGACGACGGCGATGTCCTCGGGGACCCGCCGGCCCGCGTCCCGCAGGACGAGCATGGCTCCCTGCGCCATCAGGTCGTTCGCGACAAAAAGCCCGTCGAGGTCCGGGTCGCTGCCCAGGAGCGCCAACATCGCCGACTCGCCACTGTCGTGCGTGAAGTTGCCGTGGACCGTCGGGACGTACGCCCGACCGTGCCGCGCCATCACATCGCGGAATCCGGCCAGCCGGTCGGCCCCGGCGGGCATGTCATCCGGGCCGCAGATCGTCGCGATCCGTTGACAACCGCGCGCGACGAGATGATCGGCCGCGATCGCCGCGCCGGCGGCCTGCGCGGCGTCGACGTAGCTGACGGCGAGCGCCTCGGCCGGGCGCCCGAACAGCACGACCGGCGCGCCGGCCTCGGTCAGCAAGCGCGGGAGTGGATCGGCCGCCGCCATCGAGACCGACATCACGCCGTCGATGTCGCCGTGCCGTAGGTGCCCGAGCAGTTCTGCCCGTGCGGTCGCATCGTTCACGCGCATCAAGATCATGTGAATGTCACGGTCCGCCAGTTCGGCGAGCGCGCCGTTGGCGACGCGGCCGAAGAATGGATCGGCGAACGCGCGACCGAGGAACGGATCGTCGAGCGCCACGTCATCCGGCGCGGAGACGACGAGCGCGATCGAAAACGTCCGGCGCGTGACGAGCGCACGGGCCGCCCGGTTCGGCACGTAGCCGGTCGTCGCGATCGCCCGCTGCACGACGGCCGCGATCTGTGGATCGACGTTTCGGACGCCGTTGATGACCCGGGACACGGTGGCTCGCGACACACCGGCGGTGCGCGCGACGACTTCGAGCGTCGGTGCGCGGCGCGGCGGCGGGACGTCCGTGCTCATGGCCGTTCTTTATAGCACGGGACTCGGAGAGCGCTCTCCCGACTTTCGACGTACGCCGCCCGCGAGGTCGGGTGCACCGGCGGGTTCGACGGCATCGGCCGGTTGCTCGGCACCGATCGGTGGAATCCGCCGGAGCATGGTCACCACGCAGACCGAGAGGCACAGCAGCAGGACGGCGCTGATCGTCGCGGCGACGTGGAGCCCGTCGGTGAACGCGGTCCGGGCCGCCTGGGTCAGCGCGGCCCCGACCTGGTCCGGCAGCGTCTGCGCCACCGATGTGGCACCGGCCAGCGAGTCGTGGGCGGCCCGCGACGCGTCCGCGGGCACCCCGGATGGCAGGTGGGAACCGAGTACGGACCGGTAGACGGCCGTGCCGACGCTGCCGAGAGCTGCGATGCCGAGCGCAAACCCGAATTCGCCGGACGTCTCGTTCAGCGCCGCCGCCGATCCGGCCCGCTCGGGCGGCACCGATCCCAACACGAGGTGGGTGCCGAGGGACACGAACGGTCCGGCGCCGAGGTTCGACACGGCCCATGCCACGGCCAGCATCACCGGCGCGTACGTCGGGCCGATCTGCGTCATCAACACGAGCCCGATCACGCTGACCACTAGCCCACCCGAGATCAGGTACGCGGGCCGCACCCGGCGGGCGAGCAGGGGCGACGCCAGCACCGAGACCAGCGAGGCGCCGACGGCCGGCAGCACCCACACGCCGGCCCGCAGCGGCGAGAGGCCCTCGACGAGCTGGAGATGCTCGGTCAGGAACAGCATCAGCGCACCGGTCAGCATCGTCCCGATGAACATCGTGCCGAGCGACACCGAGAAGTTGCGGTTGACGAACAGCCGCATGTCGAGCAGTGGGTGCTCGAGCCGGCGCTGGCGCCGGACGAAGTACACACCGGCGAGGGCGCCGACCACGACGGCCGCGACCGGCACCGGATGCCAGCCGGAGCGGGCGAGCTCCTTTAATCCGTACACGATGGGCAGGATCGCCGCGAGTGAGCTGAGCACGCTGATTGGGTCGAGACGGCCCGCGGTAGGCGCCTTGTACTCGGGTAGGAACACGCGACCGAAGGCCAGCAGAAGCACCATCGCCGGCACGCCGAGCAGCAGGACCGAGCCCCACCAGAAGTGGGCCAGCAAAACGCCGCCGACGACCGGGCCGATCACCGCGCCGCCCATGAAGCACGAGAACCAGATGCCGATGGCGGCGCTGCGTTGCCGGGCATCGCGGAACATCGTGCTGATCAGTGACAGCGTCGACGGCGCGATGGTTGCGCCGGCGATCCCGAGGGCACCGCGCGCGACGATCAGCATCGGGGCCGACGTCGAGTACGCCGCGACGATCGAGGCGATACCGAAGCCGGCCGCACCGATCATCAGCAGTCGCCGTCGACCGATGCGGTCGCCGAGCGTACCCATGGTGATCATGAAGCCGGACAGCATGAAGCTGTACACGTCCATGATCCAGAGTTGCTGCGTGCTGCCGGCGTGCAAGGCTTCACTGATGCTCGGCAGCGCGAGCAGCATGACGAACACGTCGATCGAGATCAGCAGCGACGGCAGCGCCAGTACGGCGAGGCCGATCCACTCCCGCCGGCCGGCCCGCTCGGGCGTGCTCGTAGCCTCGGTGGTCGAGATGGTCATCGGGCTTCCTTCCGCTTCCGCACCCGTCGGCGGGTGCCTTCGTGGGTGGGTCGGAGCGCCGCGGTCGTTCTCGACACGAAGCCGCCAAGATTCTTTTCGCGATAAGTTCGCTCGGTGATGTCGAGACGCGCCGGTCGACTCCGACCAACCTGCGAGAGACGGCCGCCGGACGAGCGCGGGCGTCGATGCCGCGACGTGAGGAGCACACGATGAAGTACCTGCTGATGATCTACATGAACGAGGACGTGTTCGAGGCGCTGTCCGAGGACGAGCGCAACGCGGTCTTCGCCGGTCATGACGCGTTCGCGCCGAAGATCCGCGAATCGGGCGAGCTCATCGGCACGGCCGCTCTGACGAATCCGACGCAGTCGATGACCGTACGCGTACGTGACGGTGTCACGTCGGCGACGGATGGGCCGTACATCGAGACGAAGGAGTATCTGGCCGGGTACTACGCCGTCGACTGCGACTCGATGGACCGCGCGATCGAGTTGGCCGCGATGATCCCGGACGCGGCGCTGACGGCGATCGAGGTGCGGCCGGTGATGGACGAATCCGGGCTGGAGTTGTAAACACCGCTGGTGACCGGACAACCGACCATCGAGGACCTGCTGCGCGACACGGCGCCGCAGGTCCTCGGCGCGCTCGTACGCCGGTACGGCACATTTGACGAGTGCGAGGACGCGGTGCAGGAGGCACTGCTCGCCGCGAGCGTGCAGTGGCCGGCCGACGGTGTCCCCGACAATCCGCGCGCGTGGCTTGTCACCGTGGCCGGCCGACGCCTCGTCGATCAGGCGCGCAGTGACATCTCCCGACGACATCGCGAGGAGACGGTGGCTGCGATGGCGCCGGTCGACGACCTCGTCGCACCCGCACCGGACGACGACCCACGGTCCGCCGATCGCGACGATACGTTGACGTTGCTGATGCTGTGCTGCCATCCGTCCTTGTCACCGCCGACGCAGGCCGCACTCACGCTGCGGGCGGTCGGCGGCCTGAGCACGGCCGAGATCGCGCGCGCGTACTTCGTGCCCGAGGCGACGATGGCACAGCGCATCAGCCGGGCCAAACAGACCATCAAGCGGGCGGGCAGCCGATTCGAACTGCCGGGCGAACCGGAGTTGAGCGGCCGGTTGCGCGTCGTGCTGCAGGTGCTCTACCTGATCTTCAACGAGGGCTACACGGTCAGTTCCGGAACGGTGCTCGCCCGGGCCGATCTGACCCGCGAAGCGATCCGCCTGACGCGGGCCGTACACGCGCTGCGGCCCGACGACGGCGAAGTCGCTGGACTGCTGGCGCTGATGATGCTGACCGAGGCACGGCGACCGGCTCGGACCGGCCCGGAGGGAGAACTCGTCCCGCTCACCGAGCAGGATCGGGCGCGCTGGGACGCCAAAGGGATCCGGGCCGGGCTGGCACTCGTCGCCGCCACCCTGCCGCACGGCCCGGTCGGCCCGTATCAGGTGCAGGCGGCCATCGCTGCGGTCCATGCCGAGGCGCCACGCGCGGCCGACACCGATTGGCCACAAATCCTTTCGTTGTACGACCTGCTGAGCGTGCTCGCCCCCAACCCGATGGTGACGCTGAACCGGGTGGTAGCGCTCGCGATGGTGCACGGACCACGGGCCGGCCTCGAGCTGTTGGCCTCGTTGGATGCCGACCCGCAGCTTGCCGGGCACCACCGGGTCGACGCCGTACGGGCGCATCTCCTCGACATGGCCGGCGATCGGGGTGCCGCCCGTGCGGCGTACCAGCGGGCGGCCCGCAAGACGACCAGCGTTCCGGAGCAGCGCTACCTGCTCGCGCGCGCGGCCCGCCTCGGAGCGACGTGAGCGACTAGCCGGCAGCCGCCCGACCGGCGACGATACATATCGATTCACGCGGTCGTGGCCGATTGGTGGCGGAAAGCCGCCGGTCGGTGGCCCACAGCCGAGCCGGTGGCGGCGGAAATACGACTTGGCGGGATCCCGCCAAGATAGATCCATTGACATGCATGGTCGGTAGTCACGACGGTACCCACAGTGGATCCAGCCGGATCGCATCGGGGGCTCGGCGAACGACCTACAGGAGCATCGTCGATGTCACCGGTAACCGTGCCTGTGGAAGGACCTCCATGCACCTACCCCGGACAGCACCACGACTCCTTCGACGATCACGAACGTTGGTGGCGGCCGCCGCGGCCGCCGCTTTGGTGACGATCGGCCTCGCCAGCCCGGCATCGGCCGGCACGCCGGCCGCCTCGACGGCCGCAAACACAACGGCGGCGTCGGCGAGCACGACAGCGGCCGCGACGCCGAAGGTATCGAAGAAGAACGGCGTCAAACCGCTGTGCACCCAGCCGAAGAAGGGCGCGGCGCAGTGCTTCGCGCTCAAGCGGACGGACGTCACCGCGCACAAAGGCATCCAGCCGAGTGCCACCGTCTCCGGATACGGACCGGCCGATCTATCGAGTGCCTACGCGCTGCCAGCCAACGGCGGCGCCGGCCAGACCGTCGCGATCGTCGACGCGTTCGACGACCCGAACGCCGAGTCCGACCTGGCCACCTACCGCACACAGTTCGGCCTGCCCGCCTGCACGACGGCGAACGGCTGCTTCCGCAAGGTCGACCAGCGCGGCGGCACGAACTACCCGACCGCCGGACGCGGGCTGGGCCGGCGAGATCTCACTCGACGTCGACATGGTCTCGGCCGTCGCGCCGCAGGCGCACATCCTGCTCGTCGAGGCCGACGACAACAGCAACGACAACCTGGGCGCGGCGGTCGACGAGGCCGTCGCACTCGGCGCGAAGTACGTCTCCAACAGCTACGGCAGCGCCTACGACTCCGCGCCCGGCAGCGGCGAAGACCCGTCCGAGGTCACCGACGTCGACCCGCACTACAACCACCCCGGCGTCGCGGTCGTCGCGAGCACCGGCGACACGACTTCGGCGTGTCCTACCCGGCCGCGTCGCAGTACGTCACCTCGGTCGGCGGCACCACGCTCGTTGCCGACCTGCAGCGCGCGCGGCTGGTCGGAATCGGTGTGGAACAACTCCTTCGGCGGCCCAGGCAGCGGCTGCTCAATCTACGAGGCGAAGCCGTCCTGGCAGACCGACACCGGCTGCGACAACGCGGACCGAGGCCGACGTCGCGGCGGTCGCCGACCCGGTGACCGGCGTCAGCCGTCTACGACACCTACCAAGCCAGCGGCTGGCAGGTGTATTCGGCGGCACCAGCGCCTCGTCGCCGATCATCGCGAGCGTGTTCGCCGACGCCGGCACGCCGGTCGCGGGCACCTACCCGTGCGAGCTACCCGTACGCGCAACGCGTCGCCCTCAACGACGTGACCACCGGCAACAACGGCACCTGCTCGCCGACCTACTGCTGCACCGCCGGCGCCGGCTACGACGGCCCGACCGGTCTCGGCACCCCGAACGGTCGTATCCGCGTTCACCACCGGCCCGCACGGCACTGATCAGCGGCACCGTCACCGACTGCGGCCACCGGGCACCCGATCGCCGGCGCGACGGTCACCGATCGGCGACTCGCGTCGGCGACCACCGACGCCGTCCGGGCACTACACGCTGTCCGTCCCGGTCGGCACCTACGACGTCGACCGCCTCCGCCTACGGCTACGCCAGCCAGACGTCTCCGGCGTCGCGGTCACCGACGGCGGCACGGTCACCGAGAACTTCGCGCTGATCCGGTTCCGCACGTCGACGGTCACCGGCAACGGTCACCGACGGCTCCGGCCACCACTGGCCGCTGTACGCGACGATCACCGCCGACGGCGTGCCCGGTGGCCCGGTCTTCACCGACCCGTACACCGGCGCACTACAGCCTGACGCTGCCGGCAGGGCCAGACGTACCACGCTGCACGTCACCGCGGACTATACCGGTTACCAGGCCGTCGACACAGCGACCGCACTCGGCAGCACAGACAGCGACGCAGAACATCAGCCGTGCCGGTCGACGCCGCCGCCTGCGACGCACCCGGGATACACCGTGGCCACGACCGGCACCTCGACCCAGACGTTCGACGGCACGACGACGCCGGCCGGCTGGACGGTCGCCAACAACACCGACGTCGGCGGCTGGGAGTTCGACGATCCGGACCCCCGCGGCAACCTGACCGGAGGCAGCGGCGGCTTCGCCATCATCGACAGTGACTTCCTCGGCGACGGCAACACCGAGGACACATACCTGACGTCGCCGACGACCGACCTTCCGGCGTCGCGAACCCCGAGGTCGGGTTCGACACCGACTACCGCGACCTCGATCGTCGACCGCCGACGTCGAACTCAGCGTCGACGGCGGCACGACCTGGTCGAACGTCTGGACCAGATCCGGGACGGACTTCCGCGGCCCGGCCCACGTCGACGTGCCGCTCCCGCAGGCGGCCGAACAAGTCCGCCGTACAGGTGCGGTTCCACTACACCGGCACCTGGGCCTGGTGGTGGGAGGTCGACAACGTCTTCGTCGGCACCCGCACCTGCACCCGGTTCCCGGCGGCCTCGTCGCCGGCACAGTCACCGACGCGAACACCGGCAACGGCATCGTCGGCGCGACCGTGACCAGCGATGGACAAGCCGGCCGAGCACGGCGACCACGGCGGCGACGCCGGACGACCCGAACCTCGGCGACGGCTTCTACTGGATGTTCTCCTCGCTGACCGGGTAAGCACCCGTTCACGGCGGCACGCAGCCACTACATGTCAAAGACGAAGCCGAGTACCGTCGCCGCGAACAAGACGAAGCAGGCGCTGTTCAAGCTGAAGGCCGGACGGATCAAGGTCACCCCGACGAGCGTCGCGAAGACCGTCAACCGGGGCAGGGACGGCGAGCCAGGTCGTCACCGTCAAAACACCGGCGGCGCACCGGCCACGGTCACGCTCGGTGAACAGCCCGGCGGCAGCACCATGCTGACCGCGCACGGCGCCCCGATCCACCGGGTCAAGGGCAAGTACTCGCCGCGGTCGCTGCACGCGGCGAACGGAGCCACCGGCGAAGGCGACCGGCGCAAGGCGGCACCGAATGCGACACCGGCCGATGCACCGTGGACGTCGATCGCCAACTTCCCGGTGACGATCCAGGACAACGGCGTCGCGCGTTGAGACGGCAACATCTACTCCGGCTTCGGGTATCACGGCGGCGGGGACGAACCGCGGGCTGTACGCCTACGACCCGGGCTCGGGTCAGCTGGACCGCGCTCGCGAGCGCGACCGGACACGCGGGAGAAGCCGGCCATGGCCGCGTTCGTCGAACGGGAAGATCTACGCAGCCGGCGGCTGGGGCGGCGACGGCAAGCCCCGACGGCAAGACCGAGGTCTACGACCCGGCGACCGGCGCGTGGACGACGGCGTAGCGACCAACCCTGACCCGTTCGCGGGCTCGGGCGTCGCGATCTCGGCGGCAAGATGTACGTCGTCGGCGGCTGCACCGCACCGCCTGCGGCTCGGCCGATGTGAACGTCTACGACGCGGCCACCGACACATGGAGCCAGGTCGCGGCGAACTATCCCGGAGCCGGCCAGTTGGGAGTCGTGCGGTGCGATCGGCGGCACGCTCTACTGCGCCGGTGGCACGACCGACGCGGGCACGATCCGTGCACACGTACGCCTACGACCCGGGCAGCGACTCATGGTCGCCCGAGGCCGATCTGCCGATCGACCTGTGGGGTTCGGGCTATACGGCGGCCGATGGTGAGCTGCTCGTCTCGGGCGGGCGTGACGCAGGACAACGCGGTCATCACGAACCAGGGCTACGCGTTCGATCCGACCAGCGACGCATGGTCGCCGCTGCCGAACTCGAACAACACGCTCTACCGTGGCGGCAGCACCTGCGGCTTCTACAAGGTCGGTGGCAATCCGGGTGGCTTCGGCGCCCCGCCGATGGCGAGCTCCGAGGTGTTGCCCGGATTCGTCGACTGTGGACAGACCGCGGACGTGAGTTGGCTGTCGGTGAATCCGACCACGCTCACGATTGCGGCCGGCGCCAGCGCCACGTTTACGGTGGCCGTCAACGCCAACGTCCCGGATATCACGCAGCCCGGCACGTACACGGCGGCGGTCACGGTCGGCGTCGGACACGCCGTACGCGGTGCCGGTGATCCCGGTGTCGATGACGGTCAACCCGCCGAAGACGTGGGGCAAGATCACCGGCACCGTCAACGGGCCATCCGGCCCGATCGCCGGCGCGACCGTCCAGATCAACACGTGGGCGACGCATCACACGCTCAAGACCGATGCGCAGGGTCACTACGCCTTGTGGCTCGACGTCCGTAACAACCCGCTGCAGCTCATCGTGGCGAAGGACGGTTTCCAGCCGCAGACGAAGACCGTACGCATCACGAAGGGCGACCACGACGACGGTGAACTTCACGCTGCTGAAGGATTAGCGGCACGGTTACCGGGGCCCGGGCGGCGCGCGCCGCTCGGGCCCGCCCGTGCGTGCGGCAATGCGCGGCCGGGCCGCCGCGGGTCAGATCCAGCCGCGCCGGGTCGCCTGCCAGATCAATTGCAGCGGGTACGGGCGCCGGCAGCCTCGATCAGATCGCGTACACGGCGCTGGACCGTCCGCGTGCCGAGATCGAGTTTCGTGCCGCGATCGCCTCATCGGTGAGGCCGTCCAGCAGCAGCGACAGCAGGGCGGAGATCATCCGGACACGGTACGGCCACCGCCGGCTCGCCACACACCGGGCCGGTTTTCGTGATGCGTACCGGTTCGGCCACCGACCAGGTCCGGTCGAACACGGCAAAGAGAGACTCCTGCAGGCCGCCCGGGTGGACCAGGAGCGCATCCCCGCCGCTCGGCGCCGGAGTCGCATCGACCCCTAAAGCCGTCGGTCCGGAGTCCGTCTTCGCAGCCACCAGCGCGACCGACCGGTCGACGATCAGGAGCGCGAACGGCGGCTCGTCGACGACGCGGATGAGCGCACCGGCCCGCACCGCGGATTCGATCTCGCGACGGCCGTCGACCCGGGCCAGCGATGCGCGCGGATAGACCGCGCGCACCCGGACTCCCGGCCGGCGTGCCGCCCGACCTCGGGCGGGCAACGCCCGTGCCCGCTCGGTAACGAGTGCGCACACCTCGACCGCGGCGCCCGCGACGAGACGCGTCACGTGCGTGGCGGCGTTGCCGTACAACACATCTACCCGCTCACCGTCCGGATGCTGCCGGCGATCGCGGTATTCTTCCGCGAGTGCGCCGACATCGGAGCGCATCGCTTGCAACTCCGCCCGCCGTTGCCGGACCAGCGGACGGAATACTTCCTCGGGCGCGGACGCAAGCCGGAATCGTTGCGCCGAGCCGGGAATGCGACCGATCAGCCCCTTCGCCTCCAGCCCGCGCAGCGCCGCGCGTACGTCGAGGATCGGCATGCGCAGGCGGGCCGCGAGGTCGGCGATCGAGGCCGTCGGCGAACGCAGCAGCATGCGATAGGCGAGCACTTCCGCCGGCGCAAGCCCGATGGATTCGAGCGTGGCGGCCTCCCCCGGTTGAAGGACCGCCGGAGACCGGGCGCAGACGTGGCTGGCCGGCCCGAGGCCGCAGCCAACCGAGGTCGGCTACGGCACGCACACATACGCGGACCGGCCGGGTGCCTGCGCGGGACCACCCGGCGAGCCGAGCCACCATCGGCCGACCGTCGGAGCCGGCCTCGTGACTTCGTCCATAAGTGACTCTGCCCAACCACCTGCCCGCGGTCAACACCGCTGGCACATCCGATACACATCCGGCCCATAGCTCAAAGTCGATATGTTGAAAGTTCCGCTTTGTCGTGCGATTCACGCCGAGGTCAGCATCCACGCCGCGGCCGAACCTGGTACACCTGTCTGCGACCAGTGCCGAACCCGTCCGTCATCCACGGCCGCACCCGTCGATCCCGAAGGAGCCCGTCATGGCCGAGGCCGAGCAGATCACCGGGCCGGTCGCGTACCACGGCGAAGGTCCGGTGTGGGACGCGTCCTGGGGCGGGCTCCGCTTCGTCGACATGCTCGCCGGTGACGTCCTCGCCCTCGACACCGCGAGCGGTGAGGTCGTGCGCCGCCACGTCGGCGATGTCGCCGCGGCGATCCGTCCGCGCGCCGGCGGCGGCATGGTCATCGGCATTCAGCGTGGCTTCGCCCTCATCGACCCGGACGGGACGGAGCACCCGCTCGCTGAGCTGTGGCCGGCCGGCACGACCCGGATGAACGACGGCGCGTGCGACCCGCATGGTCGCTTCTACTGCGGCTCGATGAGCAAGACGCCGGGCGACGCGGCGCTCTACCGGCTCGACACCGATCGCAGCGTATCCGTCGTGCAGCGGGGTGTAACCACGTCCAATGGTCTGGCGTGGAGTCCGGACGGCGGCTGCGCCTACTACAACGACACCCCGACACAGCACATCGACGTATTCGACTACGACTTCGACCGCGGTCTGACCGGCCGCCGGACGTTCGCCGTCATCGACGAGGCGGACGGGAAGCCCGACGGGCTCACGGTCGACGCCGACGGTTATGTATGGGTTGCCTTGTACGACGGCGGCGCGGTCCGCCGATATGCGCCGGACGGCCGACTCGACGCGGTGGTGGGGTTGCCCGTCACGAAGACGACCGCGGTCGCACTGGGCGGTGCCGATATGCGCGATCTCTACGTCACCACGTCGCGCGAGAACCTACCGTCGGGCGTCCAGCCGGAGGCCGGTTCCGTGTTCCGGCTACGCGTCGACGTGCCGGGTATGCCGCTGCACCCGTACGCGGGCTGATTCGTTTCTGTCGGGGGTGGCGGTCACAGTAGTCGGTATGACAGAACCGACCGGGCAAGCCGCCGCCGTCGCCGGCCGCTACTGGGCCGCTCTCGAGGCGCGCGACTGGGCGAGCTTCGGCGATCTGCTCGCCGACAACGTCGTATATGAGCTTCCGCAGACCCGCGAGCGCATCCGCGGCCGCGCGGCGTACGTCCAGTTCAACCAGGAGTATCCGGGCGAGTGGCACGCCACGGTTGAACGGCTGACCGGATCGGGCCGCCACGCGGCAACGTGGACATCGTTCACGGTCGACGGTCGCGCCGAGACCGGGCTGACGTTTCTCGACCTCGACGACCACGGCCGCGTCGCCCACATCACCGACTTCTGGCCGGAGCCATACGAGCCGCCGCCCGGTCGTGAGCATCTGGTCGAACGCTGGTAGCAGTGGGCCGGGAGTCCGGCGCCGGGACGGCACCGATGGCGGCCATGATCCCGGGCGCGGCGAGTGCGCCGTACGCCGC
This sequence comes from uncultured Actinomycetota bacterium, assembly GCA_963818495.1. GTDB lineage: Bacteria > Actinomycetota > Actinomycetes > Mycobacteriales > Micromonosporaceae > DASQPR01. The sequence continues at coordinate 577,344 of CAWFSH010000015.1, forward strand.
CGCGACCTCGCGGGGCGAGTGCGGGAAGTCTTCGTTCACCCACCACGTGAGCACGCCGATCAGCGCGCTCGCGTAGAACTCGGCCACGATGGCCGGCGGCAACGACGAACCAGCGGCGGCGAGGTGCGGCCGCAGATGGTCGCCGAGCAAGGCGCCGAACATCGAGCGGAGATAGCCGTCGACGACATTAGGGCCCTGCCGCCCGCACAGCGCCCGGTAAATCGGTCGGTGATCGTACGCATGCTGAAACACGACCGACACCGGATGCGCGGGATCGTCGGGCAGCTCGCCCGGTATCAACGCGTCCATGTCCCGGCGCAGGTCGTCACGGAGTTCGTCGAAGCTGGACATGAGCAGCGCGTCCTTGTCCCGGAAGTGCGCGTAGAACGTCGACCGCCCGACGTCGGCCCGGTCGAGAATGTCCTGCACGGTAATGCGGTCATAGCCGCGCTCGACGATGAGAGCAATCAACGCTTCGCCCAGGTTGCGCCGCGTCCGCCGGACGCGTCGATCGACAACGGCGACGTCAGCCATCAATGCCGCCCGAGTCCCGCGGCAGATCTCGATCGCACCTCACGGCGACCGCGCCGCAGCGGAACAATCTGCGGGTTCCGTCCGGTAACGCACGGATCCGGTGAATTGATGGTTGACCGCATCCCATGGCACCTGAGCATACTCGAACACAGTGTTCGGCAACGTACAGCCTGTTCGAGATTCTCAAGGAGATCACGCCATGCCACACCACAATCCCCGCGACACGATGTTCGGAATGGTCAGCCGGCCGGGCCGGTACGACCGCATGACGAGCGGGCCGTTCCGCGGCGTGCACGCCCGCGTCGTAGCGGATGTCTCCGCCGCGGGCCTCGGCTCGGGCGCCCGCGTCCTTGACGTCGGCACCGGTCCGGGCGGCGTCCCGCTCGCCATCGCGCGGGCCCAACCGCTGCTACGCGTCGACGGGCTCGACCTCAGCGAGGACATGATCGCCTACGCACGTCACGCGGCCACCGACGCCGGACTCGCCGACCGGGTCACGTTCACGGTGGGCGACGTCGCTCACCTGCCCTACCCGGACGGCACGTTCGATCTCATCGTCTCGTCGATGAGCCAGCACCATTGGGCGGACGTACGCGGCGGTGTGCGGGAGGTCCGGCGCGTGCTTCGACCAGGCGGCCGGGCCTGGATCTACGACGCGCGTATCGCGTTGCACCGTGCGACGTCGGCCGCGCGCCGTGAGGCCGGCGCGCGCGCAGCAAGTACGGAGCCGGTGCGGACCGGTCGGCTGCCGATCCGACTTGTCGGCCGGCTCGCGATCACGGCGGAGCCGGCGCTCGCGCCGGCCTAGACACCGACCCGACTCACAGCACGAACCGACTACAGCGGCAGTATGGCCCGGACCTCGTACCCGCGCTCAGGTCCGGGCCCAGTGACCAACGTGCCGCCCAGCGCCAAGACGCGCTCACCCATCCCCCGTACGCCGTATCCGGTCTGATCGCCCTGCGGGCCGTGACCGTCGTCGGCGACCGTGATGTGCAGCTGGTCCCCGTCGCGGCGGACCTCAACCGCCACCGATGTTGCCTTCGCGTGCCGCACGACGTTGGTCAGCGACTCCTGCACGACGCGGAACGCGGTCAGTTCGAGCGCCGGCGAGAGGCCGGCGGCGGCGCCGGACGCGCCAGCGACGTCACCGCTGAACGTGACCATGAGACCGGCCGCACGCGTCTGCGCGACCAGATCCGGTAGGTCGGCCAGCCGCGGTTGCGGACGCGTCGGCCGCGCCGCGGCCGCCTCGTTGGTGTCCGCGCGCAGCACCGTGAGCGTTGCTCGTAGTTCGCCGAGCGCCTCCCTGGTCGACGCGCGGATGGCGGCGAGCGCTCGCCGCGTCGTGGCGGTGTCGTCGTCGAGCGCATCGACCGCGAGCCCGCTCTGTACGGCAATCACCGAGATCGTGTGCGCCAGCACGTCGTGGAGCTCGCGGGCGACCTGCAGCCGTTCGTCGGCCATCCGTTCGCGTGCCTGTGCCGCGGCCACCTCGGCGACCTGTCGCACATGCTCCTCGCCGGCCAGCCGCCGACGCCGGGTGGACGCACCGAGTAGCGACACCCAGACCAGGCCGACCGCCGGCGCCCACACCGCGGGCGACCACGGCGACCACCGCTGCGTCGAGACCACCGGCAGCAGATACGTGACAACGCACAGCGCCAATGCTCCGTAAAGCGCGCGTTGCGTAGCACCGTAGGCACTGAGGCTGAACAGCGCGACAAACATCGGCAGCATTGGCGCCCAGCCCGGATAGCCGACGAGCGGATAACACACGGCGATCGCCAGCGCCGCCACCGCGACGACGGCCGGTCGCTGTCGCCGCCACATCAGCGTGGCCGCCGCCGCGAGCGCGATCAGGTATCCCCCGACCGGCGGCGGAGTCGGTCCCGTGGCGCTGACCAGCTCGCCGGCCGTCCCGCCGATCGCGAGCGCCGCGAGCGGCAGCGCCAGCGCCGCGTCGACGAGGGTTTCGTGACGCGGGCCGGCGCCGTTCGCGGCAACCGACGTCATGCGCCCACGGTAAGCCGTGCCGCCGGTTCCGCGGTGGGTCGCTCTCCGTCGGCGCGGCGACGCGTCGTGGCCTGTCGGGACCCGATGGCGGTACGCGGAGCAAGCGTGCCGCCCACGCCGGCAGCCACCAGTTCCACCGGCCGAACAGGCTGACCAGCGACGGTACGAGCAGGCACCGTACGACCGTGGCGTCGACGAGGATCCCGGCACCCAGACCGGTGGCGAGCACTCGGACATCGGTGGCCGGAGCCGTGGACAGCGACAGGAACGCGAGCACCAGGATGAGCGCCGCGCACGTCACCAGCCGGCCGGTGCGCGACAGACCCGTCACGACCGCACCGTCCGTGTCGCTCGCCGGCGTCGTACGCCTCGCGCATCCGGGCGAGCAGGAACACCTCATAGTCCATCGACAGGCCGAACAGGAACGCGAAGACGATCAGCGGTATCCAGATCGCGATCGCGCCGGTGCTCGGCGTGTTCCATAGTGCCTCGCTGCCGTACCCGTTCTGCCAGACGAGGACGAGCACGCCGTACGCGGCGCCGAGCGATACGAGATTGAGCAGCACCGCCTTCGCGGGGAGCACGAGCGACCGGAACGCGCGCGCCAGTAACAGGAACGTGACGAGGCAGACGATCCCGAGCATGTACGGGAACCGGCCGTACACAGCGTGCCGGAAGTCGAGCTGCCCCGCTCCTTCGCCGGCCACCCCAAGCACGCCCGGATCGCGGGCGACCGCGTCCCGGACCTGTTGTACGGTCACCTTTCCGGCGTCGTCGCCGGCTTCCCGCCTCGGCAGTACGGTGATCAGCGCCGTACCGTCCGAGCGTTGGTCGGCCGGCGCCCCCACCGTGGCGACGCCCGCGACCGTGTCGAGGCGGCGCACGAGCGCGGGCGCACTTCCCTGGTCGGCCAGCACCACGATGGGCGTGAGCACGCCGCTCGGTACGCCGCCGACCGTCAGCGTGTCCAGTGCCTGCCGGGCCGGACCGGGCTGGCTGAGCGCGACCGACCGCGCCTCGCCGAGTTGGATCGACAACACCGGTATGGCCAGTGCGAGCAGTACGGCGACGCCCGCGAGCATCGCGGCCCATCGCCAGTGGACGACCGTTCGGGCCCAGGCGATCCAGCCCCGGCCCGGCCGGCTCTCGTTGCGGATCCGTGGCCAGTCAAGCCGTGGTCCGATCGTGTCGAGCAGCACCGGCAGAAGCGTGATGGCCACCGCGACCGAAACCAACGGGATCAGCGCGCCGGCATAGCCGAAGCTGCGTAGCGATGGGATCGGCAACACGGCGAGCACGAGGAGCCCGACGGTCACGGTCAGGCCAGAGAACACGACCGCGCGCCCGGCGTGCGCCATCGCCTTCTCCACCGCGATGCGGTTGTCGGCTCCGTGCGCTCGCTCTTCGCGCCAGCGGGTAACGACCAGAAGCGCGTAGTCGATCGCCACGCCCAACCCGATGAGCCCGATGATGAATTGCGCGATGAAGTTCACCTCGGTGATGGCGGTGAGGCCGAGCAGGAGCAGGAACGTCGTCAGGATCGAGATGCCGGCCATCACGAGCGGCAGGATGGCGACGAAGCTCGCGAACACGAAGATGAGCACGAGTAGCGCACCGGCCGCCCCGATCAGCGTCTCGGCGAGCAGCCCGAGGCCGCCCGACTGCCCGGATCCCGTTTGCAGCGGGCCGAGCCCGGTGACCGCCGTGGTGTAGCCGGCCGGTGTCGCCCGCTTCACGCTTTGCGTCAGCCGCGCGGTGAGACCGTTGTCGAATACGCCGCCGGGCGGAAGGTAGGCGATGCCGTACGCGGTGCGATGGTCGGCGGTGGTGAACCTGGCGTCGCTGGTGTTCGTGACATCGACCGAGCGCAGGCCCAGCGGTTGTACGGCCGCGAAGACCTGTCGCAAGACGGCGACCGACGAAGGCGAGTCCACCGTCTGGCCGGTCGGCACGGTCACGACAACGACGTCCGGGTCGGCGCTCGCATCCACGTGATATGCGGCCAGGATCCGGTCGGCCGCGTTCTGGGCCGGACTGCCCGGCGCGGCGAACGACTGGCTCAGTCGACCGGTTGTGGTGCCGACGGTCAGGCCACCGGCGACGGCCACCACGAGCCAGAAGACCACGACAAGGAGGCGGTGGCGCAGGACGAGGGCAGTGAGTCGAGTCATGCCCATGACGCTAGGAGTCCGGACCGCCCACGTCGTCCCGCACGCGCGGTCGGTCGGCTACCACGTTCGCGTTACGGCCGCGCCACCATCTACCGCGGCGGGCGTATGTCAGGGCTCGACGAGGCCGGACTCGTAGGCGAGCACGACGAGCTGCGCCCGATCGCGTGCACCGACCTTGGTCATGGCGCGGTTGATGTGGGTCTTCGCGGTCGCCGGGCTCATGAACAGTCGGCGGCGATCTCGTCGTTGGTCAGGCCCACGCGCGACCAGCGCCACCACTTCGCGCTCCCGATCGGTCAGCGGTGCGAGGCGGCCCTGGTCGAGTGGCGTGCGCGGGGGCCGGCGGGAGAACTCGGCTATCACCCGACGCGTCACGCTCGGCGACAGCAGCGCCTGGCCACCGGCGACCAGCCGGACCGCTTGCCGGAGGTCGTCCGGTTCGACGTCCTTGAGCAGGAAGCCGCTCGCGCCTGCGCGTAGCGCCTCGAAAACGTACTCATCGACCTCGAAGGTCGTGAGCACGAGCACCTTCACGTCCGGCAGCGACGGGTCAGCGATGATCCGGCGGGTGGCCTCGATGCCATCCAGCACCGGCATCCGTACGTCCATCAGGACCACGTCCGGCCGGCGGTCGCGGACACTAGCGATAGCCGCGGCGCCGTCGGCGGCTTCGCCGACGACCTCGATGTCCTGGGTGCGGTCGAGCAACGCATGAAACCCGGCTCGAACGAGCGCCTGATCGTCGGCCAGCACTACCCGGATCGTCACGCACGCAGTCTGGCAGCCTCAGCCGGCGGACGCCGTACGGGTCGGTGGTTCGCCCCGGTCGGCGATCAGAAGCACGTCACTGCCGGTGAGTGCGAGCACGCGGGCCGGCTGTCCGTGAGCGCCGCGCACCTCGAGCCGCCGCCCGTCGCGGTCCATGCGTTGCCACGCAGCGAGCAGCACGCCGAGCCCCGACGAGTCCAGAAAGTCGAGATCCGAGGCGTCCACGATGAGCCGGCGAAAACCGCCGTCCACCAGGGCGCGCAGTCGGGGTCGTGCCTCAGCGGCGGTGTCGTAGACCAGGGCGCCAGCGACCCGCACGTTGACCGTCTCGGCGTTCGAGGCGCTCATCGCGGACACGGTCACATCACTCATACCCGACACCGTCCCAACCGCGGACGCGCGAAACGCCGAATGTCGCCACCGGCCTTACGGCGACAACTAGGAGCAAACTGCCCTATCCGGCGCAAACTACACAAAAGAGCCTCGGTCGCGGCCCCGAACATGCGGTATTGCGCGTCCGTCGGCCCCGCTATACCCGGCGATACCCTAAGCAACCCTCGATCCGCCGGCCAACTTCGCGATCATGGACCACGAACCGGTCGACCCCGCCCCCTGGGACCGGACAGTACGACACCGCGACATGCTGGTACGGCGGACCGCGGACAGCCGCCGTACCGGCGCGGGCATCCCACTATCCTCGGCCGTGACACTGGGCACCAAGCGGTGGCCGACCTGTTCCGAGCGTTCACTACCTGGTCGACGATGTGCCGACTGCCGTAGCGGAGTTAGTCGGTCGGGGTTGCCGGGTCGACGAAGCGCCGTTCGAGATCCCGGTCGGTCGGTGCGCCGTGCTCACCGACCCGTTCGGCAACGCATTGTGTGTCCTCGACCTCAGCAAGGGCGCTCGCCCCGACAACGGCTAACGCCGATCGACGACCGTCAGGCTGGACTCAGCGTGGCCGCCCTCTGCACCGTCCCGTCCGCCGGTCCCCCGTCGGTCACGACGAACACATCGATCATGCCGCTGACCTCGAGCAGGCGGCGGACGATCGGGCGCGGTCCGGCGACCGTGACGGTGCCGCGATCGAGATGTTGCGCCAGCCGTACCAGCGCGGCCAGGCCGGACGAGTCGCAGAAGTCGAGGCGCTGGACATCGAGCACGACGTCGGCGACCGAGCGATCGATGGCGTTGAGGAAACGGCTGGTCAGCTGGGGCGCGCTCAGCATGTCGAGCTCGCCCCGGAGGGTGAACGTCGGCCGACCCAGGCGGCGGTCGACATCGATGGTGAGCGGCACATCTCCCCTACGGGAACAGAAGGAACGAAGGCACGTAACGAATGACAGTGATGCCGCGACGATGGCGCCTCGCCGACGCCATGACGGATCTGGCCGTGATCAATCCTGCCCGGGCTCCGTCCGGGTGTCCACTTTATGCGTCGGGGTGTCGCCGTTCCCGTTCTGCGGACGCCGCGACGCGTGTGGGTCAGAACGATCCGGCCCGGGTGGGCCGGCGAACGACTCTCCCCGCGCCCGCGACTCACGATCGCCGGTGAATACCCGGTCGCTGCGAGGTTCGTTGAAGCCGTCCCGCGATCGGCGCGGGGCCGGTGGGCCAGTCGTGGCGGTGCCGTCGAACATGCCATCGCCACCGGCCGACGGCACGACACGGTGCGTGAGGTTCAGCTCCGGAGGGTCTGTGCGCACCTCGGCGCGCGTGCGCGGTGGCGCGCCACTGTCTCGTACCCACGTCACCAGACCCTCGCGGACCAGGCAGCGGAGGTCCCACAGCGTACCGGCGTCGCGCGCGCTGACGAGGGCCCGGATGCTCACCTCGCCGCCCACCGCGTCGACCACCTGGGCGACCGCGACGCGGCCGTCCCACAGGGGCGTCTCCTCGACGAGTTCGCGCAGTGCACCACGCAGGCCGTCGACGTCGATCGACCAGTCCACATCGAGCAGCACCTCGCCCAGCAACTGCGACTCGGTGTGGGTCCAGTTCTCGAACACCTGCGTGGTGAAGTACGACGTCGGCAGGATCAGGCGGCGGTCATCCCAGATATGCACGACCACGTACGTCAGCGTGATCTCCTCGACGCGGCCCCATTCCTGCTCGACGACGACCACATCGTCGAGCCGCAGCGAACCGCTGAACGCAATCTGAAGTCCGGCGATCACGTTGCCGAGCAGGGCGTTCGTCGCAAACGCTGCGACCGCGGCGATCACACCGGCCGACGCGATCACGCTTGTGCCGAGCAGCCGCACCTCGCGGAATGTCATCAAGGCGGCGCCGACGGCGAGGATCGCGACCACGGCGACGGTGACACGACGCAGCACCATCACCTGCGTCCGCACGGCGCGGGCGTGCCGATTGTCCTCCACGTCGGTGCGCAGGCGGGGCAGAGCGCTCTCCTCTAGTACGAAGAGCAGTGCGCCGAGCAACCACGCCGCTGTACCGATCACGCACAACGCCGCGATATGGCCGGCGATCGGCCAGCCACCGACCGCTGGTTCGTAGACGTGGATGCCGACGGCGGCGGCGATCGACGCGACGACGAGCCGAAACGGCGTGCGGGCGTGGCGCGATAGGCGCGCGAGCCACACCACGCGGCGGCCGAGCCGGCGAACGATCGCACCAACGATCACCGCGGCCACGACGACGGCGAACACGATGATCGCCACGTCGAGGACGCGGACGCCCAAATCCGTCACTCGGTCCTCCTAACTCCTCCGGCGGTCACTGTGCGACGCATCGTTCATCGCCAGTGCGGCGACAGGTTCATTCTGCGCGTAAGGCGGACCGGAAGCTTGGCCGGGCGAAGCGCCGGAAAGCGGGCCGGTGGAGCGTTTCGCGACCGTCGATCTGGGTACCTACCAAATAACGCAAATCGACAGAATCGAGGTCGAACATATGAGCGACATGGACCGCGCCGAGCACAAGGGCGAAGAACTCAAGGGCAAGACGAAGGAATTTGTCGGCGACAAGACCGACAACGAGGATCTGGCCAACGAAGGCCGCGGCGAGCAGGCGTCATCGCACGTCAAGCAGGCCGGTGACAAGGTCCGCGACGCCGTTGACCACGTCAAGGACGCGGTCAAGAAGTAGCCAGCGAAGTAAGACTGGCACGCACGATGCCGGGCCGCTCGAATCCGGAGCGGCCCGGCATCGTCGGCTTCGGCGGTGCCGGCCAGGGCGATTTCGGCCCCGACCATGGTTTCCGGTTTGGCCCCGGCCGGGTCGGGTACGAGGGTCCACTGACCATACGAAGTCGCGACGCGCTCCAGCGCCCGGCGAAACGGCAGAGAGGGAGCACAGCGGTGGAAACCAAGGATCTGATCGATCTTCTCAACGACGACCTCGGCACCGAATATCGTTCGATCGTGCAGTACGTCCAGCACATCGCGACCATCAAGGGCGCCGAGTACCAGGCGCTGATCGGCGAGCTGCGCAAACACGTGGTGCAGGAGCTCGACCATGCGATGGCCCTGGCCGACCAGATCGACTTCCTCGGCGGGACGCCGACCGTCGCGGTACCTACGATTCCGAACGAGCCGGACGAAGCCGCCGCGCTGCGTCTCGACCTCGACCTCGAAGAGGGCCAGCTCAAGCGCTACCGCCAGCGGATCGAGCAGGCTAATGAAATGAACCTGCCGGATGTGGCCGAGGCGCTGCGGCCTTTGCTCTCCCAGACGCAGGATCATGTCATGGACCTGCGTACGGCGCTGGGCAAGTAGCGGGGCGATCCGGGTGCGCGACCAGGACGATCGCGACGAGACCGACCGGGACGATCAGGTCGACCGGGACGAGACGCCGCACGAGCGCTGGGACCGCAACTTCGGCGAGATCCTGCAGGAAGTCCGCGTTGCGCAGACAGGCGTGCAGATCCTGTTCGCCTTCCTGCTGACGCTGCCGTTCTCGGCACGGTTCGGCGAAGACACTCCCCCGCGATCACGCGGTCTACGTCGTCACGCTGTTGGCGAGCGCGGCGGCGAGCGCGTTGTTCCTGGCGCCCGTCAGCTATCACCGGGTGGTGTTCCGGCAGGACCGGAAGGGCGCCCTGGTGATCACGGCCTCGCGGCTGGCGCAGGGCGGTCTTGCGTGTCTGCTCGTGGCGATTGTCGGCGCCGTGTTCGTCGTCATGGACGTCGTGATCGGCCTTGGCGCGGCCATCGCCGCCGGCGCGGCCGTCGGTGTGATGTGCTGTTCACTGTGGTACGTGCTGCCGATGCATGCGCTGACACGTCGCCGGCCGGCGAGTGAAGCGACGCGTGGCGACGGCGTAACCGGATCGAGGTGACGAAATGCCCATCGGCCCGCAGCCACGCGGCGCGCGCGGAACGATCGAGCGGCCCTACAGTGCGTTGCGCCTCCGGCTCGGGCTGGCGATCGGCGGCCTGGTGATCTGCGTGGCCGGCGGCATCCTGCTCTGGCACCTCGGATTCGCCCCGCTCGGGATCGCCCTGTTCGTCGTTGGTGCGATGGCGCTGGTCGACATGGTGGTGATCAGCGTGCGGCTGAGCCGTGGCGGCGCGCATCCACCGCGGAACACCGCCGCCGCGAGCGCGCTGACGCCGCAACGCCTCACCGCGATGGCTTGCCCAGCTCGTGCCAGGACTTCTCCGTCATGTCGACGCCATAGTGCTTGGCCGCGGCCTTGATGTTCGCGAACGCCTCGTCGCGCTCCGCGTCCGTCACGTCCTGGACCTGATCGAACCGGGCGATCGCGTTGCGGACGTGTTTGGCGTCGGTCAACGGTTCCTTGCGGGCCTGGGCGAAGGCGTACGCGCTGTCGGGCAGCTTGTTCTTCGCCGATGCGTCGAGTTCACCGTGTTCGTCCTCTGGCTTCCACGTAGTCATACGCACGCCGTTTCCCCGCACGCGTCGCGATAAACGACAGACGTCGCCCGATTAGTCATCGCGCCACGACGAATTAATATGCGTGCGCATACCATAGGCGCCTGCTTATAATCGTCGCCGGCGGATGCAGCTCGCATCCGTCCATGACGGGGGTGCCCATGACGGAGTTGTCCCAGGTACGCGACGGCCACGCACAAGCGGTCCGCCTGAGCGTGCAGATCGCCCGACACACGACATCGACCGATCTGACCCGCGAGACTCCCTGCGTCGGCTGGACGCTGGCCGACCTGCTGTCACACATGATCGCGCAGCACCGAGGCTTCGCCGTCGCGGCGACCGGCGCACAGAGCACGCTGCCCGAATGGGAGCCCCGCCCACTCTCCGGCGATCCGGTCGCCGAATACACCGCCGCCGCCGATGACGTGATCGCGGCATTCGCCGACGCAACGAACGGCGACTTCGATGTCTGGCTCCCCGAGCTGGGTCGGCGGCCGTTCACCGCCAGCGATGCGTTGACATTCCAGCTTGTCGACGACGTCGTCCACGCCTGGGATCTCGCCCGCGCGCTCGACGTACCCTTGCACCTGGACGACGATCTGGCCGAAGCGGCGCTCGCCGTCGCGTTGCGGGTGCCGGACGATGCGGCCCGTCGCGGGCCGGGATTCGCGTTCGCTCCAGGCCTGCCGGTGGCTCACGATGCCAGCGTCCTCGACCGGACGTTGTTGCTGCTCGGGCGCTCCCCCGCATGGCCGCACTGATCCGCCCGCGCGCCGAGGCCGATCTGCCGGCTTGCGTCGGAGCGCTGCGAGCCACGCACGAGGCAAGCGGATATCCGGTCCGGTGGCCGCGCGATCCGGTCCGTTGGTTAACGTCCAGCGGTCGTGACGTCCAAGCCTGGGTGGCCGCCGCCGACGGCGCGGTCGTAGGGCATGTCGCGCTTGGACACGACGACGACATCGCGGGTACGGAGAACGGCCCGTCGCTCGCCATCATGCGGCTGTTCGTCGCGCCGGCCGCCCACGGCCGGGGTGTCGGCGCGGCACTGCTCGGGGCGGCCGTCGACTTCGTCCGCGCGAACGCGTCGCGACCGGTGCTCACCGTCGCCGACAGCGGCGACGCCGCGATCCGTCTGTACGAGCGCCTGGGTTGGCGATGCATCGGCCAACGTCGGGCCGATTGGCACGAGCCGGACGGCCGCCATCCGACGGTGTACGACTACGTCCTGGATCCGCCGTGAGTGCGCCGGACCCATCGACCGAAGACGATCGTCGCGACCTGGCCGGGATGATGGTGCCGATCGGGCGCGCGCTGACCGCTGGCGAGCAGCCGATCCTGGAAGCCCACGGCCTGACAATGTGGGCGTACGTCGTGCTCGTCGCGCTCGCCGACGAACCCGTACGCACACAGGCCGCCCTCGCCGACGCCATCCGCGCCGACAAGACCCGGATCATCCCCGTACTCGACGACCTGCAACAACGCGGGCTTATCGAACGCTCGCCCGACCCGTCCGACCGGCGCAGCCATCTGTTGTCGCTGACGACCGCGGGTCGGCGGCTCCACCAGGCGGCACGCTCGGGCATCCGGACGTACGAGCGTCGACTGCTCGACCGGCTTGCCCCGGCCGAACGCAGCGGTCTGCTCGGGGCGCTCGCGACACTCTCGTCGCTGTCGTGGCACGAGCTGACCTCTGGCGGATCGCCCGGATCGGGCGACTGACCAGGCGAGGCGTCAGATGTTTGACTGATCGACCATCGGGTAGGCGACGGCCATTGACCGAGGAGACGATCGAGATGGCAATCCGTACGCAGATTTCCGGCATCGTGCTCGGCGCACCGGACGCGGGCACGTTGGCTCGGTTCTATCACGATCTGCTCGGCTGGCCCTACGGTTCGAACGAGCCCGGTTGGGTCACGCTGCGGTCACCGACCGGTGGCCCGGGTCTGTCGTTTCAGAGCGAAGACACGCACGTACGCCCGGTCTGGCCGGGTCGCGCCGACGCGCAACAGATGCAGATGCACCTCGACATCGAGGTCGACGATCTCGACGAGGCGGGCGCGCACGCCATCGCGGCCGGCGCGACGCTGGCCGACTTCCAGCCGCAGGAGGACGTACGGGTCTATCTCGATCCGGCCGGGCACCCGTTCTGTCTGTGGGTGCAGCCCAGCTCGGCGACCGCGACCGCGTCCGCGTAGCGGCCACTCACTCGCCCGAAACCGGTCGCTGGGGACTGGCGACGATCGGGCCGGTCGCCGCATTGCCCGCGCTCGCCGCCGCCCTGTTCGCGGTCGGTCTCCGAGTCCGTACCCGTGGGCCGAAGACGACAGCAATGCCGACGGACCGAGACATGCGTGCGGCGTCCGCCGCACCGGCCAGATGCCCCGGCTAGCCGTCGCGGACAAACTGGGCCTCGCGATCGGCGGTACAGCGGGGATACCGTCGTTCGCAGCGGCCATCCCAGCGAGGGGCGAGCGACGTGACCGGCATCTGCGGGCACCGGCGTTCCCTCATGGCGGCCGTGGTCGTGGCGATGTGCAGCGTCCTGGTGGCGGGTTGTTCGCTCGCCCTGTCCGGCTGCGCTCCCGACCTGGTGCGGGTCACGTCGGCGCGGGCCGCCGACACCATCCCCGCCTCCGCTGCGCCTGCCACTCCGTGTTCGGGCGAGGGTGCCGAACCGCTACTGGCCGCGTTGTTCCGCGATCTCGAGACCGGTGAGAGCAACCTCGTGCCGCGGTATTTCGCACCCGCGGGCGCGTTCGTCCGCTGGACCGACCCGAAGTCCGGGATGATCGGCGGCCGGCCGGGTGACGGCGCAGCCGCGCTCGACCAGCTCCGCGAGCACCTCTTCGGCCTCGAGGTGGACGGGCTCACGGAGTCGGTCACGTCGTTCGTCGACCAGGGCTACCTCGACCAGGGCACCGCGAACGCCGGCGGCTGGTTCCGATTCGAACTGATGGGCTCGCCGGCCACCGGCGTCGCGGTCCGCGCCGGGCAAGGTGACGGCGCGATCGACTGCGCTTCCGGACGGATCAAAATTTTGACGATCGACGATTGGTGACGCGCTGTCACGAGTGCGCCATTGTTTGTCGCGTACGGTTTGGTTTCGCGTGAGACCGGGTAACGCGGGGCCATGGGTATCGGAGTAGGTATTTTGCTCATCGCGATCGGTGCGATCCTGACGTTCGCGGTGCATTGGCACATCGCCGGGCTAGACCTGCAAGCGGTCGGCTGGGTGCTGATGTTCGCCGGCCTGGCCGGAGTCATCCTGTTCTTCGCCTTCTGGCACCGCCGGGGAACGGGCCGCGTGGTGAGCCAACGCCAGACCTATCAGGAACCGGTCACACAACGGCCGTACGAGCAGACGGTTGCTGAGCGCCGCGTGTATGACGAACCGCCGCCACCCCCCGGCGCCTGACTCACCGGCCCGACGGCGCTCCACCATGGCGCTCTTGCCGGCGGGGCGTCGTCGCATGTTGAGCGGTGGCCGACGTGTACCGACGGGCGGTCGCAGCGGCCATCGCCCTCGGGGCGTCGGACCCGCTCGGTGCGCGACGGGTCAGGGCTGTCGCGAGCCGCTCGACCGCGTCGGCGACCGAGTCCGCGACGACGAATGCCTCGACCAGGCCGCTGACTTCAAGGACTCGGCGAACGATCGGCTGGGGCGAGACGATCGCGAGCCGGCCGTTCGGCTCCAATCGGCTCGCAATCCGAACAAAGGCGGTTAATCCGGATGAATCACAAAAGCCGAGCTCGCGGGCGTCGACCACGACGTCGCGCTGTCCGGCGTCGATGAGCCCGTGAGCGGCATCGGCGAGCAGCGGTGCGGTCACGAGATCCAGATCGCCGCCCACAGCAAGCACGGGGCGGCCGTCATGGTCCGCCTGCACGATCTTCAGTGGCATCTCGTCTCCGACGTGAGGTCTTGGTCGAACGAGCGTCATGTGCGTGACGCCGAGCAATCCGCAACGGTCGGGATCGCGTGCACGATTGTCGCTACTTCCCTGCGCAACCGCAACGTCGGCGTAGCGGCCGGCGAACTTTACGTTAGTGTCGCCCGATGTGGCGGACGCCATCGCTACCACGCGCGCGGCGCTCGTAGCACCAGATCAGTGAGTCGAAGGTGGGTTATTTGATGGACGCAGAGACCAGTGCTCGGCTCGCCGCCGTCATGGTCGACGACGCGACGCGGTCTTGGACAAATGGGCCAACGCGGTGCGCGAGACACTGCGCGGCCGCTTGACCAAGACCGAGCTCACCCGGCAACTCGAGGACATCTACGACGCATCGCCAACGCGTTTGGCGCCGGAGCGGTCACGGCCGACGTCCCGGCCGCCGCGGACGTCCTCGCCCTCGTCGCGGACCTGTCACGCTCGCGCGCGCGGCACGGATTCACCGCGACCGAGACGGCGATCAGCGTCTTCGCGCTGAAGGACGCACTGCTGAACGAACTTGGCGACTCGAACGCGACCCGGCTCGCCGACTTCGTCGGATTCTCGCTCTTCGTTGACAAGCTCGGTCTGCACACCTTCGAGACGTACGTCAACGCACGCGACGCCGTGATCACCGAGCAATCGGAGCAACTTCTCGAGCTGTCCACCCCGGTCGTCAAGCTGTGGGACGGCGTCGTCGCTGTTCCGCTGATCGGCACACTCGACTCGGCCCGGTCCCAGGTCGTCATGGAACGACTCCTGCAGATGCTGGTCGACACCGGTTCGCCGTACGCGATCCTGGACATCACCGGAGTGCCGGCGGTCGACACACAGGTGGCGCAGCACATCCTGAAGACGGTAATGGCCGCGCAGTTGATGGGCGCGCAGTGCATCATCTCCGGGATCCGTCCGCAGATCGCCCAGACGATCGTGTCGCTCGGCATCGAGTTCGGCGAGATCGTGACGAAGGCGAACCTGTCCGACGCCCTGCAGTACGCGTTGCGTGGCAAGCGGCGTCGAGATCGCCCGGCGTACGGCCCGGCCGGCGCTGTAGGCAACGACCATGGATCGCGTACCCATCCTCACCCTGGGCGACGTTCTGCTCGTCTCGATCCAGGTGGACCTCGAAGATCAACTGGCTCTGGCTCTGCAGGAGGATCTCTCCGAACGCATTGTGTCGAGTGGCGCGCACGGCGTGATCATCGACATCACGGCGCTCGACATCGTCGACTCGTTCGTCGGCCGAATGCTTGCCACGATCGCTGCCGTGTCGAAGGTGCTCGACGCTGACACCGTCGTCGTCGGCATGCGCCCGGCCGTCGCCATCACGCTCGTCGAGCTGGGGCTGCCGCTGCGCGGCATCCGTACGGCCCTCAATGTCGAATTGGGGCTAAAGCTGCTGCGGGAGGTGCGGTTCGGAGACAGCCGGGGAGTCGACCGACGCGGTTCTCGATCCGGGCGCGGAGACGCCGGCTACCCCGGAGCCACAATGATCAACGCCGAGCCGTCCGGCCCGGCGGAGGTGCAGCGGATCTCCGGCGACGACGACGTGGTCCGCGTTCGTCAGCTCGTCCGAGCCGCTGCCGTGGCGACGAAGCTCAGCCTGGTCGACCAGACGAAGCTCGTCACCGCCGCCAGCGAACTCGCTCGCAACACGCTCCGACATGGCGGCGGTGGCCGGGCCGAAGTGCAGCCGGTGAACAACGGCCGGCGTAACGGCATACGCATCATGTTCATCGACGAGGGCCCCGGCATTCCGGACGTCGATCGCGCGTTCGCCGACGGCTTTTCCACCGGTGGTGGCCTCGGGCTGGGATTGTCCGGCTCGCGGCGGCTGATGGACGAGTTCGAACTCGTCACCGACGTCGGGACTGGGACAACAGTGACCGCCGTCAAGTGGGAGCGGTGATCATGACGCTGTCATCCGACGTACGCGCGCCGGTCGAGCCGCGACGATGACCGTATCCACGCCGACCGAGGGCGAGCCAGTTTGGATCGACGTCGACGACCCGACGGCGGCGGGCGGCGTACGGCGCGCCGGGGTTGGTCTCGCCACCGACGCTGGGCTGTCGCCGAAGACGGTCAGCAATCTCGCGATCGTGGCGACCGAACTGGCCACGAACCTGGCCCGCCACGCGGACCGGGGCACGGTCATGATGCGGGTGCGACGGAGCCTCGATCGGCTCGGCTTCGAGATCATCGCGGCCGACCGCGGGCCAGGCATGCCGGATCTGGTCGATTCGATCCGCGATGGGGTGTCGACCGCGGGCACGCTCGGCATCGGCCTCGGCGCGGTGGCGCGGATGACGGATGAACTGCATGCCTACTCACGACCCGGGGCCGGCACCGTGATCGCCGCGACGCTGTGGGACGGGTCGGCACCACCCCCCGCCTGGGTCGCCGGCGCCCTGCGACCGCTCGCCGGCGAACACGTCTGCGGCGACGGCTACGCGACGCGGGCGGACGGCGGGCGACGGCAGGTCATGGTCTGCGACGGACTCGGGCACGGACCGATCGCGGCGATAGCGGCCAGTGCCATCGTCGCGGAGTTTGTCGCCGCGCCGCCGGCCGATCCCGCGACCGTGCTCGGACGTCTCCACGAGCGCACACACCACACCCGAGGCTCCGTCGTCGCGATCGCCGAACTCGACGTGGCCGCCGGGGTGGTCCGCTATGCGGGCATCGGCAATATATCGAGCACCATCCTGTCCGGCGGCCAGCGCCGCGCGATGGTCTCGTTGCCCGGCATCGTCGGGCATCAGCGGCGCGACATCCGCGAATTCACCTACCCGGTCGCCGCGGGAGACCTGTTGATCATGCATTCGGACGGACTCACGAATCGCTGGGATCTGGCGCCCTATCCCGGCCTGAGCGAGCAGGCACCGGTGTTGATCGCGGCCACGCTGCTGCGAGACCACGCGAAACGACGCGACGACGCCTGTGTTCTCGTGGCCAGGGCATGATGGCGACCATGGGCGACGGCAATGACGGCCGGCCAGACGATGGCACCGCCACCGAGCGTGTGGCGACGCCGCTTGTCACCGCGCTCGTGACATCGGAGCAGGGCGTGTTCGCTGTCCGGCGCCAGGCTCGCGCGGTCGCCGCGGCGCTCGGCCTCGGGGGCCAGGACCAGATCCGTACGGCGACGGCGTTGTCCGAGGTGTGTCGCCGGATGCTCGACGCCTGCGGTCAAGTGACCGTCGCCATCGGGCTTGACCCGCCGGACGCACTTGGCGCCGCGCGCACCCGGACTTCGCGGTCGGCGCTGGCACTGCGTGTGTGGGCTACCTGCACGGTCGACGACCGGTTCGTCGAGGACGTGCGAGTGACGAAGGGTCTCATGGATCGCTGGGAGATCGATCGAACGACCGACGAGACGGCGGTATCGATGTGGCGTGCCGTTCCGGAGGGACCGGTGGGGCTGCGATCGGCCGACATCGAGGCGATCCGAGCCGACGTCGCTCGCCTCCGCGCCGGCACGCCGATGGAGGAGCTGGCCGAGCACAATCGACAGCTGCTGGCGACCCTCGAGGAGGTGCAGCGACAACGCGACGACCTGTTGCGTCTCAACACCGAGCTCGAGGAGACGAACCGCGGTGTCGTCGCGCTCTACACCGAGCTGTCCGAAGAGCTCGAAGCCACCAACCGCGGTGTCGTCGCGCTCTACGCCGAAATCGACCAACGTACGACGCAGGCGCGGGCGGCGAGCGAGGCCAAGACCCGATTCCTCGGCAACGTCAGCCACGAGCTGCGGTCACCGGTGACCTCGATCGTCGGCCTGACCCGGCTCCTGCGCGACCCGTCGTCCGATCCGCTGACTGCCGATCAAGCGCACCAGCTCGCACTCATCGACACGACGGCGCACAGTCTGCTCGATCTGGTGAACGAACTGCTCGACCTTGCGAAGGCCGAATCGGGCCGGCTCGAGCCGCATCGGGAAGCGACCGACCTGCAACGGATCTTCACCTCGCTGCGCGGCACATCGCGCGCCATGCCGATCAGTGGCGACACCACCCTCGTCGTCGACGATCCGGTCGACGTACCCGTCGTCTACACCGACCCGATCATGCTCACCCAAGTGCTGCGCAACCTGCTCACAAACGGGATCAAGTTCACGCCGTCCGGCACCGTGCGGATGACGGCGACGGATGACGGCGACGGGTACGTGTCGCTCGCGGTCTCCGACACGGGCATCGGCATCCCGGACAACGAGCAGGAGCGGGTGTTCGAGGAGTTTCACCAGGTGCGCAGCGCGCTGCAGGCCACGACGACCGGGACCGGGCTCGGCCTGCCGTACGCCAAACGTCTCGTCGAGATCCTGGACGGCACCATCGACTTGGACAGCACACCGGACGTGGGCAGCACATTCACCGTACGGGTGCCGGTCGGCGCCGCGCCGGACGGCGAGGTTGCCGAGGTGGGCGCACCGATCACGGTGCTCGTGGTCGACGACGACGAAGCCTTCCGGACCGCCGCCGCTGGCGTGCTGCGCGGCTGCGGTTTCACCGTCGCCGAGATCGCTGACGGGCGCGCGGTCGCCCCGGCGGTCGAGGCGCGGCGGCCCGACATCGTGCTGCTCGATCTGCGTTTGGAGCAGACCGACGGCTTCGTCGTGCTGGACACGTTGACCAGCGACGACAACCTACGCACGATCCCCGTCGTGATGGTGACCGCCTACCCCCACGACCTGGTGAACCATCCGGCGGCCCGCCGAGCGAAGGCTGTGTTGGACAAGACGACCATGACGCTCGACGATCTGTGTGAGGTCGTCCGGGTCACGGTCTCGCCCGGAGGCGCCCTGTGACGGCGGCGGGCGACTTCGATCCATCGCGCGCCGCTCCATCGCGCGCCAACCCATCAGACGCCGACCTATCGCGCGCCGATTCGGCCGCTGGCGACGGCGCGCCGGCGACTCCGGAGCGCACGCTCTTCGGCGCCGCCGGTGACTCCGGCGCGCTCCGCAATCCGCTGGGGATGCCGACGTCCCGCGACAACACGCTGCTCCTCGTCGACGACACCGCGTCGAAGCGGTACGTGCTCGGCAGCTGGCTGCGCCGCGGCGGGTACGCCGTGATCGAGGCGGCGACGGGCACCGAAGCGCTCCGCCGCTTCCGTGAGGGCGGCATCGACCTCGTCGTCCTCGACGTGAGCCTGCCGGACATCTCGGGGTTCGAGGTCTGCGAGCTGATCAAGGGCGACCCGGCGCACGGGACGACACCGGTGATCCACGTTTCGGCCGCGGCGATCCAATCGGTCGACCGCACGCGCGGACTGGAGGGTGGCGCCGACGCGTATCTGGTCGAGCCGATCGATCCCGACGAGATGCTCGCGACCGTCGCCGCGATCCTGCGCTACTACCAGGCCCGCCTGCACGCGGAGCGACTGGCGACCCGCCTCGCGGATCTCGCCCGGCTGAGCGCCTCGCTCGGCGCGACGACAAGCCAGCGTGCGCTTCTGCACGAGGCCGCAACCGGCGCGACCCGCATCTTCGGGTCGCCGGTCACGATCGTGGCCACCGCCGCGGACGGGAGCCGGCTCGCCGCGGTAAGCGAAGGCCCGGGCGAACGCGTCGAGCTCCGCGCGGCCATGATCGCCGACCAGGTGGATCAGCCGGTCGGCGTCCGAGTCACGGACGAGCCGCCGGAGCGATGGCCCCACGTTGCCTGGCCCGCCGGCGACACCGTGCGGGTGCTGACGATTCGCCAGCGGTCCGACCGGCCGCCACTGTCGATCGTGGTTCCGACCGGCGCGACCATGGAGGGTGCGCCGGTGCTGACTCTGTTCGGCCAGACCGTGTTGTCGGCAATGAACACCGCGCGTCTCTTCGATGAGGAGCACGACCTGGCGCTGACGCTGCAACGGAGCATGTTGCCGCGCACTCTGCCCTACGTGCCCGGCGTTGAGCTGGCGGTGCGGTACACGCCGGCGGGCGAACGCGCCGAGATCGGCGGCGACTTCTACGAGGTCGCCAAGCTCGACGACCAGCTGATCGTCGCGGTCGGCGACGTCGGCGGACACTCGCTGCACGCCGCGACGGTCATGGGCGAACTCCGGCATGCGATGCGGGCGTATATAGCCGAAGGGCATGGTCCGGCCGGCGTGCTCGACCGGCTCAACCATTTCATCGCGCGCCTCATGCCGGGCGAGATCGCGACCATGTGTCTGCTATCGATCGATGTGACGACCGGTCGGACCAGACTCAGCAATGCCGGCCATCCACCGCCACTCGTACGCGGCCGCGGCGGCGTACGACTGATCACCGATCGCTCGCCGCTGCTCGGCATCGTCGTACGTCCAGCGACCGAGGTCGAATTCGTCCTCGAACCCGACGACACGGTGGTGCTCTACACCGACGGTCTCATCGAGACGCGAACGGAGACACTCGACGAGAGCCTCGCCCGGCTGATCGACGCGGCCGAAAGCGTCGAGCGGGATCTCGAGGCTTTCGCGACACGCCTCCTGGCCGATGTCGGACCGGCCGCGCCGGCCGACGACATCGCGATGGTGGTCGTCCGACGGACCGCTTCGCATCGTCTTTAGGCACACGGCTCGGGCCCGGATGCGCCCCGACACCCTGCCGACGCCGACCCCGCGGCTGACAGCGCGCGGTACAGTGCGGCAAGGTGGGGGTGCGCGTCGTGAGTGATCGTTCGATGCGTGAGACCGGGCCGGCGCGGGAAGGACGGTGATATGACTCGTCGCGGCGACCACACGCCCGGCCCGCGGCTGAACAACGCGGCCGCTGGCGACACCGCGTCGAATCCGCCGAGGCGCGCCCGCCGCGACGGCGGCGCGCCGATCCACGTTTCCAGTCGCAGGTCCGGCATCGTGCGTCCGGACGACGCGCCGGGTTACGCCGTCGATCTGGCCGCCCTCGCCCAGCTGAGGCACGCGGTCATCCGCCACGGTCAGCAGTTCGGTCTGGCCGAGGCGCCGTTGAACGATCTCGTACTCATCGCGAACGAGTTGGCGACGAACGTCGTACGCCACGGTGGCGGTGTCGGGCGGATGTGGCTCTGGCATCTCGACGGATGTGTCTACTGCCAGGTCAGCGACCGCGGGCCTGGCATGCTTGATCCGAATCACGCCGGCGAGAAGCCCCACGACCCGAACGCGTTGACCGGCCGTGGGCTTTGGCTGATCCGGCAGATGAGCCACCAGGTGCACATCGAGACCGACGCTCACGGCACCACGGTCACCGTCACCATCGTGGCCTGACCGCGACGCACCGCCCCCGACATCCGCGGGAAGCCCGCGACACATCCAGAGAAGCTCGCGACACGTCCGCGGGGAGCCCGCGACCGACGTCGCGGACTCCCGTTGTGCCGCCGCGTCACGTCACGGGGCGTGGAATCGGATCGCCGAGGCCGGTCCGTCCGACCGGTGTCTCGGCCTCCCGAGCGGTCAACGGTGTCGCGATGTCCTCCAACGACTGCCGCTCCGCTCGAACGCTGAGGAAGGCCGCGACAAGACCGCCCGCGATCATCAAGATCGCACCGACCACGAACGCGACGACGGTGTCACCGACCTTGCCCGTACTCACCAGCTTCGAGAACAGCAGCGGACCGCTGATGCCGCCGGCGGCGGTGCCGATCGCGTAGAAGAACGCGATCGCGAGCGCCCGGGTCTCCATCGGGAAGACCTCGCTCACGGTCAGATAGGCGGAGCTTGCGCCGGCCGACGCGAAGAACAGCACGACCGCCCAGCAGGCGGTCATCGTGATCGCGTTGAGATGGCCGGCGTCGAACAGCCAGGCCGTACCCAACAGCAACACTCCGGACAGGATGTACGTCGACGAGATCATCACCTTCCGGCCGACCGTGTCGAACAGCGACCCGAGCAGAAGCGGGCCGAAGAGGTTACCGACCGCGATGATCGCGAAGTAGTAGCCCGCGCTCACCGGTTGGATCTTGAAGAACGTCTGCAGGATCTGTGCGAAGCCGAACGTGATGGCGTTGTAGAGGAACGCCTGGCCGATGAAGAGCGAGAAACCGAGCACCGCTCGCTTCGGATAGCGGGCGAACAGCGTGTGCGCGATCGTCACGAAGCCGATCGAATGCCGTTGCCGGATGGCCAGTTGCTGGTCGACGCGCTCCAGCTGGACGTGATCCTCCGCGCTCGACCCGCTCCTCGATGCCCTCAACGATCTTGTCGGCCTCAGGCTTGCGACCGTGGATGAACAGCCACCGCGGGCTCTCGGGCACGTTCCGTCGCACCAGCAGGATGACGAGGCCGAGAACGACGCCGAGGGCGAAGGCAACGCGCCAGCCGACGTCGACCGGCAGGCCGTTGGTCAGCGGTACGGTCAGCAGCGCGCCGACGGCGGCGCCGAGCCAGTACGTACCGTTGATGACGATATCGATGCGGCCGCGATGCTTCTTCGGGATCAGCTCGTCGATAGCGGAGTTGATCGCCGCGTATTCGCCGCCGATGCCGAAACCGGTCAGGAACCGGAACAGGAAGAACCACCAAGCGGAGAACGACAGCGCCGTCATGGCCGTGGCGAGCAGGTATACGCCCAGCGTGATCATGAAGAGCTTCTTGCGGCCGAACCGGTCGGTGAGCCAGCCGAAGAACAGCGCACCGACGCACGCACCGGTCACGTAGAGGGCGGCGGCAAGCCCACTGATCTGGCTCTGTGAGATGTGCACGCCGCTGCCCGGCTTCGCGATCTGGCCCGACAGCGTGCCGACGATGGTGACTTCGAGCCCGTCGAGGATCCAGACCGTACCGAGGCCGATGATGACCACCCAGTGCCACTTCGCCCATGGCAATCGGTCCAGTCGCGCCGGGATGTCCGTACGGATGGTGCCTAGCTCTGGTTCGCTCATGCCGGCCTCCCAGCGCGTTTCGGTGATCCTTCGCCGCCTACCCGGCTTGATCCGGCAGCAAACAAGCACGCGCTGGGGAATGATTTACGTCATATCTTCGCAATTCACCCATCGCGTCATCGGACGACGATGATGTGCAGCGTCCGAGGGCCGTGCACGCCCTCGACGCGGTTCAGCTCGATGTCGCTCGTCGCCGACGGACCGCTGATCCACGTCTGCGGGCGGCGGCCGTCGAGACGCGCGATCGCTTGCGGCACCGTCGCGACGATCTGATCCGAACGCACCACGCATACGTGCAAGTCGGGCAGCAGAGAAAGCACGCGTCTTCCCTGACCGGCGCCGGCGTCGAGGATGACGGTGCCGGTCAATGCGATGGCGAGCGCCGCGGCCGTCACGACACCGTCCGCGCCGTCGAGATCGGACACGCTGAGCGGCGGATCATCGCGCAGCCACGCACATTCCGGTCCATCGGCGTCCTGCGCGCCGCCGAGCCAGTGCTCGGGCAGATCCGCCGGTACGGCAATCCGCCGCGCCCGGTGGGCGTGAAGCACGGCCGCGATCGCAGCCGGCAGATCGTTCGCTTCGATGACCTCCACCGTCGCCCGGTAGTCGGCGGCGCGCTCGGCGAATAGTGCGACGACGTCGGTCTCGGCTCGAGGCGTCCCGCCGATAGGTGCGGGCGACCTACGGCGGCGCCGGGCGGTCGCGCGAGCGCCGCCCGGATCGCGGCCGAGGATCGCGGCCCGGCCCGACTCCGGGCTGGACGCCGGCTGGGTCGTCAGCCACGGGTCCGCCGCCACCACGTACGGAACGATTCGCGCGCCGGGGCAGCCAGGTCGCGTGCTCCGAACCACGAGTGCACCCAGCCCGGACCTCGCAACCGCAGCCGCGGCCGACCACCGAGTAGGCGGCCACCGATCCGTTGGGCGGCCGCGAGTCGCCGCGGCTTGGCGAACGTCGCACCGGCGACACCGAACAGTGCGCGCTCACCGAGATGACCGTGCTGGCTCTCGACGACCTTTGCCCGCAGGTGTACGAGCACGTCCGGAATGTTGATCTCGACGGGACAGACCTCGTAGCACGCGCCGCACAGGCTCGACGCGAACGGCAGCGACGCGGTCTGCTCGTCGACCGGATGGCGATGGATGCCCCGCAGCTGCGGCGTGAGGATCGCGCCGATCGGGCCGGGGTAGGCCGATCCGTACGCCTTGCCGCCCGTACGCGAATAGACCGGGCACACGTTCAGGCAGGCGGAGCATCGGATGCACCGCAGCGCCTGCCGGCCGACCGTGTCCGCGAGCGTGTCGGTGCGGCCGTTGTCCAGCAGGATCAGATGGAACTCCTGCGGCCCGTCGTCGGCCGTCACGCCGGTCCACATCGACGTGTACGGGTTCATCCGCTCCGCGGTCGACGAACGCGGCAGCAGTTGCAGGAACACCTCGAGATCGGCCCACGTCGGCACGAGCTTCTCGATGCCCAGCACGGTCACCAGCAACGGCGGCAGGGTGAGGCACATCCGGCCGTTGCCCTCCGACTCCAGCACCACGACCGTCCCGGTGTCGGCCACCGCGAAGTTGCCGCCGGACACGGCCATCTCGGCTCGTAGGAATTTCTCCCGCAGGTGCAGGCGGGCGGCCTCGGCCAGCGCGGCCGGCTCGTCGGTGAGTCCGGCCGGTGCCGGTCGGCCGGCGCCGGCCATCTCGGTGATGAAGATGTCGCGGATCTCGGTGCGGTTGCGGTGGATGGCCGGCACGAGGATGTGACTCGGCAGGTCGTGACCGAGCTGCACGATCAGCTCGGCGAGGTCGGTCTCCCACACATCGATGCCGGCGCGCTCCAGCGCGGCGTTCAACTCGATCTCCTGCGTCGCCATCGACTTGACCTTGACGATCTCCCGGATGCCGTGGCCACGAGCGATGTCGGCGACGATCGTGTTCGCCTCGTCCGCGTCGCGGGCCCAGTGCACGACACCGCCGGCCGCGGTCACGTTCGCCTCCAGCTGCTCCAGCAACTCCGGCAGCCGGGCCAGGACGCCGTCCTTAATGGCCGCACCGGCATGGCGTAGCTCGGGCCAGTCCGGCACCTCGGCGATCGCTCGCAGGCGTTTGTCGCGAATCGTTGCGGTGGCCCGACCGAGGTTGTCGCGCAGCTGGTGGTCCGCGAGCGCGGTCCGCGCGGCCGTCGGGAACGCCGGCATGCCGAGGAACGTCGGCGTCTCCCGCCGGTCCGGCCGGCCTGGCCGACGCGCCGGCGCCGCCGCGGTCATCGGGTTGCCGCCAGGATTTCGGCCAGATGCATTGTGCGTACGACGGCACCGTCGCGACCGGGTCCGCGGCGCGACAGCAGGCCGCCGATGTGCATCAGGCACGACGTGTCCGCGCTGGCCAGCACGGTCGCGCCGGTGCCGAGTACGTCGTCGACCTTGTCATTGCCCATCGCGACCGACGTGTCCGGGTTCTTGACCGAGAACGTACCGCCGAATCCGCAACACTCCGTCGGATGCGCGAGGGGCAAGAGGCGCAGTCCCTCAACGGCGGCCAGCAGTTGTTGCGGCCGGTCACCAACGCCGAGCATGCGTTGGGAGTGGCAGGTCGGGTGGAACGCGACGGTCTCCGGGAAGTACGCGCCGACGTCGGTGACGCCGAGCACGTCGACCAGGAACTGGGACAGCTCGTAGACGGGCGGCGTCGCGCGGCGGCGCGTTTCGCGTCGACCACCGGGTGGTAGTGGCGGACCATGGCCGCGCAAGACGCGGACGGTGTCACGACCGCCTCATAGCCGGCGAACGCGGCCGCGAAGTTCGCGACGAGCGGTACGCAGGCGGCCCGGTATCCGGAATTGAAATGCATCTGGCCGCAGCACGTCTGGGCGGCCGGGAACGCGACATCGACACCGAGCCGCTCCAGCACTGTCACGGTGGCCTTGCCGACGCCGGGAAACAGCGTGTCGTTGAAGCACGTGATGAACAGCGCGACGCGCATCGTCACCCCACTCTCACCCAAGGCCGATCCGGGCGGCGGCTTTGTCCCAGGCGGCCCGGTCACCGGTCGGATCGTACCGGCGGGTCGGTTGCGTGCCGGCCACCAGTGCCCGGATCGCCGTACGGTCGAGCGGTCCGCCGTTGGCCCGCGCCTGCACGAGGACGTTGCCGAGCGCGGTCGCCTCGACTGGTCCGGCGATGACCGGGCGGTCACACGCATCCGCGGTCAACTGGCACAGCAGCGAGTTGCGCGCGCCGCCGCCGACGACGTGTACGACGTCGACGTCGCGCCCGGTCAGCCGTACGGCATCCGCGCACAGCGGCCGCGGTGTGCGAGCGCCAGGCTCTCGATGACGCACCGGACATAGCCGGCCCGGTCGACCGGTGGCGGTTGACTGGTGCGCGCGCAGTACGCGTCGATCCGGCTCGGCATGTCGCCGGGCGCGAGGAAGTCGGCGTCGTCGGGGTCGACGATCGCCGCGAATGGCGACGCGTGTTCGGCCGCCGCGAGCAGTCGACCCGCGTCTGTATCACCCCAGGTGCGCTGGCATTCCTGCAACAGCCACAGGCCCATCACGTTGCGCAGATAGCGGATGGTGCCGTCGACGCCGACCTCGTTGGTGAAGTTCGCGTCCCGGCTCGCGTCGCTCAACACCGGCGCGTCGAGCTCGACGCCGACGAGCGACCACGTTCCGGTGCACACGTAAGCGAAGCGTTCCCCCGCGGCGGGCACGGCGAGGACCGCCGAGGCGGTGTCGTGGGAGGCGACCGAGACGATCGGCAGTCCATCGAGGCCGGTCGGCGGGCTGCGCCGGCCCGATCTGTTGGCCTGGGTCGCGAAGCGCGGGAAACAGCCGCCGGGGCAGGCCGGCGCCGTCGATCAGGACGTCGGACCATTGACCGGTACGGACGTCGTAGAGCGCCGTGGTCGACGCGTTGGTCCGCTCCGCGCCGACCTCGCCGGTGAGCCAGAACGCCAGCAGATCCGGGATCAGCAGCATGGTCGCGGCGTTGGCCAACGTCGCCGCCGGCTCGCGCAGGAGTTGGTACATGGTGTTGAACGGCAGGTGCTGGATGCCGGTCACCGCGTAGTTTCCGGCCGGGTCGACGCGCGCGTCGACGTCCGGCTCTCTACGTGTCGTGCGGTCATCGCGGTAATGGAACGGCAGACCGAGCAGCCGACCGTCGGCATCGAGCAGGCCGTAGTCGATCGCCCACGTGTCGACGCCGGCCGAGGCGATCGCGCCGCCAGCGATGGCCGTCCGCAGACCGGCGAGCGTCTCGCGATAGAGAGAATCGATGTCCCAGTGCAGGCCGTCGGTGCGCCGGATGGGTTCATTCGCGAAACGGCGTACGTCGTCGATGCGAAGCTCGCCCGGGCCGACCTGGCCCACGATGACTCGTCCGTTGGACGCGCCGAGGTCCACGGCCGCGTAGGCACGCGTCGGCGCTGCCCGGCTCACCGTGAATCGCCATAATCGTCATAGCGACACAATGGCCATCGCAGCACCGATCTAGTCATCGCAGGAAGGCGGCCGCCACGCCGGCGTCGACCGGGATATGTAGCCCGGTCGTCTGCGACAGCTCGCCGCCGGTTAGCGCGAACACCGCCGCCGCCACATGCTCGGGAAGCACTTCCTTCTTGAGCAGCGTGCGCTGGGCGTAGAACGCGCCGAGGTCGGACTCGGGTACGCCGTAGACCGCGGCGCGTTGAGCGCCCCAGCCACTGGCGAAGATGCCGGACCCGCGGACAACGCCGTCAGGGTTGATCCCGTTGACGCGGATGCCGTGCTCGCCGAGTTCGGCCGCGAGTAAGCGCACCTGGTGAGCCTGGTCGGCCTTCGCTGCGCCGTACGCCAGGTTGTTGGGGCCCGCAAAGACGGCGTTCTTGCTGGAGATGTACACGATGTCGCCGCCCATGCCTTGCGCGATCATGACCCGGGCGGCCTCGCGTGCGACAAGGAACGATCCGCGCGCCATCACGTCGTGCTGCACGTCCCAGTCCGACAGCGACGTATCGAGCAACGGCTTCGAGATGGACAGGCCGGCGTTGTTCACGACGAGGTCGACGCCGCCGAACGCGAGCGACGCGGCCCGGATCGCCGCCGCCACGGCCGCCTCATCGGTCACGTCGACGGTGACCGCGACAGCTGCGTCCGGTCCGCCGATCTCGGTGGCGACGGTGGTCGCCCCGGACGCATCCCGGTCGGCGACGACCACACACGCGCCCTCGGCGGCCAGCCGGAGGGCGGTAGCCCGACCGATGCCCGAACCGCCGCCGGTAACAAACGCGATGCGACCCGCCAACGCCTTCGGCTTTGGCAGGCGAGCGAGCTTCGCCTCTTCCAGCGCCCAATACTCGATACGGAACTTCTCCGACTCGGCAATCGGCGCGTACGTCGAGATTGCCTCGGCGCCACGCATGACGTTGATCGCGTTGACATAGAACTCGCCGGCCACCCGGGCGGTCTGCTTGTTCGCGCCGAACGAGAACATGCCGACGCCGGGCACGAGGACGATCGCCGGGTCGGCGCCGCGCATCGGTGGCGAGTCGGGAGTCGCGTGGCGCTGGTAGTAGGCCGCGTACTCCGCGCGGTAATCCGTGTGCAGCTCACGCAGCCGGGCGATCACATCGTCGAGCGGCGCGGTGGGCGGCAGGTCGACGATGAGGGGGCGCACCTTCGTCCGCAGGAAGTGGTCCGGGCACGACGTGCCTAGCGCGGCCAGGCGCGGGTGCTCCGCCCGGGCCAGGAAGTCGAGGACAACATCGGCGTCGGTGTAGTGACCGAGCTGCGGCCGGTCGGTCGACGCGAGCCCGCGGATCACCGGAAGCAGTGCGGCCGCCCGTTCGTGACGCGGCCCTTCGGGGAGCGGCTGATAGCCGTCGAGCACCGCACCGAACGGCTCCGGGCGCCCGCGCCCGGCGATGAAGTCCGCCGCCGTACCGATGATGTCCAATGAATGGGCCTCGCACTCGGCGGACGTCGCACCCCAGGCCGTGATGCCGTGGCCACCGAGAACGCAGCCGATAGCCTGCGGGTTGGCCTGCTTGATCGCGGCGATATCGAGGCCAAGCTGGAATCCGGGGCGCCGCCACGGCACCCAGACGACCCGGTCGCCGAAGCATTCCTTCGTCAGTGCCTCGCCGTCGGCCGCGGTGGCGAACGCGATGCCGGAGTCGGGATGCAGGTGGTCGACGTGCGGCGCGTCGACGAGCCCGTGCATGGCGGTGTCGATCGACGGCGCCGCTCCCCCGCGCCCGTGCAGGCAGAAGTCGAACGCGGCGACCATCTCGTCCTCACGAGTCACGCCCGGGTAGACCTCGGCCAGTGCACGCAGCCGGTCCAGGCGGAGCACGGCTAGACCGGGCTCGGTCAGCGTGCCGAGGTCGCCGCCGGATCCCTTGACCCACATGAGTTCCACGTCGGTGGCGGTGACCGGGTCGGTCTCGGTTCCCTTGGCCGACGTGTTGCCGCCGGCGTAGTTCGTGTTCCGCGGGTCGGCGCCCAGCCGGTTCGAGCGCTCGAGCAACTCGCGCACGGTTTTGTTCGTCGGTGTGTCGGGCATCGGTGTGTCAGGCCCCCCAGCCGGCCTGCTGGCCGCCCTTGCGCTCGGTCACGATCTTTTCGGCATAGCCCGACTTCCGGTACGCGGTGACCGGGTCGGCATCGAGGCCCTGACTTTCGCGCAGTTCGGCCAACAGCGGCCGCACATCGGTGTTGTAGGCGTCCATGAACACGCGCGTTGGCACCGAGTACGTCGCCGTCGCGTTGCGCCGCCGTCAACGCATCGCGGTCGACCATCAGCGCCTTCGCCGTGGCCTCCTGGACGTTCATCACCGAACGGATCTGGGCCGGGATCTTCGGCTCGATGTTGTGGCACTGGTCGAGCATGAAGTTCACCCCGGCGTCGGCCGTCAAGCCGCCGGCGCGGACCACCTCGTACATGATGCGGAACAGCTGGAACGGGTCGGCCGCGCCGACCATCAGATCGTCGTCGGCGTAGAAGCGCGAGTTGAAGTCGAACGCACCCAGCCGCCGCTGACGCAGCAGGAACGCCACGATGAATTCGATGTTCGTGCCGGGTGCATGGTGGCCGGTGTCGACGCACACCTGTGCCTTGTCACCGAGCTGCACGCAGTGCGCGTACGAGGTGCCCCAGTCCGGCACGTCCGTGGTGTAGAAGGACGGCTCGAACAGCTTGTACTCCAACAGCATCCGCTGATCCGGCCCGAGCCGGTCGTACACGGTCGCGAGTGACTCGGCCAACCGATCCTGCCGACCCCTGATGTCGTCCTGGCCCGGATAGTTCGTGCCGTCGGCGAACCACAGCTTCAGGTCACGCGATCCGGTCGCGTCCATGATGTCGACGCATTCCAGCAGATGATCCACGGCCTTACGGCGAACCGCCGGATCCGGATGGCACACGCTGCCGAGCATGAAGTCGTTGTCCTGGAACGTGTTCGAGTTGATGACGCCGAGCCGGACGCCCTCGTCCGCGGCGTGCCGGGCGAGGTCCGCGTAGTCGTCGACGCGGTCCCATGGGATATGCAGGGATACGCGTGGCGCCACGCCGGTGAACCGATGGACCGCCGCCGCGTCGGACACCTTCTCGTACGGGTCGCGCGGCACCCCGGCCTGCGCGAACACCTTGAAACGCGTACCCGAATTGCCGAACGCCCACGACGGCAGCTCGATCGCCTGCGTCCGCAGGACGGTCCGTACGGTGGTCTCGTCGGTCATGGAAAACGTTCCTCCATTGTCGTGGATGCGTTCGTGGCGGAGCTCGCGCGACGGGCCGACGGGCTCGCCGCTTCTAGCGGCTCGCGCCGGCCGGCTCCGGTAAGGGCACCGTGACCGACGCGTGGCCGCCCTCGATCGGTCGGTCGTCTTGGCCGGGGAGGCGGAGGACGCCCTCGATACCGTCGGGGAGGTCGACGTCGACGGTGAATTGGTCGTCCGAGACGACCCAACGCACGGCGACGCGCCCCCTGCGGAGTCTCGAGCGCTGTCTCCGCCTCGGTCAGGCCGCCGCCGGGCTGTGGTGCGACGAGCACCTTCGAATAGCCAGGAGCGAGCGGAGCGATACCGCCGACGACCCGGTGCATCCAGTCGGCAACCGCGCCGAGAGCGTAGTGGTTGAACGAGGTCATCTGGCCCGGGTTGATGGTGCCGTCCGGGAGCATCGAGTCCCACCGTTCCCACACGGTGGTCGCGCCCATGGTGACGGGGTAGAGCCAGGACGGGCACTCGCGCTCGAGCAGGAGCTTGTATGCCTCGTCAAGGTGCCCGGTCTTGCGTGAGAGCGTCGGTGATGAACGGGGTTCCCGCGAATCCGGTGGAGATGCGGTAGCCGGCCTGCGCGGAGAGTTCGGCGAGCCGGTCACCGGCGACAGCCTCGTCCGCGGCATCCAGCAGGCCGAACACGATCGCCAGGGCGTAGACCGTCGTGCAGTCGCTGAAAACCCGACCTCCGTTGACGTAATGCTCGTTGAACGCGGCACGAAGGCTGGCGGCGAGTTCCGCGAACTCCGCGTGCTCCGGCTGCCGGCCAAGGATCGTGGCCGTCTCGGCCACGATGGTTGCCGACCGGTAGGCACACGCGGTCGCGACAACACCAGTGTCGGCTTTCGCTCTGGCCGGGTCGTCCGGCGGGGCGTCCGGGTCGAGCCAGTCGCCGAACTGGAAGCCCGTGTCCCAGAGCCCGTTCGGCGAGAGCAGCGAACGGACGCGGCGGACGTGCGCCGTCATGGAGTCGAACTGGCGGCGGAGCACGGCTTCGTCGCCGTACGCCTGATAGAGGGTCCACGGAACCCACACGCCGGCGTCGCTCCAGATCGCGGTCGAATCGGGCTCGGGGAAGCCGCCCGGGCGTTCGAGGTACTTCAGCGCGTCGGGAACGACGAACGGGATGATTCCGTCGTGGTGCTCCTGCTCGAGTGCGAGGTCGACGAGCCAGTTGCTGAGGAACGAGTCGACGTCGTACAGGAACGCGGCCGTGGGCGCGAAGGCCGCAATGTCACCGGTCCATCCCAGGCGCTCGTCGCGCTGCGGGCAGTCGGTCGGCACGTCGACGAAGTTGCCGCGCATGCCCCAGACGACGTTTTCGTGGAACTGGTTCAGCAGCGGGTCGGAGGTGTGGAAAGTTCCGATCCGCTCGAGATCGGAACCGATGGCGACGGCGGTGAGGTCCGCCGGCTTGAGCTCACCCGGCCAGCCCGAGATCTCGGCGTACCGGAAGCCGTGGAAGGTGAATGTCGGCTCGAATTCGTCCCGGTCGCCGCCGAGGATGTATCTGTCGGTTGCGAGCGCCGTGCGCAGCGGCCGAGTGCCGAGTTCTCCGTGCTCGAGAACTTCGGCGTGCTTGACGGTGATCTCCGCCCCCGCCGGTCCCTGGACCGTGACACGCACCCAGCCGACCAGATTCTGGCCGAAGTCCACCAGCGTCTTCCCGACGGGCGACGTCGTGACTTCCTTTACCGGGAGCTCGTTCCAGCGGACGACGCCAGGGCCGACATGTGGCGTGAGGATCTTCGTGTCGAAGTCCAGTACGTGAACGCCGACCCAGTTCTCGCCGGCGAACCCCGGCCGTAGCCAGGAGTCGTCACGCAGGCGCGCGTCGATGGTCTCGCCGTCGTACAGGTCGTTCGCGACCACAGCGCTGCGGGCCAGCCGTCCAGCTCTGGTCCGTGGCGATGACCTGGGTGAAGCCGTCTTCGAAGGTGACCTCCAGCTGGGCGAACGCGCCGAGCTCTTCACCGTACAAGGCGGACCGTCCCGACCATCCCAGTCGTCCGCGGAACCATCCGTTGCCCAAGGCCAGACCGAGCACGTTGGTGGCATCGATGAGGCCAGTGACGTCATAGGTCACGTACCGGAGACGCCATTCGTAGCTGCTCCAGCCGGGCGTCAGAAGGTGGTCCGAGATCGGGCGGCCGTTGAGCCAGGCCTCACGCCACGCCTAGGGCGGTGAGCGTAAGCGATGCGCTCGTGACGGCGCCGTGGCCCGGCTCGAGTGTGAATTCGCGTCGCAGCAACGGCGCGCCATTGAAGTCTTCGTCGGCGGCGATCATTCGAGCTTGCCAACTCATTGATGTGTCTCCATGGGATGTCGGTCGGTTCTCGGTCGTCGAACGGGACGGGGCGCGGGAACACCCAGGTTGACGAGTGGCGTCGGTAAGTGGACGCGGTGTCAGCCCTTGATGGCCCCGCTCGTGAGGCCGGCCACGATCTGCCGGTTGGAGAAGATGTAGGCGATCAGGGGCGGGATGGTGATGAGCAGGACGTCCATGAACAGCAGGTTGTAGAAGCTGATGTTCTGGCCCTGGAACGTGAACAGGGTGAGCTGGACCGTCGCATTCTCGTTGCCCGGTAGGAAGTAGAGCGGGCCGGCGAAGTCGTTGAAGACAAACACCGACTGGACCACGACCACCGTCACCACGACGGGGCGCAGCAACGGCAGGACAACCCGGAAGAACAGCCGAAACGGGCCGGCGCCGTCGAGCACCGCCGCCTCGTCGAGCTCACGGGGAATGTTCCCGACGAACGCGCGAAAGAGCAGGATCGAGAACGACAGCCCGAAGGTGGCCTCGATCAGGATCATTCCTGGCAAGGTTCCGAACAGCTGCAGGCGCTGGAGCACCCAGATGGTCGGCACCACGGCCGGCGGCACGATCAAACCGGCGAGGACGAAGAAGTTGACGAGCCGCGTTCCACTTGCTCTTCCGTCGCGCAAGCACGTAGCCGGCCATCGCAGCCGAGGACGACCGTGATCGTGACTGACGTGACGGTGAGGATCGCGCTATTGAAGAAGGCGCGCCAGATGATTCCGTCGTTCGTCTGGAGCACGGCGCGAAGGTTCGCGAGAAACTGCCAGTGTGTCGGCCACGAGAACGCGAGGGTCGACGCGTCGGCCGGGGACTTCGACGCCTGGAGAACCACGAACGACGAACGGGACGAGGAAGACAACGATGGAGACAAGTGATCGCGATGATGCCCACGATCCAGGCACGGGTGCGTACGCGCTGGTCACAGTTCCACCTGCTTTCTGTTGAGTACATACGCAAGCGGGACCATGATCACTGTGACGACAAGGAACAGGATCACGTTTCCGGCGGCCGAGAGGCCATAGAAACCGGCCTGGTATTCCTTGTAGATCACGGATGCGATCACGTCACTCGTGAAGCCGGGCCCGCCGCCCGTGGTGGCCCAGATGATGTCGAACGATCGCAGGCCACCGATCAGGGAGAGGATGATGACGGTCGCCGTCGCCCCTCTCGAAAGCGGGATCGTGATCTGGCGCAGGATCTTCCAGGAGCCGGCGCCGTCGATCCTCGCCGCTTCGAAGTACTCGTTGGGAATGGCGACAATGCCGGCCATGAAGATGAGCGTCGCAATGCCGACACCCTTCCAGATGTCGACGGCCGCGATCGTGTAGATGGCGAGGTGAGGATCGGTGAACCAGCCCGGTTGCGGCAACCCGAAGAACCCGCAGACGGCGTTGACCATGCCGTGGAAGGGGTCGAGCAGGGACTTAACATGAATCCGACACCGATCGTCGAAACCAGTACCGGAAAGAACACGACGGCACGGAGATAGCCGCGACCGATGACGGGCCCGGTGAGGAGCACCGCCAGGAAGAACCCGATAATGACCTTGGCCCCGGAGGTGATGACACCGTAGAGCAGGGTGTGGATGAAGCTGGTGTAGAGCTGCGGATTTTGGAAGAACTGCGGTGAAGTTGTCGAACCCGATGAAGTGCGAGTCGAACAGCGACCACCGCGTCAGCGAGAAGTAGAACGACGCGACCGAGGGGATGGCGAAGAACACGATGTACAGCACGACCGTCGGGATGAAGAACGAGGTTGGGTAGTACGACTTGATCGGGCCGCCGCTTCTTCGGCATTCGGGTCTCGGTGATGACGTCGGCCGCCTGTATCGCGGTCGCGGTGTTGGCCGTCGACACGATTCACTCCTCATCGGGTTCGACTGCGGAATGCCACACGCGGGGTCGATGGCCGCTGGTCATCGACCCCGGTGTTCAGACGAAATGCCCCAAGGGCATGAGCATCGCGCGGTCTACCAGCCCGGGAGTCCGAGCTGTTGGGCCTGCGCCTTCACGTCGTTGTCGTACAGGGCTGCGCCCTGCTGCGCATTGCTGATGCCGGAGCCGACCTGAATGAGGATCTTCTCGAGGTTCGGGCCCTTGATCGGCGAAACGAACTCCAGCGCCAGGCCGGTCTTTCCGTCGGACTGGTACTGGGCTTCATCGGCCACCAACGCCGGTGCATTGCTCGGAACCGTGCACGTGCTGATCGCGAACGGACCGGAAGGAACACCCGCCGAGTTCTGGATGTCGCAACCGGTCGGCGAGTTGATGAAAGCGACGAGCTTCTTGGCCGCGGCGAGCTTGTCGCCCTTCGTCGACTTCGGGATGTACGCTCCGCCGGCCTCCCAAACCGTCGCGTGCGCATCACCCGAGTCCGGCGGCATCGCGAAATAACCGATGTCGTTGACTTGGCTCCGGGTTGCTTTGCACCACATTGGAGATCACCACAGTGATCATCGGGTACTGCGCGGCCTTGCCCGTGGCGAGCAGCTTCAGCGCGTTCACGTTCGTCAGCGACGCGTAGTCCTTGTTCATCAGGCCCATGTCGAAGATCTGCTGGGTGTGCGTGAAACCAGCCAGCGCCGGCGGGTTCGCGTACTTCGCCTTGTTGTTCGTGTAGTCGTCGGCCCAGTTCGGATCCTGTGCGCTCACGTTCGCGAAATCGGCGAGCACAAACAGCTGGCTGGTCCAGGTGTCCCCATAAGACGCAAGCACCGGGATAATGCCGGCCGACTTGATCTTCTCGCTGTTGCTGATGAACTGGTCCCAGGTCGTGGGCACCGAGAGGCCGAGCTTTGCGTAGACCTTCTTGTTGTACATGACGCCGCCGTCGAAGGTGGTGCCGTTCGGGGCGCCGTAGAAACCCTTCGACGTGCTGACCGTCTTCTTGAAGTCGGAGGTGAGGTCCTTCACCCACGGCTCGTTGGTAAGCGGCTGCAGCGTCTGGTCGGGGTGAAGAGCCTGGAATAGCGATCCCGAGTTGTACAGGAACACATCGTCCATGGTCCCCGTCGACAAGCGGGTCTTGACGAGGTTGTCGCCATCGGTGCCACCCGGACGAGTGTCGACCTTAACCGTGATCGTCGGGTTCGCCTTGTGGAACGCGGCCGCCATGTCGTTCGCGAATTTCGTCGCCGCCGGATCGTTTCCACCCGCCAACAACGAGATCGTTGTTGCGCCGCCCGAGCTGTTTGCGCTCGATGAGCAAGCGACAAGCGCCGCGCCCACTAGGGCAATGCCGCCGAGCGTGGCGACAACGCGGGCTGCCGTCCGTTTAACGAACATGAAGTACCTCCTTGTATTGGGCGTCCCCGCTCCCGCTGGGACTCCGGCTGTGCACTGAATCGCTTCATTTTTGCGGGTTATAACGATTCAATGCGAAGGTCGGCTGCGTCACCTTGCCGGATCTGGCGTGGGTTTGGGTTTCCTTATGTGGAGTGTTGCTTCCTCGGTGCCGAGGACCGTCGAGCACGCGTCACGATAGCGATGGGATCCGTTAGGTCAATGACTGCCTTGCGGCGCGCACCTAGCTGTGCCGGCCCATCTAGGGATAGGGCTGGGGGTGGTCGCGTCTAGCGGTCTCGACATTCAGGAAGGCAAGAGGGCCGGAGCTTGCTTTCTTGAACGACATCCTGGTGGGCTCGGGTACGCGGGGCTCCCGCCGCAGCGCATCGGGTGCGGTGCCATTGCGCTCAACCTCCGTCTCTCCGCGGTTGTGACCGCGGGCTTGGCGCCCTCGACCGGACGGCCGAGCTAGTCGGCGGATCAGCACATTGAGATGGTCGATCCGGGCGCGAATCGAGACAGCGTCGACTGCGGGGACCGACAGCGGCTCGGCCCGCTCCACTTCAGCCACCGGCAGCCCCTGACATGAAAGATTTCACTCTGGCCAGCGACGCTAGCGGTGTGCGCCACGTCACGTCAAGGGAGTGTTTCTCTTTCGTTACGGACTCTGGCTCGGCGTCCTCCGTTCCGCGCATCTCCGTTCCCCGTCGCAGGAATGGACCCACCGGACGGTGCCCCGTGCATAGCAGCAAAGGCCGTCGCGCAATGCCGCCGGCGGCTGTGTCGGCTCAGGTGATTGAGCGTTTCAGTGTTGATACCATCAAATCCGCCGGATGGCGCTAGGAGGACTACGTGACCGAGCCCGCTAATATCATAAATGTCGCCAAACGGGCAGGCGTCTCCTTGGCACGGTGTCCAATGTGCTCAACCGGCCGGAGCGGGTCGCACCCGCGACCCGCGAACGGGTCCTCCAGGCGATCGGGGAGCTCGGATTCGTTCGCAACGAGGCGGCCCGGCAACTGCGTGCCGGGCGCAGCCGTACCATCGGATTGTTGGTCCTCGATATAGGTAATCCGTTCTTCACCGACCTCGCGGCGGGTGTGGAGAGCGCCGCGGCCAAGGCGGGACTCTCGGTCATCCTGTGTAACAGCAGCAACAACCCCGACCGGGAGAACCACTACCTGAGCCTGCTCCAGGAACAGCGTGCCTACGGCATTCTCATCACGCCGGTCAGCAGCCGCAACCCGCGTATCGGAGAGATCCGCCAACACGGTACGCCGACTATTCTCGTCGACCGCGGCGCGCCGCGCCGGCAGTGCTCCGTAGCGGTCGAAGACGTCGCGGGCGGCGAGATCGCGGTGTCACATCTCCTCGAACAGGGCCACACCCGCATCGCGTTCGTCGGCGGGCCGTTGAAAATCAACCAGGTGGCCGACCGGCTGACCGGTGCACGACGAGCGGTACGGACGGCCGGACTCGACGAGGACCGGTTGTCGCTCGTCGAGACCGACGTTCTCAACGCGTCGGCCGGGCGGGAGGCCGGCGTCCGGATCGCCGAGATGGACAGACGCCGCCGACCGACCGCGGTCTTCTGCGCCAATGACCTGCTGGCCCTCGGCGTGCTGCAGGAGATGACCCGCCGCAACCTCGACGTACCGGCCGACCTCGCAATCGTCGGGTATGACGACATCGACTTCGCGGCGGCGGCAGCCGTGCCGCTCACGTCGGTACGACAGCCGCGCTCGCAACTCGGTCAGGCCGCCACCGAGCTGCTGATCGATGAGGTGTCCGAACCCGAGACACACCAGCACCGGCAGGTCGTCTTCGAACCGGAGCTGGTGGTCCGCGATTCCACCGACCAGAAGGTCCGCGCCGGGTAAATCTGTCACGCGTCGACCGCTACACTCGACTTCGACGTCCGGCAACTTCACCGCACTCGTGGCTTCGACTCCAATTGAAGGCTCAGAGTGCGGTGAGTCATCGGGCGGTCACGCCGCTGCTTCTCGCGGCAGCCGTTGGTATCTCCTCTAGCGATATGACAGACTTCCGGTAACCACGGGCGGCGGGAGTACGTGATGAAACTGCTGGTCACCGGCGGTGCGGGCTACATCGGCAGCGTGGTGACGAGCCTGCTGCTGGCGGCCGGCCACGAGGTGGTCGTGCTCGACGACCTGTCGACTGGGCATGAGGACGCGGTCCCGCGCGGGGCGACCTTCGTCCGCGGACGCGTCCACGAAGCGGCCGATGCCGTGCTCAACTCGTCGTTCGACGCGGTGCTGCATTTCGCGGCGTTCATCGCGGCCGGCGAGTCGGTCGCGAGGCCGGAGATCTACTGGGACAACAATCTCGTCGGCTCACTGCGACTGCTCGACGCAATGCGGCGACACGGCGTGCGCCGACTCGTCTTTTCCTCGACCGCGAACGTGTACGGCGACCCGGACGAGGTCCCCATCCCCGAGACCGCGCCGGCCCGCCCGCCGAACCCGTACGCCGGATCGAAGCTCGCCGTCGACCACGCGCTCGACGGGGAATCGGCGGCGTACGGGTTAGCCGCGGTGTCACTGCGCTACTTCAACGTCGCCGGCGCCCACCGCACCGGCCGACGCG
This sequence comes from uncultured Actinomycetota bacterium, assembly GCA_963818495.1. Classification (GTDB taxonomy): domain Bacteria; phylum Actinomycetota; class Actinomycetes; order Mycobacteriales; family Micromonosporaceae; genus DASQPR01. The sequence continues at coordinate 616,424 of CAWFSH010000015.1, forward strand.
GGGCGGCCACCAGCACGCTGATCGGCGAGCGCCATGATCCGGAGACCCACCTGATCCCGATCGCACTGGACGTCGCCGCCGGCCACCGGCCGACCTTGCAGCTATACGGCGCCGACTACCCGACCTTCGACGGCACGTGCGTCCGGGACTACATCCACGTGACCGACCTGGCCGAGGCACATCTGCGGGCAGTGGCCGCGATGGATGCCGGCGTCCACAGGGTCTACAACCTCGGCAACGGCCATGGATTCTCCAACCGCGAGGTCATCGACGTCGTCCGAGCGGTCACCGGCCGACCCATCCCGGTCGAGGTCGGGCCTCGCCGCGCCGGCGATCCGGCCGAACTCGTCGCATCCTCGGAGCGCGCACAGACCGAACTCGGTTGGGTTCCGGCCAAGCAGGATCTGGCCGACATCGTTCGCGACGCGTGGGAGTTCTATCAGCATGTCCACTGACGCCCCGGCGATGACGTACCGGCCCGGCACGAGTGGCGCGTGGCGCGCGCCCGGCCGTGTCAACCTGATCGGCGAGCACACCGACTACAACGACGGCTTCGTGCTGCCGTTCGCGCTGGCCCAGTCGACGATCGTGACGGCCGAGGTCGTCGCCGGCGACCCGCACTGGACCGTACGTAGCTCGGCCGCGCCGGAACCGGTCACGATCACGGCCCAGGACCTGGTGCCCGGGCGTGTCGGTGGATGGGCCGGCTACATCGCCGGCATCGTCTGGGCGTTGCGCGACGCGGGATACGACGTTCCGGCCGCCGAATTTGTCGCTGACCTCGGACGTGCCGGTCGGCGCTGGGCTCTCGTCCTCGGCCGCGATCGAGTGTGCCGTGCTCACCGCGCTGTGCGACCTCGGTGCTCTCGATCTGCCGATCGACGACCGGCCCTCACTCGCGCAGCGCGCGGAGAACACGTACGTCGGTATGCCCTGCGGCATCATGGACCAGGCCGCATCGACACTGTGCCGAGCCGGTCAGGCGCTCTTCCTCGACTGCCGCTCACTCGCCGCCCAGCACATTCCCTTCGACCTCGCTGGTACGGGTCTCGCCATGCTTGTCGTCGACACGCGGGCGCCGCATCAGCTCGTGGACGGGGAGTACGCGGCACGCCGGGCGAGCTGCGAGCGGGCGGCCGCGCTCCTGGGCGTACCGGCATTGCGTGATGTGACCGACCTCGACGCCGCGCTGGCCGCGCTGCCGGACGACGAGCTGCGCCGGCGGACCCGCCATGTCGTGACGGAGAACGCACGCGTACTGGCCGTCGTCGACCTACTCCGCGCCGGGCGCGTGCGCGACATCGGCCCGTCGTTGACCGCCTCCCACGTGTCGATGCGCGACGACTACGAGATCACCGTGCCGGAGGTGGACGTCGCCGTCGACGACGGCGCTGTCGGCCGGAGCATACGGAGCGCGCATGACCGGTGGCGGCTTCGGTGGCTGCGTGCTCGCCCTCGTCGACGCGGACGCGACCGGCACGGTGGCGGCGGCGGTCGCGGATGCGTTCGCTGGCCATGGATTCCGGCCGCCGGCGCCGTTCGTAGCTCTGCCGTCCGACGGTGCTATGCGCGTCGGCTGAGCGCGGCTGGCCGCGGCGCGAGTTATGTCGCGAGGGCGGCCGGCCGGTCAATTCGCGAGGGAGCGAAGGCGCTTCGCGGCCTGTTCGGGTGCGATGTCGTTGGCGAAGACGTCCATGCCCGCCTCCGAGCCGGCGAGATACTTGAGCTTGCCGGAGCTGCGGCGGTTGGTGAACAGTTCGAGGTGCAGAGCGAAGTCTCGGCCGCCGTCATGGGCCGGAGCCTGGTGCCACGCCGCGATGTAGGGCGCCGGCGTGTCGAAGAGCCGGTCGAAGCGCCGTAACAGGTCGAGATAGATCGCCGGAAAGCTCGCCCGTTCGGATTCGTCGAGGCCGGTCAGATCGGCGTGCCGTCGATTCGGGTAGAGGTGCAGCTCGTACGGCCAGCGGGCGGCGTACGGCACGAAGGCCAGCCAATGCGCGTTCTGCGCGACGATCCGGGAGCCGTCGGCCCGCTCGGCGGTCAGCAGGTCGTCGAAGACATTGCGCCCGAACCGGCGACGGTAGGACGTGGTCATGTCGATCATCCGGTTCGTACGGGGCGTCGCGAACGGGTAGGCGTAGATCTGCCCGTGCGGATGCGTCTGCGTGACGCCGATCTCGGATCCGCGGTTCTCGAAGCAGAACACCTGCTCGATTCCCGGGTAGGCGGCCAGGTCCCGGGTCCGATCGATCCACACGTCAAGCACCAGACGCGCCTGCTCGTCGGTCAGGTCGGCGAAAGACAGGTCGTGGTCACTGGAGAAACAGATGACCTCGCACCGGCCCTCGCCGGCGATCGACCGGAGCACCGATGACGACGGCCGCGCCGGATGCGCCGCACCGGCCATCCGCGCGGCGGGCACATTCGCGACTACCCCCGGCGGCGACGACGCGTCGCCATCGCCGGACGCCGAAACTGACGCCGAAGCTGATGCCGAACCTGATGCCGACGCGCCAATCGTGCCGCCGACTCCGACCCCGCCGATCGCCACGCCGGTCAACGCCGCCGCCGCGGCGCTCGCACCGATCGATGTCGCCTCCACGGCGCTCGCACCGCTCGACGTCGCCTCTACGGCGCTCGCACCGCTCGACATCGCCGCCGGGGCGAGCGCACCGGTCAACGCCGGGAAGCGGTTCTGGAACACGACGACGTCGTACTCCGGCGCCGGCACCTCGGTCGGGTGACCGTCCCGGCTCGGGCAGAGTGGACAGTCGGCCGCCGACGGCTGGAACGACCGGTCCTGGCGATGGCTCGCGACGATGACCCACTCACCGGTCAGCGAGTCATAGCGAGCCCGCGACGACGACGTCTGTTTCGGCAACGTACGCAGGTCTGGATAGTCGCGCCGGTGCACCGGCAACCGGTCGTAGTAGATGAGCTCCCGACCGTCGGCGAGGCGCGTGCTGGTCTTCTGCATCAGGTCAGCGATCGCGACGGGCTAGATGCGCCGATGGCGTCGCGGCGGGCGGGAGGCAGCGCCGGCGGTGTGCACAATCACGAGTTGAACATGAGGCAACGTTTTCCGTCAATAGTCGTCAAGACCGATCACAAACGCACATGGCGGCCGAGACTCGTACGTCTGGCGAACCCGCTTGCCTTCCCGCGACCGATCCGACTTAGATGGGACGGCCGGACGGGGGTGTCGTGGAGCACGTGAGCGTGGGTCTCCACCCCGATTTCCGGCGGCTGTGGTCCGGCGTGGCGATCAGCCAGGTCGGCTCCGGCATCGGCCAGGTCGCGCTGCCGGTGGTCGCGGTGACCGTCGTCGGGGCGTCGGCCGCCGAGGTCTCAATTCTCGCCACGATTACCGCCGTGACGATCGCGCTGACCGCGTTCCCGATCGGCTCGTACGTCGAGTTCCGGCGCAAGCGCCCGATCATGATCGCGAGCGATGTTGCGCGATGTCTCGCCGCAGCGAGCGTACCCATCGCGGCCGCACTCGGCGGATTGTCCTTCGCCCAGCTCTGCGCGGTCGCGATGGTCAACGCGGTCGGCGTCATCGCGTTCAGCACCGCGGCCGGCGCCCACCTGCGCAATCTCGTGCCACGCGAGATGTTCGTTGATGCCAACGGCCGGTTGCAGGCGTCGCAATGGCTGACGCTGACCGTGGGCGCGAGCATCGGCGGCCTCGTCATCGCGCTGCTCGGCGCGGCTCGAACGCTGCTCGTGGACGCGGCGTCGTTCGTCGTGGACGCGTTCGTGATCCGATCGCTGCGCCAGCCGGAGCCGACGCCACCCGCACGAACCCGCCACGCGTCCCGCCGCGCCGAACTGTTGGCCGGGTTCACGTTCGTCCGGGACCATCCGACGCTGCGTCCAATCCTTGTGAGCTGGGTGCTCTTTGCCGGCGCGAGCGCGATGGCCGCGCCGATCGCGACCGTGTTCTACCTGCGCACGCTCCACTTCGTGGAATGGCAGTATGGCCTCCTGATGGGTGTGCCGTCGCTGGGCGGCTTTCTCGGCGCCCGGCTCGGCACGCGGGTGATCCGCCGCTGGGGTGCCGTGCGTGCGATCTTCGGCGCAAGCGCGCTCCGGACGCCGTGGTATTTCCTGACTCCACTGGCGCGGCCCGGCGTCGGCGGGCTGCTCCTCTGCGGCGTCGCATTCGCAGCCGGGCTCGTGTTCAGCTCCCTGTCGAACTCGACCATGTCCGGCTACCGCCAACTCGTGACGCCCGACGCCCTCCAGGCCCGTACGGCGGCGCTGTGGTCATTCGCGACCGTCGCCACCGCGCCGTTGTTCGTCCTGGCCGGCGCGGCACTCGTGACAGCCGTGCAACCACGTACGGCGCTGTTTGTCACCGCCGCGCTCACCGCGTTGTCGGTTGTGCTGCTCCCCCGCGAGGAACGCTCCGCCCCAGCACCAGTCCCAACACCGGCACCGGCACCGGCCGCCAAATCGGTGGACGACGCCGGCGCGGCCGCGTGATACTCGTCGTCATGCGCTGAGCCCGTACCCGATCCCTTCTGATCGCTTGGTACGAGCGCGCCCCGATCCGGCGGCGCGCGGACGGGTGTGCGTATGTGGAAAGCCATCAATCTCGGTGCTGCCTACGGTGACGAGCCGCTGTTCGCCGGCGCCACCTTCGCCGTGGCCGCCACCGATCGCGTCGGTCTCGTCGGGCCTAACGGCGCCGGCAAATCGACGATGCTCAGGATCGTGGCCGGCGAGATCCGCGCGACCACCGGGCACATCGAGTTCCCACCGGGCACACGTATCGGCTACTTCGCGCAACAAGTTCCCGATCCGCTGATCTCCGTCGGCGAGTATCTCGACGCGGCACCGGGCGAGATGCCCGCGCTCGACCGGCGGCTGCGGGCACTGCAGGCGGCCGTCGCGTCCGAGCCGGGTCGCCTGGCCGAACTCGGTGCCGTGCAGGAACGGTTCGAGCAGCTCGGCGGCTGGGCGTACGCGGCCCGGGTGGCCGAAGTGCGTGACCGGCTGGGTGTGCGCGCGCTCGCCGACGACGCGCGACTCGGTGCGCTCTCCGGCGGCGAGCAAGCCCGCCTCATGCTTGCCCGCGTGCTCATCGGTGACCCGACAGATCTACTGCTCGACGAACCGACGAACCATCTCGACGCGGACGGCGTCGACTGGCTCGGCGGTTATCTCGCCCGGTTCACCGGCTCGAGTGTCGTCGTCACCCACGACCGCGGGCTGCTCGATCGCGTCGCGACCCGGATCGTCGACATCGACGGCATCGGCGGGCCGGGCGCGGACTGGCAACCTCAGTTCTACGACGGCGGCTACACCAGCTACCGAGCCGAAAAACAGCGTCGATGGGAACGCCGACTGCTCGATTTCGAGGCCCAGGAAAAGTCCCGCGCCCGGCTGGCCGAAGACATCGAGGCCACCAAGGGCCACGCGCTCGCGACCGAACTGACAACACGCAACGACCGCCTGCGCCGCTACGCCAAGAAGGTCGCGGCCAAGGCGAAGGCCCGTGAGCGCCGGCTTGTGCGCCAGATGGAGGCGGCGACGTGGATCGCCGAACCACAGACCCGCCCGCCGCTGGTGCTCGCGTTCCGATCGCCATCGGGCGACTCCGTGCCCGCCGATGCGCCGGCGACGACGGTGCTGTCGGCCTCGCGCATCACCCTCGTGGCGGGTACGCGAATGCTCGCCCACGATGTCGACTTTCACCTTCGGGCGGGTGAGCGCGTCGTGCTGACCGGGCCGAACGGCGCCGGCAAGACGACGCTGCTGAACACCCTGGCTGGCACCGCCGAGCCAACCGGCGGCCATCTCGCCCGGCGCGGTGTCGTCAAACTGCTTCCGCAGACCCACGATGGGCTGCGATCGCACACGCCGGTGCTGGAGTTCTTCCGATCCCGGGTGCCCGTCTACATCGACGAGGCCGAAGCGCTGTTGCGCGGCTACCTCTTCGACGACGACCAGCAGCGGCAACCGCTGCGTACGTTGTCCGCGGGCGAGATGCGCCGGCTCTTGTTAGCAACGATCGTCAACAGCGACGCCGACGCGATCCTGCTCGACGAGCCGACGAACTTCCTCGACTTCGACGCGCTCGACGTTGTCGAGGAGGCATTGCGGGCGTACCAAGGAGCGCTGCTGGTCGTGACCCACGACGCGTACCTGCCGAAGTCCATCGGCTGCGACCGCCACCTTGTGCTCGCCGATGGCCGGCTCGCAGCGCGCACAACGAGTTCTACTGCCCGGCTGACGTAGCCCGGCGCGGTCGGATCGAGACATCAGCGAAACGGGCAGGACGATAATGGGAACATGCGAGACGACGGCGCCGGTGCGAGCACCCGAAGTCCGCGCATCGTCATCGTCGGAGCCGGCTTCGGCGGCATCGCGGTGGCGGCATTGCTCCGCCGGGCCGGCTTCAGCGATGTGACCGTGCTGGAGCAAGCGGACCGCGTCGGTGGCGTGTGGCGGGACAACACCTATCCGGGGTGCGCGTGCGACATTCCAGCACCGCTCTACTCGTACTCGTTCGCGCCGAACCCGGACTGGTCACGCCGTTTCCCGCCACGGTCGGAGATCCTCGCCTACCTGGAACGATGCGTCGCGGATTTCGGTCTCACCGACGCGATCCGGTTAGGCGTCGCCGTCGACGGCGCACGCTGGACCGGCTCGCATTGGCAGATCACGTGCGTGGACGGCACTTCGATGGTGGCTGACATCCTCATCCCCGCGATGGGTCAGCTGTCTCGACCGGCCATGCCGGATCTGCCCGGCGCCGATACATTCGTTGGGTCACGCGTGCACACCGGCCGCTGGGATCCCGACCTCGACGTCGCGGGCCGCCGCGTCGGCGTCGTCGGCACCGGAGCGAGCGCAATCCAGCTCGTACCGGCGATCGCCGGCAACGCCGCGCACGTGACGGTGTTTCAGCGGACGGCGCCGTGGCTCCTACCCAAGCCGGATCGCCGCTACGGGCCGATCCGAAGGGCGCTATTCCGGCACGTGCCGGCCACCGCGCGCCTGTCCCGCGCCGGCACATGGGCGCTCACCGTCGTCACCGGCCGCGCATTGCTCGGCGGCCGCGTCGCCCGGTGGACGGTCGGCGGCGTGGCGCGCGCGCAGTTGCGGCTGCAGGGCCGCGGGCTGCGTGCATCGATCACCCCCGACTACCGGCTCGGCTGCAAGCGCGTGCTGTTCAGCCACGACTGGCTGCCGACGCTCCGCCGCGCCGATGTCACGCTCGCCACCGCCGCGATCGCAGAGATCAACCCGACCGGCGTACGCACCGCCGACGGCATCCAGCACGACTGCGAGATCCTCGTGTACGGCACCGGCTTTCGTGCCACCGACTTTCTCGCGCCGTTGCGTGTGACCGGCGTCGGTCGGGCGCAACTCGACGATGTCTGGGCCGGCGGCGCGCGCGCCTACCTCGGCCTGGCCGTGCCCGCCTTCCCGAACATGTTCCTGATGTACGGCCCGAACACGAACACCGGCAACACATCCGTCATCTACTTCCACGAGTCGCAGGCGCGATACATCGTGCAGGCGGCCCGGCTGGTCGCCGGGGGCCACGTGCTCGACGTCCGCCCCGAGATCGCGTCGGCGTACGACGATGAGATGCAGACGCGACTGGCCGGCAGCGTCTGGGCCGGTTGCGACAGCTGGTATCGCACGCCGGGTGGCCGTGTCGTGACGAACTGGCCGGGCACGGCGCACGAATATCGCCGCCGGACCGCGACACTCGACCCCGCCGACTATCGCGATCCCGCCGATTATCGCGATTCGGCCACCGCGGATGACTCGGACAGCGCCGAGCGATCCGACGCCGAGCCAAACGTCATCCGGAAGTCGGCGAGTGTCACCGTCACTCGGGGCCGCAGCCCACGCAGGTAGGCCAGTGGCCCGTCGGCCGCGATCTGCCATTGCGAGCGGCCGACGTGTATGCGCGCCGTCGCCCGTACCCGTGTGGTCTGGGGTTGACCGCCCCGGTCCTGGACCACGCGGAAGCGGACCGGCCAACGACCTGGCAGCCGCACGCCGCGGCGCACAGACGCCGACGCGATCGGCTGGCCACCGATGCGCGCGTCCGCTGTGAAGTCGCCGGCCGCCGTGCCGAACGCGAAGCGCGCCAGCTCCTTCGGGATGGCCCACAGTGCCCGCCCACCGTCACGCGACCGCACGCTGTCCACCCAGATCCCGGTGATTGTGGCGCGTGGCCGCACGCCGTCTCGTACCAACGCCGCGACCAGCAGTTCGCGATAGGACAGCACGCCGCCGGCCTGGTAGTCGACCCACGCCGTGCCCAGGACGGCGCGCCCCGCGATCCGCAACACGTGCGTGCCTGACGGCACGGATTGCGTCCCGCCGGTCGCCCCGAGCGCCAGCCACACCGACACGTGCATCTGACCGCGCAACTCCCACGGCTCGGGCGGGTACGTGACCTGGTCGGTCATGCCCGCGATGGTAACAACGCCGGCGAGACCGTGGCCCCGGTCACTGGATCGGGCCGAGCCGATCCTGCTGCTCGATCCGGACCACGCGGCGCCGGCACTGATCGGCCGCTGCCAAGGCGCGCCGTCAAGATGGCATCGACGCCACGCCGCCGGGGTCGTACGGTGTCCGCGTGGTCACGTTAGTCGTGGTGATCGAGTTGGCCGGCGGCACGCTTCTTCTTGCCGGGCTGACCGCTCTCGCGCTCGGCGTGTTCGCGATGCGTGACCACCGTGTCGTGGCTCGCACGCCACCGACGCCGCTGGGCTCGTGGGATGCGCCGGCGCGACGCCGGGCGGCCCTGGCCACGACCACATACGGTCCCGGCGGGCGTTACGTCGCGCCGGTCAGTGGCGCCGACTGCGCGTGGTATGCGGCCGAACTGATTCGTGTCCCGTCCCGCCGGATGTCGGACGAGACCGTTGACGAGGACGCCCTCTGGCGGCACTCGGCCACCACGCCGGCCGCGATCATCGACGAGACCGGCGTCGCCCTCGTCGACCCGCACCTGACCGAGTCGCCGCCATCGCGGAACGACGCCCCACTGGCCGAGATCACGGTCCGGTTCTTTCGGCCGGAGACACTACACGCGATGCCGGCGGCGGTGCCGCGGCACGCGTACGCGGACGTGCGCCCGCATGAGTCGCTGCGACTGACCGAAATACGGGTTCCGGCCGGCCGGCCGGCGTACGTGCTCGGCGCGGCCGTACGCACCGGGCAACACGTCATGCTCGTGGCGGCGAAGCACGGTCCGACTATCGTCACCCGCGACCTCCCGTCACAGGTACGCCGCCGGCAACGCCGAACGGCTCACGAATCGCGCCGCATCGCCAAGGGACTGACTCTTGCCGGTGCCACCCTGTCGATGCTGGCCACCGCACTGCTCTGGCTGCTCGTACCGACGGCCTGACGTTGCGTCTACGTCCGCGACGGGCGCTCGCGCCGGGTCAGGCCGGCGAACGCGTCAGGCGGCCGGATCCAGGTAGGCCTCGAGCCGCTCGATCCGAGCGACGAGCGGCTGCACCTCGCGCCGTACGGCAGCGGCCAGCCTCGTCGCATCCGATTCGGCGGTCGCCTGCTTCTGGGCGTTCAGGTGTACGTACCCGGCAAGTGCGGCCGACACGGCGCGGCGTGTGAGTCGCGGATCAGCTCCGAGTGACCGAAGGATCTTGCCGGCCGCACTGTCTGTCTCGGCCACCAGGCCGAGCAGCAGGTGCTCACAGCCGACGTAGTTGTGGCCAAAGCCGGACGCCTCGGCCACGGCGGCCTCCAGTACGTTGGCGGCCGGCATGCTGAATCGGCGGCCGTCAACGTCAGAGCCGGCACCGGCACCGGGCTCGTCGGGCACCGGCCGGTCGAGCTCACGGGCGACGACGGTTGGATCGATGTCCATCGCGCGCAGCACCTGCAATGCGAGATTCGCGCCCTCGCCGACCACGCCGCCGAGCAGGTCGGCCGTGGTCACCGTCGTCCGGTCGACTCCCCGGCTACGGTCGATCGCCCCCTGGATCGCCGTCCGCGCACGCACAGTGAAGTTCGGCAGGCGGCCGGCGAGTGTGTCGCCGTTCGCCCCGTCCAGCCCGGCCTGGCGGATCGCGGTGATTCGGCGAACCGCCTGCTCGAGGGCGCGTTGACAGATGGCCGACACGGGAACCCCGGCCTCCTTCACGGCTTCGGCGAGTTCGTCGGGCAGGTAAACGTTGATCTTCGGCATCATTCGCTCTCCGCGGTGGATGGTTGCGACCCCGCGCAATCCGTCTCGCGCGGTGGTTCCGGGCGGTTCATTTCTAACCCGTATGGGGTTAGCTGTCCATAACCCCATACCAGGTACGCCGGTAGCGTGCGCGAACCCCGCCGGCGACGGGAGTGAAGCAGTCACGACGCTCGCGGCGTTACAGTCGCAAGGGTGTCCGGGGAAGCCGGCGAACTATCCTCGCTGCCGGCCGTTCTGCGACGCATGCTGGGAGTTGGCGTTGTACGACGATCTGACGCAGATCCAGATCAGTGCCGTGACCCGCGCACCGCTCGGCACGGTGACTCGGCACGGTACTCGGCACGGTAACTCGGCACGGTGACGAGCCACGTACGCCGTGGGTTCGCGCGACTCAGGGCCAGACGGGAGGTGGACGATGCATCTCGACCCCGATCGGCTGGCGCTGCTGGCGCTGGGTGAGGAACCGGTCACCGCGGATGTCGCCGACCACCTCGCATCGTGCCCGCCGTGCCAGGCGGAGTTGGAGTCGATGCGCGACGTCGTGGATCTTGGCCGCGACAGCGACAGCGTTCGCGACCTGCCATCGCCACCACCCCGGGTGTGGGACAGCATCATGCGCCAGATCCTGGCCGAGAGCCAGCTGCTGTCGGATAGTCAGGCGGCCGCAATTGCCGGCCCCGGTGGCCGCGGGTCGGGACGGGATGTGGCCCCATCGGCGCGCACCCCGGGCGACGACGCCGTCCCGCGAACGCCGAACGCGGACCGGCCGAACGGTCATCCGCCCAATCGACCGACCGCCGCGCGGCACACCGGCGACCGACACCCTCGCGGAGCGGGGACGCCGACGCCCGCGGGCGGCCCGACGAGTGGCCCGACGAGTGGGCTAGGCCGGGACCGCGCCCGGGTCCTGCACACCACCGCGATCGCTGTCGCCGCCGTCGTCATCGGCGTGGCTGGCACGCTCGGCATCGTGGTGCTCCGCGACGGCGATGGTACGAAGCTCGTCTCGCGCACCCAGCTTTCCGCGCTCCCGGCCGCACCGCCTGGCGCACGCGGCTCGGCCGAAGTCGTCCACGTCGGGTCGGCCATCGAGCTGCGTCTCACGCTGACCGGTATGCCGAGCCCGGACGGCTACTACGAAGCGTGGCTGTTCGACCCGGCCAGCGGCACGATGTACCCAATGGGTCCCGTGGCCGCCTCCGGCGGCACGGTGACGGTGACCGGGGTCGACCTTGGCCGGTATCGGGGAGTGGACATCTCCGCTCAATCGATGGACGGCACCGGTGGTCACGGGCAGACCATGCTGCGCGGCGCGCTCAAATAATCCCGGCCGCAGCAGCGCCGCGCGCCGCAGCGCGCCGGCGCCGGCTTAGCCGGCGGCCTCTCGCGCAACCGGCGCCCGCCCCGGCTTATTGCCTCGCGGCGCAGCGGGCCGGCCGCCTAGTCTTTCGGCCATGCGCCCGACTCAGCCGAACAACGGACCCGACTTCTCCGATACGGATGCCATCACGATCCGCCCGGAGCAGGCAAGCGATCGCCAGCACATCCGTGAGGTTCACGCGCTGGCCTTCGGCCCGGGCGAACCGGTGCCCGATCTCGTGGACGCATTGCGCTCGGCCCACGCACCCCTGGCGCCGCGGTCGTTTGTAGCGACGGACGGTGACCGCGTCCTCGGACACGTCATGCTGAGCGCGAGCCGGCTGGATGCGCCGCGCCGCATCGTGGACGTCTGGGTGCTGTCCCCGCTGGGCGTCCGGCCCGAGGCACAGCGCCGCGGCATCGGGACCCGGCTCGTGGCGTACGCGCTCGAGGCGGCCGCCGGCACCGGCGTGCCGCTCGTCTTCCTGGAAGGGTCGCCCAACTACTACGGATCTCGCGGCTTCGAACGGGCGAGCGCGCTCGGGTTCCGGCCGCCGTCGCTGCGCATCCCGGACGTCGCCTTCCAGGTCGTACGGCTGCCGGCGTACGAGCCGTGGATGACCGGCACGCTCGTCTACTCGGACACGTTCTGGGCCTTAGACTGCGTGGGCTTGCGCGATCCCGACGCCTGATGCGCGCGAGTCCGGTGCACAAGATGCCGCGTCTCGAGCCGCCGACGTCACTGGTGCACGCCTCGTACCTCGCCGCGATCACCGAGTTCCAAGCCGAGGGCCGACACGCCGATCTTGACCCGCGCGGACTCGCCGACCTCGCGACATTCCGCGCCCACGTCGATGCGCTTGTCGCACAGGCCGACCCGCAGGCCATACGCCCGCCGGGGTACGTGCCGGAAACGGTGCTGTGGTGGGTGTACGGCCACGAGTTCCTCGGCCGGCTGAGCATCCGCCATCACCTCACGCCCTCGCTGGAGCGAGTCGGCGGCCACATCGGTTACGAGGTGCGGCCGTCGGCGCGGCGACGGGGCCACGCGACCGCCATGGTGCGTTCCGGGCTCCCGATCGCCGCCGCTCTCGGAATCGATCCCGCGCTCGTGACCTGCGACGTCGCGAATACCGCGTCGCGACTCGTCATCGAGCACGCCGGCGGCCGGTTGGATGCGCCGTATGACGCAACGCTTCGCTTCTGGGTGCCGACCCGATGACGTACGCCGGTCGGTCGAAGCTCAGCCCTCGGCGGACAGGGCATCGGCGATCGACGTGACGATTTCGTCCGGCGTACGGCCGCTGGTGTCGATGGTGTATCGAGCGACCTCCTCGTAGAACGGGCGCCGCTGGTCGAGCAGATGCCGCATCGTCGCTCGCGGATTGATCTTCAGCAGAGGCCGCCCAGCGCCCAGGCCAACCCGCTTGATCGCGTCCGAGAAGTCGACCAGCAGGTAGACGACCGGACGACCGCGCAACAGCGCGCGGGTCTGGTCGGCGAGGATCGCGCCCGCGCCGAGCGCCAGCACACCGTCGAACGATTCGAGCGCCGTGGCAACCGCTTCCGCCTCGAGCTTGCGGAAGTGCGGCTCACCGTCATCGATGAAGATCTCCGGCACCGGTTTGCCGGCCATTGCCTCGATGATCGTGTCCGTGTCCGCGAACGGTTGGCCGAGCGCGCCCGCCAGCAGCGCACCGATCGTGGACTTGCCGGCGCCGGGTGGGCCGACGAGAACCGCGACTGGTCCGGCGCCGCTGCCGCTCTGGGCTCGATCGGCCGCCATCACCGGATCGCCAGATTGTCGAGGTACGCGGCGAGGTTGCGACGGATCTCGGTGATCGAGTCGCCGCCGAACTTCTCCACGGCCGCCTCCGCAAGCACAAGGGCGACCATTGACTCCCCGACGACGGCGGCGGCCGGCACGGCACACACGTCGGACCGCTGGTTGATCGCGGTCGCCGGCTCGCCGGTGGCCACGTCGACGGTCGCGAGCGCGCGGTTCAGCGACGAGATCGGCTTCATGGCTGCCCGTACGCGCACGGGTTCACCGCTGGTGATCCCGCCTTCCAGTCCGCCGGCTCGGTCGGTCAGCCGACGCACACCGGTGGCGGTCGGCGTGATCTCGTCGTGCGCCACCGAGCCCCGACTGCGCGCCTGCGTGAACGCGTCACCGATCTCGACACCCTTGATCGCCTGGATCGACATGAGCGCCGCCGCCAGTCGCGAATCCAGCTTGCGGTCCCATTGCGTATGCGAGCCGAGGCCGGGCGGAACACCGTACGCGATCATCTCGACGATGCCGCCGAGCGTGTCGGCTTCCCGCTTGGCCTGGTCCACCTCGGCGACCATGCGTCCGCTGGCCTCTGGGTCCAGGCAGCGCAGTGGGTCGGCGTCGATCCGATCGCGGTCGCCGGGAACCGGTTGCAGCCCCGGCTTCGCGACCACCGAACCGAGTTCGACCACGTGCGACAGGATCTCGATGCCCAGGCCCTGGACGAGCAGGGCCTTGGCGACCGTGCCGACGGCGCAGCGGGCGGCCGTCTCGCGGGCGCTGGCCCGCTCCAGGATCGGCCGGGCGTCCGTATGCCCGTACTTCTGCATGCCGGCCAGGTCGGCGTGCCCCGGCCGTGGACGGGTAAGCGGCGCGTTGCGCGCCTGGCTCGCGAGTTCCGCGGGATCGACCGGATCGGCCGCCATGACCGTCTGCCACTTCGGCCACTCCGAGTTCGCGACCCGGATCGCGACCGGGCTACCGAGAGTGACTCCGTGGCGTACGCCGCCGATGATCTCGATCTCGTCCTGCTCGAAGGACATCCGCGCACCGCGGCCGTAGCCGAGACGACGCCGGGCCAGCTCGCGACCGATCTCGGCGCTCGTGATCTCGATGCCGGCGGGCACGCCATCCAGCACCGCGACAAGGGCCGGACCATGCGACTCACCGGCGGTCAACCAACGCAACACGTCGATTAGTCTGGCACGCTGTGCGTCCGGTGCCGGCAGCGCCGTGTGCTGCGTCTCACGCCGTGGGTACGGACACTCGACGGCACCGCCTGCGCCGCTACCGATCGGCCGGCCGGTACGTGACCGACAGCACCCCCGACCGCAGTGCCCGCGAGTCGACGAGCGTCAGCGCGAGGCCGCTGAGCTTCTCGTCGAACAGCCGCAGGCCGGAGCCGACCACCACCGGGGCAATCATCAGCCCGAGTTCGTCTAGGAGCCGCTCGCGCATCAGCGACGCGACGAGACGTGGACTGCCCGGGACGATAATGTCCCGGCCGGCTTCCGCTTTCAGTGCGGCGACTCCGGTCGCGAGATCACCGCCGACTCGGTGCGCCGGCCCCCAATCGAGCGAGTCGAGCGTGTGCGTCACCACGTACTTCGGCGTCTGATTCAGAAACGCGGCCATCGGACTCGACGTGCCGTACTGAGGCCACAGCTCGGCGAAGTCGCTGTACGTCCGGGTGCCGAGCAGGACCGCGTCACTGCGCGCGAGTCCGGCGGCCATGATCTCGCCCATCTCGTCGTCGAACTGCATCCACGCCGACGGTTCGTGCACGACGCCGTCGAGTGACATGGCCAGGCCAGCGAACAACTTGCGCATGGAAACCTCCGAATCGCCGCGGGAAACCGGGCCGTTGTTGCCTGCTTACCAGGAACGTCGACGCCAGATCGGCCAATTCGACGTGCGACCGCGGCCCGAGGCTTAGCGTGCGGCGGCGGCGGTATAGAGCGCGGAGCGCATCGCGTCGACCGGCGCCTCGACGCCGGTGAACAAGTCGAACTGTCGCACGGCCTGGTGCAGCAACAGATCGAGGCCCGAAACGGTGGCGCAGCCGGCACCGGCGGCCCCGGCGGCGAACGGTGTCGGCCACGGATCGTAGACAGCGTCGAAGACGACGCACCCCTCCCGCCACGCCGGTCGCAACGGATCCGCGACGCCCCTCGGCACGGTCGAGATCACCAGATCGGCGTCGGCGCAACCGTCGGCGTCGGCCCACGCGCCGTACGTGATCGAGGTGCCGAGCCGGTCGGCCACCTCGGCCAGCTCGTCGAACGCGGCGATCCGCCGGGCGTACACGTGGATGTCGTCGGCACCAAGCTCATGAGCCGCCGCTACGGCCGCCCGCGACGTCCCGCCGGCGCCGAGGATCGCCACCGACTCGACGCGTGCCACACCGGCTTCGCGGAGCGCCGCGACCATCCCCGGCGCATCGGTGTTGTCGGCGCGCCAGCCGTCATCCGTACGTACCAACGTGTTCGCGGCACCGATCGCGGCCGCGACCGGCTCGACGACCTCCGCCACCGCGAACGCCGCCTCCTTGAGCGGCATGGTCAGCGACAGCCCTCGCCATTGCGGGCCAAGGGTGGCCACGAAGCCGGCCAGCTCCGCCTCCGCGCATTCGATCGCCGTATAGAACCAGCCTTCGAGGCCTGCCGCGGCGTAGCCGGCGTTGTGCAGCACCGGCGACAGCGAGTGCGCGATCGGTTTGCCGAGCACCGCCGCTCGGCGCGGTTCGGTCAGCACGAGCTGTTGAGGGCGCAGAATTCGGTGTAGGTCTTGCTGAAGACGACCTTCGGGTTGGTGCCGACCGTCTGGAAGTAGCCGTAATCCTTTTTCGTCGGATCGGGGTTGACGGCGGCCTTCAAGGCGGCCTCGCCCGGGTTGCTGATCGCGCCGGGTGGGAAGCCGGTGACCGTGTGCGTGTTGTACGGGTCGTTTGGATTTGCCAGCTCGGACGCCTTCAATTTGTCCGACGTCTTCGAATCGTGACCGGTCATCCGGAGGAAGTAGTTCGTCTCGCTGTCGACGCCGAGCAGACCGTTCGCGAGGCCCTTGAAGACCCGGTTGTAGAGCACCTTCGTGACGCCGGCCATGTCGGCCGGTGTGGTCGCTTCTTTCTGGGCGATCGACGCGGCGATCAGCGCCTCGATCGGCGGGATGCCACCCAGATTCTTCTGCGCGAGGCTCTTGAAGTTCAGTGCCGTCGGCGACGGTATTGAACTTCGCGACCATGTCGGACAGCATGTCCTTCGCCGTCTCGTCCGGCTGGAAGCTGTACGTCGCCGGGAACAGGAAGCCCTCGATCATCGCCGGGTATTTGAAGCCCTTTTCGGTCGCGGTCACGGTCGTGCGATGGTCGTCACGCTTGGCCGTATACCACGATTTGTCCACCCCGAGGGCGACCGGATCCTTGG
The DNA here is from genome assembly GCA_963818495.1 of uncultured Actinomycetota bacterium. Classification (GTDB taxonomy): domain Bacteria; phylum Actinomycetota; class Actinomycetes; order Mycobacteriales; family Micromonosporaceae; genus DASQPR01. The sequence goes on from CAWFSH010000015.1 coordinate 633,174, forward strand.
CCGCCGTGATGAACTCGCTGACCGGTATGCCGGTCTGCTTCGACAACAACGTATAGATGTCGACCGAGATCGTGCCCTCGGGAATCGTCACTTTGTAGACGAAGAGGTTGGCCGGGTTGCCGTCGGCGTCCTTCGCCTCGAGGGCCTCGAGCGCGCTCTTCGCGCTCATCTGCTTGTGCAGCCGATACCAGCCGGCCTCGATGCCGACCGACTTCGGGTCGGCCTTCGCGGCGTTGACGAACGCCTTCGTGCTCTTGATGACACCGTCGGTCAGCAGCGTCTTTGCGATCGCCGTCGACGTATCGCCTTGCGCCACCTTGACCTTCACGATCTCGCTCGTGCCTTGCCGGAGTAGTCCGGCGCGCCGAAGTAGGACCGCGCCTTCCCGATAGCCCCAGTAGCCGCCGCCGCCGACGATCGCGAGCAGCACGATGACGATGGCGAGCACGATCGGACCCCGACCGCGACGACGCTTCGTCTGCGTGCCGACCGGGATCGGCGGGAAACTGTCGTCGCCGGCGCCGCCCGCCACGCGGCGATTGCCGCCGGTCGTCCTCGGGTCGCTGGCGTCGGGGAATCCGCTGGGCCGGCCTACGGCGCGCATGCCACGCCCACCCGTCGTCGTCGCGGGATCGCCCCCGGTGTACTCGTCGGCGCCGAAGCCGCGCTCGATGAATCCGCCGGTCTGGTATTCGCCGGATCCGCTGTCAAAGTGCTGCATCGGCTCGAAGCCGGTCTGGCCGCCGGGCGCGCCGTAGCCCTGATCGCCGCCATACCCTTGGCCGTCGTAGCCGGGCCGACCGTAGCCCTGATCGGGATGGCTCCCGTCCGGCTGACCCGACGCCGGATAGCCCGCTTGCTGGTTTCCGCCCGGATAATTCGGTTCGGCGTAGCGGGGATCGTAACCCGGAGCCGGGCCCGGGTAGCCGCGCTCGGGATAGCCCTGCGGTGGATAGCTCTGCCCCGGATGGTGCGGGTCGGCGTACCCGCCCGCGGCGTAACGCGGGTCGCCATAGCCTGGGTCGCCATAGCCTGGGTCGCCATAGCCCGGTGGCGGCATGTCCGGGACCGCGCGGGTCATAGCCCGGATTCACCGCCGGCCCGGCCTGGGTCTGGTCAAGCTCGGGGTCGAACGGACGGCCGGGTCCGCCGTAGTTTGCTGGGTAACCGTTCGTGTCCCGGCCGTTGGCGTCGTAGCCGTACTGGTCGTACCCGTTCGCGTCGTAGCCGTTCGTGTCATAGACGCGGATCGGGTAGCCGTTCGCGTCGTACGCCTGTACCGGGTAGCCGTTGACGTCGTATGTCTGCACGGGATAGCCGTTCGCGTCGTACGCCTGCACCGGGTAGCCGTTCGCGTCGTACGCCGGCGGCGGGTAGCCGTTATCGCGGTAGCCCGCCCGCTCGTCGTACGGCTGCTGGCCCGACGGGCCTGGCCGCTGTTGGGGATAACCACCCGGGCCATCGGTCGCAACATCGGGCCGACCACCCTGCTGATCCCGGAGCACATCGTGACCGTGGTCGACCGCTGGATGGTGACGCCGTTGGCGACCACGGCCGTCGTTCCACGACGTGTCGCGCCCGTCGCTCACTGAATCCGCCTCCGCTGTGCGTCCAACCAGCCCTGGAGGATCTCCACGGCTGCCGCCTGGTCGACGACGGCACGTTGCCGCTTGCCCCGTACGCCGCGTTCCGCCAGCCTACGCGTGGCAACAACCGTCGACATCCTCTCATCAGACAGCCACATCGGTACAGGGTCGATGGCGGCCGCCACAAGCTGGGCATATGCCCGAGCGCCGATGGCTGCCGGCCCTTCTTCACCGGTCAATCGCACCGGAAGTCCGACCACAACCCCCACACCCTCATGGATCCGGACAAGCCGCGCGATTTCGGCAACGTCTGCCGGGATAACCCCGGCGGCGGCCTTCGGGTCACGGGCGAGTGTCACCAGCGGCGTGGCCAGAATGCCGTCCGGATCGCTGATCGCGACACCGACGCGGACCTGACCGACGTCGACACCGAGCCGGACTCCACGCTCGAAGGTCACGGGGACTCCACAGTCGTCACAACTGCGGCCCACCGGCAAGCGGCCATGCCCGACTGCCGGGCCAGGCGGCCGGACGCGGTCAGGCCGGACGCGGTCAGGCCGGACGCGGTCAGGCCGGACGCCGCGAACGGCGCCCGGCCCGGCCGAGCGAATCTGTGCGCCGAGCGGTCACGCACTGTGCGCGGCGACCGCCATCTCGACGGCGCCGAGCAGCGCGGGCACATCGGCGGCCGGCAGGCCACCGCCCTGGGCGAGTTCGGCGTTGCCGCCGCCGCGACCGGCCAGTGCGCCCTTGACCAGGTCCGATGCCGACAGACTCCGGTCACGGCCGGCACCGTTGACGGTGACGACCAGCGACGCCTTGCCGCCCGCGGTCGCGGCGACCGCGACCACGGCCGGGCGGCCCGCCGGTATCCGGCCACGGATCTCCTGCGCGAGCGTGCGTACGTCGTTGCCGGCCGCGCCCTCTGGCGCCTGGATTCCGACGTACGCGACGCCGTTCAGGTCACGGGCGGCGTCGGCGAACGCGGCGGCGCCCCCGAGCACCAGTTGCGCCCGCAGCTTCTCCAGCTCCTTCTCGGCGTCGCGCAGCGCCGACACGGTCGACTCGACCCGGTCGGCGACCTGATCGACGGGCACCCGGTAGAGCTCCGCGAGCCGGGACACCAGCATGTGCTCGCGTGCGAGGAAGTCGAACGCGTCGGTGCCGACGAGCGCCTCGATCCGACGTACGCCGGAGCCGATCGATGCTTCGTGCAGGATCTTCACCAGGCCGAGCTGGCCGGAGCGGGACACGTGCGTGCCGCCGCACAGCTCGCGCGCGTAGTCGCCGACCTCGACGACCCGGACCCGATCGCCGTACTTCTCGCCGAACAGCGCCATCGCGCCGAGCCGCCGCGCTTCGGCCTGCGTGGTGACGAACGCGTGCACCTCGAGGTCGCCGATCAGCACCTCGTTGACCTGCTGCTCGACGTCGCGCAACACCGACGGCGGCACGGACGCGGGCGTGTTGAAGTCGAAGCGCAGCCGGCCGGGGGCGTTGAGCGAGCCGGCCTGCGTCGCCGACTCACCGAGGAAGTTGCGCATCGTCTGGTGCACGAGGTGCGTCGCGGTGTGCGCGCGCGAGATCGCCCGCCGGCGCGCGACGTCGATCTCGGCGAAGCCGGTGTCGCCCTGGCCGGATCTCGCCCGACACGACGCGGCCGCGGTGCACGATGACGCCCGGCATCGGCGACTGAACGTCGAAGACCTCAAACCGGCCACCGTCGACGGTGATAATGCCGTTGTCCGGCTGCTGGCCGCCGCCCTCGGCGTAGAACGGCGTCGCGTCGAGCACAAGCTCGAGCGTCTCGCCCTGACCGGCCTCCGCCAGCCCATTGCCACCGGACAGCAGCGCGCGCACCCGCGACTCGCGCTCGACCTCCGCGTAGCCGGTGAACTCGACCGGACCGCCCGCGTCGAGCACCTCCCGATACGCCGACAGGTCCGTGTGGCCGGTCTTGCGCGCCTTCGCGTCCGCCTTCGCCCGCGTCCGCTGCTCGGTCATCAACCGGCGGAACTCGTCCTGGTCGACCGAGAGGCCCTGCTCGGCCGCGATCTCCAGGGTGAGATCGATCGGGAAGCCGTACGTGTCGTGCAGCTGGAACGCCTTGTCGCCGGACGAGCGTCGGACTGCCCGCCGTCTTGGTGTCCGCGATCGCGGTGTCCAGGATCGTCGTGCCCTTGCCGAGCGTGGCGAGGAACGCTTCCTCCTCGCCGTACGCGTACTGGCTGATCCGGTCGAAGTCGTCGGCGACCTCCGGGTAGGACGGCGCCATGCAGTCGCGCGCGACCGGCAGCAGCTGCGGCAGCGCCGGGCTCCTCGAAGCCGAGCAGCCGCATCGACCGGATCGCCCGGCGCAGGATCCGGCGCAGCACGTAGCCGCGGCCGTCGTTGGCCGGCGTCACGCCGTCGCTGATCAGCATGAGCGCCGGTCCGCACGTGGTCGGCGATCACCCGAAGCCGTACGTCGTCCGGCGTGCGACTCGGACGCGACGTGCGAGTGGCTGACGCCGTACGGCTTGCCGGTCAACTCGACCGCCCGGTCCAGGATCGGCCGGACCTCGTCGATCTCGTACATGTTGTCGACGCCCTGCAGCATCGAGGCGATCCGCTCCAGGCCCATGCCGGTGTCGATGTTCTTGGCCGGCAGCTCACCCGCGAGGTCGAAGTCTTCCTTCGTACGGATTGCGCTCATGCTCGTACTGCATGAAGACGAGGTTCCAGTACTCCAGGTAGCGGTCCTCGTCGACCGCGGGGCCGCCCTCGCGGCCCGTACTCCGGGCCGCGGTCGTAGTAGATCTCCGAGCACGGACCGCACGGGCCCGGGATGCCCATCGACCAGAAGTTGTCGGTCTTGCCGCGGCGGACGATGCGGTCGAGCGGCACGCCCGTGCGCCGCCAGATGTCGATCGCCTCGTCGTCGTCGAGGTAGACCGTCGCCCAGATGCGCTCCGGATCGAGGCCGAACCCGCCATCGTCGATCGAGCTGCGTGGACAGATCCCAGGCGAGCCGGATCGCCTCTTCCTTGAAGTAGTCACCGAACGAGAAGTTGCCGTTCATCTGGAAGAACGTGCCGTGCCGGCTGGTCTTGCCGACCTCATCGATGTCCGGTGTCCGCAGGCACTTCTGCACGCTGACCGCGCGGCGATAGGGCGCTGGCCGCTGACCGAGGAAGTACGGGACAAACTGGACCATGCCGGCGTTGATGAACAGCAGGTTCGGGTCATCAATGGCCGGCAGCGGTGCGCTCGGCACCACCGTGTGTCCGTTCGCCTCGAAGTGGGCCAGGAACCGTCGCTTAATCTCCGCGGTTCTCATCAGCGGTACATACCTCTCTCGACGTCGGCGTCATTGGTCACACCCGCCGGGCCCGGCACCGCGTCGCCCTCCGCAAGTGCGGCGTGGATCTGCTCTTCGCGGTCGGCCATGCCCTCACGGACGTCTTCCACAAAGGTACGGACCGAGTCAGCGAGCCCACCAGCGGATTTACGAGCGGTGCCAGCGAGGCCGGTCGGAGTGAGCTTCCGCGCCTGCTTCGTGGCGGCCCGGACAGCGAGCGCGCCGACGGCGAGCCCCACGCCGAGCCACAGCAATCGTCTCATCGTGACCTCCTCGTGCTCATATGCGGGCTCGGTCGCTCACGGCCGGCGCGGCACCGCGCCGCGCATCGGTCCGCCCGCACCGGTCCGCCGCCGCGCCGATCTGCCGGTACGCGTTCGGGCGGCCCCAGGGGGTGCCGCTGCCGCTCGCTCGGGAGCCGCATGCAACCTACCGCCGCCGCCCGTACGCCGGACGGTGGGCACGGCGATTGCGGGACGCGACGGGTCCGGCTGCCTCGGCCGAGGCTACGACTCCTCGTCGGCGGAGCGCCGGCCGCGACGACCGAGTCGGCGTCGTTCCTTCAACTCGGCCCGCACCTCTTTCTCGTCGTCGGCTTTGCGACGCATGCTCGCCGCCCGGCGCAGGCCGTAGCCGAACGAGGCGACCTTCACCAAGGGGTTGGCCGCGGCCGATGTGACGACGGCCGACAGGTTCGCGACGTTGGCGCTGACGTTTGCCACGTGCGTGGTGATCGTGTCGACCCGTTCGAGTTGCACGTTGACGCCGTCGAGCGTCACGTGCACCTGACCGAGCGCGGTGTTGACGTTTTCGACGGTCGTGTTGACGTTGCCGAGCACCGGCGCCGTACGGTCGTTCAGGTCATTGATCGCCTGGGTGGCCGCGTCGACCGTCTTGCGCAGCCGGTAGATGGGCACGCACGCGACGAGGACGAGCATCGCAAACGCGCCCGCCGCGATCAGTGCGGCGATGTCGCCACCGGACACGGTGAACCCCTTTCACCCGGGCATCGGGCGCCCGGTCGGATACGCGTCCGCACGTCTGGGCCGGCGGACGGCGAGGCCTGGAAAAAGATCGTGAGCCCCGTCGTAACAGGGCTCAGTCCTCTACCCCGTCATGATCGGGGCCACACCTAGCAGACCCTACCCGTCCCGTCACACTAGGGCACAGTCGGGACGTACGTGACGCGATCACGGAAACGACGCGGGCCGCGCACTTCGGCCCAGACGCCGCATCCGCCGCCCACCAAGGGTGCTCACTTGCCGGTCTTGGCCGCCGGACGCAGTTCGATGCGGTCGAAGACGGAGACGTTGACCTCGGTCGGCGCACATCCGGGTGGCGGCGAGGCGCGCGTCGCCGGCGTGGTCGGGTCGACCAGACCGGGCTCGGTCGTTGGCGGCGGCGGCGCGGCACAGGCCGACGTTGTCACCATCAGGTTCATCTGATTCCGGTCCAGCACCCAGCAACTCTGGGTCGCACCTTTGACCGCGGGCGGGCAGGCATTCGCCGGCGCCGGCGTCCACCCCGCGGCGCGCAGGGCAGCCGTGTACGCGCCGGCGGTCTCGGCCACCGTGTGCGTCGAGGCGACCGTACGCTCGCTCTTCAGACACGCCGACAAGCACCAGCGGTTGCCGCTCGTATGGTCGACGGGACTCGAGGCGGCCCAACTCGGCACATTCAGGTGGTCGATGACCGCGAAGTCGGGATTCCCGGAACTCCCGGTCAGGACCAGCGCCGCCGGCAACACGCCGATCAGCGCTAGGACTACCGACATGACGGCGATGATCATGCCTCGAGTTGTCCGGTAGTGAACCTGGTTGGCGAACGTGACCTCGCGCGCGCTCGTCTGCCAGTGGTCATCCGGCGTGGCGGTGCCCGCGCCGACCGGCGGCAACGTGACAATCGCGGTCTCGCCGAACGCCGACGGCGGGACGCCCATCGGTGCGCGCGACTCGCTCGGCGCAACTGGCATTGCCTCGGTCGGAGCCGGCCCGGACATCGGGGGCATCGGCCTCGGCGTCGCCGGCATGGACGGCGCACCCGGACCAAACGGAGCGGCCGCCATCGCCGGACCCGTCGGCGGCGGCATTCCGGCCACGGCGCGGCCGGGGCTCGCCGCGGACTGCGTTTCCGTCGACCCCATCGGACCGGGCCGCACCGCCGCGGCGCCGGCCGCGGCTGGTGCTGCGTGGTGTCCTCCTGGACCCGGGCCGGTCGGACCGCCGCCCGGCATGCCCGATCCAGTGGGACCGCCACCGGGCATCGCCGGCCGGTGGGACCGCCACCGCGCTGGGGACCTCCCTGCGGCCCGCCTCCGATCGGCCGGCTCGGACCGCCACCAGGGGCGACCGGTCCCGGCTGCCCGGGCATCGGTGGAATCGGCCCAGTCGGACCGCTGCCACGCCCGGAGTGGGCCGGTCCCGGGCGGCCACCCGGTCCTACCGGGCCAGTGGCCCGACCGCCCGTTCGGGCCGGACCGTTCAAGGTGGAACTCGAGGATCCGGGCGGCCCGCCGCCCGGATTCCCGCGCCGGTCGGGCCCCCACCCGGCATACCCGTGCCGGTCGGTCCACCACCCGGTGCCCGGGTGCCGGTCGGGCCACCACCCGGCATACCCGTGCCGGTCGGTCCACCACCGGGCCGAGCGCCAGCGGACCACCGCCCGGCTCCCCGCGCCAGTCGGACCACCGCCCGGCATACGCGAGCCGGATCGGGACGAGCGCCGTGGGTCCACCCGGTGCACGAGCGCCGGTCGGACCACCTCCCGGAACGCCGTTTGGCCTCGCCGGGCGCGCCGCGCCGGTGGTTCGGTCGGCCGGAGCGGCCGGCGCGGCCGGACCGACCGTGGGCAGCTGCGACGTCGGCTCGCTGACGGCGCGGCTGCCCGGGTTGTCCGGTTCGGAGCGGCGGCGGTCCATTCGATCACGGCGGCCGCCGTATGTCGGCCGACCCCGCATGCGCTCGTCAGCGTAACGACGACCGCCGAAGGTCGAACGCATGGCGCCGGCGACTCCCCCGGTGGCCGCCGGCCCGGAAGCGCCCGCGGGGCCCGACACCGGGCCAGCGGCCGGCGAGCCCGGAGCCGCCGATGCGGCCGCCGAACCCGGAGCCGCGGAGGCGGGCGGCGACCCGCGTCGGCCGCCGAACCCGCGGCGGTCGCGGCCGGACTTCTCCGGATCGCCGGTCCCGAGCCCGAGCGGCGGGAACGGCGTTGCCCGAACTCACCGGACCGTCACCGCGCCCGTTGGGCTCAACCGCGGGCTGCTCGCCCGTCCCACCGAACCGGCGGCGGGGGCCGCCTGTCGCGGGCGACGCACCGCGCTGTCGAAGGGCCTCGCCGACGCGGGTGCCGCCCAACCGCGCCACGCCCGCACGCAAACCACCGAAGCTGCGCAGGTCCGGCTGGGCGCCGGTATCGCCGGTAAGGGAAGTCTCGGCGGCCACGTCACTCGACGGCGCCGTGCTGGTCGTACCGTCTCGGCCGGCCGAGCCTGCGTCGGCTCGCGATTGGCGGTCGTGGCGGCCATCGCGGGTCGGTTGATCGACCTCGGGCAGGGTGTCGGCGTCGGACGGCCGCGGCACGCGGAATCCGGCGAAGCGGCCGGAGCGTTCGGTCGGCCCGTCCGGTGCTCGATGGCTTGACTCGGCGGCACCGTGCCGGCCGGTCTCGGACCGTCGATCGGTCCCGTCGTCTGGATCGCCGTGTCGCGGTCCCGGCGCCGGACTGACGGGGTCGGGCCGACCGGGCCATTGCCGGTGAGTCCGTCACTTGCCGGTAGATCGCTGGCTCGATGCGGCGCGTCGTCGCTGACTAGCTCTTTGGTGATGGGCGGCGGCGGGACCGGAAGCCCGAGAGTGGGCGGCGTTCCGCGTCGGCGCCGGGGTGCGGGCGGAGCGCCGTCGGCGCGGCCAGCCGGTGGCGAGCCCCGGTAATCCCGCAGGTCATCCGGAATGCGGTGCTGACCTGTGGTCGGCTCGTCGCCGGCCGAGTAGCCGGTCGGGTCGCCCCGGTCTCGGTCGCGGTGATCGCGACGGGAGGATCGCGGCGGCCGGTCGACGTCCGACGGCTCGGGCTCACGCGGTGTCATGCGCGCTCCTCCCGTGCCGACGTCGTTGCTGCGGATGCGTCCGAAGTTTCCGTTTCTTCATCGGCCGGGCCGACGAGCGCATCGTCCGATCCGATTGTGCCCGATGTGGCGCCCCGCACAATCCGGCGAAGGCGAGGCAAGCGGTCGGCGATGTCTCGCTCGACGCCATGCCCGACCGGACGATAGTAGTCACGTGTCGACGATGTCGTCCGGCGCGTACTGCTGCGTGAGGACGCCGCGCGGATCGTCGTGCGGATAGCGGTATCCGGCGCCGTGACCCAGCCCTTTCGCTCCCGGGTAATGCGCGTCGCGTAGTGCCTTCGGCACCTGACCGGCCAGACCGGCTCGTACGTCGGCCAACGCCTCACCGATCGCGGTCACGACGGCGTTCGACTTCGGCGCGGTCGCATTGTGGATCATTGCGTGGGCCAGGTTGATCTGCGCCTCGGGAAGCCCGATCATCGCGACCGCTTGGGCCGCCGCGGTCGCCGTCTGCAGAGCCGTCGGATCGGCCATGCCAACGTCCTCGCTCGCGAAGATCACCAGGCGCCGCGCGATGAACCGTGGGTCTTCGCCGGCGACCAGCATTCGCGCGAGATAGTGCAATGACGCGTCCACATCCGAGCCGCGCATGCTCTTGATGAACGCGCTGATGACGTCGTAGTGCTCGTCGCCGTCCCGGTCATAGCGCACGGCCGCGACGTCGACCGCCCGCTCGGCGGTCGCCAGATCGATCACGATCGCCGCGCCGTCACTGCCGGATCGAGCGATCGCCGACGCGGCCGCCGCTTCGAGGGCGGTCAACGCTTTGCGGACGTCGCCACTGGCCAGCCGGACCAGATGCGCCTCGGCGTCGGGATCGAGCGTGACGGTCCCACCGAGACCGCGCGGGTCCGTGATAGCCCGGTCGACCAGCGTGCGAACGGCATCGTCGTCGAGCGGCTTGAGCGTCAGCAACACGCATCGGGACAGCAGCGGCGAAATCACCGAAAAGTACGGGTTCTCCGTCGTCGCGGCGAGCAGCGTCACCGTCCGGTCCTCGACGGCCGCGAGCAGCGAGTCCTGCTGAGTCTTGGAAAAGCGGTGCACCTCGTCGATGAAGAGCACAGTCGGCGGGCCGCCGCGACGGCGCTCGGCGCGCGCCGCGTCGATCACCGCTCGGACGTCCTTCACGCCGGCATTGAGAGCCGACAGCGCGACAAACTGCCGATCGCTCGCCGACGCGACGAGGTGCGCGATCGTCGTCTTGCCGGTGCCCGGCGGTCCCCACAGGATCACCGACACCGGAGCCGTGCTCTCCACCAGCTGACGGAGCGGTGCACCGGGCGCGAGGAGATGGTCCTGCCCGATGAGCTCGTCGACCGACGCCGGCCGCATCCGCACCGCAAGCGGTGCATCGGCGCGGACTTCATCGAAGCCGATCGCGTCGACTCCCGGCGTGGCCGAGTGCTGTGGCACCCGTCGACCTGCGGCCCGATCAGGGCCGACGTCGGAGGCGTCGAGTGCGAACAGGCCGTCGGTGTCCATCGCGGCAAGAGTACCGGGCGATGCTGACACCACCCGAAACCGACGATGCGGCACGCGCAACGACGCCCGGCCGGCAGCCATCGCCACGGGCCGGGCGTCGTCAAGCCTGGATCGGGGCCGAAGTCGGACCATCCGTGTCGGGATCGGTCGCCGGGCCGCGGTTCAGTTAGCGGCGACCGCGCCAGCCGCTACGCCAGACCGCGAAGTGCAAGGCAAAGAACAGCAGACCAGCAAGCTCGAGGTCGAGGACGCTGATGCTGCCCAGCCGAGTTCCGGTGAGATTGAACAGAAGCGCAAGCGCGAACAGGATCGCGGCGATTACGGCAAGCATGCTTGCTCCTGGTAGTAGTAGGGGTGCTTGCTACTACCCGCAATACAAAGTATTCACACGCGCATCTGGATCAACGTACGGCCGATATCTTGCGCGACGGAGCCCTCACTACCGGTTACGGCGTCGGCCGGACCGGGGCAATGGCCCCCGCGGTCCCGGCACCGTCCGACGGGCTTCGGTTTCGCGTCGATGCCGGCCTCCAGACGCTGCTGAGCCGTGATCGGCGTCGGCGCGCCGGTCAGCGGGTCGTAACCACCGCGAGTCTTCGGGAACGCGATCACCTCTCGGATCGAGTCCTCGCCGGCGAGCAGCATGCACACGCGGTCCCAGCCGAGCGCGATACCGCCGTGCGGTGGCGGGCCGAACTTGAACGCTTCCAGCAGGAAGCCGAACTTGTCGGCGGCATCGTCGTCGGAGATGCCGAGGGTGGTGAACACGCGGCGCTGTACGTCGGCCCGGTGGATACGGATCGAACCGCCGCCGATCTCGTTGCCGTTGCACACGATGTCGTACGCGAAGGCCAGCGCCTCGCCGGGATCCTGCTCGAACGTGTCGATCCATTCGGCGTTCGGCGACGTGAACGGGTGATGTACGGCGGCCCACCCGACCTGATTGCCGGCATCGTCGATGGCCGGCTCGAACATCGGCGCGTCGATCACCCAGCAGAACGCCCAGGCACTCTCGTCGATCAGGCCGGCCCGGCGGGCGATCTCGATCCGCGCCGCACCGAGCAGCTCCTGGGCCTCGCGGCGACGGGACGACGCGGCGAAGAAGACGGCGTCGCCCGGCTTCGCGCCGACCGCGTCGGCCAGACCACCGAGGTGCGCCTCGGAGAGGTTCTTCGCGACCGGTCCGCGGGCCTCGCCCGTCTCGGCGTCGAGGACGACGTACGCGAGACCCCGAGCGCCCCGAGCCTTCGCCCAGTCCTGCCAGCCGTCGAGCTCCTTGCGGGTTTGTCCGGCGCCACCGGGCATGACCACCGCGCCTACGTACCCACCGGCGTCGATCGCGCCGGCGAACACCCGGAACTCGGTTCCGCGCAGGAACTCGGTCAGCTCGGTCAGCTCGACGCCGTACCGGAGGTCGGGTTTGTCCGAGCCGTACCGATCCATCGCCTCGTGCCAGGTGATCCGCGGCACGGGCCGGGGGATGACGAAATCGGCCAACTCGGCCCAGAGCGCGGCCACGACCGACTCCCCCAGCTCGATCACGTCGTCCTGCGTGACGAACGACATCTCGATGTCGAGCTGGGTGAACTCCGGCTGCCGGTCGGCGCGGAAGTCCTCGTCGCGATAGCAGCGCGCGATCTGGTAGTAGCGCTCCATGCCGGCGACCATCAGCAGCTGCTTGAACAGCTGCGGCGATTGCGGCAGCGCGTACCACGTGCCCTGCTGCAATCGCACCGGGACCAGGAAGTCGCGCGCGCCCTCCGGCGTCGAGCGGGTCAGCGTCGGCGTCTCGATCTCGTGGAAGTCGCGCTCGTGCAGCACCGTGCGCGCGATCTGGTTCGCCCGGCTACGCAGCACGAGGTTGCGGTGCGGGGCGGTGCGACGCAGGTCAAGGTAGCGGTACTTGAGCCGCATGTCGTCGCCGGCCTCGATGTGGTCGTCGACCGGGATCGGCAGCGGCGCGGCCTCGGACAGGATGTCGAGTTCGGTCGCGGTCACCTCGACCTCGCCCGTCGGCAACTCGGGGTTCTCGTTGCCCGCGGGACGGCGACCGACCGTGCCGGTTACCTTGACGCAGAACTCGTTGCGGAGTGCATGGGCGGCTTCCATACCCTCCCGGAAGACGACCTGGACGATCCCCGAGCCGTCGCGCAGGTCCACGAAGATGACGCCGCCGTGGTCCCGGCGGCGGGCCACCCAGCCGGCGAGGATCACCGTCGCTCCGGCGTCCGCCGCGCGCAGGCTTCCGGCTTCATGGGTACGGATCACGTCAAGCGCTCCTCGTGGTCTCGCTGTGCTTCGGGACGACCGGACACCACGCGGCCGCCGACGGCCATTGTTTCAGGCCCGCCGAGAAGCTGCTCCGGGGCCCGCCCGCGCCTGCGTGCCGCGGGCACGCCAAGCCCAGCCCCGAACTTGTACGGAAGGTGCCCGCTCCCGGCCCCGCCGAGCGCCCAAGTCCCGTACAACTGCCAAGTCGGCCGCCGCCGAGGACGAATCAGGTTGCGAAGATCCGCGGCTCGAGATCCTCGACGGGCGGATTCCAGTCGGTCGCCGACGCCTGCACCTGTTCGCCGGAGCGGATGTCCTTGACCTGGTCGGACATGCCGTCGACGCCGGGGAACCAGACGAACGGGATGCCCCGCCGATCGGCATAGCGGATCTGCTTGCCGAATTTCGCCGGCTCCGGTGCCACCTCGGTCGCGATGCCACGGGACCGCAGCGCCTGCGCGATCCGCCGGCATGCCGGCCGGGATTCCTCGTCCGGCAACGCGACCAGCACGCAGGTCGGCACGTGTCGGCTCACGCCGAGCGCGTTCGGCCCCGAACAGCAGGCCGAGCATCCGGGACACGCCGATCGAGATGCCGACGCCGGGGTATTGCACGTCCCCGTCCGAGGCGAGGTTGTCGTAGCGGCCGCCGGAGCAGACCGATCCGGCGCGCTCGTAGCCGGCCATCGTCGTCTCGTACACGGTGCCGGTGTAGTAGTCGAGTCCACGGGCGATCTTCAGCTGCGCCACGCAGCAGGCCGGGCGCGTGCTCGCGCGGCCGCCTCGACGACGCGTACGAGCTCGTCCAGGCCCTCGTCGAGCAGCGGGTCGGAGACGCCGAGCGCGCCCACGGCGTCGGCGAACGAGGCATCCGGCGCCTCGATCTCGGCCAGCGCAAGGCACGCCTTGGCCTGCGCGTCGGTCGCCCCGGCCGTCGCGACGAGCAGCTCGGCCACGCCGCCCGGGCCGATCTTGTCGAGCTTGTCGATCGCCCGCAGCGCGGCCTCCGGGTCGCCGAGGCCGAGCCCGCGGTAGAAGCCCTCGCACAGCTTGCGGTTGTTGACCTGGATCCGTCACCGGCGGGATCGGCAGCCCGGCCAGCGCGTCGCCGATCACGAGCGGGATCTCGACCTCGTTGTCGAAGCCGCAGCGTGTCCCGGTCGACGACGTCGATGTCGGCCTGGATGAACTCGCGGTAGCGCCCCTGCTGCGGCCGCTCGCCGCGCCAGGACCTTCTGGATCTGGTAGCGCCGGAACGGGAACTGCAGCTTGCCGGCGTTCTCCAGAACAAACCGCGCAAACGGTACGGTCAGGTCGAAGTGCAGCCCGAGCGACGCGTCCGAGGCATCGTCCGGATCGGCCTGCAGGCGGCTCAGGACGTACACCTCCTTGGAGGTTTCGCCCTTGCGCAGCAGCTGGTCGAGCGGCTCGACGGCCCGCGTCTCCAGCGGCGCGAAGCCGTAGATCTCGAACGTGTGCCGCAACCGGTCGATGATCTGCTGCTCGATCATGCGCTGCGGCGGAAGCCACTCCGGGAAGCCGGAGAGTGGCGTGATCTTCGTTGCCATGATCGGTCGTTACCAGCCTTTGCTCGGTGCCGCGAGCGCTGGCCGCCTCCCGCAGGTACGGGTTGGTCGCGCGCTCGCGGCAATGGTCGTCGTCGGGCCATGGCCGGGCAGTACGACAGTCTCGTCGGGCAGCGGGAGGACCTTGTCCCGAAGGCTCGCCCACATCGCCGCCATGTCGCCGCCCGGCAGGTCGGTGCGTCCGATCGAGCCCGCGAACAGCACGTCACCGCTGAAGCACAGCGGTTCGCCTTCGTTCGCCGGGCGCGTGGAACATCACCGACCCGCTGGTATGGCCGGGTGCGTGGTTCACGGTGATCTCCAATCCCGCGATCGAGATCACCTGGCCGTCGGTGAGTTCGGCGACGTCGTCCGGCTCGGTGTAGGTCAGCCGGCCGCCGAAAAGCTGGGTCGAGGTCGGCCGACAGCCCCTTGGCCGGGTCGGCGAGCATCTCGCGATCGCCCGGGTGGACGTACGCCGTGATGCCGCGGGCCTTGCACACGGGCGCGACCGAGAAGGTGTGATCGAGGTGACCGTGTGTGAGCAGGACAGCGGCCGGTTGGAGGCGGTGCTTCGCGAGCAGTTCGTCGAGTTGGCGCTCGACTCCGATACCGGGATCGATCACGACACACTGCTCCCCGGGGGCCGTGGCCACGACGTAGCAGTTCGTGCCGAACGCTTCCGCCGGAAACCCGGTGACCAGCACGTCTAACCCCTCTCAACTGCGCAAACGCGGTGTCGGGCCGATGCTTCGCGCTCAGCCGGGCGTACGGCGACAGGGCAATGCCGACGACAGTCGGGCGATTTCGCACCGCATGCGACACCACGAGCGTAGCCGTCCGGGGTGTACGGGTGGTCGATGCGCCATCCCGCCAGGCATTATCGCGTTTCTGGGTCACAGTTCGTGACCGCGCACATCAATTCTCCAGGCAGTGCCCGTACACTCTGGCGAGTTGTGTCCTGGGCCACCCCCGGCGCAGGACCCCGAAATGTGATCACTTTTGAGCATTGTCGCAGCTCACAACGATCGCACGGTGGTGGAAAGGTAACAGCACGTGGCTTCCAGGGAACGCGAGCGGATGCTCGCCCGGGCCAAGCTCGAACGGCAGCAGGCCCGCCGCGCCGCCCGCCTTCGCAAGCGCCGCCAGCGCCAGGCCCAGACCGCCGCGGGCGTCGCGGTCCTGGTGATCGCGGTCGGTGTGTTCTTCGCCGCCGGTGGTTGGAGTGCGCTGTTCGGCAAGAGCAAGTCGACCAACACCGCCGCCGACTCGGCGACCACGTGTGTCTGGGCGCCCAGCTCGGCGGCGGCCTCGGCGAGTGCGAGCCCGGCAAGCGTCGGGACGCCACCGACCTCCGGCGTGCCGACCACCGGCACCGACAAGATGACGATCGCAACGAGCGCCGGCACGGTCACGGCGTCGCTGGACCGGGAAGCCGCACCATGCACGGTGGCGAACTTCGACTACCTGGCCAGCCAGAACTTCTTCGACAACACGACGTGCAACCGGGTGACCAACGGCAATAGTGCGTTCTTCCTGCTCTGCGGCGACCCGACGCCGAACGATCCGAACGGCGGACCGGGCTACACGTACGACGACGAGAACCCGCCGCTCGGCTTCTCCGCGCCGCCCGGCGCGAGCCCCAACCCGAGCGCGAGCGCCGGTGCCCCGCCGAGCGAGGTCGTTTACCCCGCCGGCACGGTCGCCGTCTGGAACCAGGAGTCCAACGCGAACGGCAGTCAGTTCATCATCGTTTACAAAGACTCAACGCTGCCGCCGAACTACTCGGTCTTCGGCCAGGTCACCGGCGGTCTCGACGTGGTTGGCAAGATCGGTACGACGGGGGTCAAGGACGGCAGCCACGACGGCACGCCGAAGACTCCGGTCACCATCACCAGCGTGACCGTGGATCCGGTCGTGGCCAGCCCCTCGGCCGCGCCGAGCGCGTCCGGCGGAGCACCGGGGACCCCGGAGCCCTCTCCGTCATCGTCCCAGTCTTGATCCCCTGCCCCCGCTAGCAGATGCGCCTCGCGGCGCCTCAGGCATCGGCTAGCCGTACCAAGGAGAACCACCGTGACGAACCTCAAGGACCGCCAGCGCGCGGCGGCGCGAGCCCGACTCGAGCGCGAGATGGCGGCCCGCCAGGAGAACGCGGCGCACCGCCGGCGCCGCCGCAACGGCATCCTCGGCGGCATCGGCGTGCTCGCCGTGATCGGCGTCGTCGTCGGGATCGTCGTATCCATGACCGGTGGCACGCCGGCCAAGACGCCGGCCGCCGCGGCCAGTCAGGCTGCGGCGAAGTGCACCTGGACGACGAACCCGGCGCTCAAGGGCGACGCGCAGAACCCGGTCGACAAGGAACTCGTCAACACCGGACCGCCGCCGCTTTCCACCGTGCCGCACAACGGAACGCAGCAGATGACGTTGGACACGAGCCAGGGCAAGATCGTGATCACCCTGGACGTGTCGAAGGCGCCGTGTTCGGCCGAGAGCATGTCATTCCTGGCCGGCAAGAAGTTCTTCGACAACACCAAGTGCCACCGGCTCACCACCTCGGGCATCTACGTGCTGCAGTGTGGCGACCCGAGCGGCACCGGCACGGGCGGGCCGTCCTACACGTACGCCTCGGAGAACCTGCCGACCGACCAGCAGCCGAATTACCCGGCCGGCGTCGTCGCGATGGCCAACCCCGGCAACAAGGACCTCAACGGCAGCCAGTTCTTCATCGTCTACCAGGACACTCCGGAGACGGCCGATGAGACCGGTGCGCTGCAGTCCAACCTGACATCCGACTACACCGATCATCGGTACGGTCACCACCGGCCTCGACATCGTGCAGAAGGTCGGCAAGGCGGGCGTCATCTCGACCGATAAGACCGATCCGAACGACGGAGCGCCGAAGCTTCCGATCAACATCAAGACGGCGACGGTCGGATCCGTCCAGCCATAGCGTTCACGCACGACGATAGCGGGCCGATCACCTGAGGTGGTCGGCCCGCCGTTCGTCTGTCGCCGGTTACGCGCCGGACGTTACGCGGTACGCGTCGTAGACGCCGTCCACCTGTCGTACGGCGGCGAGCAGGTGCCCGAGGTGCTTCGGGTCGGCCATCTCGAAGCTGAAGCGGCTCACCGCCACCCGGTCTCTGGTCGTGGTGACCGTGGCGGACAGGATGTTCACCCGCTCCTCGGACAGCACCCGGGTCACGTCGGCGAGCAACTTGTGCCGGTCGAGCGCCTCGACCTGGATCGCGACCAGGAACGTCGACGCGCTCGTCGCCTTCCAGCTCACCTCGACCAGGCGCTCCTCCTGGACGAGCAGGTCCGGCGCGTTGACGCAGTCCTCGCGGTGCACGCTCACCCCACCGGATCGGGTCACGAAGCCGAACACCGCGTCACCAGGCACCGGCGTACAGCAGCGGGCCAGCTTGATCCAGACGTCGCTCACGCCGACCACGACGACGCCGGGGTCGTAGGCCGCTCCCCGATTGCGCGGCGGACGGGTGGCGACCGCGGTCTCGGCGATGTCCTCGACCGCGCCCTCTTCGCCGCCGTACGCCGCGACGAGCCGGGTCACCACGGACTGCGCCGACACCTGGCTCTCGCCGACCGCCGCGTACAGCGACGACACGTCGGCCAGATGCAGGTCGCGCGCGATCGTCATCAGCGTCTCGGCTGGTCGAGCATGCGCTGCAACGGCAGGCCCTGCTTGCGCATCGCCTTGACGATCGCGTCCTTGCCGGCCTCGATCGCCTCGTCGCGGCGCTCCTTGTTGAAGTGCTGGCGGATCTTCGTCCGCGCCCGCGGCGACTTGACGAAGCCGAGCCAGTCCTGCGACGGCGCCGGCCGTCTCCGACTTCGAGGTGAAGATCTCGACCACGTCGCCGTTGGACAGCGTCGACTCCAGCGGCACGAGCTTGCCGTTCACCCGCGCGCCGATGCAGCGGTGCCCGACCTCGGTGTGTACCGCGTAGGCGAAGTCGACCGGCGTCGAGCCGGTCGGCAGCGCGACCACGTCGCCCTTCGGCGTGAAGACGTAGACCTCCTGGCTGGACAGGTCGAACCGCAGCGCGTCCAGGAACTCGCTCGGGTCGGACGCCTCGCGCTGCCAGTCCAGCAGCTGGCGCAGCCAGGTCATCTCGTCGATGTGCGCCGGCGGTCCGACGACCGTCGCGCCCTTGGTCTCCTTGTACCGCCAGTGCGCCGCGATGCCGTACTCGGCGGTGCGGTGCATCGCGCATCGTCCGGATCTGCATCTCCACCGGCTTGCCGGTCGGGCCGATCACGGTCGTGTGCAGCGACTGGTACATGTTGAACTTCGGCATCGCGATGTAGTCCTTGAACCGGCCCGGCACCGGCTGCCAGTTCGCGTGGATCACCCCGAGCGCCGCGTAGCAGTCGCGCACGGAGTCGACCAGGATCCGTACGCCGACCAGATCGTAGATCTCGGCGAACTCACGGCTGCGGCTGATCATCTTCTGGTAGATCGAGTAGAGGTGCTTCGGCCGCCCGGTCACCTCGGCCTTGATCTTGGCGCCCTTGAGGTCGGTCTGCACCCGCTTGGTCACCTGGCGCAGCAGACCGTCACGCTGCGGCGCGTGCTCGTCGATCAGCCGGTGGATCTCCTCGAACTTCTTCGGGAAGAGCGTGTTGAACGCGAGATCCTCAAGCTCCCACTTGATCGTGTTCATGCCGAGCCGGTGCGCCAGCGGCGCCAGGATCTCCAGCGTCTCCTTCGCCTTCTGCTCCTGCTTCGGCCGCGGCAGGAACGTCAGGGTCCGCATGTTGTGCAGCCGGTCGGCCAGCTTGATCACGAGTACGCGCGGGTCCTTGGCCATCGCGACGACCATCTTGCGGATCGTCTCCGCCTTCGCCGCGTCGCCCAGCTTGACCTGGTCGAGCTTCGTGACGCCATCGACGAGCAGCGCGACCTCGCGGTCCGAAGTCCGTGCGCATCGCGTCCAGCGTGTACGCCGTGTCCTCGATCGTGTCGTGCAGCAGCGCGGCGACGAGCGTCGTCGTGTCCATTCCAAGATTCGCGAGGATCGCCGGCCACGGCGAGCGGATGCGTGATGTACGGGTCGCCGGACTTGCGGTACTGGCCACTGTGCCAATGGTCGGCGGTGTCGAAGGCGCGCTGAAGCAAGCCGGATCTCGGCCTTCGGGTGCGCCACGCGGTGCGCCGCGATCAGCGGCTCGAGAACCTCGCTCACCTGCGGCGACTGCCATGGCGCGTTGAACCGCGCGAGCCGGGCACGTACGCGACGCCCGGTCGGCACGACCGGCAGGAACGTCGCCTGCGCCCGACTCACCGGCGTCGTCGTCGAGACCGCCCGGAATCTCGATCGTGTCCGAGTCGATGCCGCCGCCGTTGGCTCCGCCCGGGAACGGCAGCACGACCGCGCCGTCGCCGGTCGCGTCGTCATTCTCCTCGGAGTGGTCGTCGCTCATGCGGAACCGACCATGCTTCGGCTCGGCCGCGTCGGCCCGGTCGCGGGCCGATCCGGCTGCCTTCCGGCGATCGCCGACGTCCTGCCCGGTGCCGTCTTCGCTTGGACTCGCGACGCCGTTCGACGACGAAGCGTCGAGGCCGCTGTCGCCGGAGCCGGCGGCGGCCGCGCTCTTTTCCGCGCTGTTTCCCGACCGGGACGCGGTGGTGCCACTGCCGCCGGCACCG
Organism: uncultured Actinomycetota bacterium; assembly: GCA_963818495.1. Taxonomy (GTDB): domain Bacteria; phylum Actinomycetota; class Actinomycetes; order Mycobacteriales; family Micromonosporaceae; genus DASQPR01. The sequence continues at coordinate 653,223 of CAWFSH010000015.1, forward strand.
ACCGCGCTTGCGGCGCCGGATGAATCCGAGCCGCCGGCAACGTCGGGATTGCCACCTGTACCCATGGTCAAACCGGCACGCGCGGCGACGGCCGTGAGGCCGTGACGGGCACGGCCGGACGAGCCGAAGCGTCCGGTTCCCACACCCGGCGCCTGCGCCCGGTCGACCTTGCGGTCGCTCTTGCCGTCACCCTTGGGCTTGTCACGATGCGACTTGTCGGTGTTGTCCCGGTCGGTGTTGTCCCGGTCGGCCCTGGCCCGGCCGGCCTTGGCCCGGTCGGCCCTGTCTTGGTCGAGCTTGGCCCGGTCGCTGTTGGCTCGGTCGACCTTGGCGCGGTTGACCTTGGCGACGTCGGACGGTTTTGCGGCGCGATGGCGGCCAGCATCGGTGCGCTTGGCCTCCCCTTGCGTCGCCTCGCCGGGCTCTGGGGTCAGGTCGCGTGTCGGCTCGGTCGAATTGGTCGGAGTCCGTCCCGACGCCGGCACCCCGCCATCGGCTGTATCCGGCTCACGCATGCCGGACTCACGGGACTCTGGCTCGCGCACGCCGGACTCTGGCGCTGCGGTGCGGACCGTCCCGGGCGCGCTGGCGTCATCCCGGGCGGCTGCCCGCGCTGCTCCGGGCCGTTGCCCGGTGCCACTGCCAGGTGCGACGTCGTTGGACAATCCAAGCGCTCCCTAGATCGCTGGATCCGCCCCGGACGCGACCGTGCGCGCGGGGAGGACATCATATCTGTCGACGGGGCTCTCTCGACCCTACCCGGCACCGGGCGGTGTGCCACGCCGCTACTGGGCCGGACGCCCGGGCCGAACGGCCCGAAAGGCGCGGCGCGCGTCACACCGTCAACAATGCCTGTACGTCGCGGCCGGCGAGCCGGCTTCGACCGTTCAGGAACCCCAGCTCCAACAACACGCATAGCCCGGCCACAATTCCACCGGCCTGCTCGACGAGTCCCAGCGTCGCCTCCGCCGTGCCGCCGGTGGCGAGCACGTCATCGACCACGAGCACCCGGTGACCGGCCACGAACGCGTCCGTGTGGACTTCGAGCGTCGCCTGCCCGTACTCCAACGCGTAGGACGCGGCGATGGTGGCCCGGGGCAGCTTGCCCGCCTTGCGTACGGGGACCACACCGACACCCGACGCGTACGCGACCGCGGCCGCGATCACGAAGCCGCGCGCCTCGATGCCGGCCACGACGTCGAAGGTGAGAGCGCCATCGGCGTCCCGATAGGTCGACACGATGCCGTCGATCAGCTCACGGAACGCCGGGCCATCGGCGAACAGCGGACTCAGGTCCTTGAAGACGATGCCGGGCTGCGGGAAGTCCGGGACGTCCAGCACGTGCTTGGCGACCAGCTGATCGAGCTGCGTACCCATGGATCTGGCTCCTTCTCACCTGCGCCGCGCGGCGGCCCGGACAGCGACCGTCACAGACAACAACCGCTTCGACCAACGAAACGTCCGCCAGTCTGCCGGACGGGCAGAGCTGGCGGACGATCGACCTACCCTGGTCGTCGGCGGGTGGTCGGTCACGCTGTCGATCCAGCGACGGGTCGACTCAGCGCCGGCGGTTGCCGCCGGGTCGGTTGCCGGACGATCGCGAACCGGGATTGCGCTTGGTCGCGGGTTTGGCTCCGACCCGTGGCGTCGAACCACCCGTGCTCGCCAACGCGTTCTCCCGCGCGGCCGCGGCCTGCTCGGCAGCGGTGCCCCCGCCCGTGTCCGCGGCATTGTCTCCGGCTTCGTCGCCGTCGGCGACTTCGGCGCGGCCTTCGCGGCCGGCTTGGCGTTCTTCGCTGCGGTCTTGCGCCGGCCGGACGTCGGGGTGTCCGTTTCGCCGCGCGCGACCGCCAACCGCCGCGCCATCACGCGCTCCATGTGGTTGCGGTAGCGCGGATCCATCAGCTTGAAGTCGACCAGCCACGGCGTCGCCAGGAACAGCGACGAGTACGCGCCGGTCAACATACCGACGAACAGCACCAGGGCCAGGTCCTCGAGCGTGCCGACACCGAGCAGACCGGCGCCGACGAAGAGCAGCCCGGCCACCGGAAGCAGACCGATGATCGACGTGTTGATCGAGCGCATCAACGTCTGGTTGACGGCCAGGTTCGCCGCCTCCGGATACGTCATCCGCGTCGTGGACAGAATGCCCTTGCTGTTCTCCGCCACCTTGTCGAACACGACCACGGTGTCGTAGAGCGAGAAACCGAGGATCGTGAGCAGACCGACGACCGTCGACGGCGAGACCTGGAACCCGACCAGCGAATAGACGCCGGCCGTCAGCAGCAGGTCATGGATCAACGCCAGCACGGCGGCGAGCGCCATCCGCCACTCCTGGAAGCGGATCGCGATGAACGCGCTGACCGCGACCAGGAACACGATGAGCGCGATGACCGCTTGCCGGGTGACCTCACCGCCCCACGACTTGCTCACCTGGTTCGATGCTGACGTCGGTCGGCCTTGGACAGGTGGCCGGCGTTGACCAGATTTGCCTTGATCTTGTCGACCGTCGCCTGCGTTCTGGTGCTCGGTGTCGATGACGAAGCTCGACGTGCTGCCCTTGGCGCCGGCGGTCTGCGCGCTCGACACGTCGACGCCGGCGCTGGTGACGGCACCGCGTACGTCGGCCAGCGTCACACCGGGCCGCACCGGGAGCTGATACGAGTCGCCGCCGGCGAAATCGATGCCGAAGTTGAAGCCGCGGAGGGCGATGCTCAGGATGCAGACCACGATGACGATCGCGGAGGCCGCGTACCACCTCTTCCGTGACCCGATGAAATCGAATCGCGTGTCACCCCGGTAGAGGCGCCCGAGCAACCCGCTGCCCGCGAATCCCGTGCCTGGCATGGTCAGGACTCCTTCGTACGCATCGAGCCGGCGCGGCCCGCCGGCGAGCCGCTCGGCGCCGCTCGGTTGCGAAGTCCACCGAGGCCGGAGACGCGCGGCGAGGTGAACGTGCGCGTACCGGACAGTACGTGGACGAGCGGGTGGGTGAACAGGAAGACCGTGACGAGGTCGATGATCGTGGACAGGCCGAGCGTGAACGCGAACCCGCGGACCTGGTCGCTCGCGAGCGCGTACAGCACCACGGCCGCGATGAACGACACCGCGTCGGCCGACAGGATCGTGCGCCGGGCGCGCACCCAGGCTCGCGGCACCGCGCTGCGTACGGTCCGGCCCTCCTTCACCTCGTCTTTCAGGCGTTCGAAGAACACCACGAACGAGTCAGCGGTGATACCGATGGCCACGATGAAACCGGCGATGCCGGCGAGGCTCAGCGTGAAGCCGAGCGATCGGCCGAGCAGCACGAGGGAGGCGAAGACGATCGAGCCGGAGACCAGCAGGCTGGCGATCACCACGAGGCCCAGCGCCCGGTAGTAGAGCATGCAGTAGAGGATGACGAGCGCCAGGCCGATGGCGCCGGCGAGCAGGCCGTACTCGAGTTGCTGCAGGCCGAGCGTGGCCGACACGATCTGCGCGGTCTGCTGCACGAAGCCCAGCGGCAGGGCGCCGTACTTGAGCTGCGTGGCGAGCGTGTGCGCGCTGTCGGCCGTGATGCCCGTACCGCTGATCACCGCCGGTCCGTTGATCACAGCTTGGATCGTCGGGGCGGACACGACCTGGTTGTCGAGCACGATCGCGACCTGCTGGCCCACCTCCGCCTTGGTGAGATCCGACCACTTCGTCTGGCCGGCCCCCTTGAACTGCAGGTTGACCGTCCAGCCGCCGGTCGATGCGTAGTTCACCGGGTCGTAGTTGGCCGACGCCGACGCGATGTCGGTGCCCTGCACCTTCGCCGCGTCGAGCAGATACTTCGTGTCCGGGGTCGTCTGGTCGCACGCGACGACCTGCTGGTTCAGGAACTTGTCGTCGGTCATGTACTGCGGGTTGCGGCCATCGAGTTGCTTGCACGTGATGGTCGGGACGAAGAACTGCATCTGCGCCGGCAAGCACCGCGACCTCGTCCGACGTGAGCGTGTAGAACGGCGCCAACGTCTCGATCGTTGCCTGGTCGGTCGGCGCCTGGGTGAGCGCCGCGGCCGCCCGGAACGCCTCCAGACCGACCTTGTTCTGGACCTCGGCCTGCGTCGGCTGTCCGGAGATCGTCGGTGCCGGCGTCGGCGACGCGCTGGCCGACGCGGACGGAGCGGCGCTCGGGGTTGCCGACGGGGCCGGGCTCGGCGTTGCGCTCGGCGCCTTTGCGGGGGCCTTCGCGGGGGCCTTCGCCGGGGCTAGGGCCGCGTCTGGGTTCGCCGATGGCGCGGAACCGACCGACGCGCCCGGCGACGGCGTCGCGGGCGGATCCGGACGGAGCCGGGGTCGGGTTGGCCGAGCCGCTGGCCGACGGTGCCGGCGAGCCCTTCGGCAGGTCCTGGCCGGTGTTCAACACCGCCCGGAATTCGAGCTTGGCCGGCACGAGCAGCTGCCTTCAGCCGATCCGCCTCGTTCTGCCCGGCGACGTTCACCACGATGTCGCGGCCGTTCTGCACGAACACCTCGGCCTCGCTGACGCCGGTCGAGTTGACGCGCTGGGCGATGATGTCGCGGGCGACGTTGAGGTCGGCGGCATTCGGCTTGGCGCCGCTGAGCGTCTGCGCCTGCATCGTGACGCTCGTACCACCCACCAGGTCAAGGCCGAGCTTCGGGTTCGGCTTGTGATTGGGGGTGAGGAACACGAGCGCGTACAAGACGACGATGAGGCCTACCAGTACCAGAAAGTACGGGCGTGCCTTGAACACTCCGGTGGGTGCAGCCACTGCGGTTATTCCGTCTCTACGGGTGGGTGGAGGGCTGAATGGCGGTGGGGTGGCGGAACGTGTCAGTCGTTCTTGTCGGCCGAGGACCGGGGAGCCTCGGTGCCGTCGGTCGGTGCGGTGTTCGGCCTAGCCGGAGGGGCGCCCGCGTCGTCGGCATCGGCGTCGGCGTGCGTGGCGTCGAGATCGGCGCCGTCCACGATGTCGTCATCGTCTCCGTAGGCGACGCCGTCCGACGACATCGTGTCGTCGACGTCGTCGGGCACGACCTTCGCGATGGCGGCACGGTCGTAGCGCGCGGTGACACCGGGTGAGATCTCGAGCAAGACGGAATCGGCATCGGAGTCGACGATCGTGCCGTGCAGGCCGCCGATCGTGACGATCTTCGTGCCGTGGCCAAGGTTGTTCAGCATGTCCTGGTGGGCCTGGCGCGCGGCCTGCTGGCGGCGCCGGTTCGGCCGCAGCAGCACGAAGTAGATCACCACGACAAAGGCCACGATCAGCAGGAACGGGGTGAATGACGAGCCACCGCTCGAGGTTGCCGCATAAAACACGATCGTGCCTTTCGAAAGGACTCCTCCGCATCGCGCGTGGCGTCGCGCGCAATGCCCAAGGAGCCGAATGTGCGTCCAGTCCGGACCGCGGCGAGTCTAGTCGGTGGAACTCGGCTCACCGAAAGCGGCGTAGATCACGGTCGGGTCACGTTCGTCATCTCGCGGCATCCGGCTTACCCGAGCCCGATACCCATCAGTCCCGCCGGCAGCTAAGGCTGCTGGTCGAACAGGTCGGGCGCCGATTCGGCACCGTTACCAAACGTAGCATTCGGTGGGCGGAGCCCCAGGTGCCGCCAGGCACTCGGAGTAGCGACCCGACCACGGGGCGTACGCGCGAGCAGGCCGGCCCGGACCAGGAACGGCTCGCACACCTCCTCGACCGTGTCCGGTTGCTCCCCGACTGCGACGGCCAGGGTGGACAGCCCGACCGGTCCACCGCCGAACGACGTGACGAGCGCGCGCAGAACGGCCTTGTCCAGCCGATCCAGCCCAATCTCGTCGACGTCGTACACGCGGCAGCGCGGCCACGGGCCGTCGCCGGCTCACCACCCCGTCGCCGCGTACCTCGGCGAAGTCGCGGACCCGGCGGAGCAGGCGGTTCGCGATGCGCGGCGTCCCCCGCGACCGCCCGGCGATCTCCGTCGCGCCGTCCGCGGTCACCGGCACCCCGAGGATTCCGGCCGAACGGTGGATGAGCTGGGCCAACTCTTCGGCCTCATAGAAGTCCAGATGGCCGACAAATCCGAAACGGTCGCGCATCGGACCGGTCAGGAGGCCGGACCGCGTCGTCGCGCCGACCAGGGTGAACGGCTCGACGTCGAGCGGGATCGCCGTCGCGCCGGGTCCCTTGCCCACGATGACGTCGACGCGGAAGTCCTCCATCGCGCTGTAGAGCAGCTCCTCCGCCGGCCGGGCGATGCGGTGGATCTCGTCGATGAACAGGACATCGCCGGTGGACAGGCTGGTCAGCACGGCGGCCAGGTCGCCGGAGCGCTCGATCGCCGGACCACTGGTGATCCGCAGGCCGGCGCCGAGCTCGGCGGCGACGATCATGGCCAGCGTCGTCTTGCCGAGACCGGGCGAGCCGGACAGCAGGATGTGGTCGGGCGGTGTGCCACGGCGCATCGCGCTCTGCGAGCAGCAGGTCGAGCTGTTCGCGGACCCGGTGCTGGGCGACGAAATCGGCGAGCCGCCGCGGCCGTACGCTCGCCTCCGCGTCCAGCTCCGCGGCGTCGGTGGGATCCGCGAACGCGGACACCAGGCCGCCGTGATCGGTCATCGGGCGCGGCCGTCGCTGGCCGAGCGCGCCGACCCGGCAGAGCCGGCTGAGCCAGCAGGCGGATTGCCAGCTTCAGCATGGCCGGTACGGTCGGGACGGAGCCGCCGGCCGCGACCTCGAGATCGACCTGCTCGGCCACGCCGGCCACCGAGGCTTCGGCTTGTGCGGCGCTCCAGCCGAGCCCGATCAGCGCCTGGCGCACCTGCTCCTGCCAGGCGTGCCGGGTGCCGCGGGCGGGCGTCGACACCGTCGCTGACCAGCGGCACGGCGCCGATCTTGTCGCGCAGCTCCAGGATCAGCCGCTCGGCGCCCTTGCGCCCGATCCCCGGCACTTGCACGAGCACCGCCGGTTCGTCGTTGGCGATCGCCTTGCGTACGACATCGGGATGATGGACGGCGAGCACCGCCTGGGCGACCCGCGGCCCGACCCCGGTCACGGTCTGCAACAGCTCGAAAAGTTGCTTCTCGTCGTCGTCGGCGAAGCCGTACAGCGTCAGCGAATCTTCCCGGACGACGAGCGCTGGTCGCGAGCCGAGCCGGGGCTCCGACCCGCAGGCCGGCGAGCGTGTTCGGCGTGCACTGCACGGCGAGGCCGACGCCGCCAACCTCGATCACCGCGCCATCCGGAGCCACCGCGGCCACCAGGCCGGCCACACTCGCGATCATCGCGTTCCTCTTCGATCCGGCGGCGCGCGCGGCGGCCGCGGCGATCTTCGCACGGGTGCCGCCGCGCCAGATGTGGCAGATGGCCAGCGCGAGCGCGTCGGCCGCGTCGGCCGGCCGGGGCGGCGCGTCGAGCCGCAGCAACCTGGTCACCATCGCCGTGACCTGCGCCTTGTCGGCCTGACCGGAGCCGGTGACGGCCGCCTTCACCTCGCTCGGTGTATACATCTGTACCGGCGGGCCGGCCTTCGCGGCGGCCAGCACGGCGACCGCGCCGGCCTGGGCGGTGCCCATCACCGTCCGTACGTTGTGCTGGCTGAACACCCGTTCCACGGCCACGGAGTCGGGCCGGTGCTGCGCGATCGAGATCGGCCAGGCTGCGATCGAGGTGCAGCAGGCGCTCGGCCAGATCATCGTCGGGATCGCTGTGCACCACGTAGTAGCCGACCAGGGTGCAGGGCCGACCGGGCACACCCTCGACGACGCCTACTCCGCAGCGGGTCAGCCCGGGGTCGACACCGAGCACGCGCACGTCCGCCCCTCCCGCCGTCGTGACCGTGCGGCCGCGGCTTTCCAGCCGTACGTGTGTACGACCCTACTGGACGGCTTTCCCGGGGGCACCAACCGACACGCGAGACCGGCTAGCGTCGTATGGCATGCAGCTGTTGACCGGAGCCGGCACGTTCACGTCACCGTCGGACGGCGAACTGAACGACTTCACGCAGCACCTGGTGGCGGCGGACCTGTCGGTCGGCACGTACTCGATCCCGGCGCTCGGCATCGACGACCAGACACCGCACAGCGAGGACGAGATCTACGTGGTCACGCGCGGCCGAGCCCGGCTCGTGACGCCCGACGACGACATCCCCGTCGGCCCAGGAGATGTGGTGTACGTACCGGCGGGCGAGGAGCACCGGTTCGCCGACATCACCGATGACCTGGCATTGGTCGTGGTGTTCGCTCCGGCGTACCGGTCAAGCGCCTAGTTTTCGAAGCGCCTGGACCGACCGGTCGGCGCACTCTGCTTGTCTAGGCGCCTGGACCGACCGGTCGGCGCACACCGGTCCCTGCGCCGTGATGACCGACGAGAATCGCACCGCGGTCCCGTGCGAAAGGTCAGGCGACCATGCCCGGCAGGAGCGCGTCAACGATGTGCTCCGGCAGCTTCGACGTGTCAAGCGCCGGGTTCCAGTTCGGCATGTTCTGGACGATCATCGGCGCATTGAGCAACGCGGCGGCTACCTCGATGTCGAGATCGGCCCGCAGCTGGCCCTCGGCCACGCCACGGCGCAGTACCTCGCGCATGTGCTCGCGACGCGGCTCGACGATCCGCTGATACTGGCGCTGCAACTCCGGATTGCGCTGCAGCTCGGGGAGGAGGCATGGCATGATCTGGCCGGCGCGGGAGGCGCGAACCTTGATCATCGACCGCAACAGCGTGAGCAGGTCTTCGCGGATCGACACGCCGTCAGCTCCGGCAGCGGGCCCTTCAACGAACCGATCGCGTCGACGACGAGCGATTCCTTGTTCGGCCATCGACGATAGATCGTCGCCTTGCCGACGCCGGCGCGGGCCGCGACCGCTTCCATGGACAGCGCCTCGACCGTCGTGCCCTCGGCCATCAGGTCGAGCACGGCTTCGATGATCGCCTCGTCGGCACGTGCGCTGCGCGGCCGGCCGGGCGCTCGACGCGCGTCGTCTTCGCGCACGTCGGCGGTGGCGCCGCCGGGGCTGTCGGCCGCTGCCGGGACATCGACGATGGACATCGGGCCGAGAGTGGACGCGCCGTCTCCGGCGCCGCTGCGCGGCGCCGGAGATGGTGTGCGTCATCGTTGTCATCATCGCTATTGTGCCGTTCGGCTCAGACTTCGGCTAGTTCAACCGCGCCGTCTCGGTCACGTCGGCCGCATCGCGATCCGACTGGCTGACCGGCGGCGCCGATCGGAGCCGACCGGGCCGGCAGCCAGGCCAGAACCACCGCGACACCGATCACGGCCACCGCGACCGAGCCCCACGCCGCCCAGTGCATCGCGGCGATGAACGCGCTGTTGCCCGCGTCGATGAGCCGTCCCGCGGCGGCCGGGGCCATGCGCTGTGACGTTCGCCGCGGCGCCGTACGTCGACGCGATCGAGTCGCCGACGGCTCGCGCGCTGAGCCGACCGGACGCGTGCCGAGGTGATCGCAGATGCGCGAGCGGTAGACGCGCGGACAGCATCGAGCCGAGCACGGCGATGCCGAGCGCACCGGCAACCTGTCGGACGGTGTTGCTGATGGCCGAACCGACGCCGGCCTTCTCCCGCGGCAGCGACGCCATGATCGACTCGGTCGCCGGCGGCATCACGTTGGCCATGCCGACGCCCTGGATGAAGAAGTAGCACCCGAGCCACCCAGATCGGCGTGTCGCACGCCCAGCGTGGTGAATCCGGCCAGGGCCACCGCGACCAGCGCGAGCCCGACCGGCGCACGACCGCCTTCGGGCCGAACCGGCGGACCATGGCCGCGCTGCGCGGTGCGAAGATCAGCTGGGCCACCGCGAACGGCATGAACAGCAGGCCGCGACTGCAGCGGCGAGTAGCCGCGCACCAGCTGCAGATAGAACGCGATGAAGAACAGCGTGCCCATGGCCGCGAAGAAGACCAGGCCGACCGCGCCGACCGAGGCCGAGAACCGCGGGTCGCGGAACAGCCGGACGTCCAGCGACGGGAACTGGATGCGCCGCTCCCAGGCCACGAACGCGGCCAGAACAACCAGGCCGCCGACGATCGTGCCCCAGGCGACCGGAGTCGCCGAAGCCGTGGTCGCCGCCGACGATGATGCCGTACACGAGGCCGATCAGGCCGACGATGGAGAGCAAGACGCCGAGCGATGTCGATCCGGCCCGGCTTCGGGTCGCGCGACTCCGGGACGAGCGCACAGGATCGCGACCACGCCGATCACCACGATCGGTACGTTGATCAGGAAGACCGAGCCCCACCAGAAGTGCTCCAGCAGAGCGCCGCCGAGGACCGGGCCGATCGCGACGCCGAGGCCGACCGCGCCGGCCCAGATGCCGATCGCCTTGCCCGCTCGCGGGGGTCGAAAACGTTCGAGATGATCGACAGTGTGGCCGGTAGGACCGCTGCGCCGCCGATGCCCATCAGCGCACGGCGCCAGATCAGCTGGTCCGGCGTATGGGCGTACGGGATCGCCAGCGACGCGAGGCCGAACATGATCATGCCGGCGAGCAGCATGCGCCGGCGGCCGATCCGGTCGCCGAGGACGCCCCAGGTGAACAGCAGGCCGGCGAAGACGAGGGTGTAGGAGTTGATGGACCACTCGAGCTGGCTCTGGCTCGCGCCGAGTCCGTGGACCGGGTCGGCGATGGTCCGCAGGGCGACATTGAGCACGGTGTTGTCGAGAACGACGACGAGCAGGCTTACGACCAGGACGCTGAGGATGGTCCAGCGGCGCGGATGGCCGGACGAGGAGGGCGTCGTCGTTGACGCGCGGGAGTTTGACGTGACCGACATGCAAATTCCTCACGCTTCGAGACGGGCGGAACCGCTATCGATCGTCCCGATCTGTATTTGCGATACGCGGGAGCGAATCGAAACGCTTGTGACTCGTAACGTAGAGCCACGCTACTCCGGCTCGATCTGATACGGAACCGTCTCGTAACGAAATCCATGTGACCTGCGTCCCAACGGCGGGTATCGGACGGGCGGGTTCGGACGTACGCCGCGGCCGCCGACCCGTGTGCCACGGGTCGGCGGCCGCGTGAGTTGCCGGATATGCGACGCGGTCAGGCGTCCAGCTGCTCCATGATCTCGTCGACTGACATCGAGGTTCGAGTAGACGTTCTGCACGTCGTCGCAGTCTTCCAGCGCGTCGATCAGCTTGAAGACTTTGCGCGCACCGTCGCTCGTCGAGCGGGACGGTCACGCTCGGCACGAACGAGGACTCGGCCGACTCGTAGTCGATGCCGGCCGACTGCAGCGCCGTCCGTACGGCGATCAGGTCGGTCGGCTCGGAGACGACCTCGAACGCCTCACCCAGGTCGTTGACTTCCTCGGCCCCCGCGTCGAGGACCGGCATCGAGCACGGTGTCCTCGGTCCGTACCGGCGCTCGGCACGATCACCACGCCCTTGCGGCTGAACATGTACGACACGCTGCCGGCATCGGCGAGGCTGCCACCGTTGCGGGTCAGCGCCATCCGGACCTCGGTCGCGGCCCGGTTCCGATTGTCGGTCAGGCACTCGATCAGCAGCGCGACGCCGTTCGGGCCGTAGCCCTCGTACATGATCGTCTGCCAGTCCGCGCCGCCGGCTTCGAGGCCGGAGCCGCGCTTGACGGCACGGTCGATGTTGTCGTTCGGCACCGAGCTCTTCTTCGCCTTCTGGATCGCGTCGTAGAGCGTCGGGTTTCCGGCCGGGTCGCCGCCGCCGGTGCGCGCCGCGACCTCCACATTCTTGATCAACTTGGCGAACATCTTGCCGCGCTTCGCGTCGATGACCGCCTTCTTGTGCTTGGTCGTCGCCCATTTGGAGTGGCCGGACATCACGCCTCCGTCGTTGTGCTACCCGCATGCTCGTCGCGCCGCGCGGCGGCCGCCACACGTCGGCGCCGCCGCATTCGCTCGCTGTCGTCGATCCGGCCGGTCGTGCTCGCCCCGCCCGCCGCTGTGTGCTACAGCTGGGCCGCACGCACCAACTCCACAAAGTAGCGATGAACGCGCAGATCCCCGGTGATCTCCGGGTGAAAGGACGTGGCAAGCAGGTTTCCCTGCCGGACCGCGACAATCCTACCGGCCGCCGCGTCCGGAACGTCACCCACCGCTACGTGGCTGGTGGTTGACACCGGACCGACCCGGGTCACCGGGCCGGACATCGTCACCCGGCCGAGCACGGACACGCCGTCTCCGACCTTTTCCACCCACGGCGCCCGGATGAACACCGCATGGAACGGCTCATCGCCCATCTCGTCGAGGACCACCGTCGCCTCAAACGAGTCGACCTGGCGCCCGAACGCGTTACGGCGAACCGTCATGTCGATGCCGGCGAACGTGCGCTGATCCGGCCGACCGTCCAACACCTGCGGTGGCCAGCATGATCATGCCGGCACATGATCCGTACACCGGCATGCCCTGGGCGATGCGGGCCGCGACCGGCTCGAACAGCCCGAACTCGACGGCGAGTTTGCTCATGGTGGTCGATTCGCCGCCAGGGATGACCAGCGCGTGCACGTCGTCCAGCTCGCTCGGCCGGCGTACCGGACGCGCGATGACGTCGCATTCGGCCAGGGCGGCCAGATGTTCGCGTACGTCGCCCTGCAGGGCGAAGACGCCGATGGTGAGATCGGACACGGGCGAGGCGCTACCAGCCGCGCTCGGCGAGCCGGTGCGGCTGCGGGATGTCGTCGACGTTGATGCCGACCATCGCCTCGCCGAGACCGCGGGACACCTTGGCGATCACGTCCGGGTCGTCATAGAACGTGGTCGCCTTGACGATCGCCGCGGCCCGCTGCGCCGGGTTGCCGGACTTGAAGATGCCCGATCCGACGAACACACCCTCGGCGCCGAGTTGCATCATCATCGCCGCGTCGGCCGGTGTCGCGATCCCGCCGGCGGTGAACAGCACGACCGGCAGCTTGCCGGTCTGGGCGATCTCCTTGACCAGGTCGTAGGGCGCCTGCAGCTCCTTGGCCGACACGTAGAGCTCGTCCTCGGACAGGGAGGTGAGGCGCCGGATCTCACCGCGGATCTTGCGCATGTGGGTGGTCGCGTTCGACACGTCGCCGGTGCCGGCCTCGCCCTTAGAGCGGATCATCGCGGCACCCTCGGTGATGCGCCGCAGCGCCTCGCCAAGATTGGTCGCGCCGCAGACAAACGGCACGGTGAACGCCCACTTATCGATGTGGTTGGCGTAGTCCGCCGGCGTCAGCACCTCGGACTCGTCGACATAGTCGACGCCGAGCGACTGCAGCACCTGGGCCTCGACGAAGTGGCCGATCCGGGCCTTCGCCATCACCGGGATCGACACGGCGGCGATGATGCCGTCGATCATGTCGGGGTCGCTCATCCGCGACACGCCGCCTTGGGCGCGAATGTCCGCCGGCACCCGCTCCAAGGCCATCACGGCGACCGCGCCGGCGTCCTCGGCGATCTTCGCCTGCTCGGCTGTGACGACGTCCATGATCACGCCGCCTTTGAGCATCTCCGCCATGCCGCGCTTGACGCGGCTGGTCCCGGTAGCACTGTGGCCGGTCTCGCCGGTGGCTGGGCTGGTGGTTGCGCTCACGTCAGACACGTTCCTGCGGCTCCTCGCACATTGGGATTCGCGCCTCAGTCTACGCGGGCGTTACGGCCGGCCAGAGCGCCAATCGACGGACCTTGGCCTGCGTCGTGCGCAAGCTCACGACACGGCCACCACGGGTACGGTGACCCGACGCCCCCGCCCCCGATGCGACGCAGGTCGTAGCGCATGTCGCGAACGGTCTTGCTGGGCTTGCGGGGCAACCTCACACTGACCGCATGACATCGATGTGGATCACAGTCACGGCACAGAGTTTTGCCGATGATGTCACCGCTCAGTCGGACCTGTGGCATCAACCCGCGGTCGGCCTCATTGCGGCCGGCATTGCGGTCGCCGCGCTCTTGGTCACGATCATCAGCCTGCGCAACAGCCGCATCTGGCTGCTGCAACTCACCGGCCGTCGGGCGGCCGGCGTGGTGCGGGCGATGGAGATCGTCACCAGCCCCAACGGCGAGGTCCTGCGCCGGCCACAAGTCGCCTATACCGTCGCCGCCACCGGCGCCACCGTGGTCGCCAGCCCGTTGATCTTCCGTACGGCGTCGAAGCTGGACACCGGCTCCGCGGTTCAGGTGCGCTATGCGAAGACCAGGCCGGCTCGGATGGTCGTCCCCGGCTTCGGCTTCCGTGCCAGCGAACTCATCTACGCGGTCGGCGGCATCGCGGTCGCGATCGCCGTCACAGCGTGGTACCTGAGTCTTTGACGCGAGTCTTTGGACGCGAGGTCTTGCGCGGGTCGTTGACGTGGTCACCAAGGTTGGACCGGTGGTCGGCGGTCAACCGCCGGTCGCGGCCGGATCGAGCATCGGATCCTCGATGTCGAAGAACGCCGGCTGCGGGTGGCGCCGGCCGATTCCCAGCAGGCGCACAAGACGGCGCCGGCGCATCGCCAGCGCGTCACGCACGAGGTCATTGTGGATCTGGCGGGCCAGCGAGACGCGTCGGCTCGTCGCAATTACGTCGGCCAGCGCCGGCACCTCGCCTGGGTGAGGCAGATCCCGTAGACCCTTGGTGACCGCATTCTCCGCATTTTCCCGGTCGGTCGCCGTGGCGTCGTCGCGGTACAGCGCGGAACGGGCGAGACTGCGCAGATCCGGCCGGGCTAACTCGTCGGCGGCGTCGACGACCGCGACCGCACGGCGCAACAGCGCGGCATCGAGGGCGGCGGCCGAGGCGGCGGCCCGGGCATGGGTCCGGTCAACCCGCCCGGCAATCCAGGTCAGGTACGTCGCGACGAGCACGACCAGAGCGACCACGCCGACGATCCACCACATGGTGGCCGATGGTAGTGCTTGATCGCCGCGCCGGGGTTACGCGGCGGCGGTCACACGGCGGCCGGCCAGCGCCGACGGGCGCTAGACCGGTGTGGCCGCGTCGACGTGCACCGACTCTCCGGTCGTCGCCTCGATAGCGAGCGCATAGACCTCGAGCACGCGCTGCGCGACCGCCTTCCAGTCGTACTCGGCGACAACGCGAGCCGACTCGGCGGCGTAGGCGGCCCGCCGCGCCGGGTCGTCGAGCAACTCGCGGAGAGCCTTCGTCAACGCCTCGGCGTCACCGGTCGGGAAAAGGAGACCGGCCTGGCCGCCGTCGAGCACTCGCCGGAACGCGTCGAGATCGCTCGCGACGATCGGCGTACCGGCGGCGAGCGCCTCGGTCAAGATCATGCCGAACGACTCGCCGCGCGTGTTCGGCGCCACGTAGATGTCGACGCTGCGCAGCATGCGTGCCTTGTCGGCCTCGGAGACCTTGCCGAGGAACGTGACCCGGTCGTGTACCGACTCCGGCAACATCTCGAACAGCTCGTCGCGCTCCCCTGGTCCGGCCACCAGCAGCCGCAGCCCCGGCCGTTCGGTCGCGAGGGCCGCGTACGCCTCGGCCAAGATCCGGAAGCCCTTGCGTTCCTCGGTGAATCGGCCGAGAAAGCCGATCGCCCCACCGCCGTCCTCGGCCGGTCCACCCGGCCACCCATCGAGCGGTTCGGCGTCGGCGAACCGTGCGACGACCACACCGTTGGGGATCTCCCAAGCGTCGCCGCCGAGGTGCTCGACCTGAACGCGCCGGGCGAGCGCGCTGACGGCGATCCGGGCGGTGATCTTCTCCAGCACGATCTGGAGCAGACCCTGCGCTGCGGCCATGGTCCGCGACCGGGTCATGGCGGTGTGGAACGTGGCGACCACCGGACCGCGCGCCGACAGCACGGCGAGCATGGACAGGCTCGGAATGATCGGCTCGTGAACGTGCAACACGTCAAACCGACCGGTGGTCAGCCACCGGCGCACCCGCGTCGCCGAAATCGGCCCGAACGACACCCGCGCGACCGAACCGTTGTAGCGCACCGGCACCGCGCGACCGGCCGGCGTCACGTAGCGCGGCAACTCGTCGTCGTCGGCGGCCGGGGCGAGCACGTTTACGTAATGGCCGAGGCTGATCAGCGTCTCGGCCAGGTCATGCACGTGGTTCTGGACACCGCCGGGCGTGTCGAACGAATACGGCGACACGATGCCAATACGCATGATCGCCTCAGCCCGGCCCGGCCTCGAGCGCCGCTGGCGTTTCGGCGGCGTCCAGTCGCTTGTCCGCGGCTTCGGATCGCCCGTCCGCGGTTTCCGATTGCGCGGCGCTGACCGATCTGGCCGCAGGAACGCCGGCCGGCTCGTCAAGGAACATCCGGGCGAGCATGTGCCAGTCCGTCGGATGCTCGCGGATGCCGCGTTCGAACTCGTTCGCGACGAGTTGGGTCAGGCGCCGGGCCCGGTCGCCGAACGACCCGGACGTGTCGGTCAACTCGATGCGGTGCGACAGCGACCCGACCGGGCGATCCGGCTCGAACCAGCACGTCACCACGTAGAGCGGTGCCCCCGTACGCAGTGCGAGGATCGCCGGGCCGGGCGGCATCTTCGTCCGGCGGCCGAAGAACGTCACCTCGACGCCGCGCGCGGACAGGTCACGGTCGGCGAGCAGGGGCACGACGGCACCCGCCTTCAACCGGTCGGCGAGCAGATCCAGCGTCGCCCGGTCGCCGCCGGTCAGCGGCACGATCTCCATGCCCAGCTTGGCCCGGAACGCGACGAACCGCTCGTAGAGCGCCTCCGGCTTGAGCCGCTCGGCAACGGTGGTCAGGGCCATGCCGTTGGCGGTCACGTACGCGCCGGCGGCGTCCCAATTGCCCCAGTGCGCGAGCGCGAGGATCACGCCGGTGCCCGGTACTGCGTTCTCGAGCAGCACGTCAGTGCGGTCGAAGCCGAACTTGTCCAACCGGTCCTGTTGCGTGAGCGACGGCAGCCGAAACGCTTCGAGCCAATATCGGGCGTACGACCGCATCGCGTCACGCAACAGCCGATCGAACTCGTCGTCGGGCATGTCCGGGCCGACCACGACCCGGAGGTTCTCGGCCAGTTGGCGGACGCCACGGCCGTCGCGGCGTACGGCGCCATCGGCCACCGCGCGGAACAGTCCGGCCGCCACCGGCTCGGGCAGCGCGCGGATCACTCGCCAGCCGGCGGCGTACGCCCAGTCGACCGTACGATCCTTCGCGCTCACGCCACCTCGCTCACGCCGGGTCAGGTTCTGTCGCCGGAGGCTCGGGCGGCTCCACCGGGTGCGCGATCCGATCCTGGCGGTAGACGGTGGTCATCCGCTGGCCGACCGTCACGATCGACAATACGGCTAGCACGCCCAGGGCGACATCGAGACCGTACGTGACGCCGGACGCGGACAACAGGCCGCCGACGCCGAGCAGGATCAGCCGCTCGGCCCGCTCGATGAGGCCGACGTTCGCGGTGAAGCCGAGACCCTCGGCGCGCGCCTTGACGTAGGAGACGACCTGCCCGGCGACCAGGCTCACCAGCGCCGCGATTGCCCCCCAATGGCGCCCTTGGATCGCGAGCCAGTAGGCCACCGCGCCGAACACCGCGCCGTCGGCGATCCGGTCACAGGTCGAGTCCAGCAGCGCGCCGAACTTCGTGGAGCGCCCGCGCAATCGCGCCATCGTTCCGTCGAGCAGGTCGGAGAAGGCGCTCAGCGTGACGATGATCGTACCGGCCAGGTAGTTGCCGGTGAGCGCGAACACGACGGCGCCGACCAGCACGCCGACCGTGCCCAGCGCCGTCACCACGTCCGGTGACACACCCACGCGGAGCAGTGCCCGAGCCGGGGGGTCGCTGATGCGGGCGATGACCGCGCGCGCGGACACGTTGAAGATCTTTGCCATGGCGGCTCCACCCTAGGCGACCGGAGCACCGGCACCGGCGGCGGGTGGGCGCACTGACCAGCCGATGCATGGGCGTCAGCCGCGAGGCGCGTCGACCAGCCGATGCGTAGCGTCAGCCGCGAGGCGCATTGGACCAGCCGATGCGTAGCGTCAGCCGCGAGGCGCGCTGACCAGCCGTGCGTAGCGTCAGCCGCGAGGCGCATTCGACCAGCCGATGACGCCGGCACAACGTGCAGGTAATGCGGCGATGAAGGCGAACCGGCGCCAGTTCTCGCCATCGGGGTTGTGCGACCCCCGGCGCGGGTGTGGGATCAGGTTACTGACCAGCTACTCGCCAGGCCGGCGCCGCCGGAATCAAGGCGGCGCCGCCACGAATTTCGCGGAGGTGCGCCCATGGCGCAGAAGTCGCAGGAGAAGGGAGTCACCGGCCCAGCGCCGGTGGTGGATCAACCCGGCAGGGTACGCAACGTGGTGCTCGTCGGGCACTCGGGCGCCGGCAAGACGACTCTTGTCGAGGCGCTGCTCGCGGCGACCGGCACGATCAGCCGGGCCGGCGAGGTGACCGAGGGCACCACGGTCAGCGACTATGACGCGGCCGCCGTCCGGCAGCAGCGCTCGGTGAGTCTCGCGTGTGCCCCACTGATGTACGCGGTCGGCGACGCCCCGACCGTCAAGGTGAACCTGTTGGATACGCCCGGCTACGCCGACTTCGTCGGCGAACTCCGCGCCGGGCTGCGGGCCGCCGATGCGACCCTGTTCGTGGTGTCCGCCGTCGACGGCGTCGACGCCGCGACGATCGCGCTCTGGGACGAATGCGCCGCGGTCGGCATGCCGCGGGCCGTGGCGATCACCCGCCTCGATCATCCGCGCGCCGACTTCGACGAGGCGCTGACCGAATGCCAGGCCGCCTTCGGCGACAACGTGCTCCCGCTCTACCTGCCCATGCTGGCCGACGACGGGGAGACCGCGGTTGGACTTCTCGGCCTCGTCACGCAACGGGTCTTCGACTACACGGCGGGCCATCCGGGCCAGGTCCGCGAGCCCGACCCCGAACACCGTACGGCGATCGAGGGCGCGCGCGGCGAGCTGATCGAAGGGATCATCGCCGAGAGCGAAGACGAGTCCCTGATGGACCGTTACCTCGAGGGCGAGGACATCCCAACCGACACGATCATCGACGACCTGGAGAAGGCCGTCGCACACGGCTCGTTCTATCCGGTGATCCCGGTCGCGGCAACGACTGGGCTCGGTCTCGACGCTTTGCTCGAGGTGCTCACGCGTGCGTTCCCGACTCCGGCCGAACACGACCTGCCCGCCGTCACCCGACTCGACGGCTCTCCGGCCGAGCCGCTGACCTGCGACCCAAACGGCCCGCTGGTGGCCGAGGTGGTCAAGACGACGATCGACCCGTACGTCGGGCGTGTCTCGCTCGTACGCGTCTTCTCCGGCACGCTCAGCCCGGAGACCGCGGCCCACATCGCCGGCCACGGCATGGCCGAGCGCGGGCATGCCGATCACGATGGCGACGAGCGCATTGCCCACCTCTATTCACCGCTCGGTGCGCAACTCCGCGAGGTGCCCAAGTGCATCGCCGGCGACATCTGCGCCATCACCAAGTCAACAACGGCGGAGACCGGTGACACGATTTCGTCGAAGGCCGACGCCGTTGCTGGTCGCTCCGTGGAACATGCCGGAGCCGCTGCTTCCGGTCGCGATTGTCGCGAAGACGCGGTCTGATGAGGATGCGATGGCCAAGAACCTCGCCCGACTCGTGGCCGGCGACCCGACGATGCGGCTAGAGCGCAACCCGGAGACCCATCAACTGGTGCTGTGGTGCATGGGCGAAGCCCATGCGGATGTCGTGCTGGAGCGACTGCGCTCGGGCGGCGTCGATCTCGACACCGAGCCGGTACGGGTGTCGCTGCGCGAGTCGTTCGGCGGCTCGGCCAAGGGTCACGGCCGGCACGTGAAACAGTCCGGCGGCCACGGCCAGTACGCGGTGTGCGACATCGAGGTCGAACCGCTGCCGCGCGGTTCCGGCTTCGAGTTCGTCGACAAGGTCGTCGGCGGGGCGGTGCCGCACAACTTCATCCCGAGCGTGGAGAAGGGCGTGCGGGCTCAGATGGAGCATGGCCTGGTTGCCGGCTTCCCGGTCGTCGACCTGCGGGTGACGCTCTACGACGGCAAGGCGCACTCGGTCGACTCGTCCGACGCAGCGTTCCAGACCGCCGGGTCGCTGGCGCTGAAGGACGCCGCCGACAAGGCATCGGTGAGCCTCCTCGAACCGATCGACGAAGTCGCCATCCACGTGCCGGACCAGTTCGTCGGCAGCGTGCTCTCCGACCTGTCCACGCGGCGGGGCCGGGTCCTCGGCACCGACGCCGAGCCGGACGTCGCGGAACGCTCGATCGTACGCGCCGAGGTGCCGGCCACGGAGTTGGTGCGCTACGCGGTCGAGTTGCGCTCCATGACATCGGGCACGGGTACGTTCACCCGCGGTTTCGTGCGGCACGACCCGATGCCGGGCAACCTGGCCGATCAAGTGAAGAAGGAACACGCCGCGGCACGCGGCTGAACTAACGCTGCCGCGGCACGCGGCTGAACCAACGCTGCCGCGGCACGCGGCTGAACTAACGCTGCCGCGGCACGCGGCTGAACTAACGCTGCCGCGGCACGCGGCTTGGGCGAGAGATCCGCGCCGCCGCCACCGGCATCCGTGCCATATTGCCGGTGGTGGCGGTTCGGCTCGTCAGACGCGGGACGCGGCGGTCGCCATCGACAGCAGGTGTGACACGGTGACCGGCTCCAGCCCCTTGGCCCGCAGGCCACGGACGATATCGCTGATGCCACGCAGACCGGCCAACCGGTGCGGGTCACCGACGTCATGCGCGAGGATGATGTCGCCCGGCTGCGACTGCTCGACGAGTCTGGCGACCTGGCCGGCCGTATCGTTCGCGTACGTGTCCGAGTGCATCTCCTGGTTCCACACGATGATGTCGTAGCTGAGTTTGCTCGCGGCGAGAATGGTCGAGCCGGCCATGTGTCCCCACGGCGGCCGCATGATGGTCGACTCGCGCCCGAACACGCTGCGGATCTCGTCGGCCGTCCGGTTTAGCTGCGCGAGCGCGCTGTTGACGTCCAACTCGGCGAGGTCGGCGTGGTTCCAGGTATGGTTGCCGATCTCGTGCCGGTCCATCCGATCGGCGACCAGGTGCGCGTTCGCGTGCAGATGCTGACCGATCATGAAGAACGTCGCCGAGGCCGACACCGCGTCGAGTTGGTCGAGCACGAGCGGAGTCCAGTCGGGCTCCGGACCGTCGTCGAACGTCAGCGCCACGGCGGGCTCGTTGGTCTGTACGAAGAATGTCGTGGTGACCTGACCGCGCGTGATCAGGTTGCTGTGGTCCTCGGTCGGCGCATATCCGCCGTCGATCGACAACCGGTCCGGCGCCATCGCGCGGCGCACGTCCTCGCTGGCGACCAGCGTCGCGGCGCCGCCGACCGCGAGCAGCCCTCCACGGAGGATCGCCCGCCGACTCACCTTGGACACCTACGGCCACCCCCCGCGCGGCCCCAGCGTTCGCATCGCACGCCGGGGACAGCCGTGCCCCAGTCATGCGCTCAGGGTCAGGAAAATCGTCGCACGACAGCCCGTCGCTCCGCAGGCCGCTCGGCAGCGAATCCCCGGGCCGGCCGGTGTCAGCTTCCCGACGGTTCGTCGGCGCAGAGTGCCTCGATGGCGGGTAGCGCGGCGACGACGGCCGCCCGCTGCTCGACGGACAGCCGATCAAGACTGGCGGAAAGCACCTGTGCCCGGGCCGTACGCGCACCGCGCAGCACGTCGATCCCGGCCGGTGTGGCCCGTACGAGACAGGCCCGGCCGTCGGCGGGGTCCGGGATGCGTTCGGCGTAGCCGTCCACCACCAGCCCGTCCACGATCCGGGTCATCGTCGGAGCCCGTACGCCCTCCCAGGTGGCGAGGTCGCCGACGCGGATCGGGCCCTCGTTGACAACGGTTGCCAGCGCCGTGATCGAGCCATGCGAAAGGGCGACCGGCGCGTTGCGCCGCATCAGGCGGGTCAGCCGGGCGATCGCGATGAACAGGCGACCGGCGGCGTCGTCGGAGACGGCGTCGTCGAGAAGTGCCACACCTCCATGCTTCGCCACATCGGCTGGCGCGGGCGCGGCAATCACCCGGCCGGCAGATGCCGCACCGGCGCTCACCGCACCCGACCGTCCCATCAACGGGCCTTGTCGGCGGAGGCGGCGATCGCCTGGGCCGCGACCACGTCGACGGCCTCGGCGTCGACCGCGTCGAGCGGTGTTCGTGACCGCGGTGTGTCCGTTGACCGAGGCAGCGTCTGTGCCGGTGGCGGACGACGCCGAGCTGGCCCCGTCCTCCCGGCCAGCCGCCCCGACCGCTAGCGGCTTCGTCTGGATCAGCGAGGCGACGGCGCCGATCACCATCATGATGGCGGCGGCGACGAACACGACGATCAGCCCATGGTGGAACGGCCCCGAGATCAGGTGCGGGAAGAACTGCTTACCGGTGAGGTTGTCGGCATTGGCCTTCGGCAGCTGGTTCAGGACGCCGGACGGACCAAGCAGCGAGGCCAGCGGATTGAAGCCGAGGAACGCGGCGAACAAACTGCCGACCGGCGGCAGATTGCCGACCTGATGCGCGACGTTGCCCGGCACGCCCTGGGCGACAAGACCCGCCGTGAGCGTCTTGGGCAGCGTCGAGGCGAGACCGACGATCATCAGCGAGAAGAACACGCCGATGGACAGCGCCGAGCCGGAGTTGAAGAACGTGCCGCGCATGCCGGCGGCGACGCCGCGTTGGTCGGCTGGTACGGAGCCCATGACGGCCGACGTGTTCGGCGAGCTGAACAGACCAGAGCCAATGCCGTTGATCGTGATCAGCAGCGCGAACGACCAATAGGGGAAGTCGACCGGCAACAGCAGCAGCCCGACGAACGTGGCGGCGACGATGATCAAGCCGCCGACCGAGAACCAGCGGTGCCCCCACCGGTCGGACAGGTAGCCGGACAACGGGCCGGCGATCAGGAAACCGGCGGTGAGCGGCAGCAGGTAGATGCCGGCCCACAGCGGTGTATCCGAATAGCTGTAGCCATGCAGCGGGAGCCAGATGCCCTGCAGCCAGATGATCAGCATGAACTGCAGGCCACCACGACCGATCGACGCGAGCAGGCCGGCCAGGTTGGCGCCGGCGAACGTCGCGTTCTTGAACAAGCCGATGCGGAACATCGGGTCGTCGACCTTCGTCTCGACGATGCAGAACACGACCAGCAGGACGACGCCGCCGATCAGACCGGCGAGCACCCACGGGTTGGCCCAGCCGGTGGAGTGGTTCGCCGTACGGCTGGATCCCGTACGTGATGCCGGCCAGCAGCACCGAGAGGCCGACGGCGAACGTGACGTTGCCCCACCAGTCGATCCGTCCGGCGCGCCGGGTGCCGAGCTCGTGCAGCGACCGGTACGACCAGATCGTGCCGACCACACCGATCGGCACGCTCACCCAGAACACCGAGCGCCAGTCCCACTCGGCCAGTACGCCACCGAGGACGAGGCCGATGAACGAGCCGGCGATGGCGGCCACCTGGTTGATGCCCAGCGCCATGCCGCGCTGGCGGGCCGGGAACGCGTCGGTCAGGATCGCGGTCGAGTTCGCGAAGATCATGGCGCCGCCGACGGCCTGGACGACGCGCCACAGAATCAGCCACAGCGCGCCGCCGCCCTGCGTGAGCGGGTCGACCGACGTCGCTATGGCGGACAGCGTGAAGACGACGAAGCCCAGGTTGTACATCTTGACCCGGCCGTACATGTCGCCGAGCCGACCGAGCGACACGACCAGCACCGCGGAGACGAGCAGGAAGCCCATGATCATCCACAACAGATAGCTGACGTTGCCCGGCGCGAGCGGGTTCAGGTGGATGCCGTTGAAGATCGCCGGAAGCGAGATGAGCACGATCGACGCGTTGACGGTCGCGAGCAGCATGCCCATCGTGGTGTTGGTGAGCACGATCCACTTGTACCGGGGATGATCGCGGTCGAACCGGAGATTCGCGGCCGACGTTTCGGTCCGCCCCCTCGGCGGCGGCTTCGGCGATGGGCTCGGACGGATCGACCGTTGTCACGAGGCGTGACCTTTCGCTGGTGTCGTGGACTCGCTGGCCAGCACGCTTCGACTGGGCCGCGTCCGAAGTAGTTGCTTAGTCCTAACTAAGTATCAGCTAGTCACGCTACACCTGCGTGTCTGCCGGGGTGAGATGTGAATTACCGCTCAGCAGCGCCGTGCGAATGTCCGTACCGATGGCTGATCTTGAATTTCAGCCGAGCGCGGCCCACGCCTTCGCGAGCAGGTCACGCGTGTCCGCCAGCAGCTGGGGCAGCACCTTGGTCTGACCGACCACCGGCATGAAGTTCGTGTCGCCGCCCCACCGCGGCACGACGTGCTGGTGCAGGTGTGCGGCGATGCCGGCGCCCGCGACGCTGCCTTGGTTCATCCCGATATTGAAGCCGTGCGCCCGGCTGGTCGCGCGGATCACCCGCATCGCGGTTTGCGTGAAGGCCGCCAGCTCCGCCGTCTCCGCGCCGTCGAGGTCGGTGTAGTCGGCTACGTGCCGGTATGGGACCACCATCAAATGCCCTGGGTTGTACGGATAGAGATTGAGCACCGCGAACACCCGCTCGCCCCAGGCCACCACAAGATCGTTGCCGGAACCGTCCGGTCGGAGGTCGAACGGGCACGCCCCCGGCGCCGCGTCCGCCGGCTTGCCCTGACCGTCGATGTAGGCCATCCGGTGCGGCGTCCACAGACGTTCGAGGCCGTCGTCCAAACCAGGTTCAACGCTCACCAAATGATCCTATGTTCGCCCGCGCTTGAGTCTCCACCTGCCCGAGAGTCTTATCGTCGGTGCGTGACCGCCGACCGGGCCAACTCCCCTGCCGACGACTTCCATATCGGCGACTCCCCCGTCGACGCCGGTGCTGCCGCTGAGGCCGGCCCACCCGGTCACGACAGTGGACGCCTGGAGTCCATCGGGCGGTTCGCCCGGGGTACAGGTTTGTCTATCGGCGCGCTCCGGCACTATGCCGAGATCTGGCTGCTCGAACCGGCCGTCGTCGACGCGGCGACCGGATACCGCTACTACCGTCCCGATCAGGCCGAGACCGCTCGGCTGATCGGGACATTCCGCGACCTCGACGTGGGTCTGCCGGCGATCGCCGCGATCCTGGCCGGCACCGACGCCGACCGCGAGCGAGCCATCCGCGACCACCTCGCACGCACCGAGGCCGCCGCATGGCGCCTGCAACGACTCGCCCATCGGCTGCGCATGCTGCTCGCCGAGGGTCATGACCTCACGACCGAACGGGAGAAGATCATGCCCAGCTCAACCTTCGCGCTCGACCCCGACGATGAGCGCCGCCTTGCCGCCGCGCTTGTTCAATCGCACGTGGGAGCTGCTTCTGAAGCCGGAGCGCAGTATCGCGGACGATGACGAGATGATCCACGCCGCGCACGCCAGCCGGCACCACTGGGGAGTCGTCGGCAAGCCGGTAAATTTCGCCCGCGGCGAGTGGCAGTGCTCGCGCGTCTACTCCGTGCTCGGTCGGGCCGAACCGGCGCTGCACCACGCATCGCGTTGCCTGAGCCTCGCCACGGAGAACGACCTCGGCCCGTTCGACATCGGTGCGGCGAACGAAGCGATGGCGCGCGCCTACCGCGTGGCCGGCGATCCCGAGCGGATGGCGATCCACGTCGCCGCGGCCGATCAGGCCGCCGTGCCGATCACCGACGCCGAGGACCGCAAGATCCTCAACGACGACCTCGCCGATCTCCGGCTCTGACTCCGGCTACGCGCGACGGCGCGGTCTCGGTGCGGTCGATGACGAGTCGCGACTCGTCTCGGGGTACGTCGACAGGGTTGCCAGCGAATGTCCTTGCCAGGCTAAGATTCCGTCGGCTGGGCCTACACGGGGGCGGCTGCCCAAGCAATCGGAGACCGGATGAACTCGCGCGTCGCGCACCAGCGCACAAGCCCCGGTCCTGTCATTCGCGGAAGACCCCCGGCGCGCACGCGAACACCGCACCACTCAGGACCGATACCCCGCTCAACCCCGCGACGGGTCCTCGATCTCGACTTGGACTCGATGTATCTCCCGGATCCGCCGACGGACGAGGAAAAGTACAGCTATCTACGCAAACGGCCACGCAGATGGATCTTCGCGTGGCTACTCGTCGCCCAGTTCGGCATCCTCTACGGCTTGACGATGGTCGCACTGAAGTCACCGTGGACCGTTCCCGCGCTGATCTTCCTTGTTGTTATGGTTCCGCCGAACTTGGTCAACTTTTGGCTGCGTAGCCACAAGTCGAGACTCAACCTCGCGAAGCACAAGGAGATTGTTCGCGCGTACCGGCCACACCCGGCCGACACCGTTGACATTTGGTTGCCGACGTGTGGTGAGCCGTTGCGAGTGTTGCGCAACACATACCGGCACATCGCCAGAGTCCACTGGCACACGGCCGTGCGCGTCTGGGTTCTTGATGACGCGGCCCGGCCCGAGGTCGTCGAGTTGTGCCGCGAATTCCGCTTCGAGTACGTGGTCCGGCAAAACCGAGGGTGGCTCAAGAAGGCCGGGAATTTGATCCATGCCTTCGGTATCTCGGGCGGGCGTTTCGGCGTAGTTTTCGATGCCGACTTTGTGCCTCGCTACGACTTCCTGTGGGAAACCATCCCGTATATGGCCGATCCCAAGGTCGGTGTCGTCCAGACTGCGCAATACTTCGACATCAAACGGGAATTCAACTACATCCAGCGGTACGCGGGATCCCTTCAGGAGATCTTCTTCAGATGGATTCAGCCCGCCCGGGACGTCTTCAAGGCGGCAATCTGCGCGGGCACCAACGTCGTTTACCGGCGTTCGGCCGTGGAGGCCGCGGGGGGATTCGCTCAGGTCCCGATCGGTGAGGATGTGCACTCCGGCATCAAGTTGTGGTGGGCGGGCTACGAAACTCGCTATCTGCCCTTGGCTCTCGCCAAGGGCATCGCACCGGATTCGTTCAAGGCGCTCACGAACCAGCAGTATCGATGGTGCCGAAGCTCCATGCTCCTCATGGTTGAAAAGCACTTTCGCGCTGCCCCGTTGAATTGGAAGCAGCGGGTAGCGTTCTGGGCCGCGTTCCTCTACTACATGTCGTCTGCAGCGCTATTGTTCACCGGACCCTTCCCGACGTTGACCATGGTCTGGTTCTTTCCGGATTTCGTGCGCGCACACAATTACATTCCGATGATTCCGGCGTTGCTGGCCACCGTTGTGGTGTTCCCTGCGATGGCGCGCGGCTGGGCGACCCACCATCTATCGGGTGTGCACGATCAACAGTGCCTGCCATGTGCTGGCGGTGTTCCATGCGCTTCAAGACCGAGTCGAAGAGTGGGTCCCGACCGGGATGTCAAAGAAGGGCGTCAGCGCGGGCAAGACCAAGAAGAAGACCGATGTGCCCGCGCGAGTGAATCGCATTCTGTGCATCTGGATCGTCGTGGTGCAGGGGCTGCTGTGGAGTGGCGTCGCGCTACGGGTGCACACGTACGGGCCCGGACCGTACTGGGCCACAATTGCGCTCGGTTCCTACCAGCTCTACATGCTGGCGCCGATGTTGTTCCCGTCAAAGGGCTTGCGGGAGCGCCGGTCCAAGGGGACAAAACCCGACGCACCGACGGGTTCGCCGGCTCGGGTCACGCATCACGACCTCACCGTACTGATGGAACGCGTGAAATGAACCTATTTCGCCATCGAGCCGACGTAGCGATGTTGACGGTCACGGCCGCATTGCTTCTCGGCGGCTGTAGCTGGGTTGGCAATGCGAGCAGCGCTCGCGGACACGACGTTGTGCAGCCGCCGGCACAAACGGCTATCAGGCCCATCAAGGCTTCCGTCACAACTGTGTTGGCCAACCGTCCCTTGTTCGGCGTGACCACGGCCGACCAAAGCTCCGCGACGGTCGAAAAGCTCGCCGCGAAAGTCGGTTGTCGTCCGACCTTGAGTCAGGCCTTCGTGTCCGTTGCCCAGGGCGTCTCGCCGCGGACGCTTCAGGGGCTGGGTGGCGTCCCGCTGCTGACGGTCGAGCCATGGCATCCAGACGGCGGCGCGAACCAACCCGACTTCAGCCTGAGCCACACCATTGATGGAACGTGGGACAAGCAGTACAAGGAAATCGCACGCTCGGTCATCGAATACCACGACGCAGTCCTCATCAGGTTCGCGCACGAGATGAACGGCCACTGGTATCCGTGGGGTGTGGCGAACGGAAACCGCTCGGGTCAGTACGTTGCCGCGTTCCGGCATGTGGTGGATCTATTCCGAAAGGCCGGAGCAACCAACGTGTTGTGGGTCTGGTCGCCGAACATCGTCCGCGGGGCCAGCAGCCAAACGATTTCTCAGTTTTGGCCAGGCGCCAAGTACGTGGACATCGTCGGCCTGACCGGCTATGGGGTGAGCGAGCTGTCGCCTGACCGCACATACGACAAGACCCTTCACCTTGTCGCGGCGCTGACCAAGCAGCCAATCCTCCTGACCGAAATGGGCGCCCAGCGGGACAGCGACAAAAACAGCTGGATCACAAACTTCGGCCCATGGATGCATAACCATCCCCAAATCGCCGGATTTGTGTGGACCGAGGACCTGCGACAGGGCGATTGGCGGTTCGACGATACGCCGGCTGACCTGGCGGCGTTCAAGAAAGACCTGGTAACCGCCGGAGTGTCTTGTTGAGCCACCACGCCGTCAATCCACGGACACGTCACACGGCTCTCGCGGAGTTCGACGCGACTCTGAACCCGGTCCATATCGATGATCTGCGCCCGACAAGCGAATCAACGCTCCACCGCGGACTCGGAATCTTCTGCGCCGTCGCTATCGCGACCGTGACTGCGGGAGTCACGAGTTATCAGGTCGGACACCGCCAGCTTTGGCAGGACGAATATTCCACATGGTATGCGTCCACGCTGAAGTTCTCTGACTTCGCACGACTCATTAGCCACGTTGATCTCTCGGTTGCGCCGTACTACCTGTTTATGCACGGCTGGATCTCGTTATTCGGTGACTCCCCGACGGCCTTGCGCGCGCCGAGTATCGCCGCAATGGCCATCACCGGCGGATTGATCGTCCTGCTTGGACAGCGACTTTTCGACCTGGGAACCGGCGTCGTCGCGGGCCTGGCGTTCGCGGTGATACCCACCGTGAGTCGCTATGCGCAGGAAGCTCGGCCGTACGGCTTCGCGACGATGCTGGCCGTATTGGCGACGTTGCTACTGGTTCGCGCGATCCACTCGCCCACCTGGCCAAACTGGCTGTGGTACGGCGCAACGATGCTTGCACTTGGGTATACGCACGTCATCGCCATAACGCTCGCCGTGCCGCACCTGATCGCGATCAGATCGGCCGTCAAACGGCACGATGTGCTGCGACTGTGGCGCTGGCTCGCCGCCGCAATCGCCATCGTGATTTTCGTGGTGCCATATGCGTTGTCGGCATCAAAGCAGTCGGACGCGACGGCCTGGATCAAGGTCAACCCGGCGGCGCTCCGCGATTACCCGGTCGACTTCATCGGCTCCTGGAAGATCGTCGCCATCTTGGCGATCCTCTCCGGTATAGCGATGATCATGCTCTGGCGCCCGGCACGGGTACGGATGATCATGCTCGCAACCTGGGCATTGGTCCCACCACTCATCGCGTTCGCCGGGGGCCAGCGGCTCCACCTCTTCCTCTTCCGGTATTTCCTGTTCACGCTGCCGGCTTGGTCGCTGTTGGCCGCCGCGGGCCTGACCGCGATCTTCCAGCCGGCCCTGAGATCCGTCCGCGGATTCGGCATCGCATTACGCGTCCTCGCCTCGATAGCGCTCTTAGCCGGTGTGGCGTTTCTGTCACTGCCGGCGCAGAAGCTCTATCGGCTCGATCCGCTCGAGGGCACCTTTCCCAACTACCGCGGCGTAGCAACCACGATCATCGCCAAGCAACGGCCGGGCGACGGCATCGCCTACGGCGGCGATACGATTCCGCGCCGGGCGCTTACCTACGAATTGCGTAAGGCGCCGAAGCCACGAGACATCTTTCTCGCAGCGACGCCGCAACAGGTCGGCCAGTTTGCCGGTCCGGAGTGCAAGGTTCCGATCAGCTGTCTTGGTGCGCCGCCCCGGGTCTGGCTTGTGGCCGATGTGGTGGCCACGGATCGATTCGCCGGGTTGAAATCAGGGACGGCACAAGTGCTCAAAAGTCACTACAGCGTTGAGCGCGTTCAGAAATTCACTGGCGTCCAGTTGGTCTTGTTGATGCCCAAGCACCAAGTAGAGGCGGCTTCAGGGGCACGAGCGGGCGACGAAATCGGCGACGTATGCGTCCAGGGATCGCTTCGGTTTCCAGCCGAGCGCCCGCGCCTTCGTCGTGTCGGCCCGGCCGTGTGCGCGCTCGCCCCGTTTCGCCGGCACGAACTCGTACGGCGCGCCGAACAGCTCGGCCACGTCAAGGATCGACCACTCCCGGCCGGCGCCCAGCAGGTAGCCGTCGCCCGAAGGCGCGGTCGGCGCAGATCACGATGCCGTCGATGATGTCGTCGATGTGCGTGAAGTCGCGGGTCTGGGTGCCGGGCGAGACGACGGTCAGCGGCACGCCGCGCTCGTACTGATCCTCGAAGATGCCGATGACCGTCGCGTACGAGCCCTGCGCGGATCTGGCCCGGCCCGTAGACGTTGTAGAAGTACGTGATGACGTAGTCGAGGCCGTACCAGGTCGCGAAGTTCTGGATGTACTCGACGTTCTTCGCCTTCGTCCACGCGTACGGGTTCAGGTTCTCGTCCTGCCCGTCGTTGCCGAACTTCGAGCTGGAACCCGGCGTACACGAGCTTCGCCCGTGCGCCTTCGCGAACCTGACGACTTCCTTGGTGCCGTGCATGTTGAAGTCCCAGGTCATGTCGACCTCGTCGAACGACTGCACGATGCGGGAGTATTCGCCCAGGTGGAACACGACCGACGGGATCGAGGCAGGCCGGTGTTCGCCCACGTCTTGGCGATGTCGACCGTCGACTGCGTGCAGGTAGGTCGCTCGCGGCATCGTCGACGTGGTTCTTCTCCGTACCGGTGAAGTAGTTGTCCAGCGACACGACGCGGGCGTCGGGATGATCGGACAGCAGCCGCCGCATCAGGTGACCGCCGACGAAGCCGGCGCCACCGGTGACCAGGAACGTCTCGTCGCTCACAGCGCGACCTCCATGCGCCGCTGACCGGCGCCGACGGGCCGACATTCGTCCGCGACCGGACCACCTCGACGACGTGCTCCACCGCCTGGTCGAGCGGAACGTTGTTGCGCTGCGACCCGTCGCGGTAGCGGAACGACACGGTGCCGCCCTGGACGTCCTCGTCGCCGGCGATCGCCATGAACGGGATCTTCTGCTGCTGCGCCGTACGGATCTTCTTCTGCATCCGGTCGTCGGACGTGTCGACCTCGGCCCGGATGCCACGCACCCGCAACTGCTCCACGAACGACTCCAAATACAAGGCGTGATCATCGCGGATCGGGATGCCGACCACCTGCACCGGAGCCAGCCAGGCCGGGAACGCGCCGGCGTAGTGCTCGGTCAGGATGCCGAAGAACCGCTCGATCGACCCGAACAGCGCCCGGTGGATCATCACCGGCTGCTTCCGGGTGCCGTCGGCGGCCTGGTATTCGAGCCCGAACCGCTTCGGCTGGTTGAAGTCGAGCTGGATCGTGGACATCTGCCAGGTGCGCCCGATGGCGTCCCGCGCCTGTACGGAGATCTTCGGTCCGTAGAACGCGGCGCCGCCCGGGTCGGGGACCAGTTCCAGGCCGGACTCGACGGCGGCCCGCCGCAACGCCTCGGTCGCGATCATCCCACTCGGCCGGATCGCCGAGGAACTTCTCCGAGTCGCCCCGAGTCGACAGCTCCAGGTAGAAGTCGTCGAGGCCGTAGTCGCGCAGCAGGTTCAGCACGAACGCGAGCAGGCTGCGCAACTCGGTCTGCATCTGCTCCTGAGTGGTGTAGATGTGCGCGTCATCCATCGTCAGGCCACGCACCCGAGTCAGGCCGTGGACCACGCCGGACTTCTCGTAGCGGTACACCGCCCCGAACTCGAACAGCCGCAGCGGCAGCTCCCGGTAGGACCGCCCGCGTGCCTGGAAGATCAGGTTGTGGAACGGGCAGTTCATCGGCTTGAGCCGGTATTCGGCGCCCTCCAGCTGCATCGGCGGGAACATCGTGTCGGCGTAGTAGGGCAGGTGCCCGGACGTCTCGAACAGCTCGGACTTCGTGATGTGCGGCGTGTTCACGAACGAGTAGCCGGCCGCCTCGTGCGCCAGGCGCGAGTAGTTCTCCAGCTCGCGCCGGATGATGCCGCCCTTCGGGTGGAACACGGCCAGGCCGGAGCCGATCTCGTCCGGGAAGCTGAACAGGTCGAGGTCGGCGCCGAGCTTGCGGTGGTCGCGGCGGGCCGCCTCCTCCAGCAGCTTCAGGTAGTCCTTGAGCTGCTCGCGGGTCGGCCAGGCGGTGCCGTACACCCGCTGCAGTTGGGGGTTTTTCTCCGAACCGCGCCAGTAGGCCGCCGCGGTGCGCATGAGCTTGACCGCCGCGGCGTTGATCAGCTTCGTGCTCGGCAGGTGCGGACCGCGGCACAGGTCGGACCAGACCACCTTCTCGGTCGCCGGGTCGACGTTGTCGTAGATCGTGAGCTCAGCGCCGCCGACCTCGACGGCCTCGTCCGCGTCCAGGTCGGCGCCGCCGGTCCCGTCGCTCTTCACATCGACGAGCTCCAGCTTGTACGGCTCGTCGGCCAGCTCCGCCTTCGCGTCGGCGACCGAGGAGAACCGGCGGCGCCGGAAATCCTGGCCGGCCTTGACGATCTCCTGCATCCGCTTTTCGAGACGGCCGAGGTCGTCGGGCTGGAACGGCTTGGCGACGTCGAAGTCGTAGTAGAAGCCGTTGTCGATGGGCGGGCCGATGCCGAGCTTCGCGTCCGGGAACACATCCTGCACCGCCTGCGCCAGCACGTGGGCCGTCGAGTGGCGCAGCACGGCCAGGCCGTCCGGCGACTCGATCGAGACCGGCGTCACCACGGTGTCCTCGGTCGGCGTCCACGCCAGGTCACGCAGCCGCCCGTCGGCGTCGCGAACGACCACGATCGCCTTCGGGCCGGCCGTCGGGAGACCGGCGGCGGCGACTGCTTCGGCACACGTCGTCCCGGCCGCGACGGCGAGAGCGTCGAGCGCGGCGGTGGCGACGGCTTCGGACACGGTGGGCTCCCTGCAAGAGATCGTCAGGTGGTTGACCAGACGATGTTATCGGTCCGCTCAGCCGCGCTGCATGCGGCGCACAACCCTGCGCGGGTACGCCGTGCCGGAAGGCTCCGCACGGTGTTCCCGATGTCTGCTGTTGTCCACGATCATCCGGCGTTAGATTGTCGCCGTGGCCACTTCCGAGATGATCGCCGCACTCCAGCGGCGCTACCAGTCGTTTTTCGCGTCCAAACCGGCCGTGCCGTTCGCGGTCGCCGATGTCGGCGGCGATCCGCACCAGTTTGGCGCCGGCGACCCCGAGTTCACGATCCGGGTGCTCGATCCCCGCGGAGCGAAGGCGCTCGAGACGCTCGACCAGTTCGGCGTCGCGGTCGCCTATCTCGAAGGGTGGCTCGACGTTGACGGCGATCTGGCCGCGGCCCTGCGGATGCGGCGATTCTTCCGGGACATCCATCCGGTCAAGTGGGTCTCGCAGTTCGTCCCGTCGCTGGTCAAGGGCCGGAAGGCGAGCGACCGCGAGGCGATCTCCCATCACTACGACGAGGACTCGGAATTCTTCCTGAGCTTCCTCGACGAGCGCCACCGCTGCTACACCGAGGGCGTCTTCGCTCGCGACGACGAGCCGCTGGAAGACGCGATGACCCGCAAGATGGACATCGCGTTCGACGCGCTCGGCGTCAAACCGGGAGACCACGTGTTGGAGATCGGCGGCGGATGGGGCGCCTGGGTCGAGTACGCCGGCAAGCGCGGCGTCGAGGTCACCACGCTCACCCTGTCCAAGGAGTCGGAGCGTTACCTCAGCGGCCTGATCGCCGACGAGGGGCTGCCGGCCCGCGTCGTGCGCGAGCACATCTTCGCCTACAAGAGCCCGAGCCGATATGACGGCATCGTGAACATGGGCGTTACCGAGCACCTGCCGGATTACAAGACAACGCTGCGCAAATACGCCGAACTGGTCAAGCCGGGTGGCCGGGTCTACCTCGACGCGCTCGCGATGCGCCGCAAGTACAACATCTCCACGTTCATGAGCCGCTACGTCTACCCCGGTGGCCAGTCGCCGCTCCTGCTGCACAGCTACCTGCGCGAGGTGGCGCACTCGCCGTTCGAGCTGATCAGCGTCACGGACGACCGGCACAACTACTATCTGACCTGCCAACGCTGGGCCCAGCGCCTGGATGCCAAGCGCGACGAGATCGTGGCCCGCTGGGGTGAACCGCTCTACCGCCGGTTCCGTCTGTTCCTGTGGGGCTCGGCGGCCGGTTTCGACACCGGGCTCGTACAGGCCTATCGGTGGGTGCTTCGCCTGCCAACCGCCGATGCGTAGCGGCAGCGACGCAGCCGCGAGGCCTAGCGGTCTGCTTCCAACGGAGGATGAGCACGTGAAGCGCTGGACATTCATGATCGTGGGAATCGTGCTCCTCATCGCCGGAGTGATCTTCATGCTCCAGGGCCTGGACGTGCTCGGCGGCAATGGCGGCATGAACGGCAACAAGACCTGGGCGGTGCTCGGCCCGATCATCGCGATCGTGGGCATCGGGGCGCTGGTGACCGGCGCTCGCGCCCGATCGCGCTCGTCGGTGCGGTAGCCACGGACGGGGCGTCCGGTCAGACCACCCAGGTCGCAGCGGTACGCTCGCCGGCATGCGACGACTCGCAAGCCCAGGATGGCTGCTGAAGCACGCCATCGTGCTGGCGCTCGTCGCCGCATTCCTGATCCTGGGGTGGTGGCAGTTCGGCCGCGCGAAACAGGGCAATGCGCTGAGCCTCGGCTACACCTTTGAGTGGCCGTTTTTCGCCGCATTTGTGATCTTCATGTGGGTACGGGAGGTGCGGATCACCCTGTACGGGCCGCCCGGCGACCGTCGGCGGCCGGCGGACCCTTGCGACGACATGACCGAGCGGACCAATGCCGGCGCCGCTTCCCGCCGTACCGGCGAAGGGGCCAGCGCGGACCGGTCGATCCCGCGGACCGCGACCGACGATCGGCCAGCGGGGATCACGACGTTTGACGTTGACGCCGCGCTCGCGCGGCGTGCGCGCGAGCAGCGCAGCAGCCCCGTCGTCGACGGGACCTCCGATTACAACCAGTACCTGGCCTGGCTGGCCGCCCACCCCGATGCACGGCCGCGCGACTACCGGCGCTCCGGTGCCGCGACCGAGGAGAACGCTCATGGCTGAACCGATCACCACCGACGCCGACCACAGCGCGGCCTCGGCCACCCCCCGCACCGTGCCACCGAGGTTGCGTGGCGCCTTGCTGCGCTACCGAGTCTTGGCCTACACCGTCGGCGTCGGCCTGGTGATCCTCACGTTCGTCGGCATCCCGCTGCAGATCTGGGCCCACAACGACAGCGTCGCGACCTATGTCGGCATCGCGCACGGCTACCTGTACCTGATCTACCTGCTCCTGGTCTTCGATCTGGCGCGCCGGGCGCGGTGGCCGATCATGCGGATCGCTGGCGTCGCGTTGGCGGGCACGATTCCGCTGCTCGGTTTCTTTGTCGAGCGCTGGGTGACGCACCGGACCATCGCCGAGCAGTAGCCGGCCCGGACCGGCTACGGCCGCCGATCGTCGGCTCCGGCGGCCGACCCGACGTTCCGGCCGGCGCTACTTCGCGGCGCCCGGCCGAAGCGCGATCGCCTTCAGGAAGATCTGACCGATCTTCGACGGGTCGGCGGTGACGAACGTGCCGCCGCCGGTCGTGCTGGTGATCTTCTGCAGCTCGCTCTCGTTGACGTCGGTGCCGATGCCGATCGCGATGACCTGGACCGGCTTCGCCGGGTTCTCGATCGACTTCAACTGGCTGATCAGATCGTCCAACGTCATGCCGCCCGGGTCGTCGTTCTGGCCATCGGTCATGATGACGACCGAGTTGACCCGGCTCGGGTCCCAGTTCTTCTGCACTGCCTTGTACGCGGCCAGCACGGTGTCGTAGAGCCCGGTGTTGCCATTGGGCACCGGCTGGATGTTGCCGAGCTTCGACAGCATCTCGGTGCGGCCATTGGCGAGCGACTCGATCGGCACGAGCTGCCGGTAGTCGATGTTGCCGCGCAGCTTCGTGGAGAACGTCCAGAGTCCGAGCGTCCACTGATCGTCGAAGAGCGACAGACCAGCCTTGGCCGCGGCGATCGTCACTTGCTCCCGCGTCGCGTTATGCGCCGTCGGCACCGTCTCCGCCATCGAGCCGGACACGTCGATGACGGCCAGCATCCGACCCGGTACGGTCACCGCGGACCACGTCGATAGCGCCTGGTCGACGGCGGCTCCGGAGATATCGGTCGCGGCCTTGAGCGGTCCGGTCGGCATCCCCGGAAGCTTCGGCATCGTGCTAGCGAACGTGCCGTCGGGCGCCCGCAGGGCCGTCTTGGCGAGCATGTTCTTCCACGAGTCGCCGGTCATCAGCGACTCGAACTTGAGCGCCGCATCGGCCTTCGCGGCCGATATGCCGGGGAGCTGCGTGAACGGATAGTCGAGCGCGGGTGGCGCCGGGTCAAGGTAGACCGCGACGAGGGGCACCGGCGGCTTGGCCGCGTCGTAGGCGAGGACGCTCTGCTCCGGCACGGGCGCGAGCGACAGGCTGCGCGCGATCGTCGTCTGATCGGTCGCGCGTGGGAAGCGACCCATCAGGTCGTCACGTAGCCGGCTCTCACCGGACGCCAACGCGCGCATCGCACCGATCGCCTGTGCCTGCGCGTTGGTCGCGGCGGTCGAGTCCGGCGGGGTCGATCCGGTGACGCCGGCCGCGCTCTGCGTTGCCGCGCCGACGGCCAGGAGCGCCGCGAGGCCGGACGCGTCGACGTTCGGGTCGACGAGGCCCGGTCGGATCTGACCGGTCGCCAGCTTGGCCAGCAGCGTCGCCCACGTCGGCTTGGCGTCGCCCAATGCGGCCGCGACCGGCTGCGGCAGCGCGACGACAACCGGGCTGGTCGCGACGCTGGACCCGTTCATCGCCAGTTGCGGCGACGCGGTGGTGAGGCGGGACAACCAGGTCGACGAGTCCGGGATCCACACATCCGGTACGGCGGTCCCGCCGTTGGCCTGACCGAGCCCCGAGACCGACACGTTGGACGCGCCCGCGATGGCGGCCGCCTCGCTGGCCGGCGTGGCCGCGCTCACCGTGATCTTCATGCATGAGCCGTCCACAGAGGTCCGCTGGGCGTTCCACTCGACGGCGAGTGCCGAGACCGCAGGCGCGATCTCCGGCGCCGCGGCAACGGTCAACCCGCTATTGCTCGGGCACGACGCCGCCGTCCTTATGCTGCCAGCGGTGGTAACCGAACCACCCGCCGACGCCCGCGCCGGCGACGAGCACCAGCACAAGCAGCGTCAGGAGAAAACGGGACGCG
The DNA here is from genome assembly GCA_963818495.1 of uncultured Actinomycetota bacterium. Classification (GTDB taxonomy): domain Bacteria; phylum Actinomycetota; class Actinomycetes; order Mycobacteriales; family Micromonosporaceae; genus DASQPR01. The sequence goes on from CAWFSH010000015.1 coordinate 690,647, forward strand.
CCTGTGCGGCCGGCCCTGCGATGTTGTCCCTTCACGGTTCCCCATACTCACGTAAAGCTGCGCGCGGGATCAAAAACCGAGACGAGATAGTTAGACATTGACGCCTATCAAAGCCTCTGTCGGTTTATGTACTGCTCGCCCAGGTCGCGGCGGTCTGATGCTAAATTTGACGGCCCCTACTTCGAGATCGCTAAGGTCGCTTCGTGCGGTTTGCAGGTGTACGTCTGGTCGCCACACTGGTGGCTCTCGTCGGTAGCGTGAACCTTCTCACATCCGTACGACCGCACGCCAGGCTGGCCGGCCTCGCCGCGCCGATGGACGGCGGCGTCCCCGGTCGCGCTCAGGCATTTGTCGTCGGTGTCCTCCTCATCGTCATCGCGCGGGGCCTGATCGCCCGGCGCTATGCCGCGTGGGTGACCGGGGTTGTTGCACTGGCAGTGGCCGCGCTGGCCGCGATTCCCCACCGGCCGTTCGCGGTCGCGCTCGCCGGCGCAAGCCTGGTCGCGCTCGTCACGTTGCGGCATGACTTTCCGGCTCGCCCCGATCCGGCCCGCCTTCGCCTGTCGGCTCAGATCGGGTCGGTCGCGGTCGGGTCCGCGGTCGTCGGCGGTGGCTGGGATCTCGTGGTGAATCGGCACGACCCGGCCGGCGTGGGCAATGCGGTGGTCGGATACCTGTCGACCGATGCACCGACGGGGTGGCGGGCGTGGTTGGTGACGTTCGTGATCGCCGGTTCGGTCGTGCTCGCCGTGGTCGTCGCCTTCCTCCCCGGCGCAAGCCACCGAGGCCCGGGAGCTCGCTGGATCGGGCCGACGTCAGCGAACTCGCGGCCCGAGGGAGCGCCGACAGCCTCGCGCCGTTCGCGACCCGAGCCGACAAGGCGTACGTGTTCAGCCCGGACCGCCGGGCCGCCGTCGGCTACCGGGTGTTGTTCGGCACGGCACTGGTCGGCGGCGATCCGGTCGGCTCGATCGACAGCGCTGGCGCCGCGATCAAGGCGTACATCGACCTGTGTACGCGGCGCGGGTGGCGGCCGGCCGTACTCGGCGCGAGCGACGACATGGCACCGCTATGGCGGCAATACGGCATGCGGGGACTGCACATCGGCGACGAGGCGGTACTGGCCGTCGACGACTTCAGCCTCGCGTCGCGCCGCATGCGCAACGTACGCCAGGCGGTGAACCGTACGCGCAATGCCGGAGTCACGGTGACGATCGGGCCGCTGACCGGAGAGCTGGCCGCCGAGCCCTACGTCCGGTGCTCGACCAGTGGCTCGGTGGCCGCCGGGAACGTGGCTTCGCGATGAACCTGGACGCGATACTCGAGCCGCGGCCGGACTGCCTGTTCGCCGTCGCGTACGCGACCGGCGGAGAGGCGGTGGCTTTCGCGCGGTTCGCGGTCTGTGGGGACGGCTCGATCTACACGCTCGATGTGGCGCCGCGCGGCATCCTCGCCCCCAACGGCGTCGCCGAACGGATGATCGTCGAAGTCGTCGACTACGCCCGGGCGCACGGAGCGCGCGAGGTTTCCTTGAACTTCGCGGCGTTCCGCTGGGTGTTCGACGCGCCGGGTGCGCTCGCCCGGACGAGCGCGGCCCTGCTGCACGCCTTCGACCGGTGGATCGAGATTGCCTCGTTGAACCGGTTCTGCGAGAAGTTCCAACCACGATGGCGAGCACGCAACCTGCTCACCCCGTCCTGGCCGCAGATGGGCTGGGTGGCGGCCGCGGCCGTACGGGCCGAACTCGTCCCGAGGCAGCGGAACGGTTCGCGGTGCGTCGCCCGCACTGACGCCCGGCGTGGCGGCCGTGGTTCACCGCGACGGGGCGGACGCCGGGGTCGGCCCGACCGACGCGCGAGCGTTCCCCGGCGCTGAGCACCACTCCCGCGCGTAGGCACCTCGCGGGCACGCCTCCGATCAGCCGCGCGGACCACCGGCGACGTAGATGACCTGCCCGGACACGAACGACGCGTCGTCGCTGGCCAGGAACGCGATGACGTTGGCCACGTCGGCCGGGCGACCGACCCGGCGCACCGGGATCTCCGCCGCCGCACGCTGCTGCATCTGGTCGAAATCGACACCGACACGCGCCGCCGTGGCCGCCGTCATGTCGGTGACGATGAAGCCGGGCGCGACCGCGTTCACCGTGACGCCGAACGGTCCGAGCTCGATCGCGAGCGTACGGGTGAAGCCCTGCATCCCCGCCTTGGCCGCGGCGTAGTTGGCCTGCCCGCGGTTGCCGAGCGCCGACGTGCTGGACAGGTTGACGATCCGTCCCCACTTCGCCGCGGTCATGTGCACCTGGGCCGCGCGACTCATCAGGAACGCGCCGCGCAGGTGGACGCCGAGCACCGTGTCCCAGTCGTCGTCGGTCATCTTGAACAGCAGGTTGTCGCGGAGCACGCCGGCGTTGTTGACGAGCACCGTCGGCGCGCCGAGATCGGCGACGACGCGCTCGACGGCCGCCGCTACCGCCTTGGGATCCGACACATCGGCGCCGACCGCGAGCGCGCGCCCGCCGGCCGCCTCGATCTGGCCGACCGTATCCGCGCACGCCGACTCGTCCAGGTCAACCACCGCGACTGCGTGGCCGTCGGCCGCAAGCCGCAGCGCCGTCGCGGCGCCAATCCCTCGGGCGGCTCCGGTCACGATCGCGACCCGCTGCTGGGCGTCTGACATCGCTCACTCCTCGCATGTACTGGCAGGTAACAACTCGCCAGCACATTACCGCGAAGACGTGGGTCGGTCGCCCGTCGAGCGGCCCTACCGCCACGATTCAGGATCGCGCGGGCGCGCCACTCGCTCGAGCCGCGCCGGCGTCGCTGGCGCGCGCCGCGATCTCCGCGTCAACAGCGGCGCCGTACAGGACGGCGTAGGCCGATAGGTCCAGCCACAGCAACAGCACGATGACGGCCGCCAGCGCGCCGTACGTCTTGTTGTAGCTGGAGAAGTTCGAGACGTAGAGCGAGAAGAGAAACGAACCGACGAGCCAAATGACGATCGCGACCACGACGCCGACGGTGGCGTGCGGGCGATGGCGGCCGCCCCGGTCGGGCCCGTACTGGTAAAAGAGCGCGAGCGATCCACCGATGACGACAAACAGCGCGATCCAGCGACCGATCTGCGCGAGTACGGCGGCGAACGCGCCGAGTCCAATGTGGTCGAGTACGACCGGGAACGCCGCGATCAGAGCGAGCGCCACGATCCCGATCACCAGGGCACCCAGCGTGAGCGCCAGACCGAATACGCGCAGCTTGACGAAGTTGCGCGACTCGGTGCGCTCGAAGATGACGTTCAGGCCGGTCATCAGCGCGCGGATGCCGCCCGACGCGGCGAACAGGGTGCCGAGAATGCCGATGATCACGCCGACGCTGATCCCGCCGTGGCTGGCCGATGCCGTACCGGTCAATTGGTTGACGATCAGATCGCCGCCACCGGGCGGAAGCGCCCGGATCAGCGGATCGAGCTGGCTCTTGATGTTGCTCGGATCGGCGACCAGCGCGTAGACCGACACCGCCGCGATGATGGCCGGGAAGACGGCGAGCATGGCGTAGAACGCGACGCCGGCCGCGACGAGGCCGAGGTTGTCCTTCTTCGACCGGGCCGACACGCCCTTGCGGATGTCATTGACGCGCCGCCACCACGATTCGCCACCCGCTGCCGGCGTCGCTGGGCCCTCCGCTCCGGCGACGTCGCCGGGTGGCGGCGACTCCTCCCGCGCTTCCTGGGCGAACGTGGCGCGGACATCACCCGGCGGCCGATCGGCCCGACCGGACCGTCGCGGTCCGGTCGGGCGGTCGCTGTGGTCCCCCGTCACGTGGCCGCCGGGCCGCGCGGCGGCATCGCATCGCCGGTGGTGACGTCGCCGGTTGTCCGCGGCGCCGGCGCGACGCGGCCGCTCTGAGCGGCAAGCAGGTCGCGGATCTCGCCGAGGAGGACCGCTTCGTCGGTCGGCGGCGCTGGCGCTTCGGTCGTCGGCACGCCGCGGCGCCGCAGTTCATTCAGCTTGTTCATGGGTACGACGACCAGGAAGTACAACACCGCCGCGATGATGACAAAGTTGATGATCGCGTTGATGAAGTCGGCCCATAGGAAATGCTGACCACGGACGGTGAACGAACCGGCGCCCACGCCTTTGCCGCCCCCAACCAAGGCGATCAGCGGCTTGATGAAGTCATCGGTGAGTTTCGAGATGAGGCCGTTGAACGCGAGACCGATGACGACCGCGATGGCGAGGTCGACGATGTTGCCGCGCAGGATGAAGTCGCGAAAGCCCTTGAGCATTCAGGTCTCCTTGGTCGGCGACGGCAGCCACCGGCGGGGCCGGGATCGGCGCTGCGACGCACGTAGGTCGTGGTCAGGGGAATGATCTGCCCGTACCCTAGCGCCGGGAAACCTGTCTCGCAGCGCCGCCGCGTGGCGCGGCCGCGCGCGACATTGCGGCCGCGTTGGCCTACGCGCTGACGGCCTCGCTCATCGGCTCGCCCGAGAACACCGCCCACTGGGATGCGTAGAGCCCGCCCGCCGCCAACAGTTCGGCGTGCGTGCCGACCTCGACGACCCGACCGCCGTCGAGCACGGCGATCCGGTCGGCTCGCGCGGCCGTCGTCAGGCGGTGCGCCACGACCAGAGTGGTACGGCGACCGGCCAGCTCGTCCGACGCCCGGACGACCGCTGCCTCGCTCGCGAGGTCGAGCGCCGCCGTCGCCTCGTCCATGATCAGGATGTCCGGGTCGACGAGCTGCGCCCGAGCGAGTGCGAGGAGCTGTCGTTGACCGGCCGACATGTTCCGGCCGCGGCCGGTGATCTCGTGGTAGTAGCCGCCGTCGAGGTGCGCGATCATCTCGTGCGCACCGACCGCGCGGGCGGCCGCCTCGACCTGCGCGTTCGTCGCGGCCGGGCGGCCGTACGCGATGGTGTCCCGTACGGTGCCGGGGAACAGGTACGCCTCCTGCGGCACGACGCCCATCCGATGCCGGTACGACGCCGTGTCGTACGCGCCGCACGTCGACGTCGTCGACGCGGACGGCGCCGCCGGTCACGTCGTAGAACCGGGACACGAGCTTGACGACGGTCGACTTGCCGGCGCCGGTCTGCCCGACCAGCGCCAGAGTCTCCCCGGCCGGGACGCGAAGCGTGACGCCGCGCAGCGCCTCGTCGGTATCGGGCCCGTAGCGGAAGTGGACGTCGTCGAAGACGATCTCCCCGCGCAGGTGCGCGCCCTCGGGCACGGTGACCGGTCGGGCCGCCTGCGGCGTCGACGTCGGCGTCCGGAGCAGGTCGCGGATGCGCGCCAGACCGACCATTGCCTGCTGATAGCCGTCGAACACCTGCGATAGCTGCTGGATCGGTGCGAAGAACATGTCGATGTAGAGCAGGTAGGCGATCAGCGCGCCGGCGGTCAGTGCGTTGTTGTTGACCAGCGAGGCGCCGACGATCAGCACCACCGCCGACGCGACGTCCGACAGCAGCTGTACGAAGGGGAAGTACGTCGCGATGTACCGCTGTGCCCGCATGCGGCTGACGCGGTAGGCATCGCTGCGACCGGCGAACCGCTCCGCGTTGTGCTGCTCGCGCCGGTACGCCTGGGCGACGCGCATGCCGGCGACGTTCTCCTGCAGGTCGGCGTTGACGATGCTGACCTTCTCGCGAGCCTCGGTGTACGCCTTCGACGACTTGCTGCGGAAGATCAACGTCGCCACGATCATGATCGGCAATACGGCGACGATGACGAGCCCGAGTTGCAGATTCAGGTACAGCAGCGCGACCAGGATGCCGACGAACGTGAGCAGGCTGACCGCGGTCGTGGTGAGACCGGTCTGCAGGAACGTGGAGAACGCGTCGACGTCGGTCGTCATGCGCGTCATGATCCGGCCGGACATCTCCTTCTCGTAGTAGTCGAGGCCGAGCCGCTGGAGGTGCGCGAACGTCTTCAGGCGCAGCGTGTAGAGGAACCGTTCGCCGGTCCGCATGGTGACGCGGGTCTGTTGCCAGTTGATCGCCCAGTCGATGAACACAATCACGAGAGCGATGACAGAGACGAGCCAGATCACGTGTACGGCGTGCTTGGAGACGCCCTCATTGACGCCGGTGCGGATCAGCAACGGGATCGCGAGCGTTGCCACCGCGTCGAGCGCGACGAGCACGAACGCGAACAGCAGTGGCCGGAGAAGCGGTCGGAGAAGTTTCTTGAGCGTGAAATGCGGGTCGGGTGCCGCGGCCGCGCGCTCGTCGACGTTGGGTACATCGGTGATCGGCGGTAGCTTGTCCACCGCCGCGAGTAGTTCCGGCGTGGCCGGCATGCTCGCGAGCGCCGTCGTCATCGGTCCACCGGACGCGCTCACCCGCCCCCCGCCCGCGACCCGTCCGCCACCGCCGAGGCCGGCGGCGGACACGGACGGCAACGGTGAGCCGTCGCTGCCGACCAGGTCGGCCGGTGCCTTCGACTCGTCCCACAGGGCCGGCGTCACGCCGTCGACCTGCGCGTCGACGATCGGCGCGTCCACCTCGACCTCGCCGGCGTCGATGCCTTCGGCGTCGTCGCCCGGGCCGGCGAGCAGCAGCCGGTAGAGCGGGCAGCGCGCCTCGAGCTCGGCGGCGGTGCCGACGTCGACCAGTCGACCGCCATCGAGGACGGCGATGCGGTCGGCCAACTCCAGCGTCGATCGCCGGTGCGCGATGAGCAGTGTGGTGCGGCTGGCCATCACCCGGTGCAGGGTCGCGTGGATCTCCGCCTCCACGCGCGCGTCGACGGCCGACGTCGCGTCGTCGAGCAGCAGCACTCGCGGGTCCGTGATCAGCGCGCGGGCGAGCGAAACGCGCTGCCGCTGACCACCGGAGAGCGTCAGGCCTTGCTCGCCGATCACCGTGTCGTAGCCGCGCGGCAGCTCCATGATGAATTCGTGCGCCTCGGCCTGCTTCGCCGCGGCGATGACCTGCTCGTCGGTCGCGTCGGGTCGGCCGTACGCGATGTTCGCCTTGACCGACTCGGAGAACAGGAAGCTGTCCTCCATCACCAGACCGATCGAGGCGCGTAGCGAGTCCATCGTCAGGTCACGGACGTCATGGCCGCCGATGCAGAACCGAACCGTCCTGCACGTCGTAGAAGCGCGGCAGCAGCATCGAGATCGTCGACTTGCCGGATCCGGACGTGCCGACGAGCGCGACCGTCTCGCCCGGCCGGACGTGCAGACGCCAGCCCGCGCAGCACCGGTTGAGACGCGACGTAGCCGAACGTCACGTCGACGAGCTCGACATCCGGCGTCGCGGCATGGTCGAGCGCGATCGCGTCCGGCTTCTCGGTGACAACCGGCTTGGAGTCGATCACCTCGAAGACCCGGATGACGCTCGCCCGGGCCTGCTGGCCGATCGTGAGCAGCGTCGACAACGTCCGTACCGGCCCGACCAGCTGGGCCAGGTAGGTGGAGAACGCCAGGAACGTACCCAGGGAAATGTTGCCTTCGACCGCAAGGTAACCGCCCAGCGCGAGCACGCCGACCTGGCCGAGCGCCGGGATCGCCTGCAGGGCCGGGTTATAGACGGCGGTCAGCTTGGCCGCGCGCACCCGCGAGCCGAACAGGCGGCGGGCGACCGCGTTGAGCTTGCCGAGTTCCTGCGCCTCTTGGCCGAAGCCCTTCACGACGCGGACGCCGGTGACGGCGTCGTCGACGACGGCGGCCACCGCGGCCGACTGTTGCTGAGCCTCCCAAGTCGCCGGGAACAGCCGCTTACGGGCCAGGATCGAGATCCACAGCAGGCCCGGCCCGACCGCCAGCGCGACCACGGTCAGCAGCGGGGACAGCACCGCCATCACGACCAGCGACAGGACGAACAGCAGCAGGTTGCCCACCATGATCGGCATCATCGACAGCAGGCCCTGGACCATGGTGATGTCGCTCGTCGCGCGCCCGATGATCTGGCCGGTCTGCAGCTGGTCCTGGCGCGCTCCGTCCAGCCGGGACAGCGCACCGAACATTTCCTGCCGCAGATCGTGCTGCACGTCCAGGGCGAGCTTGCCGCCCATGTAGCGGCGCATGAACGTCAGGCCGTAGGACGCGCAGCGCGGCGACGATGAGAATCGCCGCCAGCGGCCCAAGCGCGCGCTGATGCGACAGGATCGAATCGTCGATGATCGTGCGCTGCACGAGCGGCACGAGCGCGGTGATCGTCATGCCGGCGACCGACGCACCGAACGCGAGAATGACCTGCTTGCGATAGCGCATGCAGGCGGTGACGATGCGGCGCAGCCAGCCGCGCGTCTCGGCGTCCGGGGTTGGCCGGGCGTGCGTCATACGGTGGCCTCCGTGGCCTCGGGAACGGGTACGGCGATCTTGTGGCGGAGTCGCTCGTCGAGCACCTCACCAATGGCGATGAGATCGGCCACGAGCCGGTCGCCGGCGATCTGGTCGAAGAGCGGGCCGAGCTTGGCGACATAGGCCTGATCGGCGCGGCGGAGCGCGGCGCGGCCGGCGTCGGTGACGCGGAGCTGGACGACCCGACGGTCACCCGGCTCGCTTTCCCGCACCGCATAGCCGGCGGCCACCAGCCCGTCCGCGATCGCGGTGAGCGTCGGCCGGCGTACGGCCAGGCGCTCGGCGAGCATCGCCGACCGGATGCCGCCGTGGCTCAACGCCATGAGCACCCGGTACTGCGGGATCGTAAGGCCCGAGTCGACCGTTTCGAGCAAGCGGTTCAGCCTGGTCAGCACGCGTACGGCGTCGATCCGATCTGGCGTGTCAGTCACAGTTCCATACTCTAATACTTAGAGTGCCTAACCTTCCAACCTAGTTTGACATCGACCACCGCCGGGTATTTCGGCGACACGTGGAAAGGGAGTGGACATGGGCATCCTGTTGCTTGTCCTGTTGTTGGCGCTGATCCTGGGCGGCCTGGGTTTCGCCGTGCACGTCCTCTGGTGGATAGCGCTCATCGTTCTGATCGTATGGATCGTGGGATTCTTTGCCCGCGGTACGGCGACCGGCGGCGGACGCTCCCGCTGGTACCGATGGTAGGTAACTCCTAGGACCCCCGCGGCGTGGGTGAACCGGCGGCGAGCCGGAGCGCCGAACCTCGATGAGTGGGCCGGTCACATCCGTGTGGCCGGCCCACGTCGTGTGCCCAGCGGCGTGGGAGGCTGATCGTGTGACCGGACCCCTGCCGATTCGAGGCAGCATCGCGATCCCTCGTGGCGAGCTGCGATGGCGGTTTTCTCGATCGAGCGGCCCCGGTGGTCAGGGCGTCAACACGGCCGACTCGCGCGTCGAGCTTCTGTGGGACCTCGCCGCCTCCGACGTGTTGCCACCCTCGCTGAAGAACCGGGCCATCGAGCGCCTGGGCGGCCGGCTCGTCGATGGCGTGCTGTCGGTCGTCGTGAGCGAGGAGCGCGCGCAGCTCCGCAACCGCGCGATCGCCGAAGCCCGGCTCGCGAAGCTCGTCGCGGACGCCATCACGCCACCGCCGGCTCGGCGGCACCCGACGCGACCGACCAAGGGCTCCGTACAGCGGCGGTTGGACAGCAAACGCCGGACCAGCCAGATCAAACAGGGACGCCGACGCCCGGTCGACTGAGCCGGCGGCGGAATTGAACACAGCCAGGAAGCCGGGGCACAGCAACGCTCAGGCGCGTGGCAACGGCTCGGCCGCGGCGTCCGCAGACCCGGTGGATTCGCTCGGCTGGCTCGGGTCACCCGATGAGCTCGGCTGGCTCCGGTCGCTCGGTGGGATCGGATCGCTCGCCGGCGGCGACACCGCCGACATGCTCGACGCCGGCCGCGGCGCCGTCGCTGACCGCTCGGCCGATGTGGTCAGAAACGGCGTAAGCAGGCCGGGCGTCGCTGCGTCGGCCAACGCGATCGCGTCGGGCTGTGCCAGGTCGAGCACGTCGTAGTGCTGCCGTCCGGCCGCGGTCGTCGCTATGAGCGTCACGAGTCCGGCGCGTCGCTGGAAGAACGACATCCGCTCGTTCCAGCCGATGATGCCGGCGGTCGCGAGCATGTAGCGCCGGCGAACCAACGATCCCTGCCGCGCGACCAGAAAGCCGTCGCCGAGCGCATGGCCGAGGTTGCGGTAACGGTCGAGCGCGACCGGCAGGGCCAGCAGGAAGATCACCAAGCCGCCGATGGGGAACCCGATCGGCCAGTTCGCGAACCACCACAGCACACCGAGTGCGGCGGTCAGCACTCCGGTCACGAGCAATGCCCGGTTAATGCGACGCCGTCGGGCCCGCGGTCCGTGCCGGATGAGTTCGACACGTGGCGGCGCGCTCGTCTCGATGACGTCGGCCACCACGCGATCGACCTCCTCGGCCGGCGCGGCCGGCAACAGCACCGAGCCGCCGCGTTCGGCACCACGGCCGACCCGCAGGCCCGTCGTGATGGCGATGGCGCGCGCGCCGCGGACGCGGCGGAGCAGGATCGGTTCACTGATCTCGGCACCGCGAAGGCGGCGTGCCTCGATCGTGGTCGCACGCGTCGTCAACAGCCCGCGCGTCACGTGCAGGGTCGCACCGTCGCGGGTGAGCTGGAAGTTCCAGAACGCCAGGAGATAGCCGCCGGCGGACAGCAGCGACACGATCACGATCACGATCAACAGGACGACGATGACGGCGAAGACGAGCGGCAGCTTCGCCAGGTCGTCACTGGCCGTCCGTACGGCGCCGACGTTGGCCGGGTTTACGTGCGCCTGATTGACGACGTTGGCGAGGAAGCCCGCGAAAACGCCGATGGTGACGAGTCCGGACAGCGTGAACGGGGCGTAGCGGACCCAGGCCGGATCGAGCCGAGCGATGAGTCGCCGCGGCGGCGCGTCCGACGAGCCTGCCGGTCGCCGCCGTGTTGACCGTCCTCGGCGACGTGACGCGGCGGCCCTCGTGCAGCAGTTCGTTGCGCAGCCGTACGGCCGCCTCAGTGGTGAGCGCGTCGAGCCGGAGGCCGTCCTCTTTCTTGCGGTCGGTCTGGCCGGTCCCGATGCTGATCCGGGCGAGGCCCAGGACGCGATGCATGAGGTGGCTGGTGACATCCACGGTCCGTACCCGGTCCCGAGGCACCGACAGCGTGCTGCGGCCGAGCAGACCGCGCCGCACCTGGATCTGCGTCGGTGTCACGCGATAGGTCGTGGTGAACCACCGGATCAGACCGAGCGCGACGACGATCAGGACCGCCGCGTACGGCCACAGATTGCGGTCACCCCGCCCGAACACGATGAGCACGAGCAGCGGGATGATCGCCCGTCGCAACTCTTGTACGGGATGGACGATAAGCATGCGTACCGACAGCCGGCGCCACCCCTCGTCGGCCTGGTCCGACAGCGTGGTGAGAGCGGTCGCATCGGCCGCCGGCACCGCTAGGACTGGCGCGTCCGGCTCGCTTGTGGGCCGAGCCGTCTCGCCGGCCGGCGCGGACGACTCCCGAATCGTCGCGGACGACTCCCGAATCGGCATGGCCGGTTCGCCGGAGCGCACCGGATCGGCATCGGTCACGTCGCGTCTCCCTCCGACGCCTGCGTGATCGTCGTCAAGTCGTCCACCAGTCGTTGCGCGACGTCCAGATCGAGCGCGTGGATGCGGATCGGTCCGGCGGCCGAGGCGGTTGTCACAGTCACGTTCGCCAACCGGAAGATCCGCTCGAACGGACCACGGTGCATGTCTACGGTCTGGATACGCGATATCGGCGCGATGCGACGTTCCTGGGTGAACCAGCCCGTCTGCGTGTAGACGGCCTGATCGGTGGTTTCCCACCGATGCACACGATATCGCCATTGCGGCATGACCAGCAGATGCGCGATCGCCGCGAGCGAGACGACGACGAGCACGATCGGCATGAACGGTCGCATGGGTCGTGTCGTTGATCCACCACACGATCTGGATCGCGGTCAGCGCCAGCCATACCGGCAGCGCGCGGAGCGTCCAGTAGCCGATCGCGCGGCGCGCCACGAGGTTGGCGGGCGGGCGGAGGGTCGGCCGTTCGATGGACTGCACCGAGAAATCTTGGCACAGGGATGCCGTACATGGTGAATGCCGACCGGCCGACGCGCGCCGGAGCGCCCGCCCACCAGGCGCTAGCGCTCCAAGATCTACTCAGGTCCGCACCGACGGCGGCGCGGACGGCCGCGCGAACGGCGGCATCGACAACGGCAACGCGGCCAGTTGAAGCAGTAGGAGCACGTTATCGTCGGCCGCGGTCTTGTTCAGCCGGAGGCGGCCACAGCGCGTACAGCGGTGTACGAGCACCCAACGGCCTTCGCCGCGCACGGTGACCGCGATCGGCTCCATGCCGCCGGGACAGTCGGCCTTGCGGTCGCCGGGCACGTTGCGGTCAAGATGACGGGACCACAAGCAACTTGGGCAGTGGTTTCGGTGCGTAGTGCCAGGGGCGTCGAGCGAGACGTCTACGCCGCAGTGGCCGCAGGGGAACGAACGAGGAAACGACAAGTCTGGTGACCTTTCCGAGCAGTGATCAAGGGCTGGACAGACATGGTGCGCCTCCTCTCGTGGGTCAATCGGATGGAACATTCGCATGTTTCCCGGAGCGATTTCATCGGTCAAGCGAATATCGCTCGCGGTGGGCCGCACGAATCGCTCCAAACGCGCCGGCAGCACCGTGACGATGCGATCCGAGCATCGCTCGAATGCCGTCGTCCACCGCCGTGGTCGTCGCGTCGATGTGGTGATCGTCGCGCCGGGCTCATCCCGATGCGCATCGCGCATCGGTAGCCACGGGGTACGACACTGCGACGCGGCGTATCGGCTCGGATTGACATGCGTGCGTACGTTCTGGTTCGGTAGCGCGGTGCGACGCTCCCGCATGCTGATAGCTGTCCTTGCCATCCTGTCGCTGGTCGGTGGAGGTCTGCTCGCGCGCGTGTCGACCGGCGGCTCCGGCGGATCGAACGCGCTCGCGGCGAGCGGTGTCGGGCGCGTCGGCGACGGTTCGGTGCTGGTCGCCGCGCAGCCCGCGCCCACGGCCGTGCCGGCTGCCAGCACGCCGAGCGCATCGAGCACCGCGAGGCCGTCGGCAACATCCCCGTCGACCACGACATCGGCAAAGCCCACGCCGTCGCCGAAGCCCAAGCCGATCAAGACGACGCCACCGGCGGGCACCGCCGTCGTCGACCAGCTACTGGCGCAGATCAACGATCTGCGTGCGCAACATGGATTGCCGCCCTACAGCCTGCTCAGTGGCTTGAACCGCAGCGCCCACAAGCACAACCTCGTCATGGAAGGCTCGTGCGGGATGTCCCACCAGTGTCCCGGCGAGGCGTCGCTCGGCGACCGTATCTCTGCCCAGGGCGTGCACTGGACGTCGTGCGGCGAGAACATCGGCTGGAGCGGACCGCACCCGAACACCACCTCGGCCATCGTCAGCGCGGCCGAGGGCCTGACGACGTCGATGTACAACGAGACGCCTCCGGACGACGGCCACCGTCTCAACCTGCTGAGCAGTTCGTTCCACCACATCGGCATCGACGTGGTCCGCGACTCGTCCGGCAAGGTCTGGCTGACGCAAGACTTCAGCAGCTGAACCGGTCGCAGGCCCGAACTCCAAGTACGACGCCGGCACGAAATGCGCCGACCGGTCGGTCCAGGCGCTTATGACGACACAGCCAGCCAACCCGGCAGGCGGTCGAGACAGTCGTTCCAGCCCTGTGCGTGCTGGTCGCGCTCGTCATCGTTGGCCAGCCGCTCATGCCGCAGGTCGAGATCGGTGTCGTCACCGCGTGCCGTGAGCTCGATCGTCAGCAGACTCGCAGCCGCATCGTCGCCGTCCCACTGCCATGTCATGACCAGGCGCGTGGGCGGCGAGACTTCCCGATAGACGCCGGTCGCCGCGAACCCGGCCGATGTGGCGTCGATCCGGAATTGGCCACCGGGCCGGACGTCGGCGGTCACCTTCGGACCCACGCTCTGCGGCCAGAACCAGGCCATCAACGCCTCGGGATCGGTGAACGCGGTCCACACGCGGTCAACCGGGGCGGACAGGGTCCGTGTGATGTGTACGGTGCTCATCGGTTCTCCTCGGTGAGATAGCGCTCGAGCGAGTCGAGACGACCCGTCCAGAAGCGATGGTGTCGCTCCAACCATCCGGCGGCATCGTGCAGCGGCTGCGGGTTCAACGAAATGATCTGGTGGCGACCTCGGCGCTCACGGGTGGCGAGACCGGCGCGTTCGAGCACTGCGAGGTGCTTGCTGACCGCGGGTAACGACATCGCGTGCGGCGCTGCCAATTCGCCGGCGGACCGCGGACCCTGCTCGGCCAACGTCGCCACCATCGCCCGCCGTGTCGGGTCGGCCAGCGCGGCGAAGACGTCGGTCAGCTCACTGTTAACCACGGAGTTAAGTATTATCTCCGGCTTGATCGACCGCAAGAGGGAGAGCGGCCGAGTCGAGCACGGTCAGTCGGCGTACCCGACGATCGTGCCCTCGCACGACGGACCCGGCGCCGGCCTCAGCCAGCGACCGGCACGCGGTCCGCATCGGCGACCGCTGCCGGCGATGCCATCCGCCGCGCCGACCGCACCAGCAGAAGGCCGGTCATCGCACAGATGACGCTCAGCGCTGCGCCGGTCACCCATCCGGCTCGGAACGCGCTGAGATCGACGCGCCCACCCAGCATCGTCACGAGAATGGCCACGCCAAGTGCGGACGCGATCTGTCGGCCCGAATTGACGAGCGCGGAGCCGGTCGCCGACCGGTTGGCGGGCAGCGATGTGACGCCGGCCGCGATGAGCGTGCCGAGCGCAAGCCCGACGCCAACGCCGCCGAGAACCATGCTGGGCAGCAGGTCGCGAACGTAATCGGGGACATCCGAGACGAAGACCACGCGCCAGATGAGGCCAGCCGAGAACAGGAGGCCACCGGCGACCACGAGAGGTCCAGGGCCGAGCCGTCGCATCGCGCGAGCGGAGGCGACCGTAACGATCGGCACCAGCGCTGGGCCGGGCACCATGGCGATGCCCGTCCGCAACGCCGACCAGTGCCAGACTTCCTGGCACCACAGCACGTTCGACAGCAGCATGATGGCGAAGGCAACGCTGAACACGAATACCCCGGCGTTGGCGATGCCGAAGCGAGGCAGCCGCAACAGGTGCAGTTCCATCAGGGGCGTGTGGTGGCGCAGGCAGCGCCGGGCGAACCACCCGCCGGTCACCGCGGCGATCGTCAGGAGGCCGACCGTGCGCGCCGAGCCCCATCCCCAGCTCGGCGCCTGTACCAGCGCACCGGTCAACGTCGCGACCGACACCGTCACGAGCACGGCTCCGAGCAGATCGGGCACCCGACCGGATTCGCGCGATTGCGAGCGCGGCAGCGTCCGCAGGCCGGCCATGATCGTTGCGATGCCGATGGGCAGGTTGACGACGAACACCCAGCGCCAGTCGATTTCGACGAGCAGTCCGCCGAGCACCGGACCAGACGCCGCGGCCAGGCCGCCGACCGCCGCCCAGGCGCGCGCCGCGCCGGGCCGCCGCGCTTCCGGGACGGCCGCGAGCAGCAGCGCAAGCGACGTCGGCAGCTGCAGCGCCGCGCCGGACGCCTGGACGATTCGAGCGACGACGAGTACGCCGAGATTCGGCGCGAGAGCACAGGCGGCGGACGCGGCGGTGAAAACGACGACCCCGACCAGGAACACCGTTCGCTGCCCAACGCGGTCGGCGAGGCGCCCGGCCGCCACGAGCAGAGCGGCAAGGGTGATCGCGTACGCGTTGAGCACCCACGACAAGTCGGCGAGTGACGGCGGGCGGCCGTGGTGGGCGAAGCCGGTCCCGAGGGCCGGGAGGGCGACGTTGACGATCCACAGATCGAGGTTGGTCATGAAGACCGCCAGCACAACGACGACCGCCGCGATCTTGTCGCGGGATGATCGCGCTAGAGCGTCGCCGGTTACTCCGCCTGAGTTTGATATTCCAACCGTCACCCAAGCACGGTAACGGCCAACGGTTTGGAAAGCAAACCACCGGGTGGGATGATTTGGGCATGGCACCGCAACGCACGGCACCACAACCCACCGTGCCGCAGCACACCGCGCCGCAGGACGCCGCGCCGCGCCGCATCGATCCGACCTCACTGCCGGGACGGCCGTGCTCGGTGGCGGCCGCCCTCGACGTGGTCGGTGACCGCTGGGCACTGCTGATCGTCCGCGAGGTGTTGCTCGGCAATACCCGATTCAGCCAGATCGCCCGCAACACCGGCGCGCCGCGCGATCGCCTGGCCGCCCGACTGCGTGCGCTTGTCGAAGCCGGCGTGCTCGACCGTCAGGTGTATCAGGAATCGCCGCGGCGTGAGGAGTATCGGCTCACCGAATCGGGTCGCGAGTTGTCCCGCGTCACGCAGGCGCTTCTCGACTGGGGCGACCGGTGGGCGGTCACCACTCCCCCGGTCCGGCTCGTCCACCATCACGACCATCAGTTGCGTACGGCAACGGTCTGTACGGTGTGTGGAGACGTCGTGGATCGAGCGGACGTGACGCGGGAGAATCTGACGCCGGGCTGGGATGTCTCGGGTCCGGTCGGCGCGTCGCGTTCGTGACATCCGGAGCGGACAGCTCGCTGGAAAACGTCCGGAAAGGACAATCGATGCGCATTCTCGTCGTCGGTGCCGGGGCCACCGGTGGCTATTTCGGCGGCCTGCTGGCCCGGGCCGGTCGCGACGTGACGTTCCTGGTCCGCCCGGCCCGAGCCGAAGCGTTGCGGGAAAACGGTCTGACGGTCAGCGGCGCCGCCGGTGAATGGACGGTCAAGCCGGATGTCGTGACGCCGGAGGAGCTGCCCGCGGTTGCGGCGGACACCGAGGCGGACACCGGGGCGGACGGAGCCGTGGCACCATACGACGTCGTGTTGCTGTCGGTGAAGGCGTACTCGCTCGAGGACGCGATCCACGACATCGAGCCGGCGGTCGGGCCGGACACCCTGATCGTCCCGGGGCTCAACGGCCTGGCTCACATGGATGTGCTCGACGACCGATTCGGTCGCCATCGCGTGCTGGGAGGCGTGATGTACGTAGCGACGACGCTCGACGACGCCGGCCGCATCCTTCAGCTCAACCCGGGCCTCAACGCCCTGACCTGGGGTGCCCGCGATGTCGCCGACGCTGACCGGGCGGCAGCACTCGTTCCCGACTTCACTGACGCCGGTTTCACCGCGCGCAACTCGTCGCACATCGAACTCGCGATGTGGGAAAAGTGGATCAATCTGGCGTCGCTCGGCGCGATCACCTGCCTGATGCGCGGCACGGTCGGCGAGGTCGCATCCGCGCATGGCGGCATCGCGTACGCGGACGGCGTCATCGACGAATGCATCGCCGTCGCGGCGGCGTACGGCTTCGCGATCCACCCCGACGTCGCCACACGCGCCCATGCGTCGTTGACCGACCCGGCCTCTACACTGACGTCGTCGATGTACCGTGACCTGTCGGCCGGGCGCCGGACCGAGGCCGACCACATCATCGGCGACCTAATCGCCCGGGCTCAGTCGAAAGACGTCGACGTTCCACTGCTGGAGATCGCGTACACGAACCTGTCGGTGCACCAACGGCGATTGGCCCATTGAAATGATCGACTTCAACGTTGGCACGCCGGTCGCCGGGTCACTGGACGTGTCATGGATCCACGGCACGGCCAAGGGTGCTAGCAGCACTGAGCCGCCGATCCAGGTGCACGCGTACGACGAGCACACCTACATCCTCCGGCAGAGCAAGACGACATCCTTCGAGGCGCCGTTTCTCTACCTGTTCTTCGGCAACGAACGGGCGCTGCTGCTCGACACCGGCGCGACGAAGGACCCGGCGCTCTTCCCGCTTGCGGGACACCGTTGACACGATCGTGGGTGACTGGCTCGCCGCGCACCCTCGCGAGACGTACGGTCTCGTCGTCGCGCACACCCACGGTCACGGCGATCATGTCGCCGGCGACGCCCAGTTCGACGGGCGGCCGGATACCACGCTCGTCCCGGCCGACGTCGCATCGGCGACCGCGTTCTTCGGTTTCGTCAAGTGGCCGACCGAGATCGTGCCGTTCGACCTCGGCGGCCGGGTGCTGGACGTGACCGGCATTCCCGGACACGACGAGCGCTCGATCGCCGTTTACGATCCCTGGACGGGATTCCTCGTCACCGGCGACTCGGTCGGTCCTTTCCGGTTCTACGTCCGTGACATGCCGGCGTACGTCGACAGCCTCGGCCGGCTCGTCACGTTCACCGAATCGCATCCGGTCACGCACGTCATGGGCTGCCATATCGAGATGTCCCGTACGCGGCGGCGTGACTACCCGATGGGCTGCACTTATCAGCCACACGAGGCCGAGTTGCCGATGACCGTCGCCCAACTCGTCGCGGCACGGGACGCTGCCCTGTCCGTCGCCGGCAAATCGGGCATCCACATCTTCGACGACTTCCTCATCTTCAACGGGATGGGCAAGAGCCAGATGCCGGGCATCATCGCCTACGCACTGTGGACACGTGTCCGCAACCGGTTCTCGCGCATCTAGTGTCGGACGCGGCCAGCGATCTGCGGCCAGCTGTTGGCGGGCCGCCGCCAACGGCCAGCGGCCACCGGATCGGGGTCGGCGATATCGGACCGTGATCAGTGATCATCGGGCCGCGATCGGCGATTGTGGCCCGGTCGGCCGCTGCCCGACGGATTCGCAGGAAACCCACAGGAAGCAGGCACGTTGGGCCGCGCCGCGCTTTTGACGCAGTACGACCCGGCATGATCGCGAGGCTCACAGTGACCTCATAGGTTGTGCACACTGTCCGCTCGGACTCGGCTGCCAGCATCGGTGTCAAGAAACGCGAGACACCGGGAGGCTCCAGTGCATCGAGATCTGGGTTTGACCCGCGCAAAGACCGTCACGGTCGGGCTCGCCGGGGTCACGCTCGTCGGCGTCGTCGCGGTGGCCGGCCTCGCCCGCCATGACACCGACACGGGTACGCCGACGGGCACGTCGAACTCGAGCAGCACCACGGACTCGACCGGGTCGAAGTCGACTCGAACTCGAACTCGAACTCGAACTCGAACTCGAACTCGACGGACGATGGATCGTCGACAACCTTCCCGAACCTCGGCGGACACACCGGTTCGGGTAGCTCCGGCGGGGGCGCCGCCACGTCGGGGGGTTCGTGACATGCCGCTCGTCGAACAGTTGCCGGTCGGTGCCGGTTGCGCCCAATGGTCGGTCTGGGGAACGGTCGCACGGATTGTCGTCGCCGAACCGTCGCGCCTCGACGCGGCCACCGATCTCGTACGGGCCGAGCTCGCGGCGGTCGACGAGGCATGCAGCCGCTTCCGTACGGATTCCGAGGTGCGCGACGTGTTCCGCGCCCACGGCGTCCCGATCACTGTGAGCGTACGGCTGGCCGAACTCGTCCAGGCGGCCCTCGACGCGGCGGTCGACACCGACGGCGACGTCGACCCGACGCTCGGACTGGCCATGTCCGCACTCGGCTACGACCGGGACTTCGCCGCGCTCACCACCGACGCGTCGGCCATGCACCCGAACGTGACCGCATTCGCGACCACCGATTGGCGCAGCGTACGTCTGGATGGGCGCGAGCTGACCGTGCCGCCCGGCGTGCTGATGGACCTGGGCGCGACGGCGAAGGCGTGGGCCGCCGATCGATGCGCTGCGATCGTGGCCGAGCGCTGCGGGACCGGGGTGCTCGTCGCGCTCGGCGGCGACATCGCCACGGCCGGCCCGACCGGCGGGAGCTGGCGCGTCCGCGTCCAGGATGGTCCGCACGAGCCATCGTGCACGATCTCGCTGCCGGCCGGCGCCGCGCTCGCGACGTCGAGCACGATCGGGCGCACTTGGCGGGCCGGTTCGCGCCGGCTGCACCACATCCTCGATCCACGCACTGGTCAGCCGGCGTCTCGCGTCTGGCGCACCGCCTCCGTCGCCGCCTACACGTGCGTACGCGCGAACACGCTGTCCACGGCCGCGCTCGTCCGCGGCGCCCGCGCTCGACGATGGCTCGACGCCCTCGGCGCTCCGGCCCGACTCGTCGCCACCGACGGTCGAGTGACCACGCTTGGTACGTGGCCGGCCGAGGACCGCAGCCCACGCCAACGGGAGCGCGGCATGACCGAGGCTCTGTGGTACACCGCCCGGGCCACCGGTGTCGTGTCGTTGCTGCTGTTGACGATCGTCGTCGTGCTCGGCATCGGTAGCCGGTCCGGCCGGCCGGTCTTCGGCCTGCCGCGATTCGCGGTGAGTCTCGTGCACCGCAATGCATCGCTGATGGCCACCGTGCTGATCGCGATCCACGTGACCACGTTGCTGACCGACCCGTACGCACACCTCAAACTGCTCGACCTGCTCGTCCCGTTCGACGCGGCGTACCGGCCGGCCTGGGTCGGGCTCGGCACGACCGCGCTCGACCTGGTCGTCGCGATCGTCGTCACGAGCCTGCTCCGGCGACGGCTCGGTTCCCGCACCTGGCGCGCCGTGCACTGGTTCGCCTATGCGATGTGGCCGATCGCGTGGGTACACGGGATCGGCAGCGGTACGGATCGCGGCAGCGCGTGGTACCTCGCTGCTCGCGGTCGCCGCCGCGATCACCGTGGCCGCCGCGCTGATCTGGCGACTCGGTCCGAACTTCAGCCACGCTCGGCGGCCGCCGCGAACCGCGCACGACGGCCGTCCCGACACCCATCTACGCGTTGCGACACCCACCTACCGCGTTGCGACACCGATCAACCGGATTCCGACAGCGATCAACCGGATTCCGACACCGATCAACCGGACACCGACACCGATCAAGGATCCTGACACCGATCAATCGGGGAGGCACCAGGTGACCGCGATGCTCGACACGTCCGTCCCGCCACCGCGCACCGGCCCGGACGGCCGCCACCGGTTGCTGCTCGCCGGCGCTACGACGCTCGACGACCACGTCCGGCGACACGGGGCCCTGCCCACCACCGGCTGGGCGGCAGATCCGCGCGGTGGTCGCCGAGTCCGGCCTCACCGGTCGCGGCGGTGCCGGCTTCCCGACCCATCGCAAGCTCGAGACGGCCGTGTCCGGCCGGCGGGCGGTCGTGATCGGCAACGGCGCCGAGGGCGAGCCGGCCAGCCGCAAGGATCGCGCGCTGCTCGCCCACGCGCCGCATCTCGTCCTCGACGGTCTGCAACTGGCGGCGCGGGCGGTGGATGCGCACGAAGCACACCTCTACGTGCCGTCCGGCTCGGTGGCCGCCGTAGGCGCGGCGCTCGCGGCGCGTCGCGATCCGCTGCCGGTCACGGTCCACGTCGCGCCGGACGCGTTCGTCGCCGGCGAGGAGTCCGCCGTGGTGAGCGCCGTCGGCGGCGGACCAGCGATCCCGCAGGACAAGTCGGT
The DNA here is from genome assembly GCA_963818495.1 of uncultured Actinomycetota bacterium. Classification (GTDB taxonomy): domain Bacteria; phylum Actinomycetota; class Actinomycetes; order Mycobacteriales; family Micromonosporaceae; genus DASQPR01. The sequence goes on from CAWFSH010000015.1 coordinate 711,968, forward strand.
ACGGGTGATCGAGCGAGGTCTGCGCGGCCGGCCGACCCTCGTCCAGAACGTGGAGACGCTGGCCCACCTGGCCCTGATCGTGCGCTACGGCGCCGAATGGTTCCGGCGCGCGGGCACGGCCGATGAGCCGGGCACCTTCCTCGCCACGCTCACCGGCCCGGTACGGACGGCGGGCGTCTACGAGTTCCCGTACGGGATCCGCGTCGGCGACGCGATCGAGGCGGCCGGCGGTGCGACCGAACCGTTGCAGGCATTGCTCGTCGGCGGCTACCACGGTGCCTGGATCCCGGCCCGGCCGGATGTCGAGATCAGCCGCGTCGGGCTCGCCGGCTACGACGCGTCGCCCGGCGCCGGAATCATGGTGCCGCTCGCGGCCCGGTCGTGCGGGCTCGTCGCGACCGCGCACGTGGTGGCTTACCTGGCCGGGCAACGTGCCGGGCAATGTGGGCCATGCGTCAACGGGCTGCCCCGGATCGCCGACACGTTCACCGCGCTCGCGCAGTGCCGCTCCTATCCCGACCTCATGTCGCAGGTGGATCGGCTGACCCGGCTCGTCGTCGGGCGCGGCGCGTGCAAACATCCGGACGGCACCGTACGTCTGATCCGGTCCAGCCTGCGCATGTTCGCGCCGGAGGTCAGCGCCCACCTCGCCGGCTGGTGCACCGCGGCGACATCGGCGACCTACATCGCCAGGAGCGCGTCGTGAACCTGCACATCGACTGGACGGCATGCGACGGGCGCGGTCTGTGCGCGGAGCTGTTGCCGGAGATCCTCACCGAGGACGACTGGGGCTATCCGCTGGCCCGCTCGGGTGCCGGTGCCGACGTGCCCGTCCCGTCCGAGTTGCGCCAGCACGCGCGACGGGCCGTCGACCGATGCCCACGACTGGCGCTGCGCCTGCGCTGACGCGAGGCTCGTCGCGGACTCAAGATCCGTGACTTTGCAGCGCCAAGAGCCGCTGGCGTTCATGATCAGATGCCGGACGCTGCAAGGTCACGGATCATGACGGGTAGGCGAGACGCTCCGCCAATCGGTGCCGCCGAGCCCGCGCTCAGGCCGCTCGCGGACTCAGCCCGGTCGCTGGCTCGGCGACCACACGCCGAGGATCTGCCAGCCGAGGTCCGGAAAGCCGGCCGCGGTGGCGGTGCGATCGGATGCGATATTCGCTGGATCATGGAGATAGATGGGTACGGCGTCCTGCGCCAGCACCCACCGGGCGGCCTGTGCGACGAGCCGGGCCGCCAGGCCCTTGCCGCGGTGTGCCTCCTCGGTGCCGACCGAAAGCTCAAGCCCGGCCGCGTTGTGCCGCTTGATACCGACGCCGGCGGCGTACACATTGTCGATCAGCGTGACGAGGACCTGCCCACCGAACGGATGCAGCCACGGTGGCACTCGGGGATCGGTGACGTCGAGCCACTCCCCCGCGTCCGGGTAGGTCGGTCGGCGCGGTCGACCAACGGAACTTGCCGAGAAACGCGCGCGCGTCCGGGCGACCCAAGGCCGCCGGAAGCTCCGTCGTCACCCGCCGCCAGCTGTGCACCCCGGCCCGGACCGCCTCGGCCTGATCCGGCCGGACCGAGATCACGCCGGCGTCCGGTGTCCGTACGCCGACCACGTCCCGGACCGCGCCGTCCCATCCCGGACGCGTACGGACATCGGAGCCGACCACCGTCATCGCGGTGTCCGGCGGCCACACGCCGAGATACTCGGTCAGGAACGACGCGAGCACCGGTTCCGTACGTGTGGTTCCACCGGTCATCGTGAGCCGCCCCTCTTGGCCTGTCCCCGCCAATGCACTTGCGGCGACACTACCCAGCCGGCCGCGTACGGACACGCGAGGCGCCCTATTCTGTCCCGAGCGCTGGCCACGGCCGTGGCCGCCGCGAGAGGATCACGCCATGGCCAGCGCCGATACCGACCACAGCCGCGATCATGATCATGCCCACGGCGACCGGCACGATCACGCGGACGAGCATGGCCACGAGCATGGCCACGAGCATGGCCACGAGCACGGCCACGGACATGACCATGGCGGCCGATCGCTCTGGCACCGCCTGAGCCACGCGATTCGCCCGCACTCACACGACGCGGCCGACCAGGTCGACTCGGCGATGGAGGCGAGCAGCGACGGCATACGGGCGCTCTGGATCAGCCTGACCGTCCTCGGGGTGACCGCCATCCTGCAGGCCGTGGTCGCGGTGCTGTCCCATTCGGTCGCGTTGCTCGGAGACACGTTGCACAACGTCGCCGACGCGCTGACCGCCGTACCGCTGGGTCTGGCATTCGTGGTCGGCCGACGCGCACCCACCCGCCGCTACACGTACGGCTTCGGCCGGGCCGAGGATCTGGCCGGCATCGCCATCGTCGCGGTGATCGCGGCCTCGTCGGCGCTCGCGGCGTACGAAGCGATCCGCCGGCTCGCCCATCCTCAGACCGTGCACCACCTCTGGGCGGTCGCGGTCGCGGCGGTAATCGGGTTCGCCGGTAATGAGATCGTCGCCCGGTATCGAATCGTCGTCGGTCGGCGCATCGGCTCGGCAGCGCTCGTCGCGGACGGTCTGCATGCCCGTACCGATGGATTCACGTCGTTGGCCGTGTTGCTCGGCGCCGGCGGTGTCGCGATCGGCTGGGCCTGGGCGGACCCGGTGATCGGCCTGGTGATCACCGCTGCCATCGCGGTCGTGCTCGTCGACGCGGCCCGGCAGGTTTACCGGCGGCTCATGGACGCGGTCGACCCGGCGCTCGTCGACCAGGTCGAGCAGACGCTGCGGACGACGCCGGGCGTGGTCGACATTGGTACGGCTCGGATCCGGTGGATCGGCCATCAGCTGCGCGCGGAGTGTGAGATCGAGGTCGCCGACGAAGCGACCGTCGTCGAGGCGCACGCGATCGCCCACGACGCGGAGCACCGGCTCATGCACGCCGTGCCACGCCTGACGGCGGCGGTCGTGCACGCCGAGCCGGCCGGCGCCGTGCGCAGCGCCCAACACCAGGTGACGAGCGACCACGCGGCCCGCACAGCCGGAACTCGCGCCACCAGGCGGTAGCGCGAGCTCCAACTTCGATCCAGCGATCGATGCCTCAGGTCTGGCGCAACGGCGCTCCGGCGCGGTGCAGGTGGACCAGGGCCAGGCGGTACGACGTGAGCAACCGGCTCTCGTGGTAGGGCACGCCGATCTCGCGACAGTAGTCACGGACGATCGGCCGCGCCTTCGTGAGGTTGGCTGACGGCATGCTCGGGAACAGGTGGTGCTCGATCTGGTGGTTCAGGCCGCCCATCGCGGCGTTGAGCACCGGGCCGCCGATCACGTTGCGGGACGTCAGCACCTGCTTGCGGAGGAAGTCGAGGTCATCCTCCTCGGTCAGCATCGGCATGCCCTTGTGGTTGGGGGCGAACGTCGCACCGAGATAAATGCCGAAGATCGCTTGGTGGATCGCGAGGAACGCCAGGGCGTGCAGGGGCGGGAGGAGCGTGAACAGCAGCGTGAAGTAGATCGCGAAGTGCACGATGAGCGTGCCGGCCTCGATCCGCCGGCTGCGGATACCGGGCTTCAGCAGCGCTCGAACGCTCGACACCCGGAGATTGACGCCCTCGAGAGTCAGGAGCGGCACGAACAAGGCGGCCTGGCGTCGGCCGATGAAGCGCGCGATGCCCGTGCTCTTGCGGGCCTGGCGCTGCGACCACACCAGCAGATCCGGCGCGACGTCCGGGTCGCGCTCTTCATGGTTGGGGTTGGCGTGGTGCCGGGTGTGCTTGTCCATCCACCAGCCGTAGCTCATGCCCATCCCGGTGTTTCCCGCGATCCAGCCGGCGATCTCACTGGCACGCCGGGTGCGGAACACCTGCCGATGGGCGATGTCGTGCGAAAGCAGAGCGATCTGCGCGAAGACGATCGCCATGACCGGCGCCAGCGCCAGCACCCACCAACTGCTGCCGAGGACCGCGATCGACACCCAGCTGCCGACGAGCATGGCGACCACCACGATCGTCCGCGCGATGTAGTAGCCGGTCCGACGGCGTAGCAGACCCGCGGCCGCGATCCGTTTGGACAGCACGGCATAGTCGCTGCCTGTTCGGTCGCTTGCGGGGAAATCGGTCGGTGCCCCGGTCTCCGTGGCCGGCGGCGCCGGTGGGGGAAGAGCCATCTCGATCGTCATGCAGCAAGCGTGGCCGGATCGCTCGATACCGGACATCCCGCCGCCACCCGGATCGGATCGGGGGCTAGCCCTACCCTTGCGGTCCTTACCTCCTGCCGATCTCGAGGGCGCACCCCGCGACTTTCAGCGGATTCGGCGGTTTGGGCTGGCCCGCGCGGGCGGCCGATGAAGCGGACGATTGCCGCATTCATGATTTAGTGGCGCGCGGCGCCCACCCTTGAGTCGCACCGCAGCCGGCCCGTCGGGTAGAGTCTCCACGTTCCCGGGCGATTAGCTCAGCGGGAGAGCGCTCCGCTCACACCGGAGAGGTCACTGGTTCGATCCCAGTATTGCCCACAAGATCTTTTCGCACGGCCTCGGTTTCGACGCCGGAGGCCGTTTACTCGCCCCGGGGCAACCGGGCCGGTCTGTAAGTCGCAAATCACTCCGGCCGATTCCGCCGGACGCACAGCCGCAGCTCAGGACGCCGGTCGGCCTGATGTCAGGGTGAACCCGCGGGACTGATGCCCCAGCAGTTTGCCGCTCCCACTCCGAGCCGGGTGCCCGGCTGGCTTACGTACATCGGCGCCAAGTGTGTCGTCGGAGCCATCCGCTCTCGCCGCACATAGTTCGCGACGTATCACTGCCGCATTTCACACCGTGAAGGCGCGGGAAGTCGGCGTGTCCTTGACACGTGTGTCAGCCGGTGCAATACTTAGGCATGTGCCTAAGTATCAGGACGCGCTCGACCGGATGTTCCACGCCCTCGGCGACGCCAGCCGCCGCGCGATGGTGGAACGGCTGGCCCGCGGTCCGGCATCGGTGAGCGAGCTTGCGCGCCCGTTCGACATGGCGCTGCCCAGCGTGGTCCAGCATCTCGGCGTGCTGGAGGCCGCCCGGATCGTGGTGTCCACCAAGGTCGGCCGGGTCCGCACGTATCAGCTCGCGGTCGACGCGCTCACGCCGGCCGCCGAATGGATCAGCCGGCAGCGCCTGCCGGCTGAGCGTCGCCTCGACCGGCTCGGCGCCGTCCTGGACACACCCATCGACAAGGAGATGACATGAACGACACGATCGAACGCAGTCAGACGCACGCCACCTTCGTGGTCGAGCGCACCTATCCCGTCCCCGTTGCCGAGGTCTGGCACGCCCTGTCCGACAACGACGCACGAGACCAATGGTTCGGCGGCGGGCCGACGTTCGAGGTCACACACAAGTCGCACGACTTCCGCGTCGGCGGACGCGGCATCGAAGAAGGCCGGTGGCACGGCGGCCCGCGATCGCGGTTCGAATCCACCTACACCGACATCGTCGACCAGAACCGCATCGTGTTCACCTACGACATGTGGGTCGACGACCAGCATCTGTCGACCTCTCTGACCACCATCGCGGTTGCAGCCGGACGGCGCGGCCACTCGCCTGACCTACACCGAACAGGCCGTCCACTTCGACGGTCTGGACTCGGTCGAGGGTCGCGAAGAAGGCACGCGCGGGATCCTCGACGAGCCTCGGATCCTTCCTGACCCGAGACCGCTGACCATGACCGACACCGCAACCGGCCAGTCCACGGCGGCATCGCCCACCCGCGCTCGGACCAACACCGGCCGACTCGCTGTGATTGCCGCCGTCCTGGCCGGTCTGCTCCTGACCAACCTCGCCGTCTACGCCATCGGCCGCGCGCTCGGCGGCGCGTTCACCTACACGCAGAACGGCTCAACCCGTACAGGGTCGACCCGGTCGCGATCACGATCATGTCGCTCGCGCCATTGGCCACCGGACTCGCGCTGATCGCGGCGCTGTCTCGCAATTGGCCGGCGGCCATCCGCGTCGCGCGCATCGCCGCTCCCACGCTCGCCCTCGCCACCATCGCCGTGATGACGATCCCGGCCGGATTCGACACCACCAGCACCGTGGCCCTCGCGACCATGCACCTGGTCACCATCCCGGCAGCCCTTCTCGCGCTCAACACGCTGCCGCGTCGTCACAGCCAGAGCATCGGGCAGGGCCATCCACCCACATACGCACTCACGCTCCGGCTCCACCGCACCACCCAGACCGGCGCCGCGCCGGACTTGTTCTGGCGTATCCACCACGATGAGGCCACCTTCGGACCGATGAGGCGCCCTTCGTGGGTACGATCCAGTCGCGTACGCCGATCAATTGCCGCCGACGGGAGCGCCGTGACTTCGACCAGCACCGGCCCTGTGGACTCCACTTCGCAAGCGCCCGCCGACCATGTCGACGTCTTGATCGTCGGGGCCGGCTTGTCCGGCATCGGCGCCGCCTGTCACCTCCAGTCCGGGGCGCCGACACTGTCCTACGCGATCGTTGAGGCTCGCGGTTCCATCGGCGGCACGTGGGATCTGTTCCGCTTCCCGGGCGTGCGGTCCGACTCGGACATGTTCACGCTCGGCTATCCGTTCCGGCCATGGACCAAGACCAACGCCATCGCCGACGGCGGCGAAATCCTGCGGTACGTTCGTGAGACGGCCGCCGAATACGGTGTCGACAAGCGCATCACGTACCACACCCGAGTCCTACGGGCCGAGTGGTCGAGTGCCGACGCCAGGTGGCGAGTCACGGTCGAGAACAGCGAATCGGGAGCACGCACCAGTCGAACGTGCGGCTTCCTTTACCTGTGCTCCGGCTACTACCGGTATGACGAAGGCTATACGCCGACCTGGCCCGGCCAGGACGACTTCACCGGGCCGGTCGTGCATCCGCAACACTGGCCGGACGATCTCGACGTGGCCGGCAAACGGGTGATCGTCATCGGCAGTGGCGCGACGGCCGTCACGCTCGTTCCCGCGCTTGCCGCCAACGCCGCGCACGTGACCATGCTGCAGCGGTCGCCATCGTTCGTCATGTCTCTGCCCGGTCACGATCCGATCGCGGCGCTGCTCCGCAAGTTCCTGCCTGAGCAGCGTGCGTCCGCCGCGGTCCGGTGGAAGAACATCCGGATCGCCACCGCGCTCTACACGATCGCCGCGCAAGCATCCGAGGAGGATGCGAGCAATGCTGCGCAAGGCGGCCATCAAACGCCTGCCGGCCGGCTACGACGTCGACACCCACTTCAAGCCACCTACGAGCCGTGGGACCAACGCCTTTGCCTGGTGCCCGACGGCGACCTGTTCGCGGCCATCAGTTCCGGCCGGGCCGACGTGGTCACTGATCACATCGAGTCCTTCACGGCGAACGGCGTACGGCTGCGTTCCGGCGCGACCCTCGACGCCGACATCATCGTCACGGCGACGGGTCTGAACCTGCATCCGCTCGGCGGCATCGATCTCAGCGTGGACGGGCAACCGATGCGGATCTCGGAACGCGTCGTCTACAAGGGGATGATGCTCGACGGCGTGCCGAATCTCGCGTTCGCGCTCGGCTACACCAACGCGTCGTGGACGTTGAAGGTCGACCTTGTCGCCGCGTACGTCACCCGACTCTTGTCGGCGATGCGCGTGAACAACGAGGTCGTCGTCACTCCACGACTGCCATCCGACCCGATGGACACATCGCCCTTCATCGACATGACCTCCGGATATTTCGAGCGCTCACGCGATTCCCTGCCGCTGCAAGGCGACCGTGCGCCGTGGCGGCTGCGACAGCACTACGTCAAGGACTCCGCTCTGTTCGGCGACCCGACCACCGATCCCGAGCTGGAGTTCCGGTCGGCCGCCCCGCTCGGCTGACCCGACGCGACACGGACCCGACGTCGCCCAGACCCGACGCCGCCCGGACCCGTGCGGCCAGATCGGACGCCGCACAGACCCGACGCCACCCAGACCCGACGCCACCCGGACTCGACGCAGCTCGAACCGCCGCGCGAGGCGCCGACGTCACGCGGCGCCGAACCAGCGGCGGATCCGACTCGTGCCGAACTCCGCCTTGTCGGCGGCGAGAGCCGGCGACGGCTCGTCGAACCGACCGGAGGGCGGTTGTCCGCTAACGAACGTGACGTCCACGCGCGCGACCCGACCCGTACCGAATTCGAAATAGCACATGCCGTTTCCGCCGTACTGAGCTGAAGCCTCGCCAGCGCGGACGGTGGCGACAATGCGGTCGGCGACCACGGCCGCCTGACCCTCGGCGAACACGCCCGCCTTCGGAGTGCCGACGCTGGTGACATCGCCGACGGCGAATACGCCGGGATAGCGCGTCTCGAGCGTGAGCGGATCCACCGGGATCCAACCATCGACGGCGAGGCCGGACTCCTCGACCACGGCCGGCGCCCGGTGCACCGGCACGCCGAGGAAGAGATCAAAGGGCATTTCGTCGCCGTCGGCGAGCAGGGCGACCTTTCGGACCGGGTCGAGTGCTCGTACGAGGCGTTCCGGCCGCCACACGACACCCACCTCGACGAAGCGACGCAGCAACGCCTCGGACGCTGCCGGCGACGGCGGGACAGGCGAGCCCAACGGCATGACGAGCGAGATTTCCGACCGGTCGCGCAATCCCTTGGCCAACAGGTGGTCATGCATGAGCAGCGCGGTCTCGCTCGGCGCCGGCGGGCATTTGAACGGCGTCGAGGTGACGGCGACGATGACCCGACCGCCGTCGAATCGATCCAGCACGTCTCGCAGGGCGAACGCGCCGGGCACCGTGTAGAACTCGTGACCGCATTCCAGCAGTCCCGGCGTCGCCTCCGGATGGAGGTCGGCGCCGAGCGCGACGACCAGGACGTCCGCATCGAACGTTCCGGCGTCGGTGACCGCGCGTTTCGCGACTGGGTCGATCGAGCGGACCGTCGTGTGCACGAAACGCACACCGGGCTGGACGAGGTCGCGATAGTAGTGCCGGACGGCGGACGCCGTACGGCGCCCGAACATCACGTCGAGTTTCGCGAAGCCGAAGACGAAGCTGTCGCTCTGGTCGATGAGCGCAATGTCGACCTCGTCGCCGAGCCCGGCCGACAGGCGGCTCGCCAATTCCAGGCCGCCGAAGCCGGCGCCGAGTATCACGATCCGCGTCATCCGGTCTCTCCATCCGTCACTCGCGAACAACGGCGCCGTCACCGTTATCGTGAGCGACCCCGCGGGCATGCCGCGACGACCAGCCTGCCACGGTTTGGGCGCCCGAGATCGGAGATCGCCGAGTCCTACCGGCGGCTTTCGGCCAGGTCGGCGCGCGGACGCTCGGCGCGGCGCCGCAGCCAACGGTGGGCCGCGTCGACCGGCAGCGCCGGACTGAACAGGAATCCCTGGCCATAGGCGCAGCCGATCCGAGCCGCCAAATCGCGCTCGTGCTCGGTCTCGATCCCTTCGGCGATCACCTGGAGACCGAGCACGTCGGCCAGTCCGACGATGCCCTGGACGAGCTCGCGCTGCTGGACGGAGGCGGCCATCGACTGGATGAACGAACGGTCGAGCTTCACTACGTCGAGTGGGACATGCCGCAGATAGCTCAACGCCGAGTAGCCCGTGCCGAAGTCGTCGATCGCGATCCGTACGCCGAAGCGTCGCAGATTCTGCAGGTCCTGCCAGACGCTGTCGTCGTCACGGAGCAACAAGCTCTCGGTGATTTCCAGGGTGACCCGGTCCGGACGCAGGCCGCTCTGGGCGATGAGTCGCTTCACGGTCGCGGTGAACCCGGGCGAACGGAACTGCCGTGCCGACACGTTGATCCCGACGTACGGCGAGTCGTCGGACATGCCCCAGGTCCGGGCCGCCTCCATGGCCGTACGCATGACCCACTCGCCAATCGGCGCGATGAGCCCCGATTCCTCGGCGACATCGATGAACTGGTCCGGCGACAGCCGCCCGCGACTCGGGTGCTCCCAGCGCAGCAACGCTTCGAAGCCCGCCGGCCGCCCATCCTCCAAGGCAACGATCGGCTGGTATTCAAGCACCAACGCATCGTCTTCGATGGCGCGCTCGAGCGACGAACGCACTTCGAGCCGCGCCATCACGGTGCTGCGCATCCACGACTCGTAGTGGCGCCACCGCCCCTTGCCGACGTTCTTCGCCGAATAGAGCGCGAGGTCGGCGTTGCGCAAAAGGTCGGGTCCGGTATCCGCATCCTGGGCGGTCGTCGCGACGCCCACACTCGCGCCACACGTCACCTCATGACCGCCGACGTGCACGGGCTGGGCGAGCGCGGCTAGGAGACGACCGGCGGCGGCATCCGCCGCGGCGTCGTTGGCGACGCCCGCGAGGAGCACCGCGAACTCATCACCGCCGAGCCGGGCCGCCATGCTGTTGTTCGGGCCGCCGTAGCCGGCGACGAAGCTGCGCAGCCGATCACCGACGGCGCTGAGCAGCGCGTCGCCGGTCTCGTGCCCGAGCGCATCGTTGACCAGCTTGAGATCGTCCAGGTCCACGTAGAGGACCGCGGTCAGCTCCCGCGCTCCGCTGGAGCGCTCGACCTCCTCGGTCAATCGTTCGCTGAACGGAAGGCGGTTGCCGAGACCGGTCAACGGGTCGTGGAACGCGCGTTGTTCGAGCTCGCTTTCCAGGAGACGCTGCTTGGTGACGTTGCGAAGGGTGAGGACCAGCCCATCGATGGACGGGTCGGCCCGCAGATCCCGACAGGAGACCTCGACGCGGGCCGGCCCGGCGCCGTTGCCGTTGACCATCCAGTCGCCGTCACGTACGACGTCGGTGACCACCATGCCGTCACTGGTAAGGCGTGTCCCGGTCTCCAGTTCGCGTGGTGTCGAGGCTTCGCTCGCCAGCGTGCCCGGCACTCCGGCGCGCGCCCGCTTCAGCAGGCGTTCAGCGGCTTCGCGGTCGGACTGTGCGACAAGACTAGGAAGTTCGAGGCCGGTCAGCGCGGTCGCACCGAACACCGATCCCGCCGACGGTGAGGCGTAGCGGATGCGGTTGTCGTCGTCGACGATCAGGATGACGTCCGTGCTGTTCTGCACGAGCGTACGGAAGTAGGACTCGCTGGTGTGCCGGATGTTCTCCTTGTTGAGCCGGATCCGTTCCAACGTATAAGCCGCCTGTGTGGCCAGCACCTCGAGGCGCGGCCGGAGGGCATTGAGCGACGACCGATTGGCCCGGACGAGAAGCTTCGACCCGTAGTCGAAACCGCCGGTGTCGCCGGTGACCGGATCGGCGGCACCACGAGCCATCGGCGCTCCCGCGTCGGTCGCGTTACCGAGGGTGTCCCCGTTGTGCGGTTCCGACGGGCGCTCGACAATTTGAATCGCCAACGTCAGACCGCGATTGCCGAGCTGCCGGGCGATCGGCGCGGGCAATGCGGCGGTCTCAAACATATCGGCGCCGACGGCGTTCGGCCACGGCGCCTCGACTGACGGCGGCGGGCACGACACGATCGCGACCTGGTAGTCGGCGTCGGGACCGAGCAACCGACCGACGGCACCGTTGATCAGCGGGGACACGGACGCAACATCCTGTGCGCCGGCCAGCTCCGTCACCGTCCGCCGGAGGATACGTTCACCCTCGACCTGTCTGCGTAGCTGCCGCGCGACGTCGATGATCCGCGCGAGCGCCAGGATCAGGATGAGGGTGGAGAAGATCACGATGAGTGGCTGATACCACGGCGGCTCTTGGAACAGACCGAGCAGCAGGACCGCGGACGGCATCAGCGCGAGGACCACGACGAGGCCTATCCGTAGCGGCGCACCGTCGCGAACGTTCGCCGCCGACGGGGTGTCGACTTCGACCATCGTCCGGCTCAGGGCCGCCGCGCCGATCGCGACCGAGAACAGGAGCCACATGACGTCGACCCACGTGCCGGCCAACCATTCGCCGTGGATACGACCAACCCGGAACAGTACGTCGTAGCCAACAAGGCCGAACAGCCCGGCCAGCAGCCATTTGACCGATCGGTTCCAGCGCACGGCGGTGGCGAGATGGAACGCAATCGCGAGCACGACAACATCGCGGAACACGTACGCGACGCGTACCGCTCGCCAGAGATCGCCGACGCCGGGCACACTCGCATACGGGATCGCGATGAGAATCCCGCCGATCAGACCGGCGCCGAGCACGATAATCGCCGCGTCGATCGCGGCGGACGCGCCGCGTAGCGTCGACCGGGCAATGCCGAGCGCGCCGGCGATCAGCAGGACGAGCATGGTCAGATGCATCGACCACACGATCCAGGCCCACGGTTTCAAGGTGCCCGCTTGCCCGGGCAGCGAATCGTAGACGACACGGGCGACCGCGTTGATCAGCACAGCGGCGGCGAGCAACCACCATGACATAGCGTGCACCGGCCGGTAGCGACGAATGCCGTACGCGATGGCGCCGGCGGAGGCGAGACCAATCACGGTGACGCCGGCGAACGAGGCCGGCTTGTACCAGAGGTGCAGGGCCGCTCCGAAGATCACCAGGCCTGCGTACACCGCCGCAACCCGACGAATCTGCATGCCTCACCCCCGGAGAACCCGGCGACGTCGGCAGCGTACGGCGGTCACCGAGTGCTTCTGTGTCACCGCTCACCGTGCACCAGCAGTGAAGATCGGTGCAACCGAAGGCCGCGAGTCCAGCCACAGACTCACCTTGGGTCACACCACTGGCCGAAAATGGGCCGTACGTCGCCCCTTTATCATACGAACGATCAGGTTCCGGTTGCGGGGAGTCGCCGCGCGTTCTCGCCGGTCAACAGCTCATCGACCAGCGGATTTCCGCCCAAACGGGTCGCCCCCGCAAGATCTTCCGGTTTGCGTGGCTCACACTGTCGATCTGAGCCGGCGTCGACCGTATAGATGGTGAGAGCCTGGCTTGAGGCCGGGTCGCGACGATCGTGGGAGGGCAGCGATGACGAACTATCTGCTGAGCGTGTACCAACCGGACGGGCCGATCCCGGAGCCGGCCGTGCTCGCGACGATTTCGCACGATCTCGACGCCGTGAACGCCGAAATGAAGTCGGCGGGCGTCTGGGTGTTCGCCGGCGGCCTGCACGAGCCGAGCACCGCGACCGTCGTACGGGCAGCCGGTGACGACGTTCTCACCACCGACGGTCCGTACACCGAAGGCAAGGAGCATCTAGGTGGCTTCACCATCATCGACGCGCCCGATCTCGACGCCGCGCTCGCCTGGGGCGAGAAGCTGACGCGGGCGACCACGCTGCCGGTAGAAATCCGTCCGTTCCACCACGCATACCGAGCGTTAGGCCGGCCGATGTCGGGCGCCGCCGAGCGGCCGCCGCGACCGCTGTCGGCCGCACAGATCGACCGCGTCTTTCGCGCCGAGTACGGCCGCGCGGTCGCCGTTCTCGTCCGCATGCTCGGCGACATCGACCTCGCGGAGGATGCGGTACAGGACGCGTTCGCTACGGCGCTGCGGCGGTGGCCATCAACCGGGCTCCCACCCAGTCCGGCCGGCTGGATCATCACGACGGCGCGCAACCGCGCGATCGATCACCTACGGCGAGAGGCGACCCGCGAGCAACGCCATGCGCAGGCGGCAGTCCTGGACCCGCCGGACCAACCCGTCGAGGAAGGTGCCGTGCGAGACGACCAATTGCGGCTCATTTTCACGTGCTGCCATCCGGCGCTCGCCCCGTCTGCGCGGGTCGCGCTGACGCTGCGGTTGCTCGGCGGACTCAGCACGGCGGAAATCGCGCGCGCTTTCATGGTGCCCGAGTCGACGATGGCGCAACGGCTCGTTCGCGCGAAGGGCAAGATTCGCGACGCGCACATCCCCTATCGCGTGCCGCGCGCGGCCGAACTTCCGGACCGGCTAGGAGCCGCCCTCGCGGTCATCTATCTCATCTTCAACGAGGGCTACACGGCCAGCTCGGGCGACTCGTTGACCCGCGACGACCTCTGCGCCGACGCGATCCGCCTCGGTCGAGTGCTGGTCGGACTCATGCCCGACGAGCCGGAAGTGTTGGGATTGCTGGCCTTGATGCTGCTGATCGAATCGCGACGGGCGGCTCGGACGACGCCGGACGGTCATTTGGTGTTGTTAGCCGACCAAGACCGGGCATTGTGGGATGCCGATCTCGTGGCCGAGGGTCACGCCCTCGTCCGGCGTTGCTTGCACCGCGGCGCGCCCGGTCCGTACCAGATCCAGGCCGCGATCAACGCCGTGCACGGCGACGCCCCGACCGCGGCCGACACCGATTGGCGCCAGATCCGCTCGCTCTACGACCACCTTGTGGCGCTGCAACCGACGCCGATCGTCGCGCTGCATCGCGCCGTCGCCGTGGCCGAGACCGACGGACCGGCGGCGGCGCTCGCGATCGTCGATGAACTGCCGCTGGCCGACCATCACGTGTTCCACGCCGTTCGGGCCGACCTACTCCGGCGACTGGGACGACGAGATGATGCCGCGGACGCGTACGAAGCCGCACTGATGTGCAGCGACAACGCCGCCGAACGCGACTTCTTCCAACGACGCCGCGACACTCTGACCGTCGACACCGATAACCAGACCAGCATGGGCGACAGTCAGCGGTAACGGACGCATCGAAAGTTGTCACACTTCGTCCGGCCAGCCGGCTGTCTCAAGAGGTAGGACGTCGATACATTGCAGCCGTACATCGGCGCACCACTCACCTCGGCGGTGCGCCGCACTTCGGACAGTACGGAGACACCGGCACATGAAAACGATCGTCCGCGGAGCAATGCTCGCGGGGGCTGCGGTTGCGATCGCGATAGCCTCTTCCGCCGTCGCTTCGGCCAGCACGGCTTCGGTGTCGCAGACCGCGGCCGCCTGGACGCCGTACCTCGTCGGTACGAACGTCGCCGTCAACCAGCTCGTGCAATGCAACAGCACCATGTATGCGGTGGGCACGTTCGCCCAAGTGGGCGCGAAGACGCAGACCACGGTGACGCGCCATAACGTGTTCTCGTTCAGCGCGACGACCGGCCAGATCACATCGTGGAATCCGAACGCGAACGGAGCCGTCAACGCGATCTCGCTATCGGCCGACTGCTCCACCGCGTACCTCGGTGGTTCGTTCTCCACCATGAACGGCGTCGCGGTCCAGAACCTCGCCAAGGTGAACACCACCACCGGCGCCGTCGACACGACGTTCAAACCGACGCCGAACGGCGCCGTGCTCGCCCTGCAGCAGGCGACCGGCCGGCTGTTCGTCGGCGGGCAGTTCTCCAGCATCGCGGGCATTTCACGGGCCGCGATGGCGACGGTGACGCTGGCCAACGGAGCGATCGACAACTACTCGTCGATCGCGGTCGTCGGCGCCTTGCCAAACAGCGCCCGGAAGATCTGGAGCTTCCGACTCAACAACGCCCACACAAAGCTGCTCGTCAACGGCAGCTTCCTCACGGTGGCCGGTCAGACCCGGCGTCAGCTGTTCGTCGTCGACCTGGGCTCGTCCTCGGCCACCCTCGACGCCTGGTACGCCCCGGCGCTCACCCTTGCCTGCACGTCGTCCGAACCGTTGTACGCCAAGGGGATCGCGTGGTCACCAGATGACCTGTCCATCTATATCGCGACCACGGGATACCGGGGAGCGTCGCCATTGTGCGACGCGACCGCGAAGTTCTCGTCGACGGCCAGTGGCAACCAGACCGCGCGGTGGATCAATCTGACCGGCTGCGACTCGCTCTACTCGGTCGTCGCCGACGACACCAACGTGTACGTCGGCGGCCATCAGCGCTGGCTCAGCAACCCCAAGGGCTGCGACAGCGCGGGTCCGGGTGCGGTGAGCCGGCCCGGCATCGGCAGCCTCTTCGCCGCCACCGGCGCGGTCACGGCATGGAACCCCACGCGCAGCCGCGGCCACGCGGTTAACGATCTGGTGCTCACGCCGGCCGGTCTCTGGGTCGCCGACGACAACCAGTTCAGCTCCAACAACTGCGCCGGCGTGTTCCACCCGGGGATCTGCTTCTTCCCGCGTTAGCTAATGCGTCAGCCGGCGCGGCGCCGCGCCCACCCGCATGACCCGTACCGTCCACGACCACGAACCACCAGAGAAACGAACACCCGGATGGGGCCGGACGGCATCTGTCGTCCGGCCCCATCCGGGTCGAATCCGTCAGCGAGCGGCCAGGTAGGCCGCCGCCTGTTCGCAGAGCCGCGCATGCGCGCCGCCCATCGTGGCATGCCGGGGCAGCCATTGCTTGCGGATCTTCGCGATCGACGTGTAATTCGGGTCGACCACATTCGCTAGCGGCGACTCGACCGCTTGCGATACGAGTTGGTACGCGTCCAACGGAGCGAGACCGAAATCGGCCGACAGCCATTGCACCAGATCGAGTTGCGCGATCCGGAACGCGTCCTCGAGCGGGCGCGCGGATCCGGTCGACATGATGTAGGCGTCCGACTCGAGTCGTGGCCACGGGCACGGCTGGCCCTTGATGACGTCGACGATGACGACCGTGTCCATCGCGCACTCGACCGCGACGCCACACGTCTCGCCCTCGCCCTGCCGCGCGTGCCCGTCGCCCAGCGAGAACAACGCACCTTCGACGTTGACGCCGAGGTAGCACGTCACGCCGGCCCGCATTTCCGGAGTGTCCATGTTGCCGCCGTGCGCGTCGGGCACCAGCGAGGACCGCGCTTCGAGATTGGCCGGTGCGACGCCGACCGTACCGTGCATCGGATCCATCGGCAGGTCGACCATGTAGTCGCCGAACCGCGACTCGAAGCGGCACAACCGATTGGCCCGATCGAGCTGCCAGATCCACACCACTTCGGGCAGCGGATCCTGGAGGGACGCGGTGGCGTGCGTCGATGTCAACGCACCGAACAGCGGTACGGTCGTGCAGGCCGCCCAATCGCGCGCCGGCTCGATCGACACGAAGTGCACCGCCAAGGTGTCCCCCGGCTCGGCGCCCTCGATGTAGAACGGGCCGGTCTGCGGGTTGACGTACGGGAACTCGACGACCCGCGAGACGAGGTCGTCGGGTCCCCGTACGCGACCGGCGAAGCAGTCCTCGGTGAACAGCTCCAGTACCGTGCCGGGCGTGACGCGTGCGACCGGCGGCACGCCGCCGAACGTCCACGCGTACTCGCCTGGCGCCGGTTGGTAGGTGAGAACGGATCCGGGCGTCATGCGGTCGGTGTCGGCTCGTCTGCGGCCGCGCCAGCCTGCGTTGGCGGCGCGTATCCCGGGGTCTCGGCGATCACGACGTCCGGCTCCTCGTCGAGGTGCACCCGATCGACGTCGGCGACGCGCTCCGGGTGCCGCGCGTACAGGTACAGGCAGTAGATCACGCCGAGCGCCATCCACACGCCGACCGCGATGCCCGCGTACGACAACGGCGCGGTCAGCGGCGGCACCCACGAGGCGAAGTGCAGCCCGGCAGCCGTGAGCCACGCCGGCACGAACGCGGCGATCCCGAGGATCGGCACGATGAGGTGCAGGAACACGTTGAACTCGGACCGACCGCGTCGGAGGAAATACCCGATGCATGATGCATTCGCGACGATGTAGATCGCCACCAGGAGGATCACGATGCCGGTGGCCACGATGCCGAACGCGGTTATCGGGTCGTAGCCGAAGCCCAGTCCGAGAGAGACCGCCAGGGTCGCCACCGTGACCGCACCAATCGCGACATACGGCGCCCGGTGTCGCAACGCGATCCGCGCGAACTGATACGGGAAAGCACCGATCCGGCCCATCGCAAACGCCGTGCGGCTCGCGACATTAACCCCGGCGTTGGCGTTGGCGATCGTAGAGTTGACGATCGCCAGGAACACGAGGATCCAGAACAGGCCGTAGAAGCTTCGGGCTAGGCCCGCCCACGACGATGAACCGGCCGTCCCGAACGTTGCGAACTTGTTCGGGCCGAACGCGACGTCAACCGCGTACGTGGTGAAGACGTAGAAGATTCCCATGATGAGCACTGCACCCAACACGGCGCGGCGGATCGTCCGGCGCGGGTCGCGGGCCTCCTCGGCCAACGGCGCCGCTCCCTCGAAACCGCCGAAGGCGAGGATCGTGAACACCGACCCGGCGATCACCCCGGTGATGCCGTGGTACGTCGATGGCGTGTGACCGGTGCCGAACACGGACAACGTGTTCGCACTGCCGGCGTGGCCGATGAGTAGGAACGCCATGACGACAAACACGGCAACCTCGAAGATGCCCAGCACGGTGCCGAGCCCGGCCGATGCGCGGATGCCGTACAGTCCGGCGGCGGCCACGATCAGCGTGCCGAGGATCGTCCACGGCCACCACAGGGTGGCCGGGTAGCTCGCCCATTCGGAGTGGAATGTTCCGGCCACCGTGAACCCGAGCTGCAGCAGCACCAGCGGTCCGATCAACATACCGGCGAAGACGTACCCCCAGGCGACGAGGAAGCCCACGCCGTTGTGCAGGCCTTGCGCAGCGTACGTTGCCAGCGATCCGGCCGATGGGATGCGCTTGGCCAGCTCCGAGATCGACACCGCGCAGAACAGGCATGCGATGAGCGCGAAGACGACGGACAGCGGAAGCGAACCGCCGGCGTAGGCGGCACCGAACGGGATGGATGCGGCGACGGCGGCGCCGGGAGCCATGTCGGTGATGCTCTGGAACAGAACTTCCCTGAGTCCGATCGCGTTGCGGCGGAGACCGGCGGGAGCTGGGGAGACTTGACCGACCATGAGTGACCTCGCTCTAAAGAGGGTGATCATGCGGAGCCTTGGATGGAAAGTACATCGTGGAGCGAATTTGCAAAAGCACCGTGATCCCTATGACTTGCCTGTGCGTCGAGATCCGGCATGCTGGCAACTCAACGGCTCGGTGGACCTGCGTTTTGCGTCGGCCGGGGGCATGCTGAGGCAATGCCTCGATCTACTCCCCCATTTCGCGCCGATCACGTCGGCAGCCTGCTCCGACCGCCGGCCGTGCACGCAGCGCGGGCAAGACACGTGGCCGGCGAGATCTCCGACGATGACTTGCGCGCCGTCGAGAACACGGCCATCGCCGACGTCGTACGGATGCAGGAAGACGTCGGCCTGCGGTCCGCGACCGACGGCGAGTTCCGCCGTACGTCCTGGCACATGGACTTCATCTATCAGCTCGGCGGCGTCCACCAGGCGGACGAGAAGCTCACCGTCCAGTTCTTCAACGATGCCGGCACGCTCGACTTCGCATCGGCCGCGCTGCTGGTCGACGAGCCAATCACGTTGCAGCGCACCATTTTCGCCGATGCGTACGTGTTCCTCGCGAGCCAGGTGCGTACGGCGACACCGAAGATCACCATCCCGTCGCCGAGCATGGTGCACTACCGCGGCGGTCGGGCCGCCATCTCCACCGACGTCTACCCGGAATTGGACGCGTTCTGGGACGACCTGTCGGCCGCGTACGCCGCCGAGGTGCGCGGGCTGGCCGACCTCGGCTGCACGTACCTACAGCTCGACGACACCAGCCTCGCCTACCTGAACGACCCGCGGCAACGCGAGATGCTCGCCGCGCACGGTGGAGATCCGCTGCATCAGCACGAGCGCTACATCGCTCAGGTCAACAAGGCCATCGCCGACCGCCCCGCCGGCATGGCGGTGACGACGCACATGTGTCGCGGGAACTTCCGGTCGTCGTGGGCGGCCGCCGGCGGCTACGACTTCGTCGCCGAGGCGTTGTTTTCCTCGCTCGAGGTTGACGGCTTCTTCCTGGAATACGACGACGAGCGATCCGGATCGTTCGAGCCGCTGCGCTTCGTGCCGCCGGGCAAGATGGTTGTCCTCGGCCTCGTCACCACCAAGCGCGGCCAACTCGAAAGCAAAGACGACCTGAAGCGACGCATCGACGAGGCGAGCCGGTATGTCCCGCTGTCGCAACTGTGCCTGTCGCCGCAGTGCGGCTTCTCGTCCACAGTGGAAGGCAATGTCCTGACGTACGAAGAAGAGGTCGCCAAACTTCGGCTGATCGTCGAGACCGCCGCTGAGGTGTGGGGCGACCAGTAGCAGCACGGTCCGGGCGCCGTCGATGACATCGACAATTGCCCGGCGAAGTCGCGTGGCCGGCGTCACGACCACGTTCGCCGCGAATCCGACCCGGCCCGGCCGGCCCGGTGCGAGGATCGGCGGGAGTGGCGCCGGCCGACGGCCAGTGCCCCCGGGCGGATGAGGAGCTGAGATGGCCCAGACGAGTGGCGGCTTTCCCGACAAGCTCTCGCAGCCGGCACAACGGGCGCTCGCATCGGCCGGCTACACCCGATTGGAAGAGCTCACCACGGTCAGCGAAGCGGAGCTCGGCAAGCTGCACGGCATGGGGCCTAAGGCGATTCGGCAGCTGCGCGACGCGCTAGCCGAGCGGAGCCTGTCGTTCGCGCCGAAGGGCTGACACCGCCGGGACGGGCAGTCATCCGTACCCGGTCATCTTGATCTTGGTCGTTCGGCGCAAAGCCGAACGCATCCCGCGGCGGCTCGCTACCGTGATGGTGATGCCATCAGCGCTGCGTTCCCGGCCACCGGACGTCACCGTCATCGTCGGCGCCTACGATGCGATGCCTTATCTGGGCGACTGCATCTCGTCGGTGGTGAATCAGTCAATCGACCCCAGCCGGGTGGAAATCGTGGTAGTCGACGACGGCTCGCGAGATGGCTCCGGCGAGCTGCTCGACAAGGCGGCCGCGGTGACGCCGAATATGCGGGTCATCCATCAGCCGAACTCCGGCAACGCCGCCCGACCACGCAACGTCGGCTTGGATAACGCGTCCGGACGGTACGTGTTCCTCCTCGACGCCGACGACATGCTCGGCCCGGAGGCGCTGGAACGGATGGTCGGCACCGCCGACGCCAACGGATCCGACGTCGTCCTCGGCCGGATGGCGCCGATCGGCCGGCGCAAGGTGCCGACCTCGATGTTCACCCACAATCAGCCGCGTGCGGACCTCTACCGGTCACGCGTCTACCGGTCGCTGCGGGTCCAACGGCTGTTTCGGCGCGACATGCTGGAACGGCACCGGATGCGTCTGCCGGAACTCACGTTGGGCGAGGACCAGCCGTTCGCCGCGCTCGCCTACCTCAACGCTCGCGTGATCAGCGTCGTCGCCGACTACGACTGCTACCACCTGCGGGAGCGGGACGGCCGGAATCTCACCGTCCGGATGGCCGACTCGCTCCGCTGGGTGGAGACGCTGGAATACCTGCTGCCGCTCGTCGCCGCCCGCGTCCCGGCCAGCCGACGGCGAGACGTGTTGATGCGCAAGCATTTCGACGACGCGATGCGCGAGGCATTCGGCCCACACTTCCTCAAGCACGAGCGGTCGGAGCAGGTCGAGGTGGTCGACCGGGTTCGGCGCCTGATGGACGCCTACTACACCCGCCGTGTCGCCGCCCGGCTATCACCTCTGGTCCGATTCACGTTCGAGCGCGTCGCAGCGGGCGACATCGACGGCGTGATCGCGGCCGCAACCGCTCGTCGGGCCGGCGGCCAGGCGGTGCAGGAACTGACCTTCGGCATGACCGAACCGGCGGTGGTGCGATGGTCGCGGGCCATCGGCCGGCTGCGTCGAGCGCCCCACCGGACGGCCTGACCGCCGCGGCCAACGGCTCGGCGTGGAGCCGGCCGGTCAGATCGCGTACGTCTTCGCGACCATCACGAGCTCGGTGTCGTGGGAACCTTCGATGCCGACACCGGTCGGTCGCGGCGTGAACCCGGGCAACCCGTCGAGCCCGTCGCTGCCGTCCATGACGCGTATCCGCGCCGGCCCGGCCGTCTCGAGCACGAGCGTCACGGGCAGGCCGCCATCGGGCGGCGCGTGGAACTCGACGCCGAAGTGGGCGCCGACCACGGAAGCGGGGACCGGCCGACCATCGACCGTCGCCCGCAGCACCGTTGCCCCCTCTACCTGGAGGTCGACGAGCCGGACCGTACGGTGCGAGGTGACCGTGAGGCTGACCGTACGAGTTCCGCCGGCGGTCTCCTCGGCGGTCGTCGAGATGGTCGGTGCGGGCAGGTTCGCCGCCGTGGCCGGCCCGGTGTCCACCTCGCCGGTCACGATCGGGAACGTCGCGCTGACGTCGCCATGCCCGGTCACGTAGCGCCGCGTCCAGGCCCCGGGGCTGGAGTCCGTGCTGACCCATTGGGCCCGGCCGGTGTCTGCGTCGAGGGCGTACATCAGTTGGGCCGGGGCCGGATAGCGAGCGCTGAACTGGTCGACCGCGAGCCCGGTAGCGACGAACGCCAAGGTCAACGCGGCCGCGACGATCCCGGGCAACGCCCCGCGAAGCCGCCGTCTGGGCCGTTCGCCGACGGGAGCGTCCACGGCCGCGGCCGGATACAGCGACTCCACGAGCGGCAGCAGCGCGAGCGCCAGCATCGCGGCGAAGAATGCGGCCGCGCCGCCGGTGGCGAGGCCGAGTGCCGGGAAGAACAGGCTCACCGTGGGGGCAAGGATCACGACGCCGACCGCGCCGCCGATCGCCAGTCCGAGCGCCGGAAGCCAGGGCCGGCGGATCGGGCCGACGGCGATCGCGACCATCGCGGCGATCGAGCCGGCGAGCGCCGGAAGCGCCGCCAGGTAGGACCCGCCGGGCGTCACGGCGGCCAGACCGACACCGAGTACGGCGAGCCAACCGAGACCGCCGATCGCCAGCGTCCACCCGCCGAATCGCCGCCGCAGCAAGCCGTACCACGTGAGGACCACGGCCGCGACGAGGGCGACGACGCCGGCTCGGTAGAAGCCCGGACGCCACGGGTCGATCATGTTGGCGTAGCCCGGCCGGATCGCCACGAGCGCGAGCCAGAGGAGTTGTGCCGCGATCGTCGACAGCAGCAGCGGGATCAGAGCTAGCCCGAAGCCGGCGGCGACCCGGCCGTACCGGATCAACGACCGACGTCGGGCCAGGACGGACAGTGCGAGCACACCGATGAGCGCCAGCGCAGCGAACGGCCAGACCAGCCACCCGGGGTAACGGACGAGCGTACCGAGCACCGGGAAGTACGTGGCGTCGTGGCCGGCCGGCTTGGCCAACGTGGCGATGTCGGCCCGGCCGAACGCCCGCGTCAGCGCTAGCGCGTTCGCCCCCTGTTGCTGGAGGCTGCCGCGATTCATGTAAGACGGCCTGTCCTCGGGCGAGTGGTAGACCCCCGAACCGTCGATGTACGCGCTGTTGAGCCCCGTGAAGCGGCCGGAGAGCCGGAACATGGTGAAGTCGGTGTCATTCGGCAGGATCCGGTACACCTCGACGGCGAAGCTCGTCGCGACCGGATATGGCACCGACGAGCCGTACACGCCGACGACGTTCGCGTTGTTCAGCGACGTCTCGAACATGATCGACGGTCCGGACGAGCCACGCGACTCGAAGTTCAGCACCACTCCGCCGCCGGCGGCGAGCGGGTTCTGGCTGACGAACGCCTCGGCGCCGCACAGGCACGCCTCTTCGGCGTCGGTGAACACGAACACCGTGTCGTTGCGCGGTCGTGGCCCGTGTGTCAGGGCACGCGCCGTCTCCAGCAACGACGCGACACCGGCGCCGTCGTCGTTGCCGCCGTAGGACACCTGCACCGAGTCGTAGTGGGCGACCGCGAACACACGGCCGGTCGACGCGGTGCCGGGCAGCACGGCCACCACGTTGTGGACGTGGGCCATCGCGAAGTCGTCGCCGTCGTTCGCGTCCTCGCCGACCGCGTCCTGCACCTGCGGCTGGAGGCCGTAGCTGGCCAGCGTCGCGACGATGTAGTCGCGCACGTCGGCCGCCGCCGGGTTGCCGGCCACGTGGACGTGCGAGCCGATGCGTTCGACGTGCTGAAAAGCTCGGCCGGCGCTGAACTGATCGGCCGGCGCGTTGACCGGTGCGGGCGAGGGCGGCAAAACGGTCCACACGCAGAAGAACGCAAGGACGGCGAGTGCAGCCAACGCGACGAGGCCGGCCACGCCGCGGGTCCGGGGGGTGCGATCCACGGCCACATCCTGCCCCGCCCGTGCCTCGCGCGCGATCCCGGGTCGCGGCGCGCGATCCCCCATCCACGGGTACGTGTTCTGGTCCGCTCGGCGCTCCGACGCGACCGAGCGGCCGACCGCTGAACCGCCGGGTGCCGTACCGGTGCCTGGGTGTAGGCGGAGCGGCGAGGGTGACGGGCCGTGTGACCGTGCCCACATGCCCTGATTTATGCCTTTCGCCGCTTATCTACGCATTCTTTGGCTAAAAGCTCTTGCCGTCGCCGCGGCGGCGGCGATAGGTTCGCTCTACACGGCGAAAGGAGGTGGTCCAGCGTTGAACGGCAATAGGACTTATGAGGTGGCTGTCCGCTAGCCGCTGTCCTCGACAAGCACGTTGTCGGGACCGTGTGCAGCGGCTCGGCGACTACGACAGCAACCCGACCCCCGAGGTGATCCGGCCAGTCCAGCCGGCCGCGGAAACGCGGAGCCTCGGGGGTCGCTGTCGTCTGGCGGGCGTCACGTCAACAGCGATGCGTCATCGGTTAACGTGACCACGCGCTCGACGCTCACCGGCAGAAGTAGACCGCCGGTCCGGCGGCGGAGGAAGGTCCGGCCGCGAACGAGTTCGTGCGGCAGCGCCTCTCGATCGCCCGGATGCGCGGATCCTCGGCCCGCAGGTCGTCCGGCCCGGGCACGATCGCGAAGGCGATCGTCCCCGTGGCCAACCCGTGTTCGATCTGGTCAAGCGACGGCGAGTCGATGAGGCCGGTGTAGCCACCGATCGGCTCGACGTCCGCGATCCCGGCCAGCACGAACTGGGACGCCTGCGCCGATGTGAAGATCGCGAGTCGCCGGTTCTCGGTGAGATCCTTGTCCCAACCCCGCCGCAGTTCGTCCAACGCTCGCCAGCGTTCCGCCGTCATCTGCGGTACGACAACACCGCCGTAGATTCCACCCGTCGAGAGTCGCGCCGCCGGATGGGCGAGCGTGCCGCCGACCGGGAATGGCGCGTCGAACGAACCGCCGTCGTCGGCCACGAGCGCCGCCGTCGCCACGGCCGGCGCGACGATCAGGACCGCGAGAGCCGCCGCGACACCGATGCACACACGGCCGCGCAGCGCGATCGCCATCAATGCTGCACCGGTCACGGTCACAACGGCGGCCACGACTTGGAACCAGCCTGGTGTCCGCCAGCTCAACACAGCCACGCTGGCGACTCCGATCAGGAACACCACGCTGGCGGCGGCGCGGTGCGTCGGTTGCTGCCAGCGCCGCTGCCGCATGGCTCGATAGGCGGTGCGGAGGCCGATCGCGCACAATGCTGCGATCGGCGGCACGAGCACACCGGTGTAGTAGGTGAGCACGATCGCGGCCCGGCTGAACAACACCGCGAACGTGATGAGCCAGACGCCCCATACGATCACGGCGGCCCGCACGATGTCCGTACGCGGGCGGTGCCGCCGCGCGATCAGGAGGCCGATCAGGGTCGTCAGGGCGACCGGCAGAAGCCATCCCGCGTCCCGCCCGACCTCACCGGTGACGAGACGTGTGACGCCCGGACGGGACGAGTCGGCCGACGGCGACAGCGACCGGCCGACCTCGGCGGCGTGCG
The DNA here is from genome assembly GCA_963818495.1 of uncultured Actinomycetota bacterium. Lineage (GTDB taxonomy): Bacteria > Actinomycetota > Actinomycetes > Mycobacteriales > Micromonosporaceae > DASQPR01. Next base: position 737,413 of record CAWFSH010000015.1, read on the forward strand.
CCCGCGCCTGAGCCGACGGCGCGTACGGCAGACCCGAACCAAGCCCGTACGTCGAACCGGCCCCGAACCGGTGCACCCCGTTGTACACGAAGACCTGCTCGTACACGGAGTCGTGACGGCTGCCGTCGACGTACGGCCGGTCGGCCGCAGGCACCAGGGTGACCGCCGTCATCCAGCTGAGCGACACGGCGATCGTGACCACGCCGGCTATCGCCAGGCGTCCGAGCCGCCGTGACACCGGGCCCGGCGCCGCAATGACGTACGCGAGACCGAGTGCGGGCAATACCGCCCACGCCTCGATCATCTTGGCCTGGAACGCGAGCCCCACGAGGATGGCGGCGAGGACAACCGTACGCAGGCGTCCGTTACCGATCGACCGCAATGTCACGTCGGCCGCGACGACCATGAGCAGGACGCAGATGGCGTCGGCGGTGTTGCCCCGACTCATGATCGCGGTCGCCGGTACGGCCGCGGTGATCGCTGCCGCGACGATCCCGGCCCGCGCGCCGGCAACCCGTCGGGTCGCGACGAACATCATGATCACCGTGAGCACGCCCGCGACGATCTGCGGAATCACGAGAGTCCAGGTCGACAACCCAAACGCACGGACGACGAGAGCCTGGATCCAGAACGAGCCGGGCAGCTTGTCGAGCGTGACCGTGCCGCCCGGATCGAAGCCGCCGAACGCGAACGCGTGCCAGCTCGTCGACATCGTCCGGACGGCACCCGCGTAGTAGAGCTCCATGGTCCCGTGGCCGGCACCCCAGCCGTACGTGATGCCGGCAACCGCGGCGATCAGGGCGACAACGGGCCAGGACCACCGCGGCTCACGGCCACGACTCGACCGATCACGTTGCTCCGGCGTCGTGCCACGCTCGCGGCGGCTCGCCGCCTTATCGAAGGCCCCTGCCTCGTCGCGGCCGGGCGCGCCGTCGGAGCCGGCCGCATCGTCGCCGCCAGCGGCATCGTCGCCGCTGGCCGGGTTCGGCCAGGTTTGGTCGGCGACGGTCACGGTCCGCATCATGCCAGGCCCGCCGTCGATGGCAACGGTCGGCGGACGAGTCAGGTGCCGCTCCGGTCAGCCGATCCGGCGTGCCGGACGTCCTGGCCGCGCGTCAGCTCCTCGAGCTCGGCTCGGAAGCTGCGTTGGGCCGGATCCTGCCGGCGCTGGCCGGCGAACTGCATCGCCCGGCCGCCCGGGACACGATCGATGACGGCACGCGATGCGGCGCGAGCAAGATCCAACGGCGACGGGTCGCCGCTCTCTCGCGCCTCGGCGATCAACGACACCACGCTCACCGACCAGCGGCGCCGGCAGCGACGCGGCCGGCATCAGCGCGTCGCCCAGGAAGCCGATGTGCAGGTCACCGCCGCCACCGACGTTCATCTGATACTTGCCGACGGGAAGACCTTCGGGCGTCGGCGCGACGACGGCCGCCATCCCCACGCCCGGCGTCGCCATCAGGTCCCGTTCCAGGGCGTTCAGCGCCGTGTGGTCGCCGATCGCGGGCGCCGCCACGAGCAGGACGTCCGGCGGCCGTACGTCGTGGAGGTTGGCGACCGCGTCGGCCAACCGATGGTGGAACGCAGCGACCGCGGTCGGGATAGACGGTTCAACGCGGATGCGTGCGGGGTCGAACGCGGACAGGGCCGCGGCGTCCGGTCCGAATCCGGCGAGCGTGATCCGGACATCGTCGGCCCAGACGTTGTGACACAGCTCGGCCACGATGAAGCGCATGACGTTCATGGCCTCGACGGGGTCTCCGCCGATGCCGAGCATGCGCAGATATTCGAGATCCAGCAATGCGTGCTGGCGATCGCGGCCGCCGACCGTACACAGCAGCGGCAGCGGCGCGATCTGATCGGCCGGCTGGCCCAGCTGCACCTCGGCATCCAGCCGCCAGCCGTTGGGGTCGTCGACGAACGGCGGTGGGGCCGACCGCGAATCGTCGGCAAGCAGCAATGTCACCGACGCGTGATCGAGCCAGACGCCGGCAACCTGTGGAATCGCGTCCACCGGCCAGTCCGCAACCTGGTCGGACAGCACCCGCAACGCGGTGTCGAGTCGCACGACGTCGTCGACCCGGGTCGGCGTCATGAGTCGGAGTGCGCCGCCGCCGGTGGCCGGCATGACCGACGTACGCCCGAGCCGCTGACCGATCTGATCGCGTCGCCGCATCACCACCACGGCCAGCGATACGACGGCCGCCAGTGTTCCCGATGCCGCAAGCATCTCGCCGACGACGCCGACAGCCGGTCCATCCATCGCGACCGACGGCTCCGCATCCCGAGAGCCATCGGCGGCTCCGATCGTCTGGGGCGCATCGCCAGCGGGAACCGTGGTCGGATCGGCCGCACCGGGCCGTGCGTGGTCTGGCGTATCTTGAGCGACACCGGCGGGCGACGCGGCCACCAGCGGAGCACCCTCGCTCGGCGCGGGCCGAGGCGAGTCCGCGGCACCGGTCGACGGCGTTGCGTTGGCTGACGACGTTGCGTTCGCCGAGGGCGTTGCGTTCGCCGACGGCGTTGCGTGCGGCCCGGCCTGTGAGGACGGCGCTTCGCTGTCGCCGGACGATTCGGCGCCCGAACCGGCGACGATGTGACCGGTCGCGTGCCGGTGTACGCCGGAGTCGTCAGCACCGGCCGGCAGCGTGATGCGTTCACCGATGTTGATCAGGTTCGGGTCCTTGATGTGATTCTGCCGCGCGATATCGGTGGCGCTGGCGAAACTCCCGCCGAATCGTTCGGCGATCCGGCCGAGATAGTCACCTTTGTGGACCTTGTACACCAGATGCGCGTCCGGTGCCGCTGTCTCCGGACTGGTGTGCGTACCAGCCAATGGCGCGTCCCGATGATCGACGGTGGGTGCGGTGACGGCCTGATCAGCGACCGGCGACCGATCGGGCGTCGCGACGGCGACCGCGGCCACCGGCGCGTGTGGCGACGCGAAGCCGGCTGCGGGCGCGGTGATGGTCAGTGCGACGGCGGTGATGAGGCCGGCCGCCCAGCGCTGGGGACCGCCGAGCCCGGGCAGATGCGCCGCGGCCCGGCCGCGCAGGCGCGCGACGGTCTCGACCACGATCGACAATGCGAAACTGGCCCAGGCCAACCATCCGATGATCACGAGGAGCCGGATGAACAACGTACCGGTGGCGTCCTTGTGCAACAGTTCGTCGCGCAGGCTCGACCAGGATTCGACGTGATGCGGCAGCGGATCGCCGCCCAGGGCGGCCAGCAAGAGCGGCACACCGATGATCACCACGGCGAGCGTGACCGCGGCGGCGAGACCGAGCACGAACTGGCTCGAGCGCGACCGCATCGTCGGCTGGGACATGAGCACCTCCTGGCCAGCGGGCCGGGCGTGGGGTTGACTATCCGGTCAGAAGTTGGGCGGTAGCGACACCGGTCTCGGTCCACGGACCCAGGTCGATCGCACCCAAGAGTTTCGGGCTGTACACGACCTGCACGGTTACCTTCACGGCGTGGCCGCCGTCGATCACCTGCGCGTGCCGGTGACGCCGGCATCGCGGAGATAGGCCTGCGCGGCCGCCTGGGCTGCCGTCCTGGTGGACGATGTCGGCCGTGCCGTTGATGGCCTGCGGCAGATCAATCGCCTGGCCGGCGGCGCGCGCCGCTTCGGCCGCGATGTCGTCGGCGGTTGCCAACGCCGTCAGCCGGCCGCCACCGTCCACGGCGAGACCGACCATGAGGAACAACGCGGCCGCGAACGTGATGACCATCAGGGTGAACGCCCCGTCGTCGCCGCGCCAGTCGCGACGCAGTCGTCGAGCGAGCCACACCGTCATCTCTGGGCACGTCCTGACCCAGCCGATCGACGAGTTCAACCGGAGGGTCGAAGCCATATTCGTTCACCGTGCGGGTGCCGCCGAGCCGACGCTGAGGTTGACAAACTGTTTGATACGTGGCGCGTCGCGCTGCCCGGTGCCCGGAAGCACCTGCCGGGCCGCCCGGGACTATCTGGCGGCGTCGTTGTGGCGACGCGTCGGGCTGCGCATCACCGAAACAGCCATGCTCGACATGCGTGATTGGCGCCCCGACATCGGCGCGATGGAAAGCTGCACGTACGGTTCGGCAAAAGGAAGCCTGGGCCGCGGTCCGAAGTCGCGCATGGTGCCGGCGATTAACTCCGTAGCCGACCTTATCCAGTGGTGGTTGGTCGACATCCGTCATCAGTTCGGCGACGATTGGGACAACCCGGAGGCTCCGCTGCTGCCCAGTGAGCGACGCGATCCGATGACCGGACGGTGCGAACGCATCGGTGCAAGTGCGCTGCGCGCCGGCTTTGCCGGCGCGGTCGGCCAGTGGTTGCCGAGTTGGCAGGGCAAGCTGACGCCGCACACGCTGCGGCATTACTGCGCTTCGTCGTTGTATGCCCGAGGAATGGATCTCAAGGCGATCCAAGAGCTGCTGGGCCATAGCTGGCTGCAGACCACAACCCTCTACGTCCACGTCCAGGAACAACACATCGAACATGCGTGGGCCGCGGCCAATGATCGCGTTGCGGCCGCCTGGGCGGCGGGAAGGGGTAACGCGATGCGGTGGAACCTTCGGATGAAGGCGGCCGAACGAGGCATCTGGAAGTCGACCGATCTACGCCGACAACTGGCAGAAGCCGGCCTCGAGATCAGCGCGGGCAAGATGTCGGCTCTGTGGACCGGCACTCCGACGACGATCCGTCTCGATGATCTCGACGTGATCTGCTCGGTCCTCGACTGCGCCCCGAGCGACCTGCTCAAGTGTGAGCCAGAGCTCGTCGCTGCCCGGAGACCGCAACGGCAAAACGCCGCGCGGGCGCCGCTACCGCCCTGACACAAGGCTCGGCAGACAACGATCGACGCCACCAGCATAGACCAAGCCACGCATCAACTGTGCGGCACCTGCAACACAAGAGCCGGTGGCCATCCGGCCGTTCCCTACTGCTTCGACTGCTGGCCGGCGGACCGGTCGTCACACCGCTGTGCTACCGCTGCGGGTCCCACCGCAACTACTACGCGGCTGGGATGTGCAGCCGCTGTGACCCCAGGCGATCCCACCGTCGACGTTGCCACGACTGCTACGCCTGGGGTGTCACACGAAACACGACCTGGCTTTGCAAGGGCTGAATGAGCTGGCGACGCAACTACCCCACCATCGGCGACTGTCTGACCTGCGGCCGAAACCTGAACATCGGCACCGACGGCGTCTGCGACTCTGCCGCAAACAAGCGACCATGCTTCGCGAACGCCAGGGCCGCCTCGACGTCATCGGCTCCAACCGGGCCGGGCAACAGCTGTTCTTCGCAACATGTTCGCCGCGACAAGCGGCCACCGAACCGATGCGCTGCAACATCCGCCGAACCGGTCATCCGAACCGTCCGGCGCGAGCGGCTCGTGCTGCTCCCCATCGTCCGGGATCTGGCCGCCACGGCCGCGCGAACTATCCACCACCGCCGGACCCGGTCGTGGCCAGACACTCGACGAACGAACACGCCGGCACGCCGAGCTGCACAGCTGGAATCCGAAGCTGACCGCGGACACCTGCATAGGAACGCATATCCTGCTCGGACTGCAAGACACCCCTGGGACCACCATCAACGCCAGCGACGTGGCTCAACTGCGACGCATCGGGCTGCCGTCTGGACGGTCATGGAGATCCTGACCGAGGCCGGGCTGCTCACCGAAGACCGCACCCCCGCCTTCGACACATAGCTCGACACCCAAGTGAGCGGTCTACCACCGCAGATCACCACCGAATTGCAGACGTGGTACCTCATCATGAAGGACAGCTGCCCACCCACCACGCCGACGGCCACGATCCGAAACCACTATCCGCTTGCACCTGCAGTGGGCTCTGCCGACGATGCGCACCTGGGCCATCAACGGCTGTCAAACCTGCGCGAGATCACCAAAACCGACATCCTTGATGCCTGCCCGGATCCGGAAACCCGCGATCGACGACCGGACAAGGACTCAAATCGATCTTCCGCGTTCTCAAGGGGAACAAGACACGCTCGTCGACCCAACCCGCGCGCACAAGACCGGTGAGCACGAGTCGCGGCAACCGCTGCCGATCGACGTCGACAAAATACGGGCCGCTCTTGAATCCGACGACGTCGCCCGAGCGGCCGTGGTCGCCTGATCGCTTTCCACGGCCTGCGCACCGGACACATCCAGCGCCTTCGGGTCACCGATCTCATCGACGGACGCCTGCATGTCGACGGCCGCGTCATCGTACTCGCCGCACCGGTCCGAAGCCGGCTGGCCGCCTACCTCGACTACCGCAACAACCGCTGGCCGAAAACGTTCAACCAGCACCTCTTCCTGCACTACCGAACCGCATGTCACCTCGACACACCCGTCGGCCATCGGTGGGTATGGCTGACCGTCGGCCCCCACCTCAACGCGGCCGCCATCCGGGAAGACCGCATCCTCAACGAGGCCCACGCCACCGGTGGCGACACCCGCCAGCTCATCGACCTGTTCGCCCTCAGCGCCAACGCGACCATCGGATACACCTCGGTCGTCAGCCAGGCCGACTTCACCACCCGTGACGCCGGCCCGGTGAGCACCGCGGCGATGAGTTCCGAAACCCAGCACCATACGTAGGCTCATTACGCACCACCACCGCTCGAGCCTCTGCCACGGTACGCCGCGCATGGAAGGCGTTGGCGGCCAGCGCCCCACACCTCAGGCACAGCTGAACATGCCGTGAACGCCGGAGAGCGGCCTTGAGAGCCCACTTGATCGTCGATACCGTTCCTGGATGCTGTTTGCGCCGGAGCGTCGAGAAGTGGTTTTCCAGCACAATGGCTCCAGGATCGTCGACCGGCCTCGGAACTGGTCGAGATAACTGGTGAACGTCGCGGTCAGTGTCTTCGTGCCCGGCAACCCGGGCAAGCCGACGTCGTTGAGCGGCACGACGCATGTCACGGTGACAGTGACCACCGCCGTCTCACCGATGGGCCGCTGGAACTGGCTGGTGTCCGGCACCACCGTCGGTCCGCCATTGCAATTCAGATCCTGCTGGCTGAGCGCGTCGTTCGCCGCGGCCCGCGACGCGGTGTCGGCCTCGGTCTGGGTCCGGGAGATCGACGCGGCTCGGGCCGCATCGTGCGCCGCGGACTCGACCGCTTGCGCCGCCACCTCGATACGCATCGAGATGACGGCGACCGCGATGAGCATGAGCAGGACCGGCGCGAGAATTGCGGCCTCCAACGTGCTGGCCCCCCGGTCACCGCGCATCCACATCGCCGCCCGGCGCCGGTGTCGGCATCCGCTGGCAGGTGCCGTGCTACGCCGGTTCATGGCCGGAACTCCTCCACTGGTCCACTTGCGACCTGAGTAACGTTGGTCGCGAACCCGGGCACCAACGACAAGGTCCGGCCTCTGACCGTCGCGAACACCTCGTTGCCCCGGATCTCGACGGTGACCTTGGGGTCGAGAAGCGAGTCGCCCTGCGCCGCGATGAACGCCTCGGCGCGTGCCTGCCCAACGCCGGGGGCGGCGCCGAGCACGCGTTGGGCGTTGACCGCCTGATGCGCGGCGTTCAAGGCGATCGACCGCCCGTACGACCACATGGCAACCTGCACGCACGTGAAGATCGCAAGGAACATCGCCGGCACGAGGATGGCGAACTCAAGCGTGCTCGAGCCGCGGTCCGTGCCGCCCAACCGGCGCCACCAGAGCCGGCGCGACATCGCGCGGAGGCCGCCGGAAGCGCCGGTGTTCACTTGCTGCCGCTGTTGCTGCCGTTGACGATGTCGTTGTCCTTGTTGGTGACCGCCGTCCGGATCGCGATGAACGCGAGTCCGGCGACCGTGACGCCGAGCATCACGAGCAGCAGGTACTCGATCGTCGACGCTCCGCGTTCGTCTTCGCGGATGGCCTGCCAGCGCTGGACGAACAGCGTGGTGAAGATCTTGAGGTAGATGAACATGTCTCCTCCGGGGCGTTAAGTGGCGATGCGCGATAGTGCCGGGTATCCGATGAGGACGAGGAACACCAAGAGCAACATGCTGGTCGGCACGTAGAGAAGGGTCGTCGCGGTCGCGGCGCGCTGCTGTTCGGTCGTACGCAGGGCGACACGCATCGACTGGGCACGGCTCAGCAGCGTCTGGTAGACCTGTGCTCCCTGGTCGCCAACGAGACTCATGATCTCGCCGACCTCACCGAGGTCGGGCACGCCGATCTCGACCGAGACCTGGCGCAGTCGCGTCCACGGCGCTTCATTGGCGTAGCGGGCGTCGGCCAACGCGTCGCGAATGCGCTCGAAGACCCAACTCTCGCCGACCTGCGCGGCCAGTTCGAGCGACTCGACGGCCCCCGCGCCGGCATACCGTACGAGCCCGACGAGCGTCAGGTACGTGGCGACGGCCCGCCGGAACTCTTCCCGGGCCGCGTCCGCCTTCTGCCGGATGCCCGAGTCGACCAGCAGGAAGAACAGGATCGCGAGCACGAGGCCTGCAAGTGTCGGGTAATACCAGCGAATGTGGATGCCGAACTGGCCGAACACGGCGGCGGCAACGCTCGGAAAGACGAGTCCGAGCAGCGGATAGCCGAGTTTCTCAAGGGTGTAGCGGTCCGTTGTCATGCCGATCAACCGCATGTCAGCCAGCGGCGGCTTGAGCCCGAGTCGGGCGGTCAGGGACGGCCCGGCCGCGGCCGGTGCGGCGCTGACCTGGTTCGTCGTCGGATGGAGCCGGGCCAGGGCCGACTCCAGCGCCGGCGGAGCCGGCACCGCGCCCCGGACGACCAGGAACACCCCAAGCCCGACCAGGGCGCCGAACACGAGAGCGAGCTGGACCAGCGTTGTCACGATGCGCCGTCCTTCTTCGTCGGCATCCGCAGCAGACGCGGGATCCGGGCCGGCGTGTTCAGCTTGCGCATCCACAACAGCAGCAGCCCGCACGCGATCACGCAGCCGAGCAGCACGAACTGTCCGGCGAACGTGTGATACGGCGCCATGTACGTCTTGTTGATGAGCAGCACCAGTAACCCGCCCAGGGTCAGAGCGGTGAGGATGTTGCCGGACAACCGTGCATCGGTGCGGCCGGCGGAGATCTCCCGCCGCATGGTCAGCAGCTCGGCGATCCCCTCGGTGACACGATCGAGCACGTCGGCGAGTTTCGGACCACGTTCCTTTGCGTTGAGGATCAGCGCGGCGACAACCTCGTCGCTGGTCGGGTCGGCGATCCGATCCGCAAACCGGTGCAGCGCCTCGTCGGTGGAGATCGAGCTGGAAAGTTCGCTGGCGAGCTGGCCCACTTCGGCAGCGATCGCCGCGGGCGCCTCGGTCGCGCTCACGAGGATCGCCTGGTGCAGACCGCCGCCGGCGCGTACGAGGTCGGCCAGGCGCCGGGTCCAGATCTCGACCGCCTCCAGCCGGGCGATCGAGCGCTTCTCCATACGGCCGGCGCCGAACAGCCACGGCGCGGCGATGATGGCGACGCCCGCGACGAGGCCGACCGCGGGAATTCCGGTGTAGAGCCAGCCGGCGGCCAGCGCGACAACGCCGCCAATCACGTACCCGAAACGGCGGTTGCGTTCGGCCGGCGCGAGATTCGCTCCGACCAGGCGATCGCACGAAGTCGTCGGTAGCGGAGGCCGGCCGGGCCGGGCCGGTCGTGCCACGCGCGCCGAGCACGACGGCGATGACGCCACCGATGATGGCGATGACCGTGATCGCGGCAAGGACAGCGTCACTCATCGGCTGTCCCCCATCGCGTAGGCGCCGGCCGAATTCAGCAGCACGCGCATGTCGAGACCGGCGCGCTGCAGCTCGATCGCTCGCCGCTCACTGGGGCGTACGCCGGTCGGCACGGCGAGGCCGGTCGGACCGGGCGCGAAGATTCGCGACCGCGCGAGTTGGGTGCCTTCACCGAGGCCGTGCACCTCCATGATGCTGGAGACGTAGCGCTTCGGCCGCCGGCCGGGGAACTCCTCCATGTTGACGTACACCACGAAGTCGAGCGCGTTGCCGATGGTGAGGTATGCGCCCTCGCGACTCTTCGATGCGCCGTAGCGCAGCAACAGCTCGGCCAGCCGGTCGAACACACCGTGTTCATCGCGCGAGTGGATCGTGCACAGCGAGCCGTACGTGGTGTTCATCGCGTCGAACATGGCAACGATCTCTTCGGCGCGCACCTCGCCGACGATGATGCGGTTGGTGGACAGTCGAAGCATGTGCGGGAAGAGATCATCGATGGTGAGCTGACCTTCGGGTCGACCGTCGATGCCCTTCTCCCCGAAGCCCTCGCGCTCCTCGAAACAGACGGCCCACGGGTGGCGGCCGGTGCTGTCCAGACCGAGTTCACCGACGGTCTCCATGACCGCAAACCATTCCTCGCGCGGGATCTCGTCGGCGATCGCGCGGAGCAGCGTCGTCTTCCCGGAGTTCGCTCGACCGGCGATCATGATGTTCATGTGCGCCGCGATGGCGGCCTCGAGGAATGCCTTCACGGTCGGTGTGATGGCATCCATCCGCACCATGTCGTCGAGCGACACGTCCCTGATGCGGTGCCGCCGGATCACCACGACCGGTCGCGATGTGACCATGTAGATCACCGTGAGCCGGGCTCCATCGGGCAGGCGCAGGTGCAGGATCGGCTTCGCGCTCGACAGCGACCGCTCGGTCTTGCCGCCGCGCTCGGCCAGCCGTTGCAGCAGGCTGATGAGCTCCTCGTCGCTCGCCGCCGCGGTGAACGTCGTCTCGTCGATCACGCCGTTGGCGTACACCACCCGGACGCGGGTGCCGAGCACCATGATGTTCTCGACGTCGGGATCGTCGATCAGCGGCTGCAGGCGGCCGAGACCGGTGAGGTAGGCGTTGACCGCTTCGCTGAGCGCGCGCTCGTAGCCGGGCCACGTCACCGGGCCGGTCTCCCCCGACCGTACGCGCGTGTCGACATTGCGACGTACGACGGCGTCGGTCAGCTCACGGGTGATCGCCCGACGATGGTCGTTGGTCACCGACGTCTCACCGCGCAGCGCCTCGATGACGAGCCGACTCACCTCGGCCTGCAGCGCGCTGACGAGGTCGTAGTCGATCTGAATGGCCGGGTCCGGTGCGGCCGGCAGCAGACCGGGCGCGCTTGCCGGTGCCATCGGCGAAAAGTCGATCCGCAGGCCGGGTCGACCGACGGACGCGCCGTTCGTGGCCGTGCCGGTGACCGCGTTGACATGGTTGCCGTCGACGGCATGACCATTGGCATGGCCATTCGCGGTCTCGTGCATTGTGGCGGCGGACCGCAATTCGGCCACGCCGGTGCGACCCGGATCGGCCGTCCGCAGGTGCGTCTGCTCCCAGCGCCGCTGCGCGTGCTGATCGGCACCGTACACACGCGGCGCCAGCGGATCGTCGGGATCGGCGGCGGCCCGCAGCGCGAGTGGCCGATCATCGTCGCGTCCGGTGCGATGCTCCCGACTCTCGGCTGCTGGCGGCGGCGGTTGGCGGCTGGCCGGGCCGGCCGGCAGCTCGGGGCCGGGCACGAGGCGGGGGTCCACCATGGCCGGCGTAGCGCTATCGGGGCCGGCCGTCCTCGCCACAGCGATCGGGTCGATCCCGGCGACCGACGTGTCGGCCGGCGGCGGCGCATGCCTTGATGTCACGTGTCCGGGCGGGCTGAACGTCGTGGCGCCGCGCGTCGGTGATGGTCCGGCGTCAAGTGCCGCCGACGCTGATGACCCGCCGACGGCACGCATCCGTGGCGGCCGCACCGAAGGTCGCGACGCCGAACGGCGCCGGCGACGCGAACGCCGAGCGGGGCGGCGGCGCGGCCGCTGGCGGACTGGAGGTCCGATCGGGCGGCGGCGGGTCGGCAATCGGCGGGTATGCCTTTGAGTCGACGTCACCGTCGACGGGCTCGACCAGCGACACGGAGCCACGTGCCTGCGACGCTTGGAGGACCGGCGCGGCCACCGTCGCGGTGTCCGTCAACGCCAGTTGGTACGGCCGACCGGACGTCCCCGCTTCGGCCGGACGCGACGCCGTTGCGGCCCCATCGACGGTCCACTGTGCGTGCTGGCGTTGCTCCGGGACGCCGTCGTCGATCGGGCGCTCGCCGACTGGGCTCGGGTCGACCGTGTCCCCCACGGCGGCGGACGTGTTAACGGTGCGGGACGTATTCGACCGGGGGGTGAACATCGAAACCGGCGCCGGCTCTGGCCGCGTCTCCGGCTGCAGATGCCGACCGCCGGACCGCTGACCGCCGGTCGCGTCGGACCCGTGTTCGGCGTCGGACCCGAAGGCGGCGTCCGACCCGAAGGCAGCATCGGACCCGAAGGCAGCGTCGCGGCCAGTTACCGATGGATCATGGGTACGCGCGTTATAGCCGGGTTCGGCCGGCGATCCGAGGTAGCCGGCGTGTCCGGCGAACCCGTCCGCGATCGGATCATCGAGCCCGCCCGGTCGACTGTCGGGCGCGTCACTGGACGCATCGTCCGGGAGATCCGGCGGGAACACGGCCGGTGCGGCCGGAACGATGGGGTATTCGGCCGTCACCGAACCGTTCGCGTGATGGTTAAGTGGCGGCGGCGTCCACGGCGACTCGTACGGCTGCTCGTCGGTCATCGGCGCACCATCCCCGGCGGAGCGTCGGCCTCGGCCGGCGGCGCCGCACCGGCCACCGGATATCCGCCGTATGTCCCGGCTGGATACGTCACCCCCGGATACGTCACGCCCGGATACGTCACCCCGGTATGCGACACGTCGGCTCCGCCCGGCTGCGCCGGCACCGCCTCGGCGGCGTGGTGCGCACGGGACACCTCTGCGGCGAGCGACTCCGCAGTTTTGCGCGCTGCCCTCATGAGTGGTGAGTTGTCCACGACCTTGCCGATCCCGTCGCTCAGCGCCGCGGCTTCCTTTTCGCGCCACGGAATCGTCGCGAGCACCGGAGCACCGAGCGCACGACCGAGATCCGACGTGCGGTATTCGCCGCCTTCGACGACGACCAGCCCGACCCGATCCGGATCACCACCGCCGGCGGCCAACTCACGCCGCAGGGTCGCGACGACCGGCGCGGTGCTCGACGCCGAGCGCAGCGACGATCGAACGGCCAGCAACACTAGATCCGCCGACGCCATCACGGTCAACGGCGGGTACGTGCTGATCAGGCGACCACAGTCGACGATCACGTCGAGCGGCTCGGATGCCGAACCGCCCGCGCGTTGTTGCCCGGACGCCCGCTGGCCGAGCGCGACGAAGAAGTCGGCCAGGCGCGGCCAGGACGGTGCAACGCCCGCCGATTCCACCGGATCGGTCACGCCGGCCACGAGGAGACGGGTAATCGGCGGCGTGTTCGCCGACTGCTTCTCGGGCGTCAGGTCGATGACCTGTGCGCCCAACTCTTCGTCGAGCGAGCCCCGTCGGGCGGCCACCGCGAGATAGGCGAGGCCACGGTCACCGCTCAATTCGGCCCGTACGTACCCGGCCATGACGTCGCCGCCGGCCGGGTCAGCTTCGACCAGAAGCACGGACCGCGGCCAGGTCAACGCGAGCGCGAGACATGTCGTGGTCACGCCCGGCGATCCCTTGGCCGACGCCACCGCGATGATCGCCAAGATCAGCTCCCCGGAACCAGCACGGCGACGATCCGGCCCGCGTTGCCCATCGTCGCGATGGGTGACACGTTGCTCGCGTCGACGACGACGTCGACGACCTGTGTCCCGTCATCGGCGGCCTTTGCAACGTCGAGCACGGTGGCTGGCCACGTCGGCGCGGAGTTGGGGTCCACGTTCGTGGCCGACGGGTCCGGCGTCTCGATCAGCGTGACCTTCTCACCCGGCCGCAGCGTACGGCTCGGCCGCTGGTTCGGCTTGAGCTGCAGTCCGACCAGTGCCTGCCCGTTGGCCGGCGAGCCGGCGTCGGTGAGTTCGTCCGGGGTGAGCAAGGTGCCGGGGACGAGCTGGACCTTCGCGTGCTTGCCGACGACCTCGCGCGCCTCGTCGGCCGGGATCGGGTTCAGGCCCGCCGCCGAAGTGATCTTCACGACCTGTAGGTCGTCGGCGGTAATCGTGGCTCCGATGGGCACCGGCTTGAATACCGCGAGGTACGGATGCGTTCCGGCCGCGGCGACGCCGACGAATCGCCAGGCCCCCAGCGCACCGACGGACCACGAGAATTACGCCGATGCTCACCATGGCCGGGCTCCGCCGGCGAGGATTGCCGCGCCGCGGAGTGAAGAAGCCCGACGTGGGGGGCGGGCCGCCCGGAGCACTCTTCGTCGCCGTCATCGCCACGTGACCACCACCTGAATTTCGTCCCCGACCTGACCGTCGTGGGCGCAGCCGCCATACAAGGCAGCGACCGGCCACCTGCTCTCGCCCCGATATGTGCAGCCCGAGGTGCGACCCACAAGGTCGGTAACCGTCGAACTCGTTTTCGAAGCGGGCGGCGTCCGTGCCCAACCGTGACCGCGCGTGGCGCCGCCCGCGTCGACGGGCTCGCGACGAGCGAACGGTCGGTGCCCAGGTCCGACCGCCGGCCCGGTCTCACCATGAACCGTCACGCTGCGACGCCGCATCAGCGCCTCCCCGTTTCGTGCGGCGACTTCGCGCGGACCGCCCTGGTCAACACGCCCGATCGGCGCGCCCCCGGCCACCCGATCGGCGGCTGATCCGTGCGACCGGTCGGCGGCCGCACCGGCATCACGATGGCGATCAAGTGACGTCTGTGCATATATGACTTCGGCAGCATAGTTCGGGCCGCGGGCCGCCTGTCAATCGATTCCGACACTTGTTCATCCACTGTGATGTGTGTTCCGCTCGCGGCGTCGGGGGATCCGGCGCTACGCACCTTCAGTAGTCTTTGCATCACTACTCGTCGTTGGAGTCCGCTGTGGACGGTCGCTGTCGGCGAGGTTGGTCGCCCGGCGCCGCATCCGGCCGAATGTGGCCCTCGAATGGGTGACCGGCGGGCCGAACACATTTCCGGTGGCGCCCACTGTAGACGTGCGTACGATCTCGCGGGGGGCGGCGACCGGCTCCGGGGACGCTGCCACCCAGGTCGGATGGAGACCGGCCGCGACCGGGACCGTCGGGAATCCGGCCGTGGGCCGGCTCGGCCCACGGCGGCACGTCCCGCGTTCGGACCCAATCGACGTCCGCGCCCGTACGGCCATCGATCGTGATCGTCGCCGCGACGTCAACCGTCTCGGTGGGCGGTCGATCGACCGCCTCGTGGTCGTCACCCTCCTCGTCGCGGGCGAAGAGGTCGCCGAACAGATCGCCGATCGAGATCGACGCCGTCGCGGTGGGTTGGCCGCAGATGTGGCCCGCGAGGGCCTCGTCGGACTCGGGCCTGACGGCAGCGTCGCCCTCGGCGCCGACGCGATCCGTCGCACGGCATTGCCGGGTCAGGTCAGCAAGTCGGTCCCGCATCCGAACGCCGAGCGCATCCCCGGGCCCGTACGTGCTGCGAACGAGCTCGCCGGTGCGGTGCAGGATCTGTCGGCCGGTCAGGCAGTGCCCTGCCGTGTGCAGCGCCACCGCGAGATCGCCATGGGCGGCCAGGGTCCGGCGATCGGTCGCGCCGAAGCGGGCGACCAGCTGCCGCGCGAGATCGCGCCCGACCGGCACCGCCGCGGCCGGATCGCTGGTTGCGCGCAGCAGATACGCATGTGTCGCCGCGGCCGTCAGCCGTTGATCGGAGCCCGGTTGCGCATCGCGGCAGGCGGTTTCGTAGGCGAGCGCCGAGTAGTCGAGACCGTCCCGCGCCGATCCGGAGGCGGCGAGAACGGCCGCATAGAGGCTCGCTGCCTCGGCCACATCCACGTCGAGTGGTGCGCCCGCTATCGACGGCGCAGGCAGCGCGTCGCCCAGGACGCCACGCAGGGTCGCGCGGGCCGAGGCGAGATCGCCGTCGCGGATTGGGGTCGTCGCGGCGTTTGTCGCCGCTGCGATTGCCGACCCGTCGCGCATGTGGCCAATGTAGACGTCCGTACGCCGACGCATCGGGGGCTGTGGATAACCTCAAGATCATGCGACCGACCGCCGCGTCCGGCGCGCACCGGCGGCCGGTGCCGATACGCTGTGACCGTGACGGACGCCCAGCTCGCCGCGGCCGAGCAGGCCTATCTTGAGGCGCGTGACCGACATGACCGCGCGACGATCGCCGAAGCACAGGGCAAGATCCGGCCGAGCCTGCGTACGGATGCCGCGATGGCGGCCGCCGCTGCACGCACGGCCCTAGCCGCCGGTCGTCGATCCGGCCTGGCCTCCGGATGACCTCCACGCGTACCGGGTGATGGCGCAGTGGACTACCCAATCTGGGGAGACGCAGGCGAGGGACAACGATGCCGATCGCGACTACGTCACCGGCGAAAGCTGGGGCGTCACGGCGGAGCGGGGCTTTGCGGCGCTCTCCACCCGCATCGCCGATGAGTACGCGCAAGCACAGGGCGCGGTCGACGTCGGCGATGTCACCCTCACGCGTCTCGGCTCCTCGACCGGCTCGGCAACGAACCGAATCCGAGCGTCGCCGCCGGCTGTTCTATGCGCTCGAACCGGTCTGGAGACGATCGACGCCGACGGTGGCGTGGCGAACCGGTACCAGCGATTGTTGCCCCTCAGCGTGAACCTCTGGGCAAGGAACGGATCGCCCGTTGACCGTAGCGCCGCGGCCCTGGGCCTGAGCGGCGCGGATGTCGAGGCACACCTCATCGCGATCCTGGAAACCTGGCGCGACGGCATGGGGGCGAACGCACGCATCGAACCGTGGGACTGGTGGTACAAACCGGTGCGGCTTCGCGGCGCTGCGCGCCGCCGCCCCCGTCGGACACATCCGCGAGCTGAGCAACGCTATCACGCTTCCTGGCGCCGACCCGCTCGCGCTCGGCGTCGGCTTCGACCTGTTCCCGCGGCTCGATCGGCCGCCCGTACCGGTGGCGTACACGGAATTCGCGGTCGTCCCCGCATCCTCGCCGATGGCGCGCGATGCCGGGCGCGGGCCTGGATCATGGCCACCTATACAACCGGTGGTCTGGGTGAGCTGACGGAGCTCATACACGAGTCCGGGCACGCGATTCACCTAGCGGCGATCGACACGCGGCCCGCGTTCGCGGACTGGCCGGACAGCGACGCGTTCACCGAAGCGTTGGCCGAGCTGACCGCGCTCGACATGGCCGAGCCGTCCGGCAGGGGCACTCGCTCGGTGCCAGAGTGCCGGAGGGGGCATCGCTGCGCGGCCGATGTGCCGATGTCATGTCGGACGTGTGTTGGGCGCTGTTCGAGATCCGGCTGCACGCCGACCCCGAGCAGGACCCGAACGATGTGTGGACCGACCGACATCGACTTATCTGGGCATCGAACCCCATCCCGAGGTCTCCTGGTGGGCGATGCGGGGCCAGCTCGTGCAGGAGCCGGGCTACATGGTCAATTACTCGGTTGCTGCGATCATTGCCGCCGACCTCCGCGCCGCGATCCGCGCCGCGCGGGGTGACTGGTCGACCGGCGATCCTGGTTGGTACGAGTGGGTTTCCGCGCGGATCTTCCGCTGGGGACTCGAACGCTCATCTCATGACGTCCTCGTCGACGTCCTGGGCCGGACTCCGACGGCCGATGCGCTCACCGCAATCGGACGGGGCCGCGCGCACTGACGTTGCCGCCGTGCGCATCGCGCCATCGATCGACCGACGTCGCGTCATATTGACACACATCAGCGCGCGCCAGCCATTGACATCGCCGAATGTGAGGCGTTAGCGTCGGCCGAACACTTAGGAAACTTTCTTTTTAGTGGTGCGGTACCCGTCCATGTCGTGTCTGGTCCCGGAGTACACAGGTCTTATCCACGCCTATCCCGTCACCGATCGCGGGACCGGTTCTGGTCCGTTCTCGCGGCTGTGCTGCTTGCCGCGGCCGTAGTCGTCCCGGCGACCGCCGCGTCCGCGGCCAACCTGCTCACCAACGGGGACTTCGAAGTGGGCAACCTCTCCGGCTGGTCGTGCTCGCTGGGCACCGTAGTGACGAGCCCGGTGCACGCCGGTACGCGCGCGTTGCAGGGCGCCGCGAGCGCGTCCGACGACGCTCAGTGCGCTCAGAACGGTTCCGTCGTGTCCGGGTCGCAATACACGTTGTCGGCCTGGGTGCAGGGCAACTACGTGTTCCTCGGGGTTACTGGCGGCGCGTCGACCTGGACGCCGGCCGCGGCCGGCTGGTCGCCGCTGTCCACCACGTTCACCGCATCATCCGCGTCGGCACAGACGTACCTGCACGGTTGGTACGCCCAGGGCACGTACTTCGCCGACGACGTGACGCTGAATGGACCGGGCGGAACCGTGACTACACCGGCGGCACCCACCGCGCTCACCATCGCCGGTACGACGACGACGAGCGTCTCGCTGTCGCGGATCGGCTCGGCCGGGGCGACCGGATACAACGTGTACCGCGGCACGACGATGGTCGCGTCAGTCACCGGCGCGGCGGCAACCGTACCGGTCTGTCCGCCGGCACTCAGTACACGTTCAACGTCACGGCGACCAATACCGCCGGCGAGTCCGCGCACTCGGCCACCGTGACCGCGACAACGGCAACTGGGAGCCCGGCCGTACCGGCCGCGCCGTCCGGCTTGGCCGTGACCGCGACGACGAGCACATCGGTGTCACTGTCGTGGAACGCCTCCTCGGGCGCGACCGGCTAAACGTGTACCGCGGCAGCACGAAGGCAACGTCCGTCGCCGGCACGTCCGCGACGATCACCGGTCTGTCGCCGAGCACGCAGTACACGTTCAACGTCACGGCGACCAATACGGCCGGCGAGTCCGCCAACTCGGCCACCGTGACCGCGACCACGCCGGCGTCCGGGGGCGGGGGCACCGGTTCGGCAAGGTATGGCCGTACATCGACATCACGATGTCGTCGCCGACGCTCGTGCAGGCGGCGCAGGCCACCGGCCAGAAGTTCTTCACTCTGGCCTTCGTGCTCGGGTCGTCGGCCGGCTGTGTGCCGTCGTGGGGTGGCACGATCGCGCTGAACGACGCGCGGATCACGAACGAGATCTCCGCGCTGCGCGCAATCGGCGGCGACGTCGCGGTGTCATTCGGGGGCGCCGCGGGTCCGAACCTGTCCTCGGTCTGCGGGACGCAAGCGCAGCAGGCATCGGCGTACGAACAGGTCATCGACGCGTTCAACATCAAGCACATCGACTTCGACGTCGAGGCCAGCATCCCGATCGACACGATGAACAAGGCGATCGCCCAGGTGCAGCGCGACCGGCCGGGTACGGTCGTGAGCTACACGCTTGAGGTCGTCGCGGACGATTTCGGCCTGGTCGGCTCGATCGGCACCGACGTGCTGACCAACGCCGTCGCCACTGGCGTGAACGTCGGCATCGTCAATCCGATGACGATGGACTACCGGCTCGACCAAGGAGTGGGGTGACTCGGTCATCGCGGCCGCCCAAACGGTCGAGACGCAAATGGCTCAGATCTGGCCGACCAAGACAACAGCGCAGCTCTACGCGATGCTCGGTGTCACGCCGATGATCGGCCGCAACGACACCGGGCCGATCTTCTCCATCGCCGACGCGCAGAAGCTCGTGACATGGGCCAACCAGAATCACGTCGGGCTGCTCGCGTTCTGGTCGGTCGGCCGCGACAACGGCGGCTGTCCGGGTGGCGGTGTGTCCCCGACCTGCAGCTCGATATCGCAGTCGACGTTCCAGTTCACCAGCATCTTCGCTGGCTACACCGGGTGAGCCGGCGGCGCGGCACCCATCGATGATGACACCACGGCGGCGGTCACCCCCGGGGCCGCCACCGTGGCACGCCACGGCTCAAACCGGCGGGCTGAGCCACTCCGTCGCCTCGGCGCCGTCGGCGACGCGGCGCGAGAGCGCGGCGTATTCGGATTCGGTCAACACGCTTCGCTCCCGGAGCTTACGGAGCATCTCGCGGACGTGGGCCGGGCCGTCCGCCTGCGCGTCGGCCAGCATGCGCTCGAGGAGCACACCGATGCGCCGCTCGATGGTCGCGACCAACGTCGCCGCGTCCCGCTGATACCGGCGGTCGAACGCGAACTCAACCGCCGGCCGGCCGAACGCGGGCGTCAACTCGACCCGGATGACGGCCCGCCGGAACCACGAATGCTTCAGCTGTACGCCTGTCACGAGCGCGAGCGGAATGCGCATCTCAGTTTCCGACGCGAAGAGGCCGCTCAAAGCGCCGGACCGTACGACGATCGTGTCGCCGTGCACGTTCACGGCCGCCTCGGGGCAAGACACGAGCATCGACGTAAGCATGACGCAACGCTAGGTTCGTCGTGGTCGCCTGGCCAGTCGCCGCGCGGTCCCAGTGGCGGAAACGTGAGCTGTCGCTATCCCGACCGACTGGTGACCGTAGATGGACGGCGGCGCTCGCTCCATAGCCCTACGATGACCGTCAACCGCGGGTAGCCGGAGGCCTGCTTGTCTGACGCCGGAATCGTTGAGCCGAACGGACTCGCGCCGACGAGCCCGTCATCACCGGCCCGTGCCAAGCGCCGGCTGCGGCGCATTATGGTTTGGCCGCTGGAGTATTCGCGCTTGTCACGGCGCTTGTGGTTATCGTCACTCGGCCGCACCCGTTTACCGCCGCCGACGCGCGGCGGGCCGGCGTTCCGGTCATGGTCGGACAGACGCTGTTCCTGCCGAACGGGAGAACCGAGTCGTTCCCGCTCGGAGCCGGAGATGAATTTGGCCAACTGGCCGAAGTCCCCGAGGGGCTACTTGCGTTCATCTTTCACGATGAGAGCGACGATGCGGGATCGGATACCGACCTTCGGTTGATCTACCCTGGCGGCTCCTACAAGCAGATCGCCACGTCGTTGGATAGCGATTACCACGTAACGTCCGACGGTCGGACGGTCGTCGTCAGGTCAAGTGATGCACGCGGAAACCTCGCACTCCGATCGATCGACATCGCCACCGATCGGCAACTACAGACCATCGGCGACGGCAACCAATACGTCGTCGGGCTCAACGGCGACTGGCTCTTGATCACCAACATGGGCAACGGCGTACTGGCAGCCGAGCGAATTGTGGAACGCCCGCACTGGCGCCGTCGTGCCGTTCGCAAGCTCTGTCGGCGTCGCCGCGTGGGGCGTCACGCCGAGTGGTGACGTGCTCCGCGGCATCGACGTCGACGCGTCGGCACCGCCGGATGCTACGACCGACGCCTGCTACGACCTCGTCGCGCCGGTCGGGACGGCGACGTCGGCAACCCTCCCCACGATGCCGACCGGCTATTGCGGATCGCTCAACGTCACCGAGGGAATGGTGTCGCCCGACGGCACGTGGGCCGTTCTGTTGGTGGACAACAAGCAGAGCGGAGGCAACGACTTCGTGGCGCTGCGCACCGCCGATCTACACGCGGGGAGGTGGTCACCGGCCGTCATCATCCGCGTGGGAAGCGCATCGGGGCCGCTGTTCTGGGATTCGGGGACGAGCTTCATCGCGGGCTACACCGACGACGCGGACCATGACGGGTACGAGCGCTGCTCGGTCGACGGCCAGTGCCATGATCTCGGCATACCCGGCACTGCACTCGTCGCCGGCGTTTACCGCAGCTAGCGTCTCGTTGATCGTCGTTTGTGCATGCCGCTCACGGGTTCGTCACACATGCGTGCTGTACTGCGCGCAGGTCGTCGCGCTGAGCGGCGTCCACAACCACCCTTGTCGTCCCCAGAACAGCGTCGCGGTGCGTTGGCGGCCGCCGTCCGGGCCGAGACTCGCCGTGTGCCCCGATCAGCGCATCGTCCGCCGCAGTTGCGTCGGGGTCCGTTCCGTGCCCGAGACGCGATCGCGGCGGGTCTGCTCACCCCGGATCAGCTTCGCTGTGCCGCGTGGCGGCGGCTGGGACGCGGTGTCTACATCGACGCTGAACTCGCCGTCACACCACTGGTGCGGATCCGCGCCGCCGGGCTGTGGCTTCCGGCCGAGGCCGTCATCACCGGCCGCTCGGCGGCGCAGGTATGGGCGTCGATCTCGCCGACCCGGACAGCATCGTCGAGGCGCTCAGCTCGCGTCGTATCCGGCCGATGCCCGGACTCGTTGTCCGCACGGCCCACATCGCTGCGGACGAGGTCACGCTCCACCGTGGCATCCGCCTGACAACGCCGCTGCATACGGCGTGGGAGATCGCCCGAGCGTTACCCGACACAGCCGCGATCGGATGGATCGACGCGCTGGCCCGCCGTCGACGGCTTAGCCGCCGGGAACTGCGAGCGCACACACGCCGCCACGTCGGCGAGCCGGGCAGCAGGCACGCAGGGCACACCCTGGCGCACAGTGATCCGCGGGCCGAGTCACCGCCCGAGTCGCGGCTGCGCATCGAGATGGTGCGGGCCGGGCTGCCCGTGCCCATACCGCAGTTCGACGTTCTCGTGGACGGATTCTTCGTCGCCCGTCTGGATTTCGCCTGGCCGGCGTTGCGGTTCGGCGTCGAATACGACGGGCAGTGGCACGCCGACACCGCTCAACTCCACCGCGACCGGTCCCGGCTGCGTGAGCTCAATGCCGCGGGCTGGCGCATCTTCCACGTCACCCGCGAGGACATGCACGACATACCCGCTCTCATGCGCCAGATCGCCGCGGCGCTGGCGCAGGCCTCCTCGATCTTGTAACACTATCGGGCCTTCCCCCGGCGCGAAGGCCCGAATCCGTTACAAGATCGAGGATCATCGCGTCGAAGGGGTACCCCGACGAAGTGACTCTGCGGTAACTTTGCCCGCAACCAGGTCCCGGCAGGAGGCATCCCATGTACGACTACGTGATCGTCGGAGCCGGGTCGGCCGGGTGTGTGCTGGCCAATCGATTGTCCGCCGACCCGAACGTCGCGGTCGCACTGATCGAGGCCGGCGGCCGCGACCGTAAGCGGGAGATCCAGATCCCGGCCGCGTTCAGCAAGTTGTTCAAGACACCGCTCGACTGGGCGTTCGAGACGCAGCCGCAGAAGTTCCTCGACGACCGCGAGCTGTTCTGGCCCCGCGGCAAGATGCTCGGCGGCTCGTCGTCGATCAACGCGATGATGTGGGTACGCGGACATCGAGCCGACTACGACGGGTGGAACCTGCCCGGTTGGTCGTACGACGAGGTACTGCCCTACTTCCATCGGATCGAGCATCGGGTCGGCAGTAACCATCACCACACTTACGGCACCGACGGTCCGATGTGGATCGAGGAGCTCCGCGACCCGAACCCTCTCACGGCCGCCTTCCTAGCCGCATGTGGCGAGATCGGGCTACGGCGCAACCCAGAGCTGAACGAGCCGGACAGCACCGGCTTCGCGCCGACTCCGGTGACGATGCATCGCGGTCGGCGGTGGAGCGCGGCCGACGCCTACCTGCATCCCGTACGCAAGCGGCCGAATCTCACCGTCATCACGGGCGGTCTGGCCGAGCGGGTGCTGATCGCAGATGGCGCCGACGGTCCGGTCGCCCGTGGCGTCGTCTACCGCGGCGAGTCCGGCGACGCGATCGAGGTGACGGCGCGGCGCGAGGTCGTGTTAGCGGCTGGCGCAATCGGCTCGCCGCACCTGTTGATGCTGTCCGGGATCGGTGATCCGGACCGGCTCGCCGCGGCCGGTGTGCCCGTGGCCGTACGCAGTCTCGAGGTGGGCCGGAACCTCCAGGACCATCTGGCCAGCGGCTGGATCGTGCACACCCCAACCGCGGTCACGATGGTGGATGCGGAGAAGCTCGGCCAGGTCCTCAAGTATCTGGCCCGGCGCAAGGGAATGCTTTCCTCGAATGTCGCCGAAGCGGTCGCGATGGTGCATACCGAGGACGGTCTGCCGGCGCCGGACATCGAAATCATCTTCGCCCCCGTACCGTTCCTCGACCACGGTTTCACCGAGCCGCCGGGGCATGGCTTCACGGTCGCGACAATCCTGCTCCAGCCGCACAGCGTCGGTGAGATCACCCTCGCAAGTGCCGATCCGGCGGTCGCACCGCACATCGACCCGCACTATCTCTCCGACGACGCCGACCTGCGTTGCGTTCTGGCCGGATTGACGTTCGCGCGTAACATCATGGCCGCACCGTCGCTCGCTCGGCACGTCGGCGCACCGATGCGACCAGACCGTTGGCCCACCGACGATGCGGACCTGGAGACCTTCGTGCGAACGTATTCCGAGACGCTCTATCACCCCGTCGGCACGTGCCGAATGGGCGCGGACGAGTCGTCCGTCGTCGATGCCGAACTTCGTGTGCGCGGCGTGTCCGGGCTACGCGTGGCGGATGCGTCTGTCATGCCCCGCATCAACCGCGGACACACCAACGCACCGACCATCATGATCGCCGAGCGCGCGGCGGAACTGATCGCGGCCGGATCGGCCGGATCGGCCGGCGCGGCCGGAGCGGCCGGAGTGGCCGGCGGAACCGGAGCCGCCGCCGGAGCCGGACCGGCGAACGCGACAACATGAGCAGTCGGCGCGCGACGCCGGACGCCGCGCTACCCGAGGAACTGCGCACCGACGCGTCCATACGGAACTATTCGGCGCCGAGTCCGAAGGGGCTGCCGCCACCACCGCATCGCCGCGCGGTCGAGGTTCGTGGCTCGACGACGGCGATGCGGCGCCTGACCGGTAGTGCGAGCGCGCCTGCGGTCAAGCTGCTCGTCCCGATCGCACTCCTCGTCGCGATCGTGCTGCTCGTGGTCTCCTCCGTGTCCGATGTGGACAGCGCGACCCGATCGTTGGTGGCGCTAGTCGGCGTCATCCTCATACTGCTGGCCGCACCTAGCTTGGTCGCGTCGATTCGAGCCCGGCGTTACGACGGCCAGGGGCACCGCCGTCTCGCCGCCATCCAGCGCCTGGCGGCGCGGTCGGGCATGGCCAAGTCTGACCGGTCCGGATCGGCCAAGTTGACCGGTCCGGATCGGCCAAGACCGATCGGTCCGGATCGGCCCGCATCGCCCGGAAGAACGAGCGCGATGCGAAGCAACATGCCGCGGTCGCATCCGGCCAGGCCTTTCCGGTGCAACTCCAACGGCGCGGTCGGCGCCAGAGTGTGTCGGGCTTACGTCCGCTGTCGGGCGACGAGGACGAGTAGCGACCGCAAAGACCGCGACAGCGCCACTGGAAAGGTCAGGCCGGCACGGTCGCGGGCGCGCCGTCGCTCACGTCGGCGACACGACGCGGCCCGGTCGAGGGCACTTCGCCGAGTCCGTACCGGTCCCGCAGATCGGCCAGCACCACCTGATAGGTCATCGCGTCGACGTAGTTGGCGTGCCGCCGCGAGGCGAGATAGGTCTTGCCGCCGCGCAGATCCGGCTGGTCGGCCGCCTTGCGCGCCGGCCACGACGACCAGACCTCGCCCGCCCAGCTCGCGCGCCGTCGTGTCGAGGACGATGAGCTGCGCCGTTCTTCGAAACGTTGGTACGCCGCGTCGGCGACTCGATGAAGCCAAGCACCGCCAGCCCGTCGTGATCGCGGCTGAAGATGTTGAGATAAAGGTCCGGCCGCCCGTCGCGCCACGGCAACAGATCCTCGTCGAGGAACGGGAGCCGGTAGTCAGCCCGTCGCGAGAATGACGATGTCGATGCGCTCGCTGGTGCCGTCGGTGAACACAACGGAGTCCTCGGTGAAGCTTGCGACGTCGGCCGCGCGATCAGGTCGCCGTGGCCGAGGTGGTGCAGCACCTGCGTGTTCATGATCGGGTGGCTTGCCAGCAACTCGTGGTCGGGCGCCGGCAGTCCGTAGCGGGTCAGGTCACCGACGAGGTGGTCGAGGAACTTTGTCTGATCGGTCGGCAAGCTCATGCCGGCGGGCGGCGCGACCACACCGGCGAGCAGCGCATCGGTTGGGACGCCGGCGATGTGCTTGGGAATGTACCGGTAGCCGCGGCGTACGGACAGGTACGCCTGCGACGCGGACAGTGCGGCGTCACAAGCGATGTCGACGCCGGAGTTGCCGCCGCCCACGACCAGAACGCGCCGGCCGCGGAACTCCTCCGGATCCGTGTACGTGGACGAGTGGCGGATCTCGCCCCGGAATGGTCCATGCCCTCATACGTCGGAACGTTCGGGTGCCAGTTCACGCCGGGCGCGGCGATGATCCCGGCGTACCGTCGCGTCTCGCCGGGTGGCCAGCGTGACCTCCCACGACTCGGCCAGTCCGCGCGGCGATTCGACCGGGACGGCGGCGGTGACAGCGGTGTTGAACGTCACTAGCTCGGTCAACTTCTCGGCGTCCGCGAAGCCGTGGATGTAGTCGCGGATCTCCCGCCACGACCGGTAATCCGGGTAGTCGTCGGGCATCGGATAGCCGACGAATCCGGAGGTGTGCCGCGACGAGATGAAGTGCGCCGAGTCGTACATCGGGCTGTCGTCTGCGTCCGCATCCCAGATGCCGCCGACCGCGTCGGATCGCTCGTACCAGTCAAAGGGGATTCCCTCGGCCCGCAACGCGCGCGCGGCGATCAACCCGGCCGGACCGGCGCCGATGAGGCAATACCGCCGTGTCCATGCCGATGGCCGGCCGAGCGTACGGGGGCGCGCACGCAGTGTCGACAACGCGATCTGCCCATATATCGCGGGCCGCTTAGCCCGGATCCACAGGCCAGCGAGTACGCCCGCCACCAGCACCGCGCCGAGCAGCCACGGCAGGTTGTCGATCACCGGGTTGCGGGTGCCGACCAGCGTGGCGAAGTAGGCGGTCGCGAGCACGAACGCCGTCAGTAGTCCGATCGCGCCGATCGCCGGAAACACGAGCGTGCGCCACCATTGACGTTCACCGCGACGGCGGAAAAACGCGACCACCGAGATCGCCGCGAGCACCTGCAGCAGCACCACGCCGAGCGTTGACAGACCGACCATGCTGGTCGCGAGCGTCTGGTACGGGTCGAGTCGGCTGAGCGCGAATGCGCCGACCACGACGATCGTGACGCCGGTGACGGTGAGGCTGCCGACGTACGGCGAAACGAAGCGGCCGTGATATCCGCCGAGTCCCCGGGGAACCACCCGTTCCCGACCGAGCGCGAACAGGTATCGGCTCGCCGCGTTGTGTACGGCGAGCATCGAGGCGAGGACGCTGGTGCACAACAGCACACCCATGACGTCCATGACCGTGGTGCCGACATAGGTCTGCGCCTCGTTGAACAGCAGGTTCCCGAGATCGTCGCCGAGCCCAGCGGCGACCGCGTGCGTCCGGTCGACGCCGATCGCTCCGACGGTGAACCAAGTGGTGAGAAAGTAGAAGACGCTGACGCTGATCACCGCGACGTACGTCGCCCGCGGAATGCTGCGCACCGGATTGGCCGTCTCCTCGCCGTAGAGCGCGGCGGACTCGAATCCGACGAAACTCGTGAACGCGAACATAGCGCGATGCCGATCGAGCCGGAGAAGACGTTGTGCGGCGACAGTGCCTCGACCGGCAGCGCGTTGCCGCCCTTGTGGCCGAGCACGCCGAGGTCAAACACGATCAGGATGGCGAACTCGAGCACCATGAGGACGCCGAGCACCCTGGCCGAAAGATCGGCCGAACGGTAGCCCATGAACGCGACGAACACGATCGCGATCGCGGACGGGATCTCCCACGCGACGTCGACGCCGACGTCGCCGAGCACGACGTCACGAAATAACCGAATGCGCCGCAGAGCCCGACGGTCAGCGCGGTATACGACAGGACCGCGAGGTAGGCCGCCCCGACGCCGGCCGGTTTGCCGATCCCCCGCGCCACGTACGTGTAGAACGCGCCGGTGTTCACCACGCGCCGGCTCATCGCCGCATATCCGACGCAGAAGCAGAGCAGGGCGGCGGTCGCGATGACGTACGCCGCCGGCAGGCCCGGACCGTTGCCGTAGAGCAGGGCGAGCGGCGTGTTGCCGACCATTGCCGCCATCGGTGCCGCGGCCGCGATGATCACGAAGACCACCCGTGACGTCGAGAGCTTCCGCGGCCCGATCGATCCACCCCTGGACCGACCGCCGGTGGGGGCCGTCGTCGTCGAGTCTGTCGCCATGCGCCCGCTCCGCCCCGCCGTCATTCCACCGGCACGATCCGCCGACCCTACCGACCGGTACGGCCGCGGGCAGCATGAGACACGAGCAAGCGTCGGGTCAAGAGGTACACGGGGCGCCGAGACGCTCCGCCAGCAGATCGACGCCCGGACCGTTAAGTCGATCCAGTCGCGCGGCGCGGCCAGTCAGCGCCAGCACGAGCGGCTCGATCGGACCCTCGACCAGTACGCCGTCGCCGCGCGACCACGCCACGTCGTCGGCCACAAGCCGGATGCCGCGCATACGTTTCCGCGCGCTGAAGAAGCGCGTTTGCCATACCCCCGAAGCGACGACAGCGGCGTCGTTGACGGGCATGGCCAGCACTCGGCGAAGCGGAATCACGATGTCCTGACCGTGGACCAGGATATCGATCAGCGGTTCGAGGTGGGACGTGAACGGCGGGCGACGGTCCGAGTCCGCGGCCGATCGCAGCTCGCCGACCAGTGTCGACGTCCGCTCG
Source organism: uncultured Actinomycetota bacterium (assembly GCA_963818495.1). Taxonomy (GTDB): domain Bacteria; phylum Actinomycetota; class Actinomycetes; order Mycobacteriales; family Micromonosporaceae; genus DASQPR01. The sequence continues at coordinate 765,834 of CAWFSH010000015.1, forward strand.
GCGCCCTTGCGACGCGCGGCCTCGCGAAGCACTCGGTCGACATCACCGCGGGCTCGCGCAAATTCGACGACCATCCCACCGACCGTGCTCTCCGGGCCGAGGACCAGATGTGCGACCACATCGCGTACGCGCCAGCCCGGGCACAGGCTGGCGTGCTCCCACTCGGCGGGCGCCAGTTCGTCGAGCACCGCGCGAGCCGAAGTCGTTCACGATGTACGGCAAACCGTACGTCGAGCCGACTCATCGTTGGACCAGCCACCGCCTCCTCCGTGCTCATTCCGCGACCCCCTCACGCCATGCCGTTCACGTCGCAACAACGGCGACATTTAGTACGAGACGCTGACTAATATAGCGGGCGAACCTGCTGATTGGTCGTGTGAGTTCTTGCATTAGCCCTGGTAGTGGCATATGAAGGGATGCATATGAGCCACTCGCGCACTCTCCCGGACGAGACGGTCGAACGAGTAGTCCGCGACGATCCATCGGCCGGCGAGCCTACCGCCGATGATCGGTCTGGCGACGACTCGCACGGCGGCCAGGCGGCCACGCGACGCCCGAGTCGCGCCCAGCCGCTGCCCGTCGCGCTGATGGGCGAGGTCGAATCGCCCGACGCCGAACCACTCGTTAACCGGCCACCGAGCATGCTGCTGCTGCTCTTCTCCGCCTACCGCAGCATGGAATCTCGGGTCTTCGGGGCGCTGACCCGGGCCGGCTTCGACGACGTCACTCCTGCGCAGGGCCGCCTGTTCCGCGGTGTCCGGCCCGGCGGCTCTCGGATGACCGAGCTGGCCGAGGGGGCGCATGTGACCAAGCAGACCGCGGGATTCCTGGTCGATCAGTTGGAGCGGGCCGGCTACGTGACGCGTGTTCCAGACCCGGCGGACGCTCGAGCACGACTGGTCAAGATCGCGCCGAAGGGCGCCGCCGCCATCTCGATCGCCCTGGCCGTCGTGGCCGAGGCCGAGGCGGAATGGGCGGCATCGATCGGCCCGGAGCGAATGGCCGGCCTCCGCGACGCGCTCCAGACGCTCTGGGATCTGTCCGAGCCGGCGCACTGAAACGACCGCCTATCCCGATCGCCCGGTCGACCGCCCATCGCCTGCGACCCTCGCCGGTCGCCCTCGCCGGTCGCCCTTGCCGGATGTGACGACCGACGCCCCCGGACCGGCTGTATCGCGTGATCCACACCACTACCCAGGTAGACCACAGACTGCCGTGGCAGCATGGCCGCGGCGACCGGTCGCTGGGCCGGCTCGGAGCGATGGACGGGAGCGGCCCGATGACGGCGTCGAAGGCGGAGCACGGCAGCGCGGATCGGAGCGTGCCGACAACACGGCGCATCAGCCGACGGATGGTGCTTGGCGGTGCCGGTGCCGTCGGGGCCGGCGTTGCCGCGACGTCGGCGTTAGCGGCCTGCGGCGCCGTCGGTAGCCAGCCCGCGGCCGCGCCGACTCAAACGGGGCCGGTAACGCTCGGGCCGACGTCGGAGGTGCCGGTCGGCGGCGGCAAGATCTATCCCCAGCAGATGGTGGTCGTGACCCAGCCGGCCGCCGGCACGTTCAAATGCTTCTCCGCCACCTGTACGCACGCCGGCTGCCTGCTGCACAACGTGACCGGCGGCAACATCAACTGCACATGCCACGGCAGCCAATTTTCGATCGCGGACGGTTCGGTGACCCGACCCCCGGCCGAGCAACCACTACCGGCCGAGCAGATCACGGTCACCGGCGGTCAGATCACGCTCACCTGACGTCGCCGACAGAACCGCGTGCCCACCCGGTACAGGCTGCGAATCAGGCACCGGCAGCGAATCGGGCACCGGCAGCGAGTCCTCCGTCAGCCGCGCGACATCGGCCGGCCACGACGCCGACACGTCCGCCGGCACCCGTGCATCGCAGCCAACCAATGGTTTCGCCGGAAGTTCCACCGATGGTCCGGCCGGCACGGTGACTAGAGGTTCGCTCGAAGGCGGTGGTGGCGGCGGCGCATCCGCGTGTCCATCGGCCGGCACGTCGACGGCGGTGCTCGGGCGGCCAGCGACCACCTCCTGCAACCGGATCTTCGCGCGGATCAGTGGTTCGCGGTAACGCCGCTCGCGTCGCTGTGCCCGCGCCAGGCGCGCCTTTCCGCTCCGGCGATGAGGGTGATATCGCCGCCGCGCCCACGGCGAGAGCGGCCGCGCGACCCGGATTGCGCCAACGATCAGCAAGATCGGGATGAAGACCCCGATCAGCCCAGGCCAGATCTTTCCTTTGAGCAGCGTGATGACGGTCAACCCGACGTAAAACGTGCCCACGATCACGCTACTGAGCACGCCGCTTGCCCCCGACTCGGAGCTCGAACCGATCTCAAGGGGCCGGGCGCCGACGAGGAGCAGCCCAACCATGGCGAAGGCCACGAAGATCGCGTCGACAGACGTACGGCCTTCGGTCGACCAGTACACGTCCTCAAGGTGCAAGATCAGCGCAAACTCGTCAAGGACGAGGGCGACGCCGACGCCGAAGATGGCCGACAGGACACACAGGGCCCACAACGCCCGGTCCGGGAGGGCGATGCCGCCGACACCACCGATGATCATGAAAATTACGCCGAACACCACGTGATGGATGTGCATACCACCGGACGCCACGTTGCCCGGCCACCACTTCACCTGGGCGCGGATCATCCGTACCGACAACCGGATGAACAGGAACGCGACCAGCATCGCCGCGAACGCGCAGAAGAGCGGCAGCCGACCCGACTCGACGATCGTGCGGTGAAACCAGTCCCCCACGCGCGACCCCCGACTCTCACTTGCCCGGACATATCACCCGGCCGGCGTGCCCGGGCCCAATTTGAGGATGAACCTGGCCGGCCATGCGGTCGGAAAACCGCGATCACGGCAGATCGGGGGTGACCGCCTAAGCCCCTCAATTGACGGGCAAATGCCGCCGACCGGCGGTCTCGGTCTGGGCGTGGACCGACTCGTCATGCCGCTGACGGGCACACAATCCGCGAGACGTTGCTATTCCCAATCGTGCGTCCGGCCGAGTCGAGCAGCCTAACGTGGGGCGGACCGCCACAGCCGCGCAGCGAGCGTGGCGATATGGGCCGCGAGCTCCGGCGGCTCCAGCACCTCGAAGTCGACGCCCTTGAGCGCGATGTAGATCGCCAGCTCGTCGAGTGAATTCGAGCCCGCGGTCAACACGCAGGTCCGTCGTCGACAGGCTCAACCCGACTCGCGGTGGGCGAAGCGACGTCGGCCACGACGCTCGCGGGTGCGTGCATCAGGACCCGGGCCCGATACCGGTACGGCGCGGACGAGACCGACCGGGACACGTACGTGGCGGCGTCCTCGGGCGGTTCGCGCGGTACGAAACGCGGCCCGGTTGGCGTGCGGGGCACCAGGCGGTCGAGCCGGAACGTACGCCAGTCCGCGCGGTCGAGGTCGTACGCCACCAGATACCACCACCGACCGGTGTGTACGAGCTTGTACGGCTCGGTGGCCCGCAGCGACTCGGTGCCGTCGTGTGACCGATAGTCGAAGCGCAGCCGGTGGTGGTCTCGGCAGGCGGCCGCGACCGCCAGCAGCCGCGCCGGGTCTACCGCCGTCCCGCCCGGTACGAGCGGCACGGTCACGTCCGCGAGCATCGCGATCCGGTGGCGGAGCCGCGACGGCAGCACCTGCTCGAGCTTGGCCAACGCCCGTACCGACGTCTCGGCAATCCCGGCGATCGAGCCGCCGGCGGCCGATCGCAGCCCGACCGCGATGGCGACCGCCTCCTCGTCGTCGAGCAGCAGGGGTGGCAGAGCCGCGCCCGCGCCGAGCTGGTATCCGCCCGCCACACCGGGCGCGGCATTGATCGGGTAGCCGAGCGACCGCAGCTTGTCGACGTCGCGCCGGACGGTGCGCGTCGTCACACCGAGGCGATCGGCCAGCTCCGCGCCGGTCCATTCGCGTCGCGTCTGTAGAAGGGAGAGCACGCGCAGCAGCCGGGCCGAGGTTTCCTGCATGGAGCCAGATTTCCAGATATCGCGGACGGAAGCTGTCCGCAATGGCTCCTACCGTGAAATCATGACAGCTGATACCGAGATCCGACCGTTCCGCATCGACATCCCGCGCGCCAAGCTCGACGACCTGGCCGACCGTCTGGCGCGACGCGTTGGGCGCCGCAGCTTCCCGGCGACCGCTGGACGCGCGGCGTGCCGGTCGACTACCTGCGCGACCTCGCCGACCACTGGCGCAGGGGCTACGACTGGCGCAAACACGAGGCCGAGCTGAACAGCCACCCGCAGTTCACCACCGATGATCGACGGTCAGACGGTGCATTTCCTGCACGTGCGGTCGCCGGAGCCGGACGCGTTGCCGCTCATCCTGACCCACGGCTGGCCCGGGTCGATCGTCGAGTTCCTTGACGTGATCGGGCCGCTGAGCGATCCCCGCTCGCACGGCGCCGATCCCGCGGCCGCATTCGATCTGGTGATCCCGTCGCTGCCCGGCTTCGGATTCTCGCCCGCGCCGACCGAGTCCGGCTGGAACACCCGCCGGGTCGCGCTCGCGTTCGCGGAACTGATGGCCCGACTGGGGTATCGACGATACGGTGCCCAGGGTGGCGATCTCGGCGCCCTTGTCTCACCCGACCTCGGCCGGGTAGACCCGGACCACGTCGTCGGCGTACACGTGAATGCCGCGACCGTCGGCTTCATCCCGTTCGGGGAGGTGCCGGACGACGATCTCAAGACGTTCACCGACGCCGAACGTCAACGGTACGAACGGATGCGGCGCTTTCTGTCCGACGGGAATGCGTACTTCCAGATGCAGGCGACGCGGCCGCAGACGTTGGCGTACGCGCTCACCGACTCGCCGTCGGGCAACTGGCCTGGATCATGGAGAAGTTCGCCGAGTGGTCGCACGGCGACGGAGTGCCGGAGGATGTGATCGATCGGGATCGGTTGCTCACCAACGTGATGATCTACTGGCTCACCGGCACGGCCGGTACGGCGGCCAACATGTACTACGAGAACATGCACACCGGGATTTGGCCGACACCGTCCACCACGCCGACCGGCGTGGCTGTCTTCGCCGAAGACATCTCGATTCGCCGGTATTCCGAACAACTCAACACGATCACACGGTGGACGGACTTCGAGCGGGGCGGCCACTTCGCCGCGCTCGAGGCGCCGGATCTGTTCGTCGAGGACGTACGGGACATTCTTCGCGACGCTCCGATAGGCGGCCCGCTGGCCTCCGCGATCTAGGAACGACGACCGAGCCATGGCGGGTTGCCGTTCCTAGATCTGGATTCCGGGCGGTGACACCGCGACAGGTGGGTTCAGGCCGGCCACGCTCCGGTGGCCCGCCGCATCGCGGTTGCTCCGCCGCGGTCGACGGCCGCCTTGATCGCCGCAAAGATCGCACCCTGGATCGTGGCGGCCAGCAGGATCTCCGCCCAGCGCCGATCTTCGTCCCGCGGGTGGGGCGGCGTGTCGTCATGCTCGATCAGCTTCCAGGTCCGCTTGAAGATCGCGCCGGCTACGGCACCGGCAAGGATCCCACCGACGATGCCGACCGGCTTGTACAAGATCTTCTCCGCCTTCATCTGCGATCCCTTCGCCGTGCGGCCGACATCCGCGTGCACCGCATGCAGCCAGGCACCCTGCAACAATCATCCTGAAGGTGCCTCGACGGCGCCGTCGCGAAACGGCCGATTTGCCCTGCTCGCGGCCGCGCATCGTCGCCGTACCGTTGGGTTCGCGGTCTGGGCGTGCGCACAGCGGACAGCAAGACGGCCCGCACCGACTCGTTGTCGGTGCGGGCCGCCCCGTGGTGCGGTGTCGAGCGGTCAGCTCACGCTGAACGCCGTGTCGTCGATGACGAACGACGTCTGCAGCGAGACGTCCTCGGTGCCCGTGAACTTGATCGTCACCGAGTGGCCGGCCACGCCGGACAGCGGCAACGTGACCTGGTGTAGCCGGTCGCGTGGTTCAGGTTGGAGAACGTCCGCAGCGTCGTCGTCGTGGTGCCGTTGATGAGCGCCACGGTCAACTTGTCGAACTGCGTGGTAGTGGTCGTTTCCGAGGTGTCGATGTGGATGAAGAAACTCACCGATGCCGTACATCCGGTCGGTACCGAGACCGTCTGCGCGAGCGTGTCGGTGTGCGTGGTGCCGTAACCGTCGAGCCAGGCGTAGTACGTCCCGCTGTGCGACGTCTCACCGGCGCCATTCGGGTTCACGACGCCGGCCGTGGACGTCCACGGCGCCGCCGACCCGGTTTCGAAGCCGGGGTTGCCGAACAGCTGACCAGGCGTGCAGCCGCTGCCGGTCGGGTTGATCGTCCACGTGAACGACGTGCTCGCCGTGCCGGAGGCCGCGTCGTGAACGGTCGCCGTCACCGTGAACGTGCCGGCCGTCGTCGGCGTGCCGCTGATGACGCCGGACGAACTGATCGACAGCCCGGGGGGCAGCCCGGTCGCCGAGAACGTGTACGGCGGTGTGCCGCCACTGGCCGACAGCGTCAGGCTCGTCGCCGTACCGACCGTGCCGGTGCGGTTGCCCGGGTTCGCGAGCTGAGCGTGGTGCCGCCGGTGCCGTTTGTGAACGCGGCGGTGCCGTTGGGCGTGCCGAGTCCGGTCGGGCCGTCCCAGCCGGTGCCGGCCGTGCAGATAGGTGCGCCGCACGTGCCGTTGGAGCCGCTGGTCACGTCGAACAGGTTGCCCGGGTGGGCGTACGGGTAGGACGCCGCGTACGTGCCCGCGGCCGGGTTGCCGGCGAGCGCGTACACACCGGCGATCACTGGTGCGGCAACACTCGTGCCGCCGTACACGACCCAGCCGGACGCGCCAAACGTCTGGTAGACCGCGACACCGGTGGCCGGGTCGGCGACCGCGGAGACGTCCGCCTCGGCGCGTCGGCTGCAGTTCGTTGTCACCGTCTGCCACGTCGGCTTCACGTCGAAGGCCGAGCAGCCGGAGCCGGCGCCCGACCACGCGGTCTCGGTCCAGCCGCGAGAGTTGGTCGACGTGGTCAGGTGCGTGCCGCCGACCGCGGTCACGTAGCGCGACGTCGCCGGGTACTCGGCACCGTTCCCGTTGTCGCCGGAACTGACGGTGATGGCAACGCCCGTGTGGTTGAAGTGCGAGTCATCGGTCGTCTGGCCGGAGTATTCGCCGCCACCCCAGCTGTTCGAGACGAACTTCGCGCCCATCGTCATGGCGCGGTCCTCGGCCGCGTACAGGTCCGCATCGCTGGCCGAGTTCGCCTCGACCAGGATGATGTTGCAGTTCGGGCAGATCGCCGACACCATGTCGAGGTCGAGCGATTCTTCGCCGGCCCACCCGGCGTCGTTGGCCGGCAACGGGCTAGTAGCACCGTTCTGGTTCACGATCCGCAGGCAGCCGCTGGCTACCGTACAAGCCGGCAGGCCGAACTGGCTGCGATACGTAGCGAGGTCGGCCGCCGCCGTCGGGTCGTTGTTGGCGTCGACGATCGCGACCGTCTCGCCGGAGCCACCCGCCGTCGACAGCTTGTACGCGCTGGCTAGGTTGGCCGGGCCGTAGCCGGACGGCGTCGCGTTGGGTGCGATCGCGTTGGCACTGACCGCTTTGAGGTCGGTGCGTAGGAGTGCGAAGCACTGCATAGTGTGCCGGGCGGTCGGAGTGGCGCATGACTGGCGCGTGGTCATGTGAGCCGCGGACGGAAGGTTGACCGTCGCGCCGTTTGTGCTGCCTCCGGACGCGAGTGCGCCGGATGCGACCGAGTTCGCCGAGGTTGTCGCCGCAACCGGGGCGGTCGTGGCCTGCGCAGGCAACGACATTGATAGGGCCACAGCGACAAACGTCGCGGCGGCGGTGAGCAGCGTGAGCACCTGGGGGCGTGCCCGCATGTCTCCTCCTCGTGGGAGCAATCGTGACAGGAAACCCCGAATATGACGTCGATGGCGTCATACGTCGAAGTATTCACATCCTTGATTGTCTGCGGTGGCGACACAACCCCTCTGCGTAACTAACCGTGCCAATTTCCGACACTGTGCTCGCCGAACGAACGGCCGAGCGCGCGGACCTCCGCCTCCATCTGCGGCACCTGACTCCGTCCCTGACGGCGTACGGCCAGGTCACCGATCGGTCCGAGGACGAGCGTCCGCATCGCCTGCACACCGCCGATGGCTTTCGGCACGTACACACGGCGTTTACGTCCTTCGATCCCTCGGACGATGGACTCCGCGCACTCGGTGACGGGAACGGTCTTGTTCAGCGGCCACGGCAGCTTGCGCAGCGAGCCACGGAACGTCGCGAGATCCGCCCGGGCATCGCGGACCATGTCGGTGTCGACCCAGATCGGGTGGGCCGTGCCGACACGTAGGCCGAAGTGGTCTGTTTCCAGCCGGAGCACGTTGCCGAACTGCTCGACGCCGGCCTTCGACGCGCAGTAGGCCGCCATGCCGGGCATCGCGGTAAACGCCGCCGTCGACGACATCAGCAGCACATACCCCTGGCGCGCCACGATGTGCGGAAGCGTCGCGCAGACCGTACGGATCACGCCGTTGAGGTTCACGTCGACCGTGCGTACGAGCGCGTCGGCGGGACTGATCGCGACCGTACCCATGTTCGCGATCCCGGCGTTGGCCACCACGACGTCGATGCCGCCGGTCTGCTCGACCGCGTGCGCGGCGGCGGCGTCGAGGCCGGCTTGATCGGTCACGTCGCACTCGAACCACGGCACGTCGAGTTCGGCCGCCAACGCACTCAAGCGCTCCGACTCCAGTCCGGCCAGGAATGGCCGGCCGCCCCGGGCGACGACGCGGCGCGCGACGTGCTCGCCGATGCCGCGCGCGGCGCCCGTGATAAAGACCGTCTTGCCGGCCAGTGTGGACGTCATCGGCTGTGTCTCCCGTCGTCAGGTGGGCGCGGCCCTCGGTGGCCACGGCCAGTCAGGTGACCGCGGCCCTCGGCGGCCGCGGCCAGTCAGGTGACCGCGGCCCAGGGCAGCGGGCCGACCGCCCGGATCCGTACGCCGGACCAAGGATCGACCTCGGCCAGGTGGACCGCGAATGGACGGTCGCCGACATGCAGCGTCGCCGCCCGTACACCGCGCCGTACGGCCTCGGCGACCTCGCGCAGCGGGAGGATGCGACCACCCCAGTGATACCGGCCGTCCAGCGGTTCGAAATGGCCGCCCAGCACGACCGTGGCCGAATATCGTGCGGACTCGATCTGCACGATGGCCCGACCCGAGTAGCGCTCATCGTCGGACCACGGTCATCGATCGCCCGGCATCACCGCGTCGGCGGCGAGCCCACCGGGGCGGTCGGCCGCGGCTCGTACGCCGAGGATTCCCTGCCACAACAGGGTTGTCAGGTAGTCGGTGAGCGCCGCCCGTCGCATCGGCCGGCCATGTGTCATCCACCAGTCCCCGACCGCTTGGACCATGCCGACCATCCCGTACGCCCACGGTTCGGCCGGGCCGGAATCGAGACCGACCGCGCGGAGCCGATCGCCGATCACGCGAGCGAGTTCGGTGGCGACGGTGCGCGACGATCGGGCCAGCAACTGGTGGACCGCGGGCAGATCGGACTGCCCGACGACGAATCGATACAGCTCGGGCTGTGCCTCGATCGCCGACAGGTAGGCGTCGATCGCGGCCGCGACCAGTTCACGCTCCTCGCGGACGCGGGCAATGGCCGGCGAGACCGCGTCGACGAGAAGGTGCGCCACGTGGTCGCCGACGGCCGTCCATAGCTCGGCTTTGTCTGCGAAGTACCGGTAGAGCACGGGTTTGCTGACGCCGGCGATAGCAGCGACCTGCTCCATGTCCACATCGGACCCGTGCCGGGTGATGGCCTCGATGGCCGCCGCGATCAGCTCGATCCGGCGCTCTTCGCGATGCTTGGTCCAGCGCGCTCGCCGCCCGTCGCCCGGCGAATGTTCATCGCCGGCGGAGTGATTGACGCCGTCGCCACGCTGTTGCACGATACTATTCGTAACAGTTACTTGCCGATACATCAACAGCTACTTGGCGCCACCTCAACCCGTCTGCCCACCATGCCCGAGGTGTGACGATGACGCTCGCCGCCGACGCTCCGCACGCCCGAACCGAGCCAGCCGACCGCGAGGCCGGCACCGATCACGAAGCTGGCACCGATCACGAAGTCGGCACCGATCTCAAAGCAGGCACCGATCGTGAATCCGGCGCCGAACGCCTTCTGATCGCGTCGGTGCGGCACTCCTATGACCCGGCCATCGAGGTTGACTGGGCCGCGCCGCACGTCCCCGGCGCCTTCTGGATCCGGCCGGAGCGGAGCAGCCTTTTCGGTACGGCTTTGTGGGATGGCCTTTCGCCGGCACAGCAAGTCGAACTCACCAAGCACGAGGTGGCCAACGCGGCATGCTCGGGCATTTGGTTCGAGACGATGCTCATGCGGATGCTGGTCCGCGAATACGCGTCGTGGGATCCGCGGTCAAAGCACGCGCAGTACGCCTTAACCGAGATCGCCGACGAATGCCGGCACTCGATCATGTTCGGTCGGCTCGTCGAGTCCATGGGGACACCGGTCTATTCACCGTCGCGCCGGGAGGCGGCGCTCGCGAAGTTCCTCGTCGCCACGGCCCGTGGCGCGCACATGTACGCCTCGATCCTGATCGCCGAAGAGATTCTCGACGCACTGCAGCGCGAGATCATGGTCGACGAGACGCTGCAACCGTTGATCCGCATGGTGTCCCGGATCCACGTCGTCGAGGAGGCCAGGCATGTTCGATTCGCTCGCGACGAACTCGTGCGTCAGGTCGCCGCGTCGAGTCCGCTCGCGCTGGCCCACGCACGAATCATCGTCGGGCGTTCGGCGCTCGTGGTGTCGAACCGCTTCACTCATCCGGCGATGTACGCGGCCGTCGGCATTGATCCGGCCGCGGGCCGGGCGGCCGCTCGCGCGAACCCGCACTTCCGCGACACCATGCGGTGGGCCGGTTCGCGCGTTGCCACGTTCCTGGGCGAGCAGGGCCTGATCGCCGGTCCGGCGGTGGCCCTCTGGAAGCGCGCGAGCTTGATCTAGCCGCGATCGCCGAGGCCCGTCCGCGACCGGTCACACGTCGACGCCGGTCACCCCATCGATCAACTCGCGGAGGATGTCGAGGTGGCCGGCGTGCCGTGCGGTCTCCTCGATCAGATGGGTATAGATCCAGCGCAGCGACACGCGTCCGAGGCGCGGGTGGGCCACGTGATGATCGAGCGGGAGCCGTGCGGCGATCCGGTCGGATTCGGCACATGCCATCGCGTAGTCGGCGATGACCGACACCACGGTCGCATCGGGCGGCACCCACCAGCCATCACGATCCTGGGGCGTCACCACGGCGGGCTGACCGTCGAGATATCCGGCGAACCACTCGCGCTCGACGAAGCTGACATGGCGCACGAGCGCGATCGGCGTGGTCTCGGACGGGACGATGCGCCGCCGCGCGTCCGCTTCGGACAGTCCGTTCAGCTTGCCGGCCAGGACAGTTCGCTGGTACGCCAGGAATGCCGTCAACACCTGCCGCTCGGTCCCGGTCGCGGACCGCTCCTCCGGGAATAACGGTGGAAGCACCAGGTAGCGCAGCCCGTGGCGCCAGCCCTCCTCGTACGCATCCCGCAGCTCCGGTGTCGGGATGTCGACGTGGCGCACGACCAGTCGCGCGCCGCCGGTGGTGGGCTCGAAACGTATCGACGCGGTCATGCCGGCCCAGCGGATTTCGATGAGCTCGCCCGGCACCACCTGCGTGAACACACCGGACACCCGGCCACCGTCGGAGTGTTCGAAGGTGAACGGGCCACCCTCATGAAACTCGGCCACGACGGACGATGGCATTGCCCCGCGCGCGATGAAGAGTGACCCCGCGCCAATCGCCGCGAACAGATCGTCCGGGCTGACCGGATACTCGCGGGCCATCTCCACCGCGTAGCCGGTCATGACGCCGCTAACATCGCGAGATCGTCGGGGTCGAGTCGCAGCGCGGCCGCGGCCACGTTGTCCTCCAGGTGCGCGACCTTGCTCGTACCCGGGATCGGCAGCATCGCCGGCGAACGCGCGAGCAGCCACGCGATCGCAACCTGCGCGGGCGTCGCGTCGTGCTTGGCCGCGACCGCGCCGAGCGCATTGCCGGTCGCGGTCACCGCACGGCCCGCTCCCAGCGGAAAGAAGGGAAGGTACGCCATACCGTTCGCGGCGCACAGGTCGAGCGTCGCGGCGTCCGACTGCTCGGCCGGACCGAAGTGGTTGGACACGCTCACGATCGCGGTCCGGGCGAGCGCCGCCGACACCTGTTCAGCGGTGACGTTCGATAGGCCGATGCGCTGGATCTTGCCCTGCACTTGTAGGTCGAGCATCACGTCCAGCGCCTCGTCAAGACTGATCGGGGCAGAGCTGTCCGCCCACCGCAGGTGTACGACCGGCACGGCGTCGATGCCGAGCACCCGGAGGTCGCGCTCGCACCCGGCCCGCATCGCTTCCGCCGTCAGGCCGGAGAACCAGGTGCCGTCGTCGGCCCGCGCACCGCCGAGTTTCGTGACGAGGATGAGGTCGTCCGGGTACGGCCGGATCGCCGCCGCGATCACCTCATTCGCGACGTCCAGGCCGTAGTACCACGCACTGTCGATCACCCGTACGCCGAGTTCGACCGCCCGCCGTACGGTGCGGATCGCCTCGTCGCGGTCGGTCGGCGGTCCCCACACGCCGGGACCGGGCAGGCGCATCGCGCCGAAGCCGAGCCGTGGAACTTCGAGGTCGCCGAGCCGGACCGTGCCCGCGGCCTCCGCGGTGATCTGCGTCGTCATGACTCGATGCTATCGGCGGGCCGATCACGTCGCTTCGTTTGCGTAGGCGGCTACATAGGCGGCCAACCGCGCTGCGAGTTCGGCCGGTTGGGCCCGCGCTACCAGGTGTCCGCCCGGCATGACGTCCGGCGTGATGCCCAGCCGCTGTTCGGCCACCCGTCGCTGGAAGTCGGCCGGGAAGAACCGGTCATCCCGGCCGGACAGCACGCGGGTAGGCACCGCGGGCCAGGCACCGGCCAGTCCGACATCGGCGAACACCGTGTCCGACTGCCCCTGCGGCGTGGCCGGGGCGGCCCGCCGGCGTGAGAATTCCCCACCCCGGCGGGCCGCCGTCCGACCGTTAGCCCAGGCCGGCCGCCGCGACCACGGCCCGCCGGGTCAGCACGGATACCACGTGCGTCCGGTAGTCGGCCGAGGCCGACACATCGGTCGTCGGGCTCGTACCCTCGGCCGCGTGCGCCGCCGCCGCGGCGATCGCGGATTCGGTCGCACTCGCACCGACCAACGCCGCTTCGACGCCGACCGCCCGAACCGGCACCGAGGCCATGTTCGTCAACCCGATCCCCGCCTGGGCGATCGAGCCGTTCTCCCGGCGTACGGCTACGGCGACGCCGACCATTGCCCATGTCTGTGCCATGCGATTGAACTTCTCGTAGTGCGTGCCCCAGCCCGGCCGCTTCGGCAGCCGTACGGAGACCAGCACATCGTCCGGCCCGAGTGCGGTGGTGAGGTAGTCGACGAAGAAGTCCGCCGCCGCGACCTGTCGCCGCCCACCGGAACCGGCAATCTCGAAGACGGCATCGGACGCGATGGCGACAGCCGGGAGGTCACCGGCGGGATCCGCGTGCGCCAGCCCGCCGCCGAACGTACCCAGGTGACGCACCTGGCGATCGGCGACCGTGCCCGTCGCCTTGGCCACGAGCGACGCGAACTCATTGACCAGCGGGTTCGCCAGCACCTCGGCGTGCGTGGTCGCGGCGCCGATCACGATCGCATCGCCGTCGTCGCGTACGCCGCGCATCTCGTCGACACCACCGACGTCAACGACGAGAGTCGGCGCGGCCAACCGCAGCCGCAACAACGGGATGAGACTCTGGCCGCCCGCAAGGACCTTGGCGTCCTCGCCGCCCTCGGCGAGCAGCCGTACGGCCTCGTCGACACCAGATGCCTTCGCATAGTCAAACTTCGACGGAATCACTGACCCACCCCAAGCGCTGCCGAGGAACCCTGGTTGACTGCCCGCCACACTCGCTCGGGCGTACACGGCATCTCGATGTCATTGATGCCTCTGGGCCGCAGCGCGTCGACCACCGCATTGACCACGGCCGGCGTCGACGCGATCGTGCCCGCCTCGCCGACCCCCTTCGTCCCCAGTGGATGGTCCGGCGCCGGCGTCTCCGTCCGGTCGGTCACGAAGTCGGGCAGGTCGGCCGCGGACGGCGGCGTGTAGTCGACGAACGTGCCGGTCAGCATGTTGCCCTCGGCGTCGTAGACGGCCTCCTCGAAGAGCGCCTGCGCGATGCCCTGGGCGACGCCGCCGTGCACCTGACCCTCCACGATCAACGGGTTGATGACGCGACCGACGTCGTCGACGGCGACGTACTTGCGGATCTTCGTCGCGCCGGTCTCGGTGTCGACCTCTACGGCACACAGGTGCGTTCCGTGCGGGTAGGAGAAGTTCGTCGGGTCGTAGACCGCCTCGGCGTCGAGGTTCGCCTCCACGCCGTCGGGCAGGTCATGCGCGGCGAACACCGCGAGCGCACAGTCCGCGATCGTCTTGCCCGCGCCGGGCGTGCCGCGCACCTTGAACGCACCATCGGTGAACTCGAGGTCGTTGACGTCGCACTCGAGCATGTGCGCGGCGATCGGCTTCGCGTTCTGGATCACCTTCTGGCAGGCCTGGTACAGCGCGATGCCACCGACGGCGAGCGAGCGGGACCCGTACGTGTCCAAGCCCTTCACCGCTTGCCGGGTGTCGCCGTGCAGCACCTCGACGTCATCGAATGCGACGCCGAGCTGGTCGGCGACGATCTGGCTCCACGCCGTCTCGTGGCCCTGCCCGTGCGCGGACGAGCCCGTGACGACCTCGACCTTGCCGGTCGGCAGCATGCGCACGCCGGCGTGCTCCCAGCCGCCCGCGCCGTAGCGCAGTGCCCCGAGCACCCGCGACGGCGCCAGGCCACACATCTCCGTGTACGTGGAGATGCCGATGCCGAGCTGGACCGGATCGTTGGCGGCGCGCCGGCTGGCCTGCTCGGCCCGCAACTCGTCGTAGCCGAACAGATCCATTGCCTTCGCCGTCGCCGCCTCGTAGTTGCCCGAGTCGTACGTCAGACCGGCCACCGTCGTGAACGGGAACTCCTCATGCTTGATCCAGTTGCGTCGCCGGATCTCCATCGGGTCGACGCCGATCTCGACGGCGAGTTCATCCATGATGCGTTCGATGGCGTACGTCGCCTCGGGCCGACCGGCGCCCCGATACGCATCGGTGATCGTCGTGTTGGTGAACACGCCGGTGCACTCGAAGCGCATGGCCGGGAACTTGTAGATCGCGTTGTACATGAACGCGCCGAGCAATGGCACGCCCGGTCCGACCAGACCGAGGTAGGCGCCCATGTTCGCGAGCAGGTTCACGCGCAACCCAAGCACGGTGCCGTCGCGGTTCGCAGCGACCTCGATGTCCTGGATCTGGTCGCGACCGTGGTGTGCCACGAGCAAGCTGTCGGAGCGGGTCTCGGTGTACTTGACCGGCTTACCGACCCGTTGGGCGGCGAAGTACGCCAGCATCTCCTCGTTGATCAGCTGCAGCTTGCCGCCGAACCCACCGCCGACGTCCGGCGCGACGACTCGGATCTTCTGCTCCGGCGTACCGGTCAGCAGTGCCATCAGGAAGCGCAGGATGTGCGGGATCTGGGTGGCCGACCAGATGGTGAATCCGCCGCCACGACCGGCCGGTTCGACCACGACGCTGCGCGGTTCCATGAACGACGGCAGCAGGCGCTGCTGCCGGTAGCGCCGCTTGATGACCACCTCGGCGTTCGCGAAGGCCTCGTCGGTGGAGCCGCCGGTGCCGGCCGCGCCCGAGTCGAAGATCCACGTGTAGCTCTTGTTCGTGCCCTTGTCCGGGTGGACGAGCTCGGCACCGTCGGCGATCGCTGCTTCCATGTCGAGCACGACCGGAAGTGGCTCATAGTCGACGTCGATCGCGGCGATCGCGTCGACGGCGGCGGCCTTGCTGCGCGCGACCACGACCGCCACCGGTTCGCCGGTGTGGTTGACCTGGTCGACGGCGAGCGGCGGCCGGTTAGGCATGATGATGTCCTCGGTGACCGGCCACGCGCAGGGCAGCGAGCCCTGGATGTCCGCGATGTCCCGACCGGTGAAGACGTCGACGACGCCCGGCTGCGATCGGGCGGCCGACGCGTCGATCTGGGTGATGCGTGCGCGCGCCATCGGGCTGCGCAGGATTGCCATGTGCAGCATCCCGGGCAGGACGATGTTGTCCGTCCAGTTCGTTCGACCGGTAATGAGTCGGGCGTCCTCCTTGCGGCGACGCGGTGCACCTACCTCGGCCATGCGGTCGTCGGTGACGGTCATGCCGACACCCCCTCGTCGGCTGAGGCACCGATGGTGCGATCGGCACCTGGAGTGCGCATGGCGGCCGCGGCGTCACCGATCGCTCGGACGATGTTCTGGTAGCCCGTGCACCGGCACAGATTTCCCTCGATGCCCTCGCGGATCTGCTCACCGCTCGGATTGGGCTCGTCGGTGAGCAGCGACACGGCCGCCATGATCATTCCCGGCGTACAGAAGCCGCACTGCAGCGCGTGGCGATCATGGAAGGCCTGCTGGACCGGATGCAACTCTCCGCTGGCCGCGAGCCCTTCGATCGTCGTCACGTCCTGCCCGTCGGCTTGCACGGCGAGGACGCTGCAACTCTTGACGCTTCGACCGTTCAACAGAACCGTGCAGGCGCCGCAGTTGCTGGTGTCGCAGCCAACGACGGTGCCGACCTTGCCAAGGTTGTCGCGCAGATACTGGACGAGCAAAGTGCGTGGTTCGACGGTGTCGTCATAGCGGACTCCGTCGACAGTGATACTGACCGACGCCATCAGGCCTCCCGGCTCACGACCGATCCGGCGCGCGAACGCGCGGAAATGTCACGTCGCGTGCGCGTTGGCCAGCGGAACGCCGAACAAGCCCAACCCGGTCAAACACAACAAACTCATCGGGGTATGAGGGCATTGCCACAAAAGGCATTGCGCCCGTCGCGTGGTCAGGACGCGAACTCCGATGGTCACGTGCGCGCTTGAGTAAAAGACAATCGCGTGAACGGGCGCTGCGCAAGCGTTGTTGATCCTTACACAGCCGAAACCAAGCCGACGGAACGCGGGTGGACGACGGGCGAGCAGCCGCATTTGCGAGGAAGAGAGCCGACTTCGGACCGCATCCACGTGTACACGAGTGGCCAGACGGCTGCATATGCATTTCGTCCGTTGATACCCTCGCTCGAAAGAATTTCCGACCGACGGGTAACTCCGGCCGGGCCGTCGCACCTCTACCGACCCGACCTTACGGCTCGTGATGGATCCGTCCGGCGAGTTCGGTCAGCCGTTCGCCCGAGCCGCCCCACTGTGCGGCGATGATTTCGGCGGCGACACTGACCGCGGTCTCCTCGGGCGTACGCGCGCCGAGATCCAGCCCGACCGGTGACGCGAGGCGAGCGAGTTCGTCCTCCGACATGCCCGCCTCGCGCAGCCGAGCCAGCCGATCGTCGTGCGTACGACGGGAGCCCATCGCGCCGACGTACGCCAGCGGGAGCCGCAACGCGACTTCCAGCACCGGTGCGTCGAACTTCGGATCGTGCGTCAGCACGCACACGACCGTGCGTTCGTCGATGCGGCTCGCGTCGGCCTCGGCCTGTAGATATCGGTGCGGCCACGCGACGACGACCTCATGGGCGTCCGGGAAGCGTCGCTTGGTCGCGAACACCGGCCGGGCGTCGCACACGGTCACCTTGTAGCCGAGGAAGACGCCGATGCGCGCCACCGCCGCGGCGAAGTCGATCGCGCCGAACACGATCATGCGCGGCGGCGCCTGGTAGCTCGCCACGAACAGGGTTAACTCGTCGCCCCGGCGCTCACCGTCGTAGCCGTACCGGAGCACACCCGTACGGCCGGCGGCCAACATCCCCCGTACGTCGTCGGTGACCGCGTCATCGATCCGCTGGGTGCCGAGGGTGCCCTCGACCCGGTCCGGATAGACGATGAGCCGATGCCCGACCCGGTGCTCGGGATCGTCGCCGCTGCTCTGCACGATGGTCACCACGGCGACCGGCGAGCCAGTGCGGATGGCGGACACCACGTCCTTGAATTGCGGGAACAGGTCGTTGTCGATCCGCTCGACGTAGATGTCGAGGATGCCGCCGCAGGTCAGGCCGACCGCGAACGCGTCGTCGTCGCTGACGCCGTAGCGCTGCAGCACCGGCTCGCCCGACGCGACGACCTGCTGCGCGAGTTCGTAAACCGCGCCCTCCACGCAACCGCCGGAGACACTTCCGACCGCGGTGCCATCCGCGCCGACGAGCATCGTGGCGCCGGCCGGCCGTGGCGCGGACCGCCATGTCGCGACGACGGTGGCCATCGCGACTGGTTCTCCCTGGCCGTACCAGCGGTCCAGGTCGTCAAGGACGTCACGCATGGGCGATCACCTCAACCAACTCTTCGAGAGCATCGAGCGAGTGCCCTGATACGAACGCATCAAGATGCGGAAGGCACGCATTCATTCCCGCGGCGAGTGGCTCGAATCCTGGTTTGCCGCGGTGCGGGTTGACCCAAACCAACCGATAGGCCAGCCGGGACAGGCGGGCAACCTGCTCGCCGAGCGGTTCGGCGTCGCCGCGCTCCCAGCCGTCGCTGCACAACACGACGACCGCGCCGCGGGCCACGCCGCGCTGGCCCCACCGGTCGAGAAACGCCTTGAGCGACTCGGCGAGACGGGTGCCGCCGTGCCAGTCCGGGATCGCGCTGCCGGCCGCGCGGAGAGCCGCGTCCGGGTCTCGATGCCGCAACGCGCGGGTGACGCGGGTCAAGCGCGTGCCGATCGTGAAGACCTCGGTCCGGCTCGGCGCGCGGTGGACCGCCGCGAAACCCAGGCACAGCAACGCATCAGCGTAGGGCGACATCGAGCCGGACACGTCCACGAGCAGCACGAGGCGCCGCGGCACGGTCCGCCGGCGCCGGCGCTCGAGTCTCGTCGGCTCGCCGCCGCGGCGGAGCATCGCACGCACCGTACGGCCGGGGTCGATGTCCCCACGGATCGCGCCGATCCGGCGGCGGCTGGCGCGCGGTGCTGTACCGACCGCGAGCATGGAGATCATTTTGCGGACGTCGGCGCGCTCGACGGCGGATAGCGTCGCGATATCGCGGGAGCGCAGCACCTCGGTGTCGGCGGCGGACACGGCGATGTCGATGGCCTCGGCCGTCTCGCCCTCCGACGGCGTTCCTGCCGTGCCGAACGGCAGTGCGGGGCGCGGCAGGACGTTCGCCATCGGGAACGGCAGACCACGGATCGGCGCATGGCCGCCGAAATACGAGGCGAAGCCGAGATCGTAGAGCGCGATGTCATCTGGACTGGCGCAGAGCGTCATCCGGCCGGCCCAATACGTGTCCCGTACGTCGGTGACGTCCAGGGCGTCGACCGCGGTCAGCATCGACGACACCCGTTGCGGCGACGCGTCGACACCGGCCGACCGCAACGTACGCGCGAATTCGACGAGAACGCCGGTCACGTCCCGGGCCACGGTTTACCCGCCGATCAGTGCGGCGAGCCCGCTGGCTCGCACCCGGTCGGCGTCTTCGCGGTACTTGAGCACCGTGCCGAGTGTGCTCGCGGCGACGTCCGGATCGAGCGTCCGCGCACCGAGCACCAGGAGTGCCCCGGCCCAGTCGAGCGACTCAGCGACGCCCGGTGGTTTGAGGAGATCCATCGACCGCATCCGGCCGGCCGCCAGTGCCACCTCGTCGGCCAGCCGCGCGGTCAATTCGGGCAACCGCGTGCGCAAGATCTGCACCTCGCGCTCGAATCCCGGATGCTCGACCCAGTGGTAGAGGCAGCGACGCTTGAGAGCGTCGTGCACCTCCCGCGTGCGATTGCTCGTCAGCACGGTCAGCGGCGGCGTCGTCGCGGCGATGCGGCCGAGCTCGGGGATGGTGATCGCCGCGTCGGCCAGCATCTCCAGCAAGAACGCCTCGAACTCGTCGTCGGCGCGGTCGATCTCGTCGACCAGCAGCACGCACGGATCATGTTCGAGCGCCTCGAGCAGGGGCCGCGCGATCAGGAACCGGCGGTCGTAGAGGCTGGCCTCGACCGTGTTCGCGTCCAACGGCGCGCCGGTGGCCTCCAAGCGTGCGCAGGTGCAGGATCTGCCGTGGGAAGTCCCAGTCGTAAAGCGCCTGCGTCACGTCGATGCCCTCGTAACAGGACAACCGGACGAAATGGGCGCCAGTCGCGTCCGCGAGGGCCTGCGCGAAGGCGGTCTTGCCGACGCCGGCATCGCCCTCCAGGAACAGTGGCCGGCCGAGTCGCAAAGCGAGGAATCCGGCGGTCGCGAGGCCGTCGTCGGCGAGGTAGCCGACCTCGGCCAGCGCCTTGGCCAACTCACCCGGCGAACCGAACTCGCTCAGGTCGGTCGGCCGGCGTTGCCCGATGAGGCCGCCGTCGTCCGGGGCTGGTACCTCACTCGCGGGTCGCTTGCTATGGGGTGCCTCGCCCGGGGGTGCCTCGCTTTCAGCGGTCATGGCTGAACTATGCCGCCGTGAGCGGGCTCTCCGCCAGCCTTCCGCCCGCCGATCACGATCTTGCATGGGTACGGTAGCTACCCGGCCGGCGGCGGAGTGTCCATGTCGGCGCCGTCGGAGATGTCATCGCATGCGACGAGCACAAGATCGTCTCGGTGCTGCCGCAGGTACGGTCGGGCGCCCCGGTCACCGGTCGCGGCCTCGATCACACCCGGCCAATGATCGCGACCGAGCAGCACCGGGTGGCCCATCTCGCCGCCGTACGTCGCGGCGGCAAGTGCACCCGGCCGGCCGTACGCGCGGATCCGGTCGACCGCCGCGTAGGTGATCCCAGGCGTGTCCACAAGGAGCACGGCGGCGGCCTCGGCCTCAGTGGACCCGAGCGCGATGAGCCCCGCCCGCAGCGACGATCCCATCCCGGTATCCCAGTCCTCGTTGACGACGACGGTCGCCTCGCCGAGGTCGGCGCGCCCCCGGACGTCCGCGTACTGGGCACCGAGAACGACGGCAATCGGGGCGCATCCCCCATTCCGGAGCGTACGGACGCCGTGGTCGACGAGCAGACCGCCGCCGTACGGGACCAGGGCCTTCGGCATGCCATACCGTCGACCCGCACCGGCCGCCAGGAGCAGACCCGCAACCGTTCCCATGACCCGAAACTTACGCCGACCCGAACTTACGCACCGAGCGCGGCGACCTGCTTGGCCATGACCGACATCTCGGTGGCGCGGTCGAAGTCGTGCGGTGTGAACAGGAACATCAGCACGGCGACGTTGCCGGCCGGCGCGATCAACGTGGCCGACCGGTTGCCGTACGAGTCGCGATCCGACTTCTCGAAGCCCTTGCCCCCGGAGACACCGGAGATGGCGAACGAGTCCGTCACCTTGTCGTCACCGTCGTACGCGTCGACCTGGTTCGACACGTGTTCGTTGGCCCCGGACGCGTCCTTGAACTGGATCAGCTGGATGTCGATCTGCACGTCGTTGGAGTTGATCCATTCACGCTGTGCAGCGGCCGCGAAGCCACGATCGGTGAGGCGGCCCTTCTCCGCCGCGTCGTTGTCGAACGACAGTGAGACCAGCTGATTGAGCGTCATGACGCCGTGCGACGTGCCGGGAATCGTGTGTGCGTGGCCGGCCGACGACGGTGTCACGATCGCGCCGAGCAGCCCAGTGCCGTCGCCGATCGCGATCCGCGGCGTGGCCGGTGTCTTCGACGCCGTCCTCGTCGCCTTGGCTTTGTCCGGGCTGTCCATCCTCGCCCCGATGGCGACGAGTCCACCGAGCACGACCACGACGACCGCCGCGATGATCCCGACGATCCTCCCGGTCCGACGCCGCGGCGGCGTCGGCCAGCCGTACGCCGGTGCGACCGGGCCCGGTGCGCCCCACCCGGTCGGTGGGTATCCCTGCGGCTGGCCACCGTACCCCGGATCGCTCGACTGTCCGTACGGCTGGCCGTACGCCGGCGCGGGGTATCCCGCCGGACCGTAACCCGGTTGCTGGTACGGCGACTGCTGGTACGGCGAGTGCTCGTATGGCGTCGTCGGCGGCTGGCCCCAAGCCGGCTGGCCCCAAGCCGGCTGACCCGAGGCGGGCTGACCCGAAGCCGGCGTCCCGTCCGCGGGCGGCTGGCCATAACTGGGCTGCGGCGGGATGGCCGGCGCCCACGGGTCGCTCGGACTGGCCGGCGGCGGATATGGATTCGCGGTCGGATCGCTCCACGCGGACGGGTCGAAGCCGGCGGGAGGTTGCTGCTCGGGCACTTGTTCTCCTCGCGTTCTCCGCACGACAGGACTCGGCACGGGTCACGCAGACGGCGATCGGGCGAGGCCGACACATCGGCCGATTCCACCGTCGGTTGCCCGGCGGCGCGGACACCGTAGCACCGGGGTGCCACACTCACGGACGGCCCGAGCCGGCAACACTCCGGCCGGTCACGGTTGCGACAAATGCCGTGACAACCGTCGCCAAGTCGTGGCGCGGATTGACCGGTGGGGATGCCATTCGCTCCTGATGCCTCGCGGCCCGCGACCGGTGGCGCATCGGTTCGCGCCGGGCCGGCTACGATCCGGAGCACGAACCCGCCGCCGACGGAATCGATGACCCGCATGACTCAGGACGCCACGCCGACCGATCTGTTGCCCACCGAGGCCGAGTTGCCCGGTGGACCGTCCGGTGCGGCCGAGCTGGCCGCCGCCGGCGCCGACGACCTGGCCGGCGCGACGGAGGCGGCGATCGCGAACGCGCGCGACGGCATCGCGCGCCTGGTCGCCGCGCAGCCCGAGCCGGGTACGTCTGGCGATGTCGCCATCGCGTTGCTGGACGACTTCGACGAGGCGGTAGCGGAGCTGACAAACGTCGGCGCGCTCGCCGGCCTGATCGCGAAGTGCCATCCGGACTCCGCCATGCGCGACGCGGCCGACGTCGCCGAGCAGGCCATCTCCAAAGTCATGACTGACCTGTCGCTGGATCCCGACGTCTACCGCGCGCTCGCCGCGCTCAACGTCGACGACCAGGACTCCGGAACGCGCCACTACCTTGACAAGACGCTGCGTGAGTTCCAGCGGGCCGGCGTCGATCGGGACGATCCCACCCGGGCACGCGTACAGGCCCTCCAGGAAGAACTCGTCACGATCGGCCAGGCATTTGACCGCAACATCCGGGCCGACACGAAGGTCGTGGCGCTACCCGCCGCCGCTCTGGACGGTCTACCGCCGGATTACGTCCGAGCCCATCCGATCGACGACGACGGTGCGGTCCACATCTCGACCGATTACCCGGACTACCTGCCCTTTCTCATGTACGCCCGGGACGCGGGCGCCCGCGAGCAGCTGTGGCGACTCTTCCGTAACCGCGCATACCCGGCGAACACCAACGTGCTGCACCAGCTGGTCGAGCGGCGTACCGAGCTCGCGAACCTGCTCGGCTACCCATCCTGGGCGCAGTACGTGACCGAGGACAAGATGATCGGGTCGGCGGCGGCGGCAAGTGACTTCATCGCACGCATCACCGAGGCGTCCGGGGGGCGCGCCGCCCTCGACTACGACGCGCTGCTGGAGCGCAAGCGCATCGACGAGCCCGACGCCACCGAGGTCAACCCGTGGGACACCGCGTACCTCGAAGACCGGCTGAAGGCCGAAAAGCTGGCGTTCGACACCCAAGCGGTGCGGCCGTATTTCGAGTACACCCGGGTTAAGGCCGGCCTGATGTCACTCGTCGAGCTGATGTTCGGCGTGGAATTCCGTACCCGTGGGGATTTGCCGGTCTGGCACCGCGATGTCGAGGCTTACGACGTGATCGCGCCCGGCGAGCGCCTCCTCGGCCGGATCTACCTGGACATGCACCCGCGTGCGGACAAGTACAACCACGCGGCGATGTTCACCATGGTCAACGGCAAGGCCGGTCGACGGGTGCCCGAATGCGCACTGCTGTGCAATCTGCCGCAGCCCGGCGCCGAGCCCGCGTTGCTGCAGCACTCCGACGTCACGACGTTCTTCCACGAGTTCGGTCACCTGATCCATCACATCATCGGCGGCCACCAGCGCTGGACCGGCACGTCCGGCATCGCGACCGAATGGGATTTCGTCGAGGCGCCGTCGCAGCTGCTCGAAGAGTGGACGTTCGACGCGGGCACGCTCGCGCCGTTCGCGATCCACGAGGAGACCGGCGAACCGCTGCCGGCCGAAATGGTGGGCAAGCTGCGGGCGGCCGACGAATTCGGCAAGGGCCTGTTCGTCCGGCAGCAGATGTTCTACGCATCGCTCAGCCTTGAGCTCTACCGACGCGATCCCGCGACCATCGACCTAGTCGCGCTCGAGCGCGAGGCGATGGAGTCGCATACGCCGTTCAAGCACGTGGACGACACGTACATGCACCTGTCGTTCGGACATCTCGATGGATACTCGGCGATCTACTACACGTACATGTGGTCGCTGGTGATCGCGAAGGATCTGTTCACACGTTTCCGCGCGGAGGGGTTGCCGGCACCGGAGGCGTGCGCGGCCTACCGCGACCAGGTGCTCGCCGCCGGCGGCCGCGCGCCCGCCGCTGAGTTGGTCCACAGCTTCCTCGGCCGCGACTACACATTCGAGGCGTACCGAGGGTGGCTGGACGCTTAGCTCGGGTCGACAGGTCGGTTGCATCGCGTCGGCTCGGCCGGCGCTGGTCGCCGCGGCTCTGCGGCGCTGCCCACCGACGTAGCCTCGGCGGGGCGCCGCGCCATCGTCGCACCCCTCGACGCCGGGCCGCGCTTTGGCGCGGCCCATCGACGCGCGATTCGATGCGAATGGCCCCCTCCTCTGGCCCCTCCCCGACGGCCAGATCGGACTTAACGTCAAGACGTGACACAGGATTGCACGCTCAGCGCATCGACCGGATCGGCTGATGATCCGGTCGAGGCGCTGCGTGCATGCGCGCGGGCGGTATCCATCGCGTCCGCCCGCTTGCTGTCCGCCATCATGGCTATCGCCGGCGGCGCACCGGCCGGATTCGATGTCGACGAGGTCGCCTTCGCCCTCGCCTGGACACACTCCTATGCCCGGAGTCAGGTCGAGCTCGGCCGCCACCTCACTCAGACGCTGCCGGATGTGTTCGCGGCACTGTCCACCGGCGACATCGACATGCGCCGCGCATGGGTTTTCTCCGACGCGCTCGCGGTCGTCGACGATCAGATCGCCGCTGCGATCGCCGCCCGCGTGCTGCCAACGGCGCCCGATCTCACGACCTCGCAACTTCGTGACCGGTTGCGGCGCGCCGTGCTCAAGTCCGATCCGGACGTCACGCGCCGTGTGGCCAAGACCATCGAGCAACGGTACGTAGCCTGCGCTCCCGACGGTGAGGGCAGTGCAAGTCTGTTGGGCGTACGGCTCCCGGCCGCGCGAGCGGTGGCGGCGTTCGAACGCGTCGATGCCTTCGCCCGCGGGCGCAAGCGCGCCGGCGATGACCGGTCGCTCGACCAACTGCGGGCCGACACCCTCCTCGATCTTCTCGACGGCACCGGCATCGAAACCGCCCCTGTGCACCGCCCGGGCGTCATCGAGCTCACCGTCGGTTGGGCCACCGCGACCGGGGCCGCCGACGATCCAGCGACACTCGCCGGATACGGGCCGATCGATGCCGACACTGCGCGGGACGTGATCGCGGCGGAACTGGCGAGATGCGACACCGGCCTTCGGGCAGCCTCGGCCGGCGCAGGTCGTCCGCGGGCTCGTTGGCGGCAGACGATCACCGGCACGGACGGCGGCCTCGTCCACACGCGCACCATGCCTCGGCCGGTCCACGACCTCCGATGGAGGCCGACCCGACGCGACGCGATCCCGGCGCGGCGCTGGCTCGATGGATCAAGATCCGCGACCGGACGTGCCGGGCGCCGGGCTGTCGAGTGCCCGCGCGGGTCGCCGACATCGACCACACCACCGATCACGCCAACGGCGGCCTGACCACGCACGACAATCTCGCCGTGCTGTGCCGCCACCATCACCGGCTCAAGCACGAGGCCCGGTGGCACGTTCAGCAACCAACACCGGGCACTCTCGTGTGGATATCGCCGCGGGGTCGCCCTACGTCCGCGATCCCGACCCTCCGTAACTCGCGACGAAATGGATGAATCCGACGCAACTGGATGAATCTACGGAAGCCCACGATCGAGGCGCTAGATCAGGCTGTTGGGCCGCAGTCAGGTGCGTCGGCGCGACGAAGCACGATCCGTCGGAAAGCCGCACCGAACACTTCGGTAGCGAACACGCGCAGATCCGACACCGCTGCGCCGCCATAGTCGTTTCGCGCCCGGCGGGCGGCGCGCAGCGGCTGGCGCCGGGAACCGGCGCGCACGGGTTAGCGATTTGCGGCCAGCAGCCAGCAGCCAGCAGCCAGCGACTGGCAGCCTGTGGCTTGCCGGCAGCGGTTGGGCGGGCAGCGGCTCGCAGACTACGGTCGGCAGTTCGCGATCCGGGGCTGGCGGCTGGCGCCCACGGCGGTGAGTCAAAGGCTCTGGGGCGCCGGGATCGTGTTCGGCTGGGCATCTCGACGCATGATCTCGCGCCCGCCATTTCGTCGGACCGAATCTGGAAACTGGGTCACCGGCCCGGCCCAGCCGTGGATGATCGAGCCCGGGAACCCCGGATCCGACACCGTACGGACAGGTTCCGGAGAGCCCGGGTTCAGCGTTCCGAAAGCGGATCTTGAGGTGCTCACAGCGGGTCGATAGCGTAGGTTTGTCGCGTGCATCAGCTTGCGGGAGAACACATTCTGGTCACCGGCGGCAGCGGGTTCATCGGCCGTTCCGTCGTCGCCGCTCTCGCCGCCGCTGGCGCCCGGGTGCGCGTGGCGGACCGGGTGCACTATGCCGACGAGACGCGCGATCCGGTCGCCGGGGTCGAGGTCGTCGCCGGCGATCTTCGTGACCCGGATGTGCGCGACGCCGCCGTGACCGGAGTCCTGACCGGGATCATTCACCTCGCGGCGATCACGTCAGTCCTCGGTTCGCTCGCCGATCCGGCCGCCGTCCACGCCGCGAATGTCGACGTCACCGCCGGACTCCTGGAGCTGGCCCGCCGCCGGGATGTCGATCGCTTCGTGCTCGCCTCGACCAACGCGGTCACCGGGGACGTCGGCGCCGCCACGATCCACGAGAGCCTGCCGCTACGGCCGCTCACGCCGTACGGGGCGACCAAGGCCGCCGGCGAGATGCTCTTGTCCGGCTACGCGGGCGGTTACGGCATGACCACGTGCGCGCTGCGCCTGACCAACGTGTACGGGCCTGGCATGGCTCTGAAGGACAGCTTCGTGCCCCGGCTTATGCGCGCCGCCCGCGACGGCACGACGATCCAGGTGTACGGCGATGGCGAGCAGCGGCGCGACCTGGTCCACGTCAGTGATGTCGTGCATGGTCTGTTCGCCGCCTGGGCAGGCAACCACGTCGGTCCACTCGTGATCGGCGCCGGCCGATCAGTGAGCGTGATGGAGATGGTCGACGCCGTCCGGAAGGTGACCGGTCGACCGATCGCGACCGAGCACGTACCGCCGAAATCCGGCGAGATGCCGGCGGTGATCGTCTCGATCGAAAGGCGCGCGAGCCTGGGCTATGCACCTGCGGTCGATCTTGTCACCGGCCTCGGCACCGTCTGGGCGGACTTGCGGCAGACCGACGCATGAGACCCGGCACGACCGCGACCGCCGGCGGCGACGAGCCGCCGCGACGACCGGACGCGGAGATCGACCCAGCACGGGCCGACCGGGACAACTCCGCCGCCAAGCAACCGGCCGATCCAGCCGAGCCACCGGCAGGTTCAACCGAGCCACCGGCCGGTCCAGACCCGGCCACCGGCGACCTCAACCGGGCCGACCGCACAAATTGGGCCGACCGGGCCGACGTCGAGTCCCGAGGTGACGCAGCATCCGGGCGCAATCCAGCATCCCGACGCAGCCCAGCATCCCGAGGCAACCCCGCCTCCCGGCACAACCCAGCCTCCGGGCACACCTCAGCACCCCGGCACAACCCAGCCTCCCGGAGCAACCCAGCCTCCCGGAGCAACCCAGCACCCCGGCACAACCCAGCCTCCCCGAGCAACGCTGCCGTCGGGGTCAGGCACGCAAACCGCGTCAGGCACGCAAACCGCGTCAAGCACGCAAGCCGCGTCAGGCACGCAAACCGCGTCCGCGACACAGTCCGCGTCGGCTGCGCCGGCCGGGTCCGCGGCGCACAGATCGGTCCTGCGCCGGATCGCGGGTGCCGCGGCCGCCGCCCTCCGAGAGACGGGCGCGCTGATGCGCCAGCACTGGCTATTCACGACGCTGCTAGTCGTGGGCATAGGGCTGCGGCTGTCCGTCGTGTACGCCTACCGGCCCGCGATCCTCTACGTGGACTCGGTGACGATCTACCTGAATCACCTGCCGGGTTCGCGGATGCCGTACACGACGATCGACTCCCCCGACCCGTTCGGCTACAACATTTTCTGGCTGCGGCCCGTGCTAGCCATCGGCAATCTCATGACAGTCGTCGAGTTACAACACCTACTTGGTCCGTTGATGGCCGTCGCGACGTACGTCGTACTCGTGCGCCGCGGCGTCTGGCGATGGCTGGCCGCACTCGCCACGGCGCCGGTGCTGCTGGACGCCTACCAGCTCGAAATCGAGCACACGATCATGTCGGATAGCTTGTTCGAGGCGCTTCTCGTCGCGGCGTTCGCCGTGCTGGCCTGGCATCGGCGGCCGGGCTGGCGGGCGGTTATCGCCGCCGGCCTACTGCTGGGCGTCGCGTCAACGGTCCGCGCCGTCGGTGCCGTGCTGATCGTCGCGCTCGCCGTGTACGTCTTGATCCGCGCGAAGGGTTGGCCGGCTCCGTGGTGGCGCGGGAAGACCGCGCTGACCGTGCTGCTGGTGGCCATGTTCGCGGTGCCCCTCTACGGCTACCACCTGCACACCAGGTCTCAGTCCGCCGGCTTCGAGGCGACCGCCACACGGACGAACGTCCTCTACGCCCGCGTGGCCACGTTCGTCGACTGCGCGAAAATCACGCTGCCGGCCGACGAGCGGGTGCTGTGTCCGGCCGAGCCGATCGGCAAGCGGCGCAGCCCGGACTTCTACGCGCACGACCCCCGCTCGCCCTACTTCCAGGTGAAGATCGCGTCCGGCACGGCCAAGAACGACCTGGTCAACGACTTCTCCATGCGCGCGATCAGGGCCCAACCGCTCGGCCTAGTCGCCGCGGTCGCGACGGACGCGGCCAAGGCGTTCTCGTGGAATCACGACGACCTTTCGAATCCCGATGCCCCGACCGAGCGGTGGCGCTTCCAGGTGACGTTCCCGATCTATCCGAACACCGTCACGCTAGCCACGGTCGCACAGGCCGCGACCGAGTTCGGCGGCGGCCCGCCTCGTTATGCTCCGCTTCCCGCTGAGCTCCTTCGCGAGTATCAACTGCACCTCGGCTACACGCCCGGCCCCGTCATGGCGGTCGCGATGCTGGCCGCATTGGCCGCGGTGGCCGGTCTCACCCGTCGCCGACGACCACCGACGCGCTGGCCAGCGCTGCTGTATCTGGTCGGCGGCGTGCTGGTGTTGCTCGTGTCGGATGCGTTCGAGTTCAGCTTGGCGCTACCAGCTGCCCGGCCTCGTCCTCGTGCCGGCCGCCGGCGCCCTCGGCCTCACCGCCATCCTCTGGCGACCTCGGCGGCCATCGTTCCCCGAGGCAGTCGACCGCGCCGCCATCGAAGACTTTGAGCGCGACTACGGCACCGTCCCGCTCGCGCCGGTCGTCGTCGTGATCGCGGCGTACAACGAGGCGGACAACATCGGCGCCGTGATCGATCGCATCCCGTCGGTGACCCACGACGTGGTCGGCGCCCGCCCACTTCCGGTGAGCACGCTCGTCGTTGTCGACGGCGGCAGGGACGGTACGGCGGACGTGGCTCGGGCGGCGGGCGCCTACACCGTCGCGCTGGGCCGCAACCGGGGCCAGGGCGCTGCATTGCGTCTCGGCTACTACCTGGCCCGGACGTACGGCGGGGACCTGATCGTGACGACGGACGCCGACGGCCAGTACGACATCGCCCAGCTGCCCGTCCTGCTCGAGCCGCTCCGCAACGGCACCGCCGACTTCGTCACCGGATCACGACGCCTGGGCACCGATGAGTCGGACGATCATGTTCGCCGCACCGGCGTACGCGTGTTCGCGCGGCTCGTGTCCGTGCTGACCGGGCGGAAAGTGACCGACACGTCGTTCGGCTTCCGCGCGATGTGGGCCGACGTGACGGCGCGGGTGCAGCTCGACCAGCCGCAATATCAGTCGTCCGAACTGCTGATCAGCCTTCTGATGCAGGGCCGACGGGTGACGGAGGTGCCGATGATCATGCATCAGCGCCGCGCGGGCGCCAGCAAGAAGGGCAACAACGTGCGCTACGGCATGCGCTATGCGGGCGTGGTGTTCTCGACCTGGTCGCGGGAGGTGTCGGGACGGTGGCGTTCGTTGAACACGAACCGATCCAGGATCAGGAATTTGAGGACGAACATGACCGCGAACGAGCCGAAGTAGCAGGCGTCGATCAAAAGCGACCGCTGCGCCGAACTGAACCCCGAATGATCTGCGTATCTTCCGGCGAGGGTGGTCGCTCCCGCGGCGATCAGCGCGGTCACGACAGCGACCGCGGAGAACCTGACGAAGTCCCGACCGATGGCGCCGGCCGCGCGCACCAGGGTGTGCCGCCACGCCCAGAACCGGAAGACGGTGAAGTTGACCAACGCGCCGGCAACGAACGCTATGACGGTCGCCACAGCGGGCGGCACCGTGTGATGCCAGGACAGCGTGGTCAGGACGATGGCACTAACCACAGACGCCGTCAGCGAGCCGACCGCGTACCGCGCCAGTTGGGCCACTCGGGGCGACCGAAGGAGATGTCTGATGCCTCCATTATTCGTCGTTCCGAGCGGAGTCGCTTGCCGGAATGGCTGGTAGGTCGCCGGTTAGGCCAAGGTCACGATCGGATTGCGGCGATCGGGTCGAAACATGGATAACTCACCGCACGCGCCAAGGGGATCCCTAGGAACTTTGCAGAAAATTACCAGCGAACCAGTAGTACCGACCGGCTGAATGTGGGTACGTTCCGGCGAACGCCGGACGCGACGATGGAAGGCGTGTGCTCATGCGGGTACTGGTACTTGGCGGCGACGGATACCTTGGGTGGCCGACTGCTCTGCACCTGTCCGAAGTTGGGCACGAGGTCGGGGTAGTCGACAACTTCGTACGCCGCCAATATGACCATGAACTCGGTGTGGAAAGCCTCGTACCCATCGAGACACTGGCCACTCGCCTGCGTGTCTGGAACGAGGTCTCTGGCCGACAGATCGCGAGCTTCGTCGGTGATCTCGTCGATGGCGAGTTCACGTACAAGGTCATCCGGGAGTTCGCGCCGGACGCAATCGTCCACTTCGCTGAACAGCGCGCGGCGCCCTATTCGATGATCGACCGGCGACACGCGGTCTACACCCAGACAAACAACGTCATGGGGACGCTGAACCTCCTGTACGCGATCGCCGAGATCAACCCGGAGATCCACCTCGTCAAGCTCGGCACCATGGGTGAGTACGGCACGCCGAACATCGACATCGAGGAGGGCTGGCTGGAGGTCACCCACAACGGCCGGACCGACCGGATGCTCTATCCGAAGAAGCCGGGTTCGTTCTACCATCTGTCCAAAGTGCACGACAGTCACAACATCGAATTCGCTTGCCGCATCTGGGATCTGCGCGCCACCGACCTCAATCAGGGCGTCGTGTACGGCCAGCAGACCGACGAGACGTCCCGCGACGCGCGCTTAGCGACCCGGTTCGACTACGACGCCGTGTTCGGCACGGTACTGAACCGGTTCATCATCTTGGCGGCGCTCGGTGAGCCGCTGACCGTCTACGGCGGCGGTGGGCAGACCCGCGGCATGATCGACATCCGCGACACGGCGGAATGCATCCGGCTCGCCGTCGAGAACCCGGCCGATCGGGGCGAGTTCCGCGTGTTCAACCAGATGACGGAGTGGATGTCCGTGCTGCAGATCGCGGAGACGGTCGCCGATCTGCACCCGAATGAGATCAAGATCGACTACTTGGCGAATCCGCGCGTCGAGCTCGAGGAGCACTACTACAACGTCAAGCACACCGGGCTCGTCGACCTCGGTCTCCATCCTCACCTGCTGTCCGAAACGCTGCTCTCGTCGCTGTACGAGATCGCCGACCAGTGGAAGCACCGTGCCGACGTGCTGGCGATGCGGCCGACCGTTCAGTGGCGAGACGCGCGGCCCGTGCCGCGGTAGGGCCGAGGGTTCCCGCCGAACCTTTCTGCACGCACAATGCAGGAATGGTCGCCCCGGAGTCCGTACCACCGCGTGGCCCTTCGCATGGCGCACGTCCCCGGGCACCGCGGGTCATTTCGCCGACCCGCGCGGACGCGACCGAGCCACCGCCGTTCACCGGGGCGTGGGCGCCGGCGGACACCCGTCTCGACGACGCGGTCGTGTTCCGGCTACCCGCCGGATCGGCGCCCGAGGACGTCGTCGTCGACTCCGAGGGTCGGCTCGTCGCCGGCGGCGACGATGGCACCTTATGGCGTTGGCCGGCCGGATCCGCCGACGCCGACCATCCCGACACCGTGCGCCCCGAGGCCATCGCAAATACCGGCGGGCGACCGCTCGGCCTGGAGGTCGATCCACGCGACGGGACGCTGATCGTCTGCGATGCGTACCGGGGATTGCTGCGCATCGGCCACGACGGCGCGGTGACCGACCTCGCCGCCCGTGTCGCCGGCACGCCGATCCTGTTCTGTAATAACGCCGCCGTGGCGGCCGACGGGACGGTCTATCTTCAGCGACAGCTCGACCC
Source organism: uncultured Actinomycetota bacterium (assembly GCA_963818495.1). Lineage (GTDB taxonomy): Bacteria > Actinomycetota > Actinomycetes > Mycobacteriales > Micromonosporaceae > DASQPR01. The sequence goes on from CAWFSH010000015.1 coordinate 798,780, forward strand.
GCTATCCGCTGTCGGCGTGGAAGCGGGACCTGCTCGAACATCGGCCCAACGGCCGGCTGCTGCGCTTCGACCCGGACGACGGCTCGGTCGACGTCGTCGCCGACGGGCTCTACTTCCCCAACGGCGTGGCGCTCACGCCGGACGAGCGGGCGGTCATGGTGGTCGAGACGACAACGCATCGCTTACTGCGCGTGCCGGTCGCCGGCGAGGACGCCGGCGGTGGCGCGCACGAGATCCTCGACTTGGCCGCATATCCGGACAACATGAGCGCGGTCGGCGACGGCACATACTGGATCGCGCTGCCCAGCCCGCGTCTGCCGGTCGCGGAGAAGATGCTGCCGCATCCGGGCCTGCGCCGGGTCGTCGCGCTCCTTCCCGAAAAGGTCCAACCCAAGCCCGGCCGGTACGGCCTGGTCGCGCTCGTCGATGGTGATGGGACGGTCCTGCGTACGGTACACGGACCGGCCGGCCGCTACTCGATGATCACCGGCGTGCGCAAGACGGGTCGACGCTGTGGCTGGGCAGCCTGACCGAGCCCGGAGTGGCCCGGATTACCGTCTGAGCACACTCGCCGATGGCGTCCGGAGACGAGATCACGGCCGAGACGCCGCCGACATGCTCGCCGTCAACCAGAAGTTGATTGCCCAGCGCCGAGCCCGCATCCCTCCAGCACCTCAGCACCTCAGCACCTCAGCACCTCAGCACCTCAGCACCTCGGCGCCGTGCCCTCAGTCCTCAGCCCTCAGCTCTCAGCCCTCGTCGAGAATGTCGTCGAAGACGGCATCGGGAATCTTTGGCGGCGCGGCGGTCGACCGCGCGCGGTAGTTCTCATCGGCCACTGGGGCATCATCGGCTGCTGGGGCGTCGTTGGCTGCTGGGGCGTCGTCGGCCACGCGGGCGAACAGGACGTCGTGGATGTCCATCAGACGTACGAGTTCGGGGCAGGGCTCCGGGTGATCGTCGACCCGCAGGTCGTACTGGAGGTCGCTGCCGCCGTAGCCGCTGCCCTTCGACACGACGTACACGGCGGCACTCTGCCGGCCGCGCTTGTCGCCGCCGGCCGCGTCGCCAGCAAGCAGCGCCGCCAGCAGCCGCCGGCCGAGCGGCAGGGCCTCGTTCGCGAGCCACGCCTCGCGCATCGCGTCCACGACCTCTGGTCCGGTCAGGATGTTGCCCTGAACGGCGAAGCCGTCGCCGACCGCGCCACCGGCCCAGTCCTCGCAATCGTCGCCGGTGAACGTCGCCCCGTCACCATCCACGCCGACGACACCGAGTTGCCGGGTCGCGCGCAGCGGGTCGGCCGCGGTCAGACCGGCGACGACATCGGCCGCGGTGACACCGGTGCGCAGCATGGCGACGCCCTGCGGCCGGTAGGCCACATTCGCGTACGACTGCGTGGCAATGGCGCCGACACCGATCTCGGCGGCCGGTACGACCGCGCCCACCGCTAAGAACTTGCTCGCGACCGCGACACCGAAAGCGCCGTCGGCCGACCGTCCAACAATCGAGAACGTCATGATCGAAACGTAAGCGAGGGCGCCGCCGGTGTGAACCCCTGGCGCGGATCTACCTCAACTCGCCGAGCCGAGCCGAGCCGACCCGGCCGAACTCGATGGATGAGCTGTGCTCAACCAGCCGGGCCGAGCTCAACCGACCGGACTCAGACCAGCCGAGCCGAGCTCAATCGGCCGAGCTGATGATCGCCTCGATGCGGTGGGCGAGTTCGACGTCTTTGCTCGTCACGCGGTGGCCCGAGTCGTGGGTGGACAGCTCGAAGCCGAGCGTTCGCCATCGAATGTCGATGTCCGGATGGTGGTTGAGTTCCTCGGCCGCGAGTGCGACTTTGTCCACCACCGCGATCGCGCTGAGAAACGTTGGTAAGGAGGCGGTGCGCAACAATGCATTGGTGTCGCCGGTCCAGCCAGGAAGGTCGGCCAGCGCTCCGGCGAGTGCTTGATCGTCCAGTGGCGTACCCATGGACCGACCATACCGCCGCGACATCGCGGCGGCGGCCAACCGACATCGAAGCGTGGATCTGGCCCGGACCGGTAGCGATGGCAATAGCCCGGGGTACTGCGAGGATCGACCGGCTAGCGCCCGGCGAGCGCACGCGTCCGGCTGCATAGGCCACGGCGACGCAGGCCACGCGATACGGGCCACGGCTGCTAGACCACGCCACAGGCTCGGCGCCTACAGATAGGCCGGCGGTTCGACCGCACCCGCGCGTCAGAAGAACGACTGGATTTCGCTGACGAAATTGCCGCCCAGGCTGATCGCCAGACTGCCAGCCACGATCGCCGCCACGATGATGAGCAGCGCCAGCCCGACCAGGACGCGCAGCCACCACGGCTGGCGGCCTACCCAGGCCGTCCATTTCGACACTTCCCGCATGGCAAAGTGGCGCAAGCGCGCGGCCCAGTGAATTCGAGCGACCAGATCGCCAGGCCACCGAAGATGATCACCCAACCAGGCCCGGGCAGCGGGAGCAGCACGATCCCGACCGCGATGATCAGCAGGCCGAGCACTGCGATGATCAGCCGGACGGCGAGGCGTCCCGCTGGCGTACGGCGGCGACGTGCGAGAAAACGCTCCACACGTCCGAGTGACGGGTCAACCTCCGGATTCTCATGATCCGGTGAATCGGACTCGCTGACCTGCGACTCTTCGACTTGAGCCCGGTGATCGGGCAATTGGGCGCCTCCTCGGTTGCCGCACCCGTCACCCAACGGGCGTTGGCGACGTTACGGGAGTGAGTCGACGTCTGAACCACACCCGACGCCGGGCGACTCGGACAGACCTGTGGAACGCAGCATCGTAGCCAGTTTCCGAACATCACCGCAGGTAAACCGATAAGCCATCCCACTACTGGGTGAGATCAGCGTATGGCGGAGCGTGACATGTCACTGTCACTCGACTATGGGAGTGCGAGGTAACCGCACCTCGCAGGCGGTGCCGGGGAGAACGTTAGATGAGTGCCATTCGTCCGACGACAGTTGAAGTTGAAACATCGCTACGGTTGGTGGCGCCGGACTCCACCGCGCTCGCCGTACGCGCCAGTTTGCGCTACGACCCAGCCGATCCGTACGCGGTGCATGTGCTGTTCCACGCGGAATCGGCCGGTGGCGAGGCTGTCAGCTGGTCGTTCGCGCGAGAACTGCTGGTCACGGGGCTCGATGAGCCGGCCGGCATCGGCGATGTCCGCGTGTGGCCGTGGAATACGCCGCGGGGCGAGTTCGTCGCGCTCGCGCTGTCGTCGCCGGACGGCAACGCGCTATTCGAGGTGCCGCGCAGCGTCCTGGTCCGGTTCCTGCGCCGGACGTACGTAGTCGTGCCGCGTGGCCGCGAGGCGGATCACCTGGACGTCGACGGCGCGGTGACTCGGCTGCTCGCAGGGCGCTGAGCGTCCGGCCATCGGCCGCGTGATCGCGTAACGGCTCCAACACCAACCACCGCTGCATCAGGATCACCTCGACGAGGGTGTCGCCAGGAACTCGGGCGTGCGACAGTCTTCGTCGAGGTGATCGCTTCATGCGCGACCATGCTTCCCGTGTGCTCCGCGAGGATTCCCGCCCGTTGCGTGTTTCGCGCCGGCTGCGGGAACGCCGCGTCGATTTGGTGTTCATCGCGTTCTTTGTGGTGAACCTCGGCTTCATCACGTACTTCTTCGACATCGAGCAACTCACGGTCATCAACGCCACCCACATGACCGCCTATCCAGCCTGGCCGCCAGCGCCGATCGTCGATCTCGTCCACTGGTACGGCAACCACTGGGACCCGTTGCTGATGGCACGTCCCGCGTTCTTCCGCATGACGATCTGGATCGACGTTGTCGTGTTCGGTCCGTTCTACGCGTTCGCGATCTATGCGTTCATCCGCGGTCGCGACTGGATCCGCGTACCCGCTCTGGTCTGGGCCGGTGTGATGATGGCGAACGTCGCGATGATCCTGTTCGAGGAGCGCGAAGGCGCCTACGCCACGAGCCACTTCGGGATGGTGCTGGGCGCCAATCTGCCGTGGGGTCTATTGCCGCTCGCGGTGATCATCCGGCTCGCGCGCGACCATCCGTTCACCGCCGCGCGGTCACCCGCGGCCGATTCCGCCGACATACGTCCACCGTGATGCGGGCATGCCGACCCAGCAGACTCAGCCGACCCAACAGACTCAGCCGATCCCGCCGATCCAGCCGACCCAGCCGACTCAGCCGACCCAGCAGACCGGACCGCGGCGGAGGCCACTGCGTGAAGGACCTGCACGGGTACGGACCATGGGCCGTGATCGCCGGGGCATCGGAGGGCATCGGCGCCGCGTTTGCGACCGCACTCGCCCACGGCGGCGTAAACGTCGTTCTCGCCGCGCGGCGACGCGAGCCGCTGGACGCTCTGGCGGCGCGGTTGCGAGCAGATCACGGCGTCGAAGCACGGACGGTGATCGCCGACCTCGGCACGATCGACGGGGTCGACGCGCTCGTCGCCGCGTGCTGACCCGATCGAGGTCGGACTACTCGTCGCGAACGCCGCCTTCGCGCCGATCGGGCGGTTCCTCGATCGGGACGAGGCCGACCTCGTGCGCGCCGTCGAACTCAACGCCGTCGCGCTCGTACGCCTCGCCCACCGGTTTCTCCCGGCGATGGTGCAACGCGGCCGGGGTGGCCTCGTCGTCATGTCGTCGCTCGCGGGTCAGCAGGGCTCGCCCGGCATCGCGACGTACGCGGCGACGAAGGCATTCGGCGCGGTGCTCGCCGAGGGGCTGTGGGCCGAGTTGCGGGGCACCGGCGTCGACGTGGTCGCCTGTGTCGCCGGCGCGGTTCTCACGCCCGGCCTCGAACAGGCGAAGCAGCGCCACGCGCCGGGCACGGTCGCGGCGGACGTCGTCGCCTCGGCTGCGCTCGACGCGCTCGGTCACGGTCCACGTACGGTGCCGGGCCGACTGATGCGCGTGTCGAGCGTTCTGACGTCGCGGTTGATGCCGAAGCGCGCCGCGATTGCACTCATCGCGAAGGCGTCGTCGGACCTGACCTGATTGCGGGTCGACCATCGCACTCCGCTGATCGTTGCGCGGCGGCGTTTGGCGTCAGTCGTTCTCGGGGATTTCGGTCAGCGGCACGCCGAGGCGCGATGCGACCGTCGGCACGAGGCCACCTTGGACGATGACCGAGAAGGCCACGACGATGAACACGACCGCATAGATCTGGGCCGACCGATCCATTCCCTCGGCCACCACGAGCAGGCCGAGCAGGATCGGAACGGCGCCCTTGAGCCCGCTCCACAACACGAACAGGCGCTCGCCACGGCTCAACTTCACCGGCCACAACACCAGCCCACCCAGTACGGGGCGGATGACGAAAGCGAGCAGCACCGCGAGCACCAGCCCGATCGCCCAAGCGTCCCGACGACCGATCTCTCGGATGTCGACGGTCAGGCCGAGGACGACGAACGCGATGATCTCGGCCAGGCTCGCGAGTGATCCGCTGAAGCTTCGGATCTCGGCTCGGAACGGCAGCAGCCTCGTCGCCGAGCAGGATGCCCGGCGATCAGGACGGCGAGGAATCCGGAGCCTCGGGCGACCGTGGCCAGCCCGTACACCGCGAGCGCGCAGGCAATCGCCCGCAATGCATACAGGCCCTCGTTCGGCAGGCGTACGCGCCAGCAGCCAGCGCAATCCCAGCCCGGCGGCGATCCCAACCGCCGCTCCGACGACGAGCTGGAGGACGAATTCCCGCAACCCGTTCAGGAAAGCCGCGCCGCCGGTCATCGTGTGCGCGCCGAGCAGCGCGACCATCAATGCGATGCCGACCGGGTCGTTCGCGCCCGACTCGCCCTCGAGCAGGACGCCGGCGCGGCCGCCGACCTCGCGCCCGCCGAGCACCGAGAAGACGACCGCTGGATCGGTCGGCGCGAGTGCCGTACCGAGTAACAGCGACTCCTGCCAGCCGAGCCGGAAGATGAGGTGAGCGACGATGGCGATGCCGGCCGCCGTCACGAACGTCCCGGCGACGCCCAGCCATACCACGGCGCCGGCCGCCGACCGGAACCGCGCCCAGCCGATGTGCATGCCGCCGTCGAACAGGATGATGACGAGCGCGACCGTGACCACGCGTTCGACTGTGTGAACCGGTATGTGCGCGAGCGATGAGACCAGGTTCGACGCGGCGGCCGCGCCGATCAGGAAGATCGCCGGGGCCGGGATGCGCAGACGCGCACTCAAACGGCTGGACATGACTGCGACCAGGAAGGCCAACGACACCGCGAGGACGATCCATCCGAAGTCGACGACATCGCCCATGTCGGCCACCCTATCGGCCGATCTTGCGGCGCCGGGCCAGGTACCCCCGCTCCGCCAACTCCGGCAACTCCGCCCGCTCGGCGGCTCGCGCCGACAGATCCGGCTTCGCGGCTCGCGCCCACACGGCCAGCTTGGGAGCTGCGCCCGCCCCGCGAGACGTCCGGCTGACCAGCTAGGGCCGGCTACCCGTCACGGCCGGGCGTCGAGGATGGCGATGAGGGTCGTCGGTGCGACGGCGCGGTAGCCGTCCTCGATGATCTCCGCCATCTCGTCCCACGCGACCGGCGGATGCAGTCGAACGCCGATCCAGCCGCGGTGCCCGACGTAGTTCGGGTAGTGGAAGCGATCCGGATCGGCGGCGATCAGCTCCGACTGCGCGCCGGGCGGCGCGGCGCACCAGAGGTGCGGGAACTGGTCCTCGTGGTGGCCGTACGGCCAGATCGTCACAAAGGTCTTCTGGCTCGCGGACGAACCACGTCGGCGTGCCGTGACTCGGTCGCTCGGTGACTTCGGGAAAGGCAAGGCAGATCTCGCGTACGCGGGCGACAAGCTCGTCCGGGTCGACAATGCGTACGGCCATGCCGTCACGCTACGCCGCGCTGCGCTGCGTCATTCCGGCGTTGCGCACGATCGAGGGAGCCGCCCCGCACCTTGGGCGACTCCCTCGATCCCTACCCCCAGGGAGAAACGTTCGTGCGATCAGGAGCTGACCGCGCTGCCGACGAACTTCTGCGCGTCGTTGCTGGAGATGGCGAATCCGATCCCTACGCTGCCGGTGCTGCCACTGGATCCGGTCGCGATCGCGCTGTTGATGCCGACGACCTGACCCGCCATGTTGAACAGCGCTCCGCCGGAGTCGCCTTGGTTGGTCGACGCATCGGTCTGGATCGCGTCGCCGTACGTCGTCGCCGACGACGAAGCTACCGACTGGCCGCCGCCGCCTTCGCCACCCACCGTCACCTGCCGGTGCAGGGCACTGACGATGCCGGCGCTGACGCTGTTGGACAGGCCGAGCTCGTTGCCGATCGCGATGACCGTGTCGCCGATCTGCAGATTGTTGCTGTCGCCAAAGGTGGCCGCCTTGAGACCCGAGACGCCCTGCGCCTGGATGAGAGCCAGATCCTCCTGCGGGTCCGCCTTCACGATCGTGGCGCTCGCGGTCTTGCCGTTGGTGAACGTGACCTGAACCGAGCCGCCGCCGGCGGCGGCCGCGATGACGTGGTTGTTCGTGAGAATCAACCCGTCGCTGCGCACAACAACACCGGATCCCTCGTCGGCCTGCTGCTGACCGCGGACCGTGATCGACACGACCTCCTGGTCGACCGCCGATACGACGTCGGCGATCGAGTGCGCGCCCGCGACGGTCTGCACCGACGTCGCGGCGGTGACGCTCGACGCGGACGAGTGGTCGAACGCGTGCATCCCCGCCGCGCCGGCAAAACCGCCGCCCGCGGCGAGCACGATCGCGGCGACGCCGGCCACCGCGAGACGACCGACCGGACCGGCCGGTACGCCGGGAATACGCCGGCGCCGCCGTTGTGGCACCGGCACCGCCCGACGCCATGGCGGCCGGCGGCAGGAAGCCGGCCGGACGCGGCAGCGGTTCGGCCCGGTTCTCGTTCACAGCGGCGGAGTCACTCCAGCCCGGGAACTGAGCCGGGGCTGAGTCGTGGCCAGCGGCTGAGTCGTGGCCGGCGGCTGAGCCATGGCCGGTCGCTGGACTCTGCCGCGCCCAACCCTCGCTCGCGGCCTCGCCCTCGCCCGAGCGAAGCTGGATCTAGACCGGAGTTGTAGCCGACTGCGGCTCTCGGCCGAGCTGTAGCCGGCCGACCGCGGTCGATCTCGGCCGGCGGAACGGGCCGTACGTCATCGATCCGGGCGTGGATGGCCAACCGCGGTCGGAACGTCGTCCCAACGGGGCAGCGTCGTCGGCCGGGCCGCTCGCCGCCGCCGATCGGTACGTCGATGCCCAGCTGGCCGGCGGCTGGCTCGCGGGAACATCGCCGAGCGGCTCACCGGCCGCGGGCATCGGAGTGGTCGGCTCGGAGGCGGGCGGAACCGCCGCCCGTCCGACTGGCACGTCGTGCCCCATGGCGCGCTCGCCGGCGGCGTCGGTCGGGGCTTGGTTCGGATCCTCGTAGCTCTCCATGTCTTCGACTGTGAACCTCCGACCACCGGCCGACGCTGGGAGCCGCCTATGAAGCCGCTGAAAGTCGTTGATCTCTGCGGCAGGGTGGATCTCGGCCCCGGAAGGCCCGTTTCCGCACGTACGAGTGCATCCGCACGACTTGGCCGCCGACACCGGCGCTCAGCGATCTTCCAGCTTCGAGGCCTCGTACCGTCGTCCGGTCGGGACACCGCGAGCCGTGCCGGTCCGACCGGCGCGCTTGGCGCAAGCGGCCGGACGCGCCCTCTGACGCCCCGGCTATCACGCCCGCGGACTGCTAGCGGCAACTCCGTCAATCGCCTTCCGGCCCGGCGGTCCCGCCCTAGTCTCGGAACTGACCTGGTGTGGCGCCGTGTTTGCGGCGAGGGTAGGAGTAACGATGCGTGGTTTGCGCCTTGCGTCCGTGGCCGCCATCTCATTCGGTGCCTCGGCGGCGGCGATCTTGATACCAACCTCAGCGTCGGCGGCGACCGCGTCCGCCACCCCCGACTTCGTCGCTAGTGGCGCCAACTCCACGTTCCGCGTGCACTGCACGGGTTCGCCGGACTCGGCCAGCCTCACCGGCACCGACCTCGGCCTGCCGAGCGACATCGCCATGGCGCGGACGAGCACCGGCCGCTTCGCGGTCACGTTGCGCATCCCGAAGCACACCGCGCCCGGCCCGTACGACGTGAACATGCAGTGTTCCAACGGCGACTTCGGTACGGCTTCGGTCCAGGTGTCGCCGCGCGGCGGGCCGAATACCGGAGACGGCTCGGCATCCGGCATCGACATGACCACCGCTGTCGTGGGCGGCGGAGCCGTCGCGCTCGCGGCCGTGGGGGGCGCCATCCTGATCGGTCGACGCCAGGACCTCGATCAGGGCAGCTGACATGTCCGACGTGGGGCCGACCACGACCCGAGGATCGCCCGTTGCTCCGCCGCCGAACTATCCGCGGCAGGCGCACGGCTTTCCCTACGTCGGCAAGCGCCGCTACTGCGAGTTTCCCAAACGGGCGGCCGCGGCCTGGGTCCTTGCGATCGTCGCGTTCTTCGGCGGCGGCGTGTTGGTGGCCACCTACGCCGGCGTCACGTCGAAACCGACAACGCCGAGCGCCGTGGCGCTGCCCGCCCAACCCACGCAACGACCGCCGCCGACCGGCGTCCAGCCGCTCCCCCGATCCGTCCCGGTGAGCATCGAGATCTCGTCGATCCACGTGCAGGCGCCCGTCGGATCGCTCGGCACCGCCGCCGATGGCACCGTGGAGGTGCCGCCGCTGAACAAACCGAACCTCGCCGGTTGGTACCGCGGCAGTGTGACGCCCGGGCAGGCCGGCAACGCGGTCATCCTCGGCCATGTGGACTCCCACTCGGTCGGCGCCGCGGTCTTCTACCGCCTCGGCGATCTGAAGCCAGGCGACCTCGTCGACGTGACCCGGACCGATCGATCGGTCGCCATCTTCCGCGTGTACGGCGTCGCGAGCTTCGCCAAGGCCAAGTTCCCGACGACGCTGGTGTACGGCCCGAACACGAAACCCGAACTCCGGCTCGTCACGTGCGGCGGTGCCTACAACGCGACGCGCCACGAATACGTCACGAACGTCATCGCTGTGGCCACCATGGTGTCGCACCGGCCGGCCTGACCGAGGGCGTGATCGGGGGCCTGACCGCCTGCCGGACCGAGGGCCTGACCGCCGCCATGACGTCCCGTCCGTGCGTCAGAGTCGTCGGGTCGACGCAGGATGGCGCCCGTGGCGGACGGTTTCCGGCGGACGGTCACCGTCCTAGGCGACAATGCCCTGGTGAACGAGATTGCTGTGACCGTCGTCGGCCCGGACCGCCCCGGCATCGTGGCCGAGGTGTCCGCCGCGCTGGCGGGTCTCGGACTCAACCTGACCGACTCGACCATGACGTTGCTGCGCGGGCATTTCGCGATGATGCTCGTCTGCACGCCCGAGGCCGGGTCGTCCCGGGTGGGCGCGGCCGACGTCAACGCCGCGCTGGCACCGCTGACCGATCCGGGGCACCTCATCGCCGTTGCCCGTCCACTCTTCGACGAGCCCGAAGACTGGCCGGACGAGTCGGAATCGCTCGCGCCGCCGAACACGTACACCCTGGTCGTGCACGGCGCGGACCGTTTGGGGATCGTGGCCGCGATGACCGCGGTGCTGGCGCGTGCCGGCGGCAACATCACCGATCTCACCACCCGCCTGTCGGGCTCGCTCTACCTGCTCACGGCCGAGGTCGATCTGCCGGCCGGCGCCGAGGACACGCTCACGGCGGATCTACAGGCCGAGGCCGAGCGCCTCGGCGTCGTCGCGAACCTCACGGCCGTCGAGGCGGACATGTTGTGACGGGTACGGGACCGCGCGCGTCGGGCGACGACGCGTCGATCTTCCCGACCGTGGACTGGCTGGCCAACGCGCTGGATTGGCTGCCGGGCACCGACGGCCGCGTACGTCCCGCCGTCCGGTCGCCGGATCCGGTCCTCGCCGCTGCCGGGGCCGACGTCGATCCGGCCGATCCGTCGATCCCCGCGCTCTCCGCCGATCTCGTGGCAACCATGGCCGCCGCCCCCGGATGCGTCGGACTGGCCGCGCACCAGATCGGTGTCGCCGTACGGGTCCTCGCGATCGATGTACGCAACCATCCGAAGACCCGTACGTGTCACGGACTGCTCGTGCTCTGCAACGCCGAGATCGTGGCCGCCACCCAGTGGCAGAAGGGACGCGAAGGCTGCCTGTCGGTGCCCGATCTGACCGGTGACGTGAAGCGGGCCGGACGTCTCGTGGTGACCGGCCGACTGCCGGGTAGCGGCCGGCCCGTCACGCTGACGACCGACGCGTTCGAGGCTCGAGCGCTGCAGCACGAGGTCGACCACTGTGCGGGCGCGCTGTTTCTCGACCGGGTCTCCGGACCGCACGCGGTCTTCGCGCGCAAGGTCTATCGCTAGGGTGCGTGGGAACGTGCGTCCCCCGGGCCGGCCGCGCGGGGCGCCCGGTAGATTGCCAGCCATGCCGACTCAGCCCGCCTTCGTCGAGGTCTACACCGACGGCGCGTGTAGCGGTAATCCCGGCCCGGGCGGCTGGGGTGCGGTGTTGCTCTACGGCCGGCACGAGAAGGAGCTCTACGGCGGTCAGCGCGAGCCGACGACGAACAACCGGATGGAACTGACGGCGGCGATCGAGGCGCTGGAACACCTCACTCGCCCGTCGGTCGTACGTCTGCACACCGACAGCACGTACGTCCGGTCCGGCATCATGTCGTGGCTCGCCGGCTGGCAGCGCAACGGCTGGCGTACGTCCGACCGCAAGCCGGTCAAGAACGCCGACCTGTGGCAACGATTGGCCGCCGCGGTCGCCCGGCACGAGGTCGAGTGGCTGTGGGTGAAGGGACACGCCGGAGATCCCGGCAACGAGCGTGCCGACGCGCTCGCCAACCGAGGCATGTCCGAAGCCCGCGTCAGGAGCAGTCGGTCTGGATCGTCGTCACGTCGGACTTGAGCGCGGCCGTCAACGCAGAGGACGGCGCGCGTCCGGCGACGATGTCGGCTCGCAGCGTGTCGATGTGGCCGGCCGCCTTACGCAGATCCGACGCGGTCTGCGGATGGTTCGACTTCGCCGCGTCGGCCCGGAGTTCGGCCGCCCCCGTGGTCAGCTCGACGACGATCGCGTGCACATCATTGCCGTCGCCGCGCACCCGCGCCTCCAGTTGTCCGGTGTAGACGACCACGCCGATGCACGCGGGGTCGAGCCGGTGCGACAGGTGAGACCAGCCGGAGGCCAGACCGTTGCCGATCGGTATCGACCACAGCACGGCGAACACGATGCCGAGCAGCGCCCGCACGCGGCCGACGCCGCGCCTTCGCCGCGCTCGAAGCAGACCGATCACGCCAAAGATCACCGCGAACGGCGGCAGCGGAAGGATTCCGCACACGAGCGCCGCAGTCGCGAATCCGTTGCGCGGGAAGGGATCGCCGGGATAGGGCGGCAGCGATCGCGAGTCGATCCTCGTCGGCACCGGTGGCTCGGTCCGGCCGCCCGGGCCGGCAGGTCCGGCAGGTCCGGCAGGTCCGGCAGGGCCGACCGGGCCGCCCGGACCGACCGATGTGAGCGGGCCGGCCGGTGTGAGCGTCAACGGGCCGATACCGGTCGGGTACGGCCGGGTGGCCGGCCGTACCGCTGAGTCGGCCGACACCGACGACCTAGCGACGGGCGCCGACGCGGGCGACGCGAACGACTGCGCTGCCGCGAATGCCGTGGGCGCCGGCGCGAAATGCGCCCGCCCGATAATCGGCGGCCGATCCGGGGCGTTGAGCGCGGCCCGCGCCGCGGCGGCGTTGATCGGTCGTTGCGCCGGTTCCTTGGCGAGCATCTGATGGATCACGGCCGCGAGACCCTCGGGCACCTCGGGCCGGATGGACCGCAGCGGCGTCGGCACGGCGGACAGATGCGCGGAGATCCAGTCCGCCGGTGTCTCGGCGCGGTACGGCGACTGGCCGGCGAGGAGTTCGTAAAGGACGCAGCCGAGCGAATAGAGGTCAGCGCGTCCATCGATGGCGCCGCTGTCCAACTGTTCGGGCGCCGCGTATCGAAGTGTGCCGACGTGGTCGCCGTCGCGGGTGAGGCGCGACTCGCGTTCGACCCACACGATGCCGAAGTCGACGATCTTCGCCGCGCCGGTGGCCGCGCTCAGCATGATATTGGCCGGCTTCAGGTCGCGATGCACGAGCCCGGCGGCGTGGGCCGCATCGAGGCCGGCGCAGACCTGGTCGGCGACTGCGCGCACCCGATCCACCGGCAACCGGCCACGGCCAGACACCCCGCCCGACATCCGGGCGCGTGCTTGCTCGTCGGCGAGCGAACCACCGGTGATCAGCTCCATCACGAGGTAGGCCGAGCCGTCGTGCTCGCCGAAGTCATGCGCGGTAACGATATTGGGGTGGTTGAAAGCGGCTACCGCGCGTGCCTCCTGGCGGAACCGCTGCATGGCCGCGTCGGGCTGTTCGAGATGCTCGAACGACACGATCTTGATGGCCACGTCCCGGCCGAGCGTACGGTCGTAGCCGCGAAAGACCGCGCCGAAGCCACCTCGACCCAGCTCGGCCCGTAGCTCGTAACGACCCGCGACGACGGTGCCGTCCATTGCCCACCCACCCTGCCCATCGCCGCCGGCCGCGGACGGCGGCTCCGCGTCACCGGCCAGCCTTGCGGATGTCGTCAAGTCGATGACGCTGGAACACGGCGTCAAGTCGATGACGCTCGAACACTGACGTCAAGTCGACCCGCGGCCAAGCCGGCGTGGCGAACAGCTCGTAGTCGGTGCCGGCGCCGTTACGCCGTGTGGGCCGCGGCCACTCGATCTCGGTCGGGCGCGGACGCCGCCTCCCGAGGGTCACCATCGCCCGGATGGCGGGTCGACTCGTTGCGCATGGTCAGGATTGCGATGTCATCGCGTGGTGTCTCCGGAGAGAACGCGATCGTGGCCGAGCGCAGCCGCGCAGCCACAATGTCCGCGTCGTGGCCGGCCAACGGCGCCAGCACCTCGTGCGTACGGTCGAGGCCGAAGAGTTCCTCCCCGCGGCGCCGTTCGGTCACGCCGTCGGTGAAGAACACCAACGTGTCACCCGGGCTCATCACGACGTCCTCGGCGACGATATTGATCCGTGGCAGCAGACCGAGCGCGCTTCCGTTGTGTCCCACGGCTTCCGTGATGCCGGACGTCCGTACGACGATGGGACGCTCGTGTCCGGCGAGGTAGATCTCGGCCCGTACGGTCGGCCCACCGGTGTCCACCGCGGCCACCGCAAGGGTTGCGAACCGTCCGGAGCCCTGTTCGGCCAGCTCCTCGTTGATCCGTACGAGGATCTCCGGCACCGGCCGGCCCTCCCGTACGAGCACCCGCATCACGTTGCGGACGAGGCCCGGTGACCGCGGCGGCCGCGACTCCCTTGCCCGATACGTCGCCCAGCACCATGAGCCAGCGGCCGTCCGGCATCTCGAGGACGTCGTAGAAATCGCCGCCCACGTCGACGGTGCCGATGGCCGGGATGTACTCGGCGGCGAACCGTACGCCGTCGACGCGCGGCAGCGCCGGCGGGAGCAGCGCCTGCTGCAGCGTGTCGGTCGCGGCGCGCCGCTCCTCGTGCAGCTGCGCGTTGTCGAGCGCGAGCGCGGTCCGCCGGGCCAGGTCGACGATCACCGCCAGCTCGTCGGTATCGTGCCGGCGGCCGCGCGGACGGCCGACCGCGAGGACGCCGAGTCGCTGGCCGCGCACGATCAGCGGCACCGCCACCCCGTCCAGTGCGGTCGACAGCGTGCTGTGCTGGCCCGGATTGCGCGCGTCCGCCAGTACGCGCTTGTTCGGGTCGAGGTCGAGCGCCCGCCGGACGGCCACGGTCTGTGTCTCCCGGGTATGAGTGGCGCTCACGACAACCGGCGGACCGCCGTCGAAACACCGGAGGACGGCACACCATTCGCCGAGCCGTGGCACGAACAGGCGAGGCACGAGCGCCATCGTGAGCTCGATCTCCAGCGACTGCGCGAGCAGATCACTCGCACCGGTGATGAACGCGACCTCGGCGCGCCGCCGGAGGTCAGCGGCACGCAGCCGCTCATTGTCGACCATGACGGCGAAGGCATGGGCGCCCAGTGTCGCGATCTGGCGAGCATGCGGGGGAACCGTCTCAGTGCGCACGGTCAGCGCTCCGTACGCCGGTGGCGCCAGCGGCAGCGGGATCCGTACCGGCTCGACGGCGTGGGCGTCCGCGGTTCCCGCCCGGGCAACCTCGACGCCACCTCGGCCATCGGCCCGATCGAGCACGAGTTCCACCGCCGCGTCGCCGGCCGCGGCGGACACCTCGGCGACCAGCCGTGTCGCGAATTGCGCCAGGTCGGTCGAGACCGCGGTGCCGAGCCAGGTTTCGGCGCCGACCAGGACGGCGCCATCGGCCGCGACAAGATCATCGCCTGCTGGCGACGGGTCACGCGGTGCGGTGCCGGCACGCGTCGCGCGGGTTGGGCGCTTTGACCCGGGTACGCCATCGGACGGCCGGTCGCTCCGTTGTATATCGAACCAGACTGACTTGCCGGAATTCTCATGTACGACGCCCCATCGCGTGGCGATCTGATCCACCAGAATCAGACCCCGACCATGCGACAGCAGGGGGCGTCGCATCGCGGAGGTAGGGTCGAGCACAGGCAATTCACCGCGATGCCCATCGGCGACCGCGACGTGGACGCGAGTGGCATCCACATCAACCGTCACGGCCAGGTCCGTCCCAGCGTGGAGCACGGCGTTCGTCGTCAGCTCGGTCGCGAGCAGCAGCACATCGTCGGCCATCTCGGCCAGGTGCGGCTCGTCGAGCATCCGCCGGATCATCGCGCGGACCGCGGCGGGAGCGTGGCGGTCCGCGCGCAGGTGTAAGCGGCGTTCGGTTCGGGGCTCCGGCAAACGATGTGTTGCATTGGTGGCCACGATCAGTAGTGTCCTCCGAGTGGAGCGGTGGAGCCAACCAGACGGTTGGCGGCCCACGACATACGGGTGCGCCGTGCGCCCGTCGCGCGGCGGGGAGGGTGCCATGACAGTGCACGCAACAGCGACCCGACTCCCGGGGCGACACCGAGGCACTGCTCGACGAATTGACCGATGCATTGCACCGCGTACGGGCCGGCGATTTCAAGGTCCGACTCCCCCGGCGCAACGACGTCGGCGCGGCCGTCGTCGACGCATTCAACGACGTCGTCTCGCAGCAGGAGCACCAGACCCGCGACCTTGTACGCATCAGTCGCCTCGTCGGGCGAGAGGGCCGGCTCACCGAGCGGCTCGACGACGATGGCGTCGAAGGCGCGTGGGCCGACGGTTTGCGTACGGTCAATGCCCTGATCGACGATCTGGCCCGGCCAACCACCGAGGTGGCCCGCGTGATCGCGGCCGTCGCCGAGGGCGACCTGTCGCAGCACATGGCGAACGAGATCGAGGGCCGCCCGCTGCGCGGCGAGTTCCTCCAGATCGGCCGGACCGTCAACACGATGGTCGACCAGCTGTCCTCGTTCGCCGACGAGGTCACGCGCGTGGCCCGCGACGTCGGTACGGAGGGCAAGCTCGGCGGCCAGGCCGACGTACGCGGCGTCGCCGGAACCTGGCGCGACCTGACCTCGAACGTGAACCAGATGGCCGCGAACCTGACCAACCAGGTGCGGTCGATCTCCCAGGTGACCACGGCCATCGCGGACGGCGACCTGTCGCAGAAGATCACCGTGTCGGCGAAGGGCGAGGTCGCCGAGCTGGCGGACACGATCAATTCGCTCACGGACACGCTGCGCGTCTTCGCCGAGCAGGTCACGCGCGTGGCCCGCGAGGTCGGTACGGAGGGCAAGCTCGGCGGCCAGGCCGACGTACCCGGCGTCGCCGGCACCTGGAAGGACCTGACCGACAACGTCAACTCGATGGCGTCCAACCTGACCGACCAGGTCCGCAACATCGCCCAGGTGGCGACGGCGGTCGCGACCGGTGACCTGTCGCAGAAGATCACAGTGGCCGCGCAGGGCGAGATCCTGGAGCTCAAGGACACCGTCAACACGATGGTCGACCAGCTGTCCTCGTTCGCCGACGAAGTCACCCGCGTGGCCCGCGAGGTCGGCACCGAAGGCAAACTCGGCGGCCAGGCCCAGGTCCGCGGCGTCGCCGGCACCTGGCGGGACCTGACCGAGAACGTCAACCAGCTCGCCGGCAACCTGACCAACCAGGTGCGCAACATCGCCCAGGTGACCACCGCCGTCGCCCGCGGCGACCTGTCGCAGAAGATCACCGTCGACGCGCGCGGCGAGATCCTGGAACTGAAATCGACCGTCAACACCATGGTCGACCAGCTGTCCTCGTTCGCCGACGAGGTCACCCGGGTGGCCCGCGAGGTCGGTACCGAAGGCAAGCTCGGCGGCCAGGCCCAGGTCGCTCGGCGTCTCCGGCACGTGGAGGGACCTGACCGACAACGTCAACCAGCTCGCCGGCAACCTCACCGCCCAGGTGCGCAACATCGCCCAGGTGACCACCGCCGTCGCCCGCGGCGACCTCTCGCAGAAGATCACCGTCGACGCGCGCGGCGAGATCCTGGAGCTGAAGTCGACCGTCAACACCATGGTCGACCAGCTGTCCTCGTTCGCCGACGAGGTCACCCGGGTGGCCCGCGAGGTCGGTACGGAGGGCAAGCTCGGCGGCCAGGCCCAGGTCCGCGGCGTCGCCGGCACCTGGCGCGACCTCACCGACAACGTGAACTTCATGGCGCTCGAACCTGACCGCCCAGGTCCGCAACATCGCCCAGGTGGCCACGGCGGTGGCGCGCGGTGACCTGTCGCAGAAGATCACCGTCGACGCCCAGGGCGAGATCCTGGAGCTCAAGTCCACCGTGAACACGATGGTCGACCAGCTGTCCTCGTTCGCCGACGAGGTGACCCGGGTGGCCCGCGAGGTCGGCACCGAGGGCAAGCTCGGCGGCCAGGCCCAGGTCAAGGGCGTCTCCGGCACCTGGCGCGACCTCACCGACAACGTGAACTCGATGGGCTCGAACCTCACCGCCCAGGTGCGCAACATCGCCCAGGTCACCACCGCGGTCGCCCGCGGCGACCTGAGCCAGAAGATCACCGTCGACGCGCAGGGCGAGATCCTGGAGCTCAAGAACACCGTCAACACGATGGTCGACCAGCTGTCCTCGTTCGCCGACGAGGTCACCCGGGTCGGCCGGGAGGTCGGCATCGAGGGCAAGCTCGGCGGCCAGGCCCAGGTGCGGGGCGTCGCCGGCACCTGGCGCGACCTCACCGAAAACGTCAACCAGCTCGCCTCGACGCTGACCACCCAGCTGCGCGCGATCGCGAAGGTGTCCACCGCGGTGACCCGCGGCGACCTGACCCAGCGGATCGCGGTCGAGGCGCAGGGCGAGGTCGCCGAGCTGAAGGACAACATCAACCAGATGATCGTCACGCTGCGCGAGACCACCGAAGAAGAACGCGGAGCAGGGCTGGCTCGACTCGAACCTGGCCCGCATCGGTGGCCTGCTGCAGTGCCAGCGCAGACCTCGGCGAGGTCTGCCGCATGATCATGACCGAGGTGACGCCGCTGGTCGACGCGCAGCTCGGCGCGTTCTTCCTGCCGGCGACGTCGGGACCGACGGTCGCGGCTGCGGCTGACCGCGTCGTACGGCTCGTCGGCCCGCGACCGGCCGGATCTGAGCTTCGCGCATCGGCGAGGGGCTGGTCGGACAGGCCGGCGCGTCCCGCCGCCGGATCCGGGTCACGCCGCGCGGCCGGACAGGCCGCGGCTGGCCGATCCGGTCCGGGCTGGCCGACACGCCGCCGGCCGACCTGGTCGTGCTGCCGGTGCTGTTCGAGGGCGAGCTGCTCGGCGTCATCGAGTTCGGCTCGGTCACCCACTTCTCCGAGCTGCACCTGCGCTTCCTCGACCGGCTCGTGGCCGCGATCGGCGTCTCGCTCAACACCATCCTGGCCAACCGGCGCACCGAGGAGCTGCTGCCGAGTCGCAGCGGCTGGCCAGCGAGATGCAGCAGCAGTCGGTCGAGATGCAGCGCACGAACGCCGAACTGGAGGAGAAGGCGGCGCTGCTGTCCGAGCAGAACGTCAACATCGAGACGAAGAACCGGGAGATCGAGCTGGCCCGGCTCGGGCTGGAGGAGAAGGCGCAGCAGCTCACGGCCGCGTCGCAGTACAAGTCGGAGTTCCTGGCGAACATGAGCCACGAACTGCGTACGCCGCTGAACTCGCTGCTGCTGTTGGCCCGGATGCTCGCCGACAACGCTGAGCGAGAACCTGTCCACCGAAGCAGATCGACTTCGCCCGGACGATCCACAGCGCCGGCTCGGACCTGCTCGCGCTGATCGACGACATCCTCGACCTGTCGAAGATCGAGGCGGGCCGGATGGACGTCGAGCCGGCCGAGGTCGCGTTCGCCGACATCCGCGCATACGTGCAGCAGGCGTTCGCGCCGCAGGCCGAGGAGAAGGGCCTGGATTTCACGGTCGGAGTTCGGCCGACCGCCTTCCCGAGCGGATGGTCACCGATCCGCAGCGGCTCCAGCAGATCCTGCGCAACCTGCTGTCCAACGCGGTCAAGTTCACCGACGACCGGCGCGGTGACGCTGCGGATCGAGCGTGCGCCGAGCGGACGGCCAACGTGACCTTGGCCGATCCGCCGTCGCGTTCCAGGTCACGGACACCGGCATCGGCATCGCCGACGACAAGCTCGAATCTCGTCTTCGAGGCGTTCCAGCAGGCCGACGGCACGACCAGCCGCCGGTACGGCGGCACCGGGCTGGGCCTGTCGATCAGCCTTGAACTGGCCCGGCTCCTCGGCGGCGCCATCACCGTCTCGTCCGAGCACCGGACGTCGGCTCGACGTTCACGCTCGCCGTGCCGCTGACGTATCGACCACCGACGCTCCAGTGGCCACGTCGGAGGCCCTCGACCTGCCGGGCGTCGCGTCCTCTATCCCGGTCACGGCAATCGAACGATCGCTGCGTCGATCCTGCGCAACTCGGAGTCGGTCGACAGCCCGTAGCGACGCACGGCCTCGACGGCGCGACAGTGCTGATCGTCGACGATGACGTCCGCAACGTCTTCGCGCTGACCAGCGCCTGGAGATGCATGGCATGAGGTGCTCTACGCGGACAACGGCGCGGACGGCGTCCGCATGCTGGCCGAGGCACGGCTCGGTGGACATCGTGCTGATGGACGCGATGATGCCGGAGCAGGACGGCTACGAAACAACTCGCGCGATCCGCCGGAACCCGACATTCGCCGACCTGCCGGTGGTTTTCCTGACCGCGAAAGCCATGCCCGGCGACCGCGAATCGGCGATCGCAGCGGGCGCGAGCGACTACATCACCAAGCCGGTCGACCTGGACGAACTGCTCGAGATGATGGCACGCTGGGTCGGGGTGCGCGGACGGATGCCGGTGTCGACGAGGAGCCGGGCGGCGCGACGGCGAGCGGGGGCGCCGCATGACGAACCCACGCCGGCGCTCGCCGTTCGCGCAGCGTCGACGATGCAGCACAGCGGGGCTGGCGAAGGTGCTGCTGGTAGACGACCGGCGGGACAACCTGCTCGCGCTCGAAGCGATCCTGCAGGGCCTGCCGGTGGAGCCGGTCGCGGTGGACAGCGGCGACGCGGCGCTCAAGCAGCTGCTGGTGGACGACTTCGCGGTCATCCTGCTGGACGCGCAGATGCCGGACATGGACGGGTTCGAGACCGCCAGCCGAATCAAGGAGCGGGAGCGTACCCGTAACGTACCCATCATCTTCCTGACCGCCGCGGACCGTGACGCCCAGCTGGCGCTGCGTGGCTACGCCGCCGGCGCCGTCGACTACCTGACCAAGCCGCTCGATCCGTGGGTACTGCGAGCCAAGGTGTCGGTCTTCGCCGATCTGTGGACGAAGACGCGGCAGCTCGCCGCCCAGGCTCGGACGGCGGAGACCGCGACGGCCCTCGGTGCGTCGGTCGATTCTGCGCTGGCGCTGCTGCGAGCGGAGACACCCGACGTCGGCGCGGCGATCGCGGTTCTCGAATGCGCCGTCGGCAAGTTCCGCACGCCGGGGCCGCGCGGTGTGCCCGGCGGCGGGGTGTCCGGCGAGATCCGGCCGGCAACGTTCTGACCTGCGCGTCGGTCGCCGCGGGCCGTGTGCGCCCGAATGCCGGTTCGCCAACTGGCTGGCGGCCGCTGCCCGCTGGGATGCGGGCGCGGCGACGGTGGGCTCGGCCAGCAGTTGGCCTGCCCGAATCGTCAGCTCGGCCAACAACGGGCTCGGCCAATTGGTTGACTCAGCCAACAGTGGGCTCGGTGGAAGGTTTGCTCAGACGATGTGCAGGGCCGGCCGGAGGCCGGTCACGTCGAGGACCCTCTGCAGGAAGTCGCCGACGTTCGTGAGGACCAGCACGCTTTGCACCATCCGCGCCTTTTGGCTGAGGGAGACCAGTGTCCCGAGGCCCTGCGAATCGCAGAACGTGACGCCGGCCAGATCGAGCACAACCCGGGGCGGCGCATCGACCAGCAGATGCTCGACCGCCGAACTCATCTGCGCGACGCTCGACATGTCAATCGCGCCATGGAGAGAGACAACGGCCTCGGTCGGTGCGCGGCTAACGGAAACCGCGAGGCCCTCATGCTCCATGGCGGTCACCCTACCGCTCAGCCGGCATGCGCACCGTTTAGCCGCTGGCCGTCGATCGATGGACCGGATTGCCCACGATCACCACCGAGGCCACGTATGCAGGGTCAATGTGCGAAAGCCCCACCGCCTACCCGTACGCTTCGGGGCGGACCGTGCGTTCCCCGCGACCCGACGCGGGCCTGTCCAACCCTCCGAATAACCCGAAATAGCGGCCCAACTGAGGCAACACTAAGCTAGGTTTGCCTAACCTAAGCCGGTCTGCCAGGATGTCGCAGTGTGCCGTTGACGGGACGGCGGCTGGGACATCGGCTGGGACGTACGGAAGGAAATCCGAATGCGGTTGAGGCGAGGCGCTGCGCAGCGTGCACGAATCGGCGTGGCGGTGGCACTTCTCACGGTAGCGGCGATCGGCCTCACCGCGTGCGGGACTTCCGGATCGGGTTCGGCCGGTGCCACCGGCGGCTCCGGTGACACGATCACGCTCTACAACGGACAGCACGAGCAGACCACCGCCGCGCTGGTCAAGGCGTTCACAGCGGCGACCGGCATCAAGGTCAACGTACGCAGTGATGACGAGACCGTGCTCGCTCAACAAATGGAGAAGAGGGTCGGGCGTCACGGGCGGACGTTTTCTACACCGAGAATTCGCCCGCACTCGCGGAACTCTCCGGCAAGGGCCTGCTGGCACCGGTCGACCAGAACACGCTCGCCTCCGTACCGGCGAAGTTCAGCTCACCGACCGGCGACTGGGTGGGGGTCTCGGCGCGCGTTAGCGTGCTCGTCTACAACACCGACGAGATCACGCCGGCGCAGCTCCCCAAGTCGGTCATGGATCTGGCTGACCCGAAGTGGCGGGGCAAGATCTCCTTCGCACCCGGCGAGACCGACTTCCAGCCGATCGTGACGTCGGTCGCAAAGACGGCCGGTGACCAGGGTGCACTCACGTGGCTCGCCGGTATGAAGGCTAACCTCAAAGGCCATGACTATCCGGACAACGAGACGATCGTGGCGAAGGTGAATCTGGCGACGTCGAGATGGGCCTCATCAACACGTACTACTGGTACCGACTGCGGGCGTCACTCAACGGCGCCGCGATGCACTCCGCGCTCGCGCCGTTCGCGCCGGCCGATCCCGGGTACCTGATCAACGTCTCCGGCGCCGCCGTTCTCAAGTCGAGCAAGCACCAGGCCGCGGCCCAGAAGTTTCTCGCCTATCTGACCAGCGCGGCCGGCCAGAAGGTGATGGCGAAAAGCGACAGTTTCGAATACCCGATCGGGTCGGGAGTCGTGGCCACCGACGGCCAGCAACCGCTGGACACGCTGCGGCCGGCGCCGATGACCATCGCCGACCTCGGCAACGGTCAGCACGCCGTCGCGCTGCTGCAGCAGGCGCAATTGCTGTGACTCTTGCGACCGCGCCAGCCGGTGGGAGCACCGTCACCGAAAGCGCGACCTCGTCCGCTGCCACCGGCTCCCGCCGGTGGCAGCGGCAGCGCGTCGACCGGTGCTCGCGGCGCTGTCGGTTGCGGTTGCCGTACTCGTGCTGCTGCCCCTGGTTTTCCTGATCTTGCAGGCCGGCCAGGCCGGCTGGGGCGAGGTGCGCACCCTGCTGCTGCGCCGGCTGACCTGGGAGCTGCTGCGCAACACGGTCGAGCTGGCGGTGCTGGTCACCGCGGCGTGCGCGACGATCGGCGTGGCCGCGGCGTGGGTGGTCGAGCGGACGAACGTACCGCTGCGTCGTGTGTGGGCGGTGCTGCTCGTGTTGCCGTTCGCGATCCCCGACTTCGTCACCGGGTACGCCTGGTCGTCGATCTTTCCGTCCGTGCACGGCCTGTGGGGCGCGGCATTGGTCATGACGCTGGGCCTCTACCCGCTCGTGTTCCTGCCGGTCGCCGCGGCCCTCCGCGGTGCCGACCCGGCGCAGGAAGAAGTGGCGCGCAGCCTCGGCCACGGACGGGTACACACCTTTCTCCGGGTCACGCTGCCGTCGCTGCGCCCAGCCCTGCTCGGCGGCGGACTCGTGGTGTGCCTGACGCTGTTTGCCGAGTACGGCGCGTTCGAGATCCTGCGGTTCCAGACGTTCACCACCACGATCTTCGCCGAGTTCCAGGTCGGCTTCAACGGGCCGGCCGCGAGCGCGCTGTCGCTCGCACTTGTCGCGCTCGGGCTCATCGCTCTCGGCGCGCGAAGGCCTGCTCGGATCCGGTCGCGGCGGTCGCGGTCGGGTGTCGGCCGCCTCGCGCCAGGCCAGCCGGATGCCGGTGCGGCGCCGCCTCGGCCGGTGGACTGCGCCGGTCGCTTCTCGCCCTCACGGCGCTCGCGGCGCTCGCCCTCGGCCTACCGGCCGCGGCGCTGACGTACTGGATGACGCCAGTCGCACGCGACCACACTTCCGGGCGTATCCATCCTCGCCGCGGCGGCTCACACGGCCGCGTACAGCGCGGCGGCGGCCGCGCTCGCGACGATCCTGGCGCTGCCGGTCGCGCTCTACACGGTGCGTCGGGGCGGCCGTGTCGCCGCGATCCTGCAGCGCAGCACGCTCGTGGTGCAGGCGTTGCCGGGTCTGGTGATCGCCCTCGCCGCCGTGTTCTACGCGATCCACTACGCTCCCTGGGTCTACCAGACTCCGGAGCTGCTCGTCGTGGCGTACGCCATCCTGTTCTACCCGCTCGCGTTCGTCGCCGTACGCGCGTCGGTCGTGCTCGCCCCGCCCCGCCTCGACGAGGTCGCGCGCTCGCTCGGGCGCCGCCCTGCGGCGGTGCTCGTCCGGGTCACGATCCCGCTGATCGCGCCCGGGCTCGCGGCCGCCTTCTGCCTCGTGTTCCTGACCGCGGTCACCGAGCTCACGGCCACGTTGATCCTGGTGCCGACGGGCGTGGAGACGTTGGCCACCCAGTTCTGGGCCTATCAGCATGATGCGTCCTACGGCGCCGCTGCTCCGTACGCCGTGGCGCTGGTCGCGATCGCCGCGATTCCGAGTTACCTGATCGGCCGATGGTTCGACCGCCTGCCGTCACGCCGGTCCGGCGTCGCCCCGACCGGAACGGGAGCGGGCCAGTGACCGGCTTCGACGTACGGGGCGTGCACAAGTCGTACGGCGACCACCGTGTGCTGCGCGGCGTGGACCTGACCATCGAGACCGGTTCACTGACCGCGATCCTCGGCGCGTCCGGGAGCGGCAAGACCACGCTGCTGCGGGTACTGGCCGGCTTCGAACGGGCCGATGCCGGGACCATCACCATGGGCGACCGCGTCGTCGACGACGGACATCGGCACCTGGCTCCGGAACGGCGCCGCGTCGGGTACGTACCGCAGGAAGGCGCGCTGTTCCCGCACCTGTCCGTGGCCGGAAACGTCGCGTTCGGCCTCGACCGGGCCGCTCGCCGTGGCGGCCGGGTGAGCGAGCTGCTAGAGCTCGTAGGGCTGGGCGACCTCGGCCATCGCTACCCGCACCAGCTCTCCGGCGGCCAGCAGCAGCGGGTCGCGCTCGCCCGAGCGCTCGCCATCAATCCGGCCATCGTCCTGCTCGACGAGCCGTTCTCCGTCGCTCGACGCGGCGCTGCGGGCGAGCGTACGAGCCGACGTCGTGACGGCGCTGCGAACGGCCGGCGCGACCGCATTGCTGGTCACACACGACCAGGACGAAGCACTCTCGATGGCCGACCGCGTCGCGGTGCTACGCGACGGCGTCATCGCCCAGATCGGGGCGCCGCAACAGCTCTACGACCGGCCGGCCGACGTCGACCTGGCCGGATTTCTCGGTGAGGCGAACGTCGTGCCCGGTCGCGTCCACGACGGCCGGCTGCACACCGCGCTCGGCGTGCTCGCGATTCAGAGCGGATCGCCGTTGGCCGGCGGCGACGTCGCCGGAACCGCCGAACGGCCGGCGGTGGCGGTGGTGCGGCCGGAACAGATCCACGTGGCGGTTGGTCACAACTCGGCCGGCGCCGGGTCCGCGGCGGCTGGCGTCGCCGGGCGCGTGCAGGAGATCCACTACTTCGGCCACGACACGATCATGCTGGTACGGCCGACCGACGGCGGCACGCCGCTGCGGTAGGATCAGCGGGCGCCGGCCATGTCGCCGCCGGCGCGGCCGTCACGTTGACCGCTCGCGGTCCCGTACCGGCGACTCCGGCCAGCCAGAGCCCGCCAGCGACTCGGCCAGCGTTCCGGACTTGCGTGCCACCGGCGACGAGGCGACGACGGACCGACCGATCAGGCAGTAGTTTCGCAGCGGCCAGAGCAATGTCGTCGGCTCGCAGCCATGTCGTCGGCTCCCGGCGACGACGGGACTCCATCCGGTGAGGCCGTAGGCTCCAGGCGCGGCACGATGCGGTCTGCTCGCGGCGACCGACCGGTGGACATCGTCCCACCGCAGCCGCGCGATGCGGTCTGCTCGCGGCGGCCGACCGGTGAGGCCATAAGTTCCACGGCGGCCGCGCGATGCGGTCTGCTCGCGGCGACCGACCGGTCAGGCAATAAGTTCCACGGCGGCCGCGCGATGCGATCTGCCCACGGCGACCGACCGGTTAGGCAGTAAGTTCCGCCGCGGCCGCAGCAATGTCGTCCGCGTCGCCGGCGGCCGGATCCAGGGCAGCTTCAACGCATCGCGGACCGGATCGTCGATGTAGCGCGGGATCACGTGAAGGTGAAAATGGAACACGGTCTGCCACGCCGCCGCACGCAGCTGTTCAGCAGGTTGACACCGTCCGCACCGAGCCGTTCGAGGACGCGACGGGCGACGGCTGGGACATCAGCGTGCACGCGATGAGGTCCGCCTCGTCGATCGCGAGCAGATCGCGGTGGTGCCGCTTGGGGATGACCCGGACGTGCCCGCGCGTTGCCGGGCCGATGTCCATGAACGCCAGATGTTCGATCGTCCTCGTCGACCCGCGTCGACGGAATGTCGCCTGCGACGATCTTGCAGAAGATGCAGTCCGGATCGCTCATGGCGAAAGGCCTACAGTCCAGCGTCACCGCGTGAGCCCCGCGGCGATCAGCACGATGCGGTCCACCCACCACGCGAGCTCGGCGGCGTTGCCCGTCTTTGACCAGCCGAGTTGCAGGAATCCGCCGACGAGGGCGAGGCCGAGTTGCCGATCCCACCAACCGGACGTGTCGATGCCCAGCGCCTCCAGCGCATGGCGGTAGGCCGCGATCGTGCGCTCCTTCGACTCGGGCAGTCGGTCGCAGTTCACGGCGAGATACCAGGCCAGGTCGGCCAGTGGTGCGGCCCGGCCCGGCCAGCCCCCGTCGAGCAGGATCGTGCGCCCATCCGGGTGCGCCCCGAGAGTGCCGAACTTCCAGTCGCCGTGGATCAGCGTCACCGGCGTCTCGGCGAACGCCGTGACCAACGGCGTCGGATCGGTCGCCAAGGCGAGCGCAAGATCATGCGCCACCGGCACAGCGGCGTGCAGTGCCGCCCAGCCGCCACTGAGCGCGCGCGGCACAGGATCGCTGTGACCCGCGGCCGCCTCGCGCTCGCCGGTCGCGGGCGTGAGCGCCATGTAGCGCACACCGGGATCGAGCAGCCCGGGTACGCCGGGGAAGTCCCAAAACCGCGCGTGCAACTCGGCAGTGAGTCGAGGAACTGTCGATGCATCGTGAGCGGTACCGCATCCGAGCCGGCTGACACAAGCCACCGCCCGATGTCATGCATCAGCATCGACACGTGGCCGGTCGCCGGAGCGTACCCGAGGCCGACGATCGGGTGATCGATCGTCAGAGGCAGGCCGTCCAGCAATCCGATGCGCCACATGGTCAACGCGAACAGTCCCGATCGCCGAGTGCCCGGGCAAGCCAATCGAGGTCGTACCCGATGTATTTGACGATGTAAGGCCGACCGCCGATCACCACGCGCTCGAACGCCGAACCGGACAGCGAATCCACATGCTTGTCCATGGGTCCGCGCGACGAGGCGCAGGCGAGCAGTTCGTCGACGGACGCCGCGACCGGTGGCCCGACGTCCGGGATGGCATTCGGTCTCCAGATGTCACGCATGGCCGACCTCCGCGTCGCCGTCCCCCACCCGATATCGGGCGCCCTCACGGGTTGGCCGTACCGGACGGGCGATCTGGCGCCGGTCGACCGCTTGGGTTACCGACTGTGAACTGGGCGCGTCATGTGCCGGCGCGTCACGTCTCGGCGCGTCACGTCCCGGCGCGTCACGTCCGGCGCGTCACGTCCTGGCGCGTCACGTCTCGGCGCGTCACGTGCCGTCAAGCCAACTGGGTCAGCGACAACACGTTGCCGTCCATGTCGGAGAACCACGCGACGCGATCGCCACCGGGCGTCGTCCACACGCCGGTCTCACTCTGGCTCATGCCTTCGTAGCGGTGGAAAGCGACGTCCCGGTCGGCCAACGCCTCAATCTCGCGCTCGATGTCCGCCACGATCCAAGCCGGACTGTGTCAGGCGGCGGGTGCACCGTGTCGGCCCGGGTCACCCGCAACATGGTGCCGCTGACCGAGAACACGCAGGCGAACGGCGACTGCTCGACCATCGTCAGCCCCAGGATGTCGGCGTAGAACTCGCGCGCACGATGGAGATCGTGGTCGACACGAACGCCATGAGTTGACTGTCCGCGAGCATGTCCGCTCCCCCTGCGTCGAGCCGTGCATCTGCGGGCCGAGGGTACCGACCACGGCCGACAAAGTGCCATGATCGGAACCCCCAGGTTACTGACCCGTACGGAGGCGCGGCATGCAACCCACCGTCGAAGCCGATTCGGTCGGCCTCGATCCGCGTCAGCTCGCGAACCTCGACCGGCATTTCGCCGAGTACGTCGATGACGGCCGCCTCGCCGGCTGGCAGCTTGTGATCGGGCGTAAGGGCGAGGTCGCGCACGCTTCGACGTACGGGCTGGCCGATCTGGAGTCGAGCGACGCTGGCCGACGACACGCTCTGGCGTGTGATTCGATGACGAAACCGATCACGACGGTCGCGGCGATGATGCTCTGGGAAGAGGGAAAGTTCGAGCTGACTGACGAGATCAGCCGGTGGCTGCCGGAGTTCGCCGACATGAAGGTGTTCGATAAGGGATCGATCACCCGGCCGTTCGTGGTGCCCGCGATCGAACCGATCCGCGTCTGGCACCTGATGTCGCATACGTCCAGCCTCACGTACGGGTTCCTGATGTCGTCGACCGTCGACGCGATCTACCGGGCCAACGGCGACGCCGTCGACTCGTTCACGCTCGGAACCCTCGAAGAGGCGTGTCAGCTGTGGGCGTCGATGCCGCTGCTGTTCCAGCCCGGCACACGCTGGGGCTACTCGGTCGCCACGGACGTGCTCGGGCGGCTGTGGAGGTCATCTCCGGCAAGAGCCTCGCCGACTTCTGCGCCGAGCGGATCTTCGAACCCCTCGGCATGACCGACGCCCGCTGGTGGGTGGACGACGCCGACGCCGTACGACTCGCCGGCTCTACACGCCGGATCCCGTACGGGCAAGGCCGTGCACCTACCGTCGATGGCCGGCTTCGCCCGCACCCGCCCTGGAAAGTTCTCGGGCGGCGGCGGGCTCATCTGTACCGCCGCCGTTATCAGCGCTTCATGCAGATGCTGCTCAATAGAGGCGACTGGACGGCGTCCGGTTCTCGGCAGCCGCACCGTACGGTTCATGACCCGCAACCATCTGCCCGGTGGGCGGGATCTGCGCGGCCGCCAGCAGCGGCGGCTTCGCCGAAACGATCTTCGATGGCATCGGCTTTGGCCCCGGCTTCGCCGTGGTCCTCGACCCGACGCCGGGCCGGGTGCCGATCACGCCGGGCTCGTACTACTGGGGCGGGCTCGCGAGCACCGCGTTCTGGATCGATCCCGTCGAGGAACTCCCGGTGCGTACTTCACGCAGCTCGTACCGTCAGCCAGCACCCGATCCGCCCCCAGCTGAGGCAGCTCATATATGTCGCTCTTCGCTGACGGGCGGCGGGTCGCAGGCAACGGCATCGCGGACGCGGGGATCACCGTCGTGCGCACGCCTGCGCACGCGTCTCGTGCCGGGCCAACGACGCGTCATCTGATCGACCAGGCGCCGACGATGGTCGGGCGCAGCCTGGCGTCGCGGACTCGGCGTCGTCGCGGCAGCGCCGGAGCCCAGTCCGGCTTGGGCGCGGTGGCGCGGCAGTGGAACGAGGGCGTCGCGGCGTGGTGGCGCGCGGTGGCGCGGTAGCGCAACGAGGGCAGCCCAGCCCGGCTTGGCGGGCGGTGGCGCGGCGGCGCGGCAGCCCAGCCCAGCGCGGCAGCGTAACGAGGGGCATCGGCATCGCGGCATCGTGGCGCGGCGTGGCGGCGGGGCGTGGCGGGGCGGTGGCCCAGGCCGGTGTGGCGCAACGGGGGCCGGCCGGCGGGCCGGGCGGTGCGTGTCGTGCCGGCGGGTGGTTGGGTCGGTGGCGGGGGTTTGGGTGTTTATGTTCGTGGGTGGTAGGTGTTGCGGCGGGGTGTGCGGGTGGGGTCGATGTGTGGGGGTGGGATGAATTCGGGTCGGTGGTCGGGTGCGAGTTGGATTGTCCATTCTGATGTGTGGATGAGGCGGTGGTGGTGGCGGCAGAGGGCGACGCCGTTGTCTCGGTTGGTGGGTCCGCCGTGTTGCCAGGCCACGATGTGGTGGATGTCTGTCCAGCGGGGTGGGCGGTCGCAGCCGGGGAAGGCGCAGCCGCGGTCGCGGAGGAGGACGGCGATGCGGGCGGCGCCGGTGTAGGGGCGGCGGGCGCGGCCGACGTCGATGGGTATCGCGGCGCCGTTCAATATCACGGGCAGGATCTGCGCGGTGCAGGCCAGTCGTCGGGTGGTGGCCGGCGGTAGGTGTTGTCCGGTGTCGAGGTGCCCGATCGCGATATCGCGGCGCAGCGCGTCGAGGTCGACGGTGATGTTGAGTTGGGCTGGTTGACCGCCGTTGTCGGGTAGGCCGCCGGATTGAAGCGCGAGTCGGCACACCTCGACGAGGGCGTCGGCGCGGCGGGCGGCCGCTGTGCGCAGGTCGGGGCTGTCGTGGCCGCGGGCGGGTTTGGCGAGGGGTTCGATGGCGGCGCCGATGATGGCGGCGGCTTCGGTGTCGAGGATGCCGGTGATGCGGGTGCCGCCGAGCCCGTCGGAGGCTAGGGTGAGGCCGCGGCGTTGCCGGGCGTGTTGGTCTTCCCGGTCAAGTCGGTCGCGGAGCCGGGCGTCGGCCAGGTCGGGGTTGAGGTGTGCTATTACGCGTTGGCCTAGTTGTCGCAGGATCGTTGGCTCGAACTGGTGTGCCTGCTCGATCAGGATGGCTTCGACCTTGTCGACCAGTCCGGGTTCGCCGGCTGGTACGTCGGTGAGAACCCGGCCGATGGCTGTGGCGTGGCCGGTGGTGACGGCGCCGGTGAGGACCGCGTCGGCCAGCACCGGCCGGCCGTCCAACGTTTCGCCCAGAGTGACTAGTTGCCGGGCCTCGGCCGGTGTGATGCGTAGCAGGTCGCGTAGCCACGCCACGGTGGAGGTCGCATCCTGGCGGTGGGGTAGGTCTCGGCCGTGCGCCTCGCGCACGAGCAGACCTAACACCGCGGTGGCCCGTGACACCAGTTCATGCGCGGCGACCGCGGCGTCGCACAGCGATTGATCGGACAGGCCGTAGACGGGACGCGCGGCGAACGCCGCGACCTCGTCCGTAGCCCGCCGCAACGTCTCGCTCACGGGTCAAGAATGGCACGCCTGTACGACACTTTCCGCCCCGGCCGGCCCGGGGTCGAGGGTCGCGAAACCGTTGTGGCACAAACGATCCACGACCTGCGGCCGCCAGGAATAGACAAACTGGCGTGCGACATCGGGCACGAACGGAGCTGATCCGAGCCGGGCGAACGCAGCGACAGCGACGTCGGACACGAACACCACCCTGACACAAACCAGCGCACGCAACGACAGCGATGGCGGGCACAAACGCCTGTTGAGCCGAACCGGGCGAACGCAGCGACAGCGACGCGGACACGAACACCACCCGACTCGAACCAGCGCGCACGCAACGACAGCAGTGCCTGGCACGGTATCGCTTCGGTGCTGCGCTACGTCGATACGAACGCTGCCCTGACCGGGCGCACGCATTGGCAGCTAGCCAGCACGAACCTTATGCGAGCCGAATCGGGCGACCGCGAGACAGCGACGCCAGGCACGCAGCCCGACCGCACGCAGCCCGACTCGACGCGGCACAGGCAACGCCAGCCACGTCGGCCGTGAACTCCACCGCCGACCCAAACGATGCCGCGGACAGAGAGGCCGGGGCGAACCTATGCGTTGCGTCCCAGCCAGTCCCAGCCAACCCAGCCAACCCAGCCAACCGAGCCGAGCCAACCGAGCCAACCGAGCCAACCGAGCCAACCGAGCCAACCGAGCCAACCCAATCAACCGAGGCGTATATGCGGGCAGCGGCATATAGAGCTCAACATCCACAACGACGTAGGCCAGGCGACGGGGCGGCGGCGACCCAAAGCGCCAGGCGATGGAGCCCAATCGCCGGTGGGGCGTATATGCTGCCGTAATGCGCGTATTCGTCGGCCCCGCGTTGCCCCCCGCGCACCGATGATCAGCCCGCTCAACGAAGCTACCGTGACGTCGACCGGTGGCGGCACCGGCACGCTCACGCTGATCGAAGGTGCGACTTTCTGCCTCTCGGACTCGACCGGCGACATCGCCGCCGGGTCGGCGAACGGCCTGTTCGCTCACGATGCTCGCGTCGTGTCCGTATGCGAGCTCAGACTCGACGGCCATCGATGCGAACCGCTCGCGGTCCGTGAGATCAACGCGCGCGAGGCCGAATTCCTCATGCGCCGGCTGCCGGAGGCCGGCACCGCTGACAGCACCCTGTTGCTGGTCCGGCGGCGCGCTATGGTCGGCGCCGGTATGCGTGAGACCGTGAGCCTGCATAATCTCAGCCCCGCCGACACGGAAGCGCACCTCACGCTCGCCTTCGACGCCGACTTCACGGACCTCTTCGCGGTGAAGGCCGGCCATGCCGTAGAGGACCGGGCGCCGGCCGAACCCGAGCCCGATCGGCTCGTGTTCCGGAGCGAGTCGGAGCCGGAACGATGGGTACGCATCCGCGCCACGGCCGCGCCGGACGTCAGCGCCGATGGGCTGAGCTGGCACGTGCGCGTACCGGCGCGAGCGACCTGGACCACGACGGTGGAAGTGCTCGCGCACGCGCCGGATGCGGACCCGGCCTTGGATCCGACGATGTCGCCCGGCGCGGCGATCGACGGCATTCCGGCCGACTTCGCCGTCGATGGAACCGGCCCGCACGTAATCGGTGAGGGGCCACGGATCACCGCGTCCGATCCGTCGCTGTCTCGCACGTTCCAGCGGAGCCTCGCCGACCTCGGGTCGTTGCGGATGTCCACCGGAGCCGGGCGGGCCTATGTGGCCGCGGGCGCGCCGTGGTTCATGACGCTGTTCGGTCGGGACAGCCAGTTGACCGCGTGGATGACGCTGCCGCT
Organism: uncultured Actinomycetota bacterium; assembly: GCA_963818495.1. Lineage (GTDB taxonomy): Bacteria > Actinomycetota > Actinomycetes > Mycobacteriales > Micromonosporaceae > DASQPR01. The sequence goes on from CAWFSH010000015.1 coordinate 831,830, forward strand.
TGACGCCGAACTCGCCATGGGCACGTTGCGCGAACTCGCGGACGTGCAAGGGCGGGTCGTCGACCCCGCGACCGAGGAGGAGCCCGGCCGGATCCTGCACGAGTTCCGCCGCGGCCCGGCCGTCCATCAGGCGTTGGGCGGCAACCGCTACTACGGTACGGTCGACGCGACGCCGCTGTTCGTCATGCTGCTGGCCGAGGCCGAGCGCTGGGGCGCCGATCGGGACGCCGTTGCCGCGCTGCTGCCGGCCGCGGACGCGGCGTTGCGCTGGGTCGACACCTACGGCGACCGCGATGGCGACGGGTTCGTCGAATACCACCGGTCCGCCGATCACGGCCTGGTGAACCAGGGCTGGAAAGACAGCGGCGACGGCATCAACAACGCCGCCGGTGACCTTGCGCGGACGCCGATCGCACTCTGCGAGGTGCAGGGGTACGTCTATGCCGCGCGGCTTGCCCGCGCCCGACTGGCCGAGCGGTACGGCGACCCGAACAAGGCCGCGTACTGGCGGGAGCGGGCCTCCGAGTTACGGCAGGCGTTCGCCGAGGCGTACTGGCTGCCGGACCGCGGCTACTTCGCCGTCGCGCTAGACGGTTCGAAGCGACCGGTCGACGCGCTCGCGAGCAACGTCGGACATCTGTTGTGGACCGGCATTCTCAACGACGACCATGCGGCCCAGACGATTCGCGTGCTCGCCGACGCCACGATGGACTCGGGCTTCGGACTGCGTACGCTCGCGAGCAACATGGGTGCCTACAACCCGATGAGCTATCACAACGGATCGGTCTGGCCGCACGACACCGCGATCTGCATCGCCGGCCTGATGAACTACCAGCACATCGATGGCGCCGTGGCGCTGGCCCATCGACTGTCCGAGGGTCTGTTCGCCGCGGCGGACGCGTTCGACGGTCGGTTGCCCGAGCTTTACTGCGGTTTCCCGCGCGACGTGTTCGATCGGCCGGTGCCCTATCCGACATCGTGCTCACCGCAGGCGTGGGCGTCCGGCGCGCCACTGCTCGTGTTGACCTCGTTGCTCGGCCTTCAGCCCGTCGCCGGTGCGGGGGCCAGCGGGGGGCTCGGCGTGACGCTCAAGCCGTTGCTGCCGGACGCGTGGGGCGCGGTCATGATCGAGGGCGTACGCATCGGCGACGCGACCGCCACGGTGACCGCGAGCGGCTCGGACGGCTACGTCCGGTGGCACGCAGAGCCGGCGCCGGCCTTCGACTGACGCCGCAACGCCGGCCTTCGACCGACACCGCAGGTCGCCGCCGGATGGTTCCGCAACGCCGGACCGACTGACGCCGCAACGCCAGACCGAGCAACGCCCGAGCGAGCGACCGGGCCGTCGCCGGTGGCGGCGCTCAATACCGCTGCCGGCGACGACTCAGCCCTTTACCCCACCCTCGTTCGCGCCTCGGACGAAGTAGCGCTGGAACACGAGGAAGATGATCGCCACCGGGATGGTCGCGAGCAGCGCAGCGCCGAGCTTGAGGGGATACTGCGTGCCGGCCCCGAGCGAGCCGCTGACCAGGTCGGCCAGGCCGCGCGGCAGCGTGAACAGTGAGGGGCTCTGCACCGCGACGAGCGTCGGCGGGAACTCGTTCCAGGAGCCCTGGAACGACAGGATCGTCAGCGTGATCAGGGCCGGCCGGGCCATCGGCAGCACGACCGACCAGTAGGTGCGGAAGATGCCGGCGCCGTCGATCCGGGCCGCCTCCTCCATCTCGGGCGGGATCGATTCGAACGACTGCTTCATGATGAAGATGCCGGCCGCGTCGGCCAGCAGCGGCAGGATCAGCGCCGGATAGCTGTTGTAGAGCCCGAGTTGGTTGAGCACCAGGAACTTCGGGATCAGCAGCACCACGCCGGGCACGCCCATCACCGCGAGGATGGCGGCGAAGATGGCCGGCGCGGCCACGGAACTGCAGCCGAGCCAGTGCATAGCCGGCCAGCGAGTCGAAGAACACCCGGCCGAGCGTGACGAGCACCGTGACCAGGATCGAGTTGAGCATCCAGCGCGGGAAGTCGGTGCCGTCGAAGATGTGCAGGAAGCTCGTGTCGGAGAACGGATGCGGCACCGGCGACAGCGGGTTTGCCGCCGCGTCCGCTCGGTCTTGAACGTGTTCGCGAGCTGGATGACGAACGGGTAGAGGAAGACCAGCGAGAAGACCACCAGGACGGCGTAGCCGACGAGGCGGGTCGCAATCCGCCGCCGGCGGGTGCCGGCGTCGTGCACGGCCGACGGCCGGCCGCTACGGTCACCCGACGATCGCTCCGGAACCCGTACGGGGGTCGATACGCTCATGTTCGCCTCCTTCTTACCGTCGGTGCCCCGGGACATTGCTCCCGGAGACATGACACCGCGGCCGAACAGACCGAACATCCCGGCCCGACCACCCGGCGGCTTGTCCCGATCCCGCATGACCCAGCGCTGGATGAGCGTCATGACGACGATGATCAGGAACAGGAGGAACGAGATGGCGGCGCCCGAGCCGTAGTTGAAATCGGAGAACGCGGTGCGATAGGACAGGAACGCCGGAGTCAGCGTGGTCTTGGCCGGAGCACCCTGGGTCATCACGTAGATCTGGTCGAAGACCTGCCAGGTGCCGATCAGGCCGAGCGTGAGCACGAGGAACAGCGTCGGCTTGAGCTGCGGCAGGGTGACGTAACGCAAGCGCTGCCAGCGGCTGGCGCCGTCGATCATGCTCGCCTCGTCCAGCTCGACCGGCAGGTTCTGCAACGCCGCCAGGAACATCAGCATGAACGTGCCGCTGGTGGTCCACACAACCAGCGTGATGACCGCGCACATCGCGACGCTCGGTCCGGCGAGCCAGTCCCACGTGGACAGGCCGAACAAATGGGAGTTGGCCAGCACGGCCGGCGGGTTGTCGTTGCTCACCGCCGAACGCGCCGAGAATGATGTGCAGCACGCCGCGCGGGTCGGAGAACCACTGCGGACCCTTGATGCCGAACAGACTCAGCAGCGCGTTGATCGCGCCGCCGTTGGTGAACATGAAGAGGAACACCACGCTGATCGCGACCGAGCTGGTCACCGACGGGAAGTAGAACGCGGTGCGGAAGAAGCCCTTGCCGCGCAGCAGGCGCTCGTTGACGACAAGCGCCAGACCCAGCGCCAGCACGGTTTGCAGCGGCACCACGAGGAGCACGTAGTAGAGGTTGTTGCGGATGCTCGTCATGAAGTCTTCGCGGGCGAGCCCGTCCTCGGTGAACAGGTGCGTGTAGTTGCTTCCCGCCGGCCAGCGGCACACCGGACGCTGAACGGGCTGCCCTGGCCGTTCCACTTGGTGAAGCTGACGAACAGCGCCATCAGGATCGGCAGCAGCAGGAAGATCCCGAGGATGACGATCACCGGCGCGACGAACATCCAGCCGGCGATGCCCTGCCGGCCGTAGATGCCCGTCAGGCGCCGCCGTCGGGACGGTCCGTCGCCCGGTCGCGCGCCGTCCGCCGAACCCTGGCCGGTACGGACGGACGTTGTTTCGTTGCCACATCGGCCGTTCGAGATGCCAGCCCGCCCGGATCGGCCGCCGAGGAGTGCCTCGGCTGCGGCGTACCCGGTTGAGTAACGCCGGTGCCCGGCGGGCCTGGCGGCCGACCGTCGTCCGATGACATCGTCGTCACCATGATCCCTTCGCTGTTGCGGCACCCAGCGGGTAGCGCATAGCTCGCGCGCGGTCGGGACGACCGGCGCCACAGCGATGCCGGTGTGGCGGGTTTCCCCGCCACACCGGCTCGCCAGACTAGCCCTTCAGCGCCGTGGCGAGGTTCTTCTGCACCCGCTGCAGGATCGCTTGCGGGCTGCCGGTACGCCAGACCGCCGAGCTGGCTGTCGAAGTCGGACAGCACGCTGTCCACCTTCGGCGCGTTCACCGGACCCTTGGCGATACTGGCGCGCCGTCGATGAACGCTGCGTCGTTCGGGAACTGCGCCACGATAGTCGGTCCTTGGCCGACTGCCGGGACGGCATGACGCCGAACGCCTTCGCGAACGACAACTGCTGGTCCTTCGCCGTCATCGCCTCGACGAACTTGATCGCCTGGTCCTTGTACTTGCTCTTGGCGGCGATCCCCCAGCACTGCGTGAAGGACAGCGTGCCCTGGCCGGCCGGTCCGGCCGGCAGCGGCTTCACGTCGTACTTGATGTTCGGGTAGTCGGTCTTCATCGCGCCCTCGATCCAGTTGCCTTCCATTGCCATCGCCGTCTTGCCCTTGCCGAACGCCTCGCCGGCCCAGCCGGCGTCGAGCTGCTTCGGGTAGTACGGCCAGGCCCTGCTTGAGCAGCTCCTGCACGTACTGGAGAGCCTGTACGTTCTGCGGGCGAATCGGCGGTCGCCTGGGTGCCGTCCTTGTTGACCAGCCAGCCACCGGTCTGCGACCATGAACGCGACCGAGCCGGTCCCGCGTGTCGGCCGTCGCGAGCGGCTTGATCCCGGCCGCCTTCAGCTTCTGCGAAACGGACATCAGCTGGTCCCACGTCGTCGGGATGTCGGCGTCGGTCAGATGCGCCTTCGCCCAGAGGTCGGTGTTGATCTCCAGGGCGAGCGTGGAGAAGTCCTTCGGGATGCAGTAGAGCTGGCCCTTGTAGGTGAACGCGTTGCGCAGCGACGGGTAGAAGTCGTTCACGTCCGGGACCTTGCTGCCGTACGGTTCGAGCGCGCCGACACTGGCGTAGTCGGCGAAGCGGGACGGCGTCGACGTAGAACACGTCCGGCGGCGTACCACCGGCGAAGGCCTGACCGAGCTGCTGGGCGATGTCCTGCGCCGGCGTGACCGTGACCTTGTTGCCGCTGCTGGACGCGAACGCCGCGGCCGCATCCTTGACGGCCTTCGTCTCCGCGTCGCCGGACGACGCGATGAGGACCTGCAGGTTCGCCGGACCGGCCGTCTTCTGCGGTGCTGACTTCGAACTGTTGAAACTGCTGCCACACGCCGCAGTGGCGAGACGAGGGCGGTGGCGGCAAGTGCCAAGCCGCCGCTGCGGAGTCGTCTTGTCATGTGTTGTCCCTCCTTTGGGGGGTGATATCGGGGTGACATTCGAGGGGATGGCGAGGTCAGCCGGAGTCCCGGACGACCAGACGCGGCTGGAGCAGGATGCGCCGGGCCGCGGGATCGTTCGGGCGGTCGCGCCGCCGGAGTCATATCGGTGTTGTGTGACCTGCCGTCGTTCGGGCGTGCGGTGATGCCGGGGAGCGATTCGTGGCTTGGAGACGGATCGGGTGCTGGTGGATCGAAAGCGCGCCATCGAAGTCCGCTTCGAAATCCCCGCTATCGAAGGTGGCGTTGTCAAAGCCGCCGGCGTCGAAGGCTGATTGCCGCGGTACGCCAGCGCCGTCGTCGGCCGACCGGCTGCCCGCGGCGGGGGCGATCGTACGGTCGCCCAGGACGAGCGACAGCGTGCGGATGCATTCGGTGGCCACCTCGCGAGTGGCTGCCGCACGCTGGACAGACCGGCCGCCTGTGCCATCGGGGTGTCGTCGAAGCCGATCGACGGCGAGGTCGCCGGTCGCAGCTCCCCCGCGCGCCAGGCCCCGAGCGCGAGCGGGTCGCTGGCGCACACGACAGCGCTCGGCGGATCGGGCTCGGCGAGCAGGGCGCGGGCGAGCCGCTCGCCTTCGGCTATGCCGTCCAGCGCGTGCCGGGCGAGGCCTCGATGTCGAGGCCGTCCGCGCTCATCGTGGTCGCCCAGCCGGACCGGCGGTCGTCACCGACGCCGGAGCCGGGCGGCCAGCCGAGGAACGCGATGCGCCGATGGCCGGCGTCGATCAGATGCTCGGTCGCGGCCGCGGTGCCGGCGGCGCCGTCGACGTCGACCCAGCTGTGCCGCTGCGTGCGCGCCCCAGGGTCGACCGAACGTCGTGAACGGCACGTCGCGCTCGAGCAGCCAGGCCGTCCGGGCGTCGTCGTAGTGCGTGTGGGTGAGGACGAACCGTCCAGCGCGTACGACGCGAGCAGGTCGTCGTAGGTCGCGATCTCGGCGTCGTCGTCGGCCGCCGTGTAGAGCATGATCGCGGTAACCGGCCGGCGCCGCGGTCTCGGTGAGGCCGTGCAGGAAGCGGTCGAGCACGGCGGCCTCGATGCCGTTGCGAACCGGGTCGATCCGCACGCCGATCAGCCGCGAGCGTCCGGTACGCATCTGCCGGGCGGCAAGATTCGTGCGGTAGCCGAGCTTCTCGATGGCCGCGATCACCCGTCGCCCGCGTCTCGTCGCGCACCATGTCGGGCGCATTGAGCACATTGGACACCGTCTGTCGCGAGACATTGGCGTGTCGCGCGACAGTGGCAATCGTCACCTTTGACGGCATAGGTCCCCGCCTACTCAGTTTTTCAATAGAAGAGGGGTTTATCGATCAAGAGGGGTTTGATCGTTCAAGAGGTTGTGCGTCATCATTGGATCGTTCAAGTTGCTGAGATGTTTCGAACTGTCTCGCTGTACGGGCACATTGTCAAGTCCGAGAAGTCACATCGGCCGATGCCGTAGGGTCGCCGCGGGTGGTACGAGTAGCCAGGCGCTCCCGACCGGCCGATGTGGACACGAGGTGGAGGTGCAATGCCGCCGTCCGACGCCAACGGTTTCTCCGAAGTGAGCCGGGTCAGACCACACTCACGCTGGGGAAATACCGAGCCCGCGGTCGGAGCCGTTACCGCCGCCCGGTCATGCGGTGCCGGCGCCGATCCATCCGCTGGTCGCGTCGGTGTCGGCGCCGGCGTGCGCGCTCGGTGACCCGGACGGACAGATCCGGTCCGTCGGCGTGCAAGGTCTCTACGTCTGGCGATACGCGAGCGCTGCGGCGGGCCACGATCGACGTCGCCGGCGCCGACATCGACGCACTGGGTTGGCGTCACACCGGGCCCGGCGTGACCACGTTCTTCGGCACACTGCGTCACTCGGCGATCCGATCCCGGACCCGACGGTCCGGCTCGACCGGACCCGAAGTGTGCGACCGGACGGGATGGACGAGACCATCCGGGTACGGTCGAGCGCCACCGCGCCCGTACGGCTGACCGTCGCCGTACGCCTGGCCTGCGATCTCACGCCCATGGAGTGGGCACGAGCAGGGCGGACCCGGCCCGCGACCGCCGTCCGACCGATGCCGGTGGCACCGAGACCGGGCTGACCGAAACCGGCGGCCGCGATCGTTGGTCTGGGCCGACGCCGGCGTGACCGTGACCGTGACCGCCGAGCGGGCGACGCTCGATCCGGACACCGCCACGCTGCCTGGCCGGTCGAGCTGCGCACCGATGAGGAGGTCACGCTGCGCTGGTCGGCGCGGGTCGGTGACCGGGCCCCGCTGCTGCTCGCGGCGCGCACCCCGGTGGACTGGGCGCAAGCCGAGCATCGAGGCGGCCGATCCGCGGATCGGCCGCCTCGTCGGCCAGGCCCTCGACGACCTGGCGTCTCTACGCCTGGCCGAGCTGTCCACGGCCCGAGCGACGCTTTCATCGCCGCCGGCGTGCCGTGGTTCCTCACTCTGTTTGGCCGCGACAGCATCTGGGCGGCGCGGATGATGCTGCCGCTCGGCACCGGCTTCGCCGAAGGCACGCTACGTACGCTCGCGCGGCGCCAGGGCACGCAGCTCGACGACGCCTCGGGCGAGGAGCCCGGCAAGATCATGCACGAACTCCGCCGCCACGACGCGCGCATCGGCTCCGGCCGCGCCGTCGGCCGAGCGCGAACGCCCCGTCGGTTTACTACGGCACGATCGACGCGACGATGCTGTGGATCAGTCTGCTCGCCGACGCATGGCGCTGGGGTCTGGCCGACGACGCCGTCGTCAGCCTCATGCCGCATGTACGCCGCGCGCTAGCCTGGCTCGGGCGGTACGCCGATCCGAACGGCGACGGCTTCATCGAATACCTCGACGTCACCGGGCGTGGCCTCGCCAACCAGGGGTGGAAGGACTCGGGCACCGCGGTTCGCTTCCATGACGGATCGATGGCGACGCCGCCGATCGCGCTGTGCGAAGTGCAGGCGTACGCACATCGGGCCGCGCTCGATGCTGCCACGCTACTGGAAGCGTTCGGTAGCAAGGGTTCCGCGATCGAGGCGGCGAGCTCGGCGGTTCCGGGCCGGGCGATGCGCGCTTCGATGACCCGGACCACTGGCGGGCATACGCCGCCGGCCTGGCCGATGCCTTCCGTCGACCGCTTCTGGGTCTCCGGACCACTCGGCGACTACCCGGCCCAGGGCCTCGACGGCGAGGGCCGGCCGATCGACGCGCTCACCAGCAACATCGGCCATCTTCTCGGCACCGGACTGCTGTCGCCGGCCGAGGAGGCAACGGTCGCCCGTCGACTCGCGGCGCCGGAACTCTCCGGCGGATACGGTCTGCGCACCATGTCCACGCTCGATGGCGCGTACGACCCGTTGACGTACCACTGTGGCTCGATCTGGCCGCACGACACGGCAATCGCCCTGCTCGGTCTCGCATCCATGGCGCCCGATCCGGATGCTCGGACCGCCGGCGCGATCCTGGCCGACGGATTGCTCACCGCGGCCGAGGCGTTCGACTACCGCCTGCCCGAGCTCTACAGCGGCGATGCTCGCGATGAGGTCGGCCGCCCGCTGCCGCATCCCGCGGCATGCCGCCCGCAGGCCTGGTCGGCGGCCGCCGGGATCGCCCTGCTGCAGGCACTCCTGGGTCTGCGCGTCGACCTTCCGGCGGGTCACCTGTCGGTGAGGCCGATGGTCGCCACCCCGATGCGGGTGAGCGGCCTGCGCGTCGGAGATCAGGTCGTCGACGTCGCCATGGATGCCGACGGCCGCGTCGACATGACCGGGTCGGGTCGGGCCGTCGATTCGACGGCTCGCCGGCTGGGGGCCGCGCCCCAACGATGAGGCTGGGGGCCGACCACTCAACGATGGGCTGGGGATCGCGCCAACGATGACAACCCACCGATGAAACTCCATCGATACACCGGACGCCGACCGGCAGACCGGCCTCGGTAGCACGACCCGGGTGGACCGCCGTGGGGTCGGACCTGCGGCCCTTCCGATTGCGGCTGACACCACTGACACTTATGACCGATTTACGGTATACGGTGGGATCATGGCGCGCTCACTGGGGAACGCGACGCCGATAGCTGTGTCCCCGATATCGACCCTCGTCGGTGTCTCGATGTCGGCATCGCCCTATGGCAGACTGGCTGCCGTGACGCGACCGAGCTGGGCGCCGAACGGCGTGGATATCGACAAGCCGAGTGTCGCCCGGGTGTATGACTACTACCTCGGCGGATCACATAACTTTGCTGCCGACCGCGAGTTCGCCGACAAGGTCATCGCGGCCGTGCCGGACGCGCTCTGGGTCGTCCAGGAAAACCGCGCCTTCCTCCGCCGGGCTGTCCGTTTCCTGCTGAGCCAGGGTGTCGACCAGTTTATCGATCTCGGTTCGGGCATCCCGACCGTCGGCGACGTCCACGAGGTCGCGGCGGCGATCACACCGTCGGCCCGCACTGTCTATGTCGACCACGACCCGGTCGCCGTGGCACATAGCCGCGCCATCCTGCACGGCAATCCGAACACCACGGTCTACGCCGGCGACCTTACGGAACCGGATGCCGTGCTGTCGGACCCGGACGTCGGGACTCTCCTGGATATGTCCCGTCCGGTCGGGATACTGATGATCGCGGTGCTGCACTTCATTGCCCGCGACGACGAAGCGCTCGCCGTGGTGAACTCGTGGGCGCGTCGCGTCGTGCCCGGCAGCTACGTCGCGATCACCCATGGCAGTGCCGATCGGATGAGCGACGAGGCACGAGAAACCGAGTCGCTCTACAACCGCTCCGTGGCGTCTCTGACGATGCGTACGTACGACGAAGTGGTGGAGCTGTTCACCGGGGAGACGCTGGTGGAGCCCGGGGTCGTCCAGATTCCGTACTGGCGACCCGACCAGCCCGACGATCTCGGCCCGGACGTGGCCCGCTATCCCGGCTACGCCGGCGTCGCCCGGATCGACTAGGCAATCGATGACCACCGACTCCCGTCCGCCCATCGCCCGGCCGAGCCACGCCGGGCTCGTCGAGCGGTGGGTCGAAGCGGTGTCAGGCACGAGCTATGTCCCGCTCAATCGGGGCGAGTTGCGTGCGTACCTCGGCAATCTGGCCGCCCGTCTGACCGAAGCGATGACCGGCGATCAGCTTGACGAGCCGGCGATCCGCGACATCGGCGCGTCGATGGTGGCGGCGCACTTCACCGGGCCCGAGTCGTTGGCCTCCACGATCACCGTGCTCGGTGGCGAGTTCGGTAAAACCACCGAGGCGGGCGTACAGGAACGGTGGCTGCCCGCGATTGCCGCCCTCGCCGCGGGTTATGCCGACGCGCTGCGCCAGCGGACGCTCGGCGAGCAACAACGCATCACCGTCGCGGCGCTCGCCGCCCGCAAGGATGCGGAGGACGCACGATGGTCGAGCGAGCGCCGCTTCGCGGCGGTCTTCGCCGATGCCGGGATCGGGATCGGGATCGGCACCGTCGACGGGAAGATCCTCGAGGTCAACCGCGCGATGTGCGACATGTTCGGCTATTCGCCCGAAGAGTTCGTCACGCGGGGCATGAAGGACTTCACGCACCCGGGCGACCCGGTCGGTGCTTGGGACCTTTATGCGGAGTTGACCGCCGGCGCTCGCGAGCACATGCGGATGGAGAAGCCGTATTACCGCAAGGACGGAACGCTCATCTGGACCGATCTCGTCGTCTCGCTGATCCGGGACCAGGGCGGTCTGCCCCGATATCTCGTCACGATGATCGAGGACATCACCGCGCGGCACGATCTCCAGGCTCGACTGCGACACCAGGCGCTGCACGACCCGTTGACCAACCTGCCCAACCGTACGGTGTTCTTCGAGCGGCTGGACGCGGCGCTCACCGCTAACGAGGCGAAGCCGCTCGGTGTCTGTTATCTCGATCTCGACGGCTTCAAAGAGATCAACGACACGCTCGGCCATGACATCGGCGATCGGCTCTTGCAAGAGGTGGCTCGACGGCTGGCGACGGGTCTCGGCTCGGATCATCTGGTCGCGCGGATGGGCGGCGACGAGTTCGTCGTTCTCGTCGAAACAGAGACCAACCCGGACCAAATGGTCGCCGTTGCGCAGGCGGCACTCGCGGCCGTACGGGAACCGATGCACATCAGCGGGCACACCGTGACGGTGTCGGCCAGCGTCGGCGTTGTCGCTCCACCGCAGTCGATGCGTAGCGGTGCCGAGCTCATGAAGGCCGCCGACATGACGCTGTACTGGGCCAAGGCGGAGGGTCGCAACCGATGGGCACTCTTCGATCCCGATCGCCATGCCAAGGAGGTCACCCGCTACGAGCTGTCGCGTTCGCTGCCGGCCGCGCTCGAGCTGGGTGAGCTGTTCTTGGAATATCAGCCACTCGTTCGCCTCGCCGACGAGACGCTGGCCGGCGTTGAGGCGCTCGTCCGTTGGCAGCATCCGGGGTGGGGTCGCCTCGAGCCCAGCGAGTTCATCGGCCTGGCCGAGGAGACCGGTGTTATCGCCGATCTCGGGAGATGGGTGCTGCGTAGCGCGTGCGCGCAGGCGCGCGACTGGCGGGACCGGTTTCCCGACCGCAAGCTTGTGGTCAGCGTCAACCTCGCAACACAGCAGGTCAACGACCCGACGATCGTCGAGGACGTCGCCGGCCTGATCGCCGAATTCGGTCTCGAACCCGGACTCCTCGAACTGGAGATCACCGAGAGCGCGATCATGGCGACGGCCGGTCAGCCCTTGAAGACACTGCACGCGCTGGCCGACATCGGTGTTCGGATCGCGATCGACGACTTCGGAACCGGTTACTCGAACCTCGCCTACCTGCGTACGCTGCCGGTGCATTCGCTCAAGCTCGCGGGACCCTTCATCTCGAGTCTGTACCACCGCGGTCGCGACGATCCGGAGGATCACGCCATCGTCCATACGCTCATCAGCCTGGCGCATACGCTGGGCCTTTCCGTCACCGCCGAGGGCGTCGAGACGGCGGCTCAGGCCGGGGCGTTGCGACACCTGGGTTGCGATATCGCGCAGGGCTACTACTATGCCCGGCCGCAGGCGGCGGCCAGCATCGATGAGTGGCTGAGCGGTCACACCACGGGCTGACCCGGCTACCGACGGTATCGCTTGACGACTCGCATCTCGAGCGCCGATGTCAAGTTGCGCGATCACGTACCCTGACGTGACTATTGCTGACGACTTCGGGGACGGGGAGCACGAGTGCGTCGACAGTTGCGGAGGACGGCCGCCCTGATCGTGGGCGTCGTATGTGTAGTTAGCACCGTGGGCGCCTGCTCGCTCGGACGAGCCCATGCGGAATCCGACAACGGACCGCAGCCGGTGTTCGTGACGAGCGGACCAGGCGACCCGCCGTCGTCATCTCCGACGCCGCCGTCCGAAGCCACTCCGACTCCGACTCCGACGAAGTCGCCTAGCAAGAAACCGACGAAGTCGCCCAGCAAGAAGCCGACCGAAACGGTCGCGCCGCCGCCCGGGTGCGCCGGCCTGCAAGGCAAGAACCTGTCCAAGACAGCCGTCAAGAACCTGCTCGCGGCCGCCTCGAACCGTCAGCCGTGGGTCGGTGTGCAGCAGCCGGCCAACCTGACCAAGCCGTTACCGAAGATCACCGTACCGCTGAAGCTGCTCCGAGCGGTCGCGGCACAGGAGAGCGGTTGGCAGTCGGCCTGCAAGTCGAACGATGGCCTCGGGTTCGGCCTGTTCCAGGTGAGCGCCGACACCGAGGCGTTCGTGAACAGCCGGTTCGGCGAGAACTACGACCGGTTCGTGCCGGCCGACAACGTGGCGATCGCGACGGACAACCTCGCGTGGTTGCTGGTCTACTTCGGGCAGTTCCACTTCCACGAGACCTATAGCTGGTCCACGACCAAGCTCTTCGATGCCGTCATCGCAGTCGTTCAACGCGGGCTACGGCACGATCAACCCGGGCAACTCGATCGTCATCCCCGACTACGCACAGGCGTACGTAAACGCCGTCCGCGAGCAGGAATTGCCCAGCGCGGACTGCCAACAATGGGGCTGACGCACCTCACGGCCGATCCGGCGGCGGAGGTGCCGGCGGCGTCGTCCGGCAGGCCGCCCATCGAGACCAGCAACGGCGGCGGTGCGTCGAGGCCGCAATGCAACGCGTGCTCGTCGATCGGAATCGGCTCGGGCCGGGCCTCTGGGCGTGGATTGCGGATGGTGAACGCGGAAACGACGCCCGCGACGACGCAGAGGCCGGCGGCGATGAGCACCGCGGTATGGAAGCCGCTGGAGAACTGGTCGGGATGGAGATAGGCGGCCCCGGTGATGCCGGCCGCGGCCGGAAGTACGGCGACGGCGATGAGCCCGGCGGCGCGCGCGACGTCATTGTTGATCGCCGAGGCCAGGCCGGATCGACGCGACGTCAGCGCGCCGAGAGCGGTCGAGGTCAGTGGGGCGACCGTCGTCGCGAGCCCGAGGCCGAACACCACGACGGCCGGCAACACCTCCGTAAGGTAGCTGCCGCCGGCGTCGATCCGCGCAAAGAGCGCCATCCCGGCGCCGACGATCAACGGCCCGACCGTCATCTGGAGCCGAGGACCGATCCGCGATGCCAGCGCGCCCGAGCGGGCCGACAGCACCAGCATGATCGCGGTCACCGGCAGCAGCGAGATGCCCGCCTCGAGAGCCGTGTATCCGGCGACCTGCTGCAGTTGGATCGGTAGCAGGAACAGCGCGCCGCCGAGGGCGCCGTACACGATGAACGTCACCACGTTCGTCGCCGTGAACTGGCGGGACCGGAACACGCTGAGCGGCAGCATCGGATGCTCGGCCCGACCCTCCCACTGTCCGAACGCGATGAGCATGAGCACGCCGAGAACAAGCGCGAAGATGACCGCCGCGCTCCCCCAACCGCTCGACGGCCCCTCGATCAGTCCGTACGTGAGGCCGATCAGACCGAGCGTCACCAGCACGCCGCCGGTCGTATCGATGCGCCCGGTCGCTTCGACGTCATGGGACTCGGGCACGTGCCGCATCGTGACCGCGACGACGGCGGCCGCGATCGGCAGGTTGATGAAGAAGATGAGCCGCCACGAGACGGCCTGCACGAACCAACCGCCAATGAATGGGCCGATCGCGGTCGCGATGCCACCGAAACCGGACCACGCGCCGATCGCTTTGCTGCGATCGTCCGGCACGAACGACGCTTGGAGGATGGCAAGGCTGCCGGGCGTGAGCAATGCCGCGCCGATGCCTTGCAACGCCCGCGCCGCGATCAGGGTGTCCGAGCCCGGCGCGAGGCCGCACAGCGCCGAGGCCAGCGCGAACCAGATCACGCCGATGAGGAAGACGCGACGGCGACCGTAGCGGTCGCCGAGCGCACCGGCGATCAATAGGAGGCCGGCCAGCGTCAACGTATACGCCGTGACGACCCATTGGAGCGTGGACAGGCCGGTGTTGAAGTCACGGCCAATCGCCGGGAGCGCGATCCCGACCACGGTCGCATCGATGGCCGCCATCGCCGAGCCGAGGATGGTGGCCGCGAGAACCCATCGACCGCGCGTGCTCGCGTAAATGAGGCCGGCGGGAGGTGGTGGGGTCGACGCGTTCATCGCACCCATGATCCTCCCGGCGGAGTCATACGGGTGGTCGGGTGCTCACCAGGTCGTGACGAGGCCGCCGTCGATGCGGATGTCCGCTCCGGTGACGTTCGCCGCACGGTCGCTGGCCAGCAGTACGATGAGGTCCGCGACCTCGCCTGCCTGCGAGAACCGGCCAGTGACCGACTGCCGGGCGGCCCCGGCGGCCACATCCTTAGGGTCTTGGCCGGACGCTTCGGCCACGGTCTGTGCGACACCGCTGTCCCCGAGCCACAACGACGTCGCGACCGGACCCGGACTGACCGTGTTCACCCGGATCCCGTGACCGCCGACCTCCTTGGACAGTGCCTTCGAGAAGTTCGCCAGGGCGGCCTTGGCCGCGCTGTAGTCGATCACGGCCGGGTCGGGCAGCACCGCGTTGACCGAGCTGGTGTTGACGATCGCTCCCCGTCCAGCGGCCAGCATCGTGGGCAGCGCCGCACGCGTCGCGCGAACGGCCGCGAGCAGGTTGAGGTTGATCGTGGCGAGCCACTCGTCGTCGGTGACGCTCAAGAATCCGCCGGTACGGGCGGGTGCACTGCCGACGTTGTTCACGAGGATGTCGATCGGTCCACCCGCGAGGTCGATCAGTTCACGGGGCCCGCCCGGCTCGGCGAGATCCACCTCGAAGATGCGGACCGGACCACTCGTGGCGAGGTCGGCCAGCTCGGGCGAGGAGTGCAACGCGCCCGCCACGACCTCGACGCCTTCGGCGACGAGACGCTCGACGACAGCGAAGCCGATGCCGCGGCTGGCGCCGGTCACCACGGCACGCCGGCCATCCAGTCCGAGGTCCATGCTGGTGTCCTCTCGTCGGCGGCTCGTCGCCGTCGTTAGCTAGGGCGCCGCTGGACGAGTGGACCCAGGCGGTCCGACAGCTTCGCTGTCCGACCGGCTCTAGGGTGCGAGCGACGAGATCTGTACGGTGCGGTGCTGCTCCGACACGATGCGCCGAGGCAGCGAGTTGATCGCTGTACGGTAGGCGTTTGCGTAGCCGCGGGCGAGCGTACTCGCGTTGAACCGCATCGCGACATGACGCCGACACGCAGCCGGGTCCAGCCGGTCGACCTCGTCGATCGCCTGCGCGAGCTGATCCGGCTTGTCGCAGATGATGCCGGTCACGCCGTCGTCGATGACCTCGGGCACGGCGCCGGCCCGCAACGCCACCACCGGCGTACCGCACGCCATGGCCTCGATCATGACCATGCCGAACGGTTCCTCCCACTGCACGGGGAAGAGCAGGCAACGCGCGTTCGCGAGAAGGATTCGCTTTTCTCGCGCATCAGCGACGCCGAACATGACGTCGTCGGGCCCGAGCATCGGCCGGATCACGTCGGCCAGATACTCCTGCTCGATCTTCTCGGAGCTCTTACCGGCGAGGACGAGCGGGATGCCGGCCTCGTGCGCCGCGTCGATTGCATTGTGGGCGCCCTTGTCGGCGCTGAACCGGCCGAGGAACAACGCGTAGTTGTCTTTGCGCGCCTTGTACGGCCACTGCTCGATGCGCAACGCGTTCGGGACGGTCGCGATCCAGTTCAGTTCGGGCGCGAGCACGCGTTGACGTGCACTGATCGCGACCAGGTTGATAGCCGACCCGAGTTCCCGGTAGTAGCTGCGCCACTCCCGATGCTCGGCCGTTCCGTGCATTGTCACGACGGTCGGTACGCCCCAACTCGCGTAGACCTCGGCGTTGAGTCCGCCGGAGTACGTGTGGTCGTGGACGACGTCGATCCGTCCGACCATCTCCCGCACCGAATTGCGGGTACGCAGGGCGTTCATGACTTCGGGGAAGGCGTCCCCCAAACGTTCGGGCATCGTCCGTTCCCAGACCCGGACGAAGCGCGCCTTGGTCTCGGAGCCTTCGGCTCCGATGAGCGTTACGGTGTGTCCACTTTCTACGAGTGCGTCGGCGAGGTCGGCTACTACGGTCTCGACGCCGCCATACGCGGCCGGTGGGATCCGGTAATACGGAGGTACAACAAGTGCGACGCGAAGCGGCGCATGATCGATCTCCATACCGAGGAACATACCGACGAGTCACACGGCCAATGGCATTTTTTCTTTTTGTGACCAATGCTGAGATTCGACTGATAACATCGGCGGGTTGCGCTAACGCAGGCGTGTTTTCGCCCGGTTGCCGCCGCCGTCACTGGACGTCCGCCGCACAGTCGCGAATCGCTCTCACAAACTGGGTCGAGTGTCCGAATTACACGGCGACGCAGGCCACCGGCCCTGGCCGCAGATTGCCATCGACGCTGGTTGGGTACACCTTCGGTGGATGCGTGTGATCGCTGCTTGGTCGGCACGCGCTTGAGGCGGAGGATCGTGACCATGACACAAACGCCGAACGAATCGGGCCGCGTTCCGGTCGAATCGCCGACCGGCCGACGCCGGGGCGGTCGTGGCGGCGCGACGCCGTCGCGAATCGGCAGCCTGTGGGTCGCGTCCATCCTCTTCGCCCTCGTGCTGTTGCTGCTGCTGATATTCGTCCTAGAGAATGGCCAGAGCGCGAAGATCTCCTATCTCGGCGCGCACGGCAGCCTGCCGCAGGGCGTCGCGTTGCTGCTCGCAGCCGTATTCGGAATCCTCCTGGTTGCGCTGCCCGGCACGGCGCGCATCATTCAACTGCGCATCCGGGAGAGGCGTCACCGTGGCGCCGCGAGGACCGAGCCGTCCGCACCGCTGCCCGCCACTCCCCCCGCCGACGCCGGGCCGGCCGACATCGGCGGAGCCGGTCCGGTGACAGGTCCGGTGACCGCGGCTCAGACGCCGATCGAGGCGACGCCGCCGAGCGCAAGTGCCCCCGGGTCAAGTCCGCCCGCCACGGATGCGCCAGCGGCACCGGTCGCCACGCAGTCCGGACCGGCGAACCAACCACCCGCACCGTCGCCACCAGCGGACGATCGCCGGTAACGCGCGTCAGGACGTACCCGTCAATCCTTGAACTGCGAACCGAAACGGCCGTCGCACCCGGAGTCGCGACGGGCCGTCTCGATCGGCATGGAGCTGCGCGCTACGGGTAGCTGACAACGTTGCTGGTGCCGAACGAGCCGACGACCGGCGTACCAGCGTCGTTGATCGTGTGCTCGATGCCGCCGTTGCCAGATAGGAACACCGTGACCATGTCGTGGAACTGCACGCCAGCGGTGTCTGGGACCTCGATGCCGCGGTCGGCGATGATGTCGATCCCCTGATTGAAGAACGAGTAGACGCCGAGGCCCCAGGCTTCGTGCGTACGCACCCGGGACGCGACCTTGTAGGAGGCCCAACCGCTGCCGGTAGGACTGTTCCACGCGGCCTGACTCGGCGGGTCGTAGGGCATCTCGCTCTGGTAGAAGATCGTTCGGCCGCCGTTGCCGTTCCAGATCGTTTGCCACTCCTGGAAGTGCTCGACGAACAGGCCATAGGCAATGACGTTGTCGCCATTGACCACGGCCCCGTTGGCGGCGGTGTTGACCGTCCAGCCGACGCCGTTGCCGTGATCTGCGCGCCACACCCAGATGTTGTCGATGATCGTGTCGTCGCTATTCACGATGAGCGTCGTGGCCGCTTTGCCGGCGCCCGGGCCACCGATCCGGAAGAACACGTCTTGTAACGAGATCGGGTTGCTGGCGTGCGAGCGACGGCTGAGCACGCTGCCGACCTCGAGAAGCACGCGCGACTGGCGCACGCCGGCGTCGACGAGGATGCCGGCCACGCGTACGCCGTCGACATCGGCGATCAGCAACGCGGCCGTCCCGTTGGTGGGCGTGAGCGTCGCCATCCCGAGCCCTAGGACGATCGTGTTCTTGCGGCCCACGACGAGCGAGGCCTCGAGACGGTATATCCCGGGGGTGAGCAGAAGATGCTTGCCACGAGCCAGCGCGATATTGATCTTCAACGCACTGTCGGTCGGCTTCGCGATGTAGAAGTCGTCGATGGACAGCGACGTGCCCTCCGACGGACCGGCGGCCCATGTCGTGCCGGATGTGTTGTGGCGCAGTGCCGGCACGAACACCCGGAACTTGCCGGCGTCGTCGACAAACAGGAACGGCTTCTCGCGCGTGACCGGGCTGGTCGGCAGCACTGTGTAGGGGTTCGTCGGGAAGTCCGGGTCGGGTGCGCCGAGCACGCCGGAGAAGACCTGGTTCCATACGCCGTTCGTCCAGATGCCGTCGAGCTCGCTGTCGCGGGTGATCCATTGCTGCTGCGAGCCGTTGATCGTGATGCCGTCGACTTTCGAATCGGCGAGGTAGCCGCCGCTCGAAAAGCCGCCGTTGCCCGGCTCCAGCCACAAGATGCCCTTGATGTGGACGCGACGCAGGGGTGCTGCCTGCGACACGGCCCACTGGTTCGCAAACGTGACCGTCGGCGTGACAGCGAGATTCTCCGCGGAACGCCAGAAGTTCACGAGCGCCGAGATGCCGGCCGCCGAGGTCGGGTCGGGCTGGCCGACGACGCGAACAGCGCCGGTGATCTGCACGTCGTCCGGCGACTGGCCGAGGCCGGCAACGGTGGTGTAGTAGCCGAGGTTCGCGTCGACGTTGTACGCGCCCGGCTTGAACAGCACGGCATAGCGTTCGGTGCCGAACTGGTTGCTTGCCTGGGCGGCGAAGAGCGCGTCGAACTTCGCCTGGATGTCGGCGATCGGCGTGCTCGGGTCGTAGACGAACACGTTCGGTCCGAAGTCCGGCGCCGCCGCGTTGGCGGCAGGTGTCGTGGCCATACCGGCGACGGATGTCCTGGCCGCACCGGCGGCGGAGGTGGACGCGGCGTTGGCCACACCCGGCAGTGCGATTTCGGTAGCCGCGACGGAGGCCGCAGCGGCGGTGAAGGCCAACAGGCCGCGCCGGGACAGGCCGGTGGATGGGCGCGACAGCTCTGTCGCGTCGAGGCGGGTAACGAGGCTGGTGGCGCCGTAGTCAGAGGCGCGATCCGCGGCCTCGTCGGGTAGATGAGTGCTCATCGACCTGCCTTCCAGGGGCGGGGGCTCGACTGCATGGCGACGGGCGCTCACCGATCACAACCCTTTTGTCGAACCACGAGAAAAAGTGGAGGTTGATGGAGTCTTACCGGTCGATGAACCGGCGCGCCAGAGCGGCGCGGGAACTTTGACCCGGATGAGAGGGTTGCCCGCGGCGCGGACCGCGTGGCGGTGGCACGTTCCCGCAGCACGGGGGGCATGACGGGGCGCCGTGACGGGCCGCGTGGCGGCTGGCGTGACGGGCCGCGTGGCAGGCCGCGTGGAGGTGGCGCGCGACCCGACACGGCGGGCGTCTACCAGCCGACGGATCCGGCCGCGTCGGTGAACCCCCCGGTCGGTCCGTTCACCGCAATCTGCGCCATCGCCACGATCACGCGCGCGCCTTCCTCGACGGTCTGCGTGCCGCGGTGTCCATTCAGGTCGGTGGCCGTGTAGCCGGGATCGACCGCGTTGATGCGTACATCCGGATAGGCCTTGGCGTACATGGTCGTCACCATGTTGAGCGCCGACTTCGACGACGGGTACGCGAGTCCGACGAGCGTTGACTCGAACCGGCTGGGATCGGTGGTGACCGCGAACGAACCCATGCCGCTGGAGACGTTCACGATCACGGGTGCCGCACTGCGTTGTAACAGTGGCAGGAACGCCTGCGTCACCCGGACGACGCCGAACACGTTCGTGGCGTACAGCAACTGCAGGTCGTCGGCCGTGGTCTCGCCGACCGGTCGGAACCCGGTGCCCGCGATTCCGGCGTTGTTGACCAGGACGTCCAGGTGGCCGACCTCGGCCTCGATCCGTTTGGCGGCGGCGCGCACCGACTCCTCGCTCGTGACGTCAAGCGGCACGTACCGGCCGCCGACCGCCGCCGCGGCTTCGTGGCCGCGCTCGGCGTCGCGGGCGCCGACGTACACGTTGTGGCCGGCCGCGACGAGTTGTTGCGCGGCCTGCCGGCCCAGGCCCTTGTTGGCTCCGGTGATCAATGTCGTTGTGGTCATGCGCCCACGGTGCCAACTGGACCGGGCGCGGGGCAGACGTCTGTTCTTCCTGGTACGGGCAGTACCAGGCTCACTTGAGCGGGCTGCGGGAGACTGGTGACGTGACATCGAATGAGCTCGGCGCGTCACTGCGTCGGTGGCGAGACCGGCTGTCGCCGGACGCGGTCGGCCTGCCGGCGCGGCGCCAGCGCCGCTCCCCCGGCATCCGCCGCGAGGAGTTGGCGATGCTGGCCGGGTTGTCGGTCGACTATGTGACGCGTCTCGAGCAGGGGCGGGCGACGAGTCCGTCGGCTCAGGTACTCGGCGCGCTCGCCCGCTCCCTGCAGTTGACCATCGACGAGCGCGACTATTTGTTCCGGCTCGGCGGCCACGTCGTGCCGGGATCGGGGCGGATGTCGTCGCATGTGACGCCCGGCATCCAGCGCCTCCTGCGGCGACTCGACGAGTTCCCGGTCAGCGTGCATGATGCCGCCTGGACATTGATCGCGTGGAATCCGCTGTGGGCGACGCTGATGGGCGATCCGTCGGATCTCCATGGCCGCCAGCGCAATCTGCTCTGGCGCAATTTCACCGCACCGGACACGCGCGACGATCCGACGAGTGTCACTGGCCGCATCGTTCGCACCGCGGCCGAACGGGGCGCCTTCGAGCGAGCGGCGGTCGCCGATCTTCGGGCGGCCGTCGGCCGGTGGCCGGATGATCCGGATCTCCGGTCGCTGGTCGCCGACCTGCGTCGGGCCAGCAAGCGTTTCGCCGATCTCTGGGATTCGCGAAGGGTCGGCAACCACGGCGCCGACCGGAAGATGATCGTCCATCCCGAGGTCGGCCGCATCGAGGTCGACTGTGACGTGTTCACCGCGGCCGGGTCCGACCTCAAGGTCATCGCGTACACCGTCGAGCCCGGCTCGGAGGCCGCGGAGAAGCTGGCATTGCTGCGCGTGGTGGGACTCCAGGCACTCGGCCGACGATAGGCGCGCGCTTCGCGCCAGCACCGGACCTGGAACTGGACGGCGCTAGCCCGGCGCTAGGCGGCCTGGCTGACCGAGGACATGTTGAAGTCCGGCACTCGCAGCGCCGGCATAGCGGCACGGTTGAAGTATTCGCCGAACTCACGTCCGACCGCACGCTCGGTGCGGCCGACCTCCGTGATGCGGCGCAGCATGTCGACGGGCGACTCGTTGAACCGGAAGTTGTTCACCGCACCCGTGACCTCGCCGTCTTCGACAAGGTAGACGCCGTCACGGGTGAGGCCGGTCAACAGCAGCGTCTGCGGATCGACCGGGCGGACATACCAGATGCATGTCAACAGAAGCCCACGGTCGGTGCGTGCGACCATCTCGTCGAGTGACGCATCGGTGCCGCCCGTGGCGGCGGTCATGGTCAGGTTGTCGATGAACGGCGCCAGTGGCACTCCGGACGTCTGCGCGACGTGCCGGGTCGCCAACAGGTTCGTCAACACCCCGTCACGGATCCAGTCGGTCGGTGCGAGCGCCAACCCATCGTCGAAGATCGACTCGACCTGACTATTCGCGTGCGCCATCACGAACGGCGGGCAGACCAGCCCAGTCGCGTACGGATCGCTGGACACCGTCACCCGGATGTCGCCGCACAGCTGGTCGCCGATGCGGGTGCCGCCGCCGGGTCGACTGTAGATCGAGCGGCCATCCACGGCGTCGCGGGCCGCGCCACCGAAGAAATGAGCGAACGTGATCAGATCGGCCACCGCCTCCGGCGGCAACAGCGTCTCGTATCGACCCGCCGGCAACTCGACGCGCCGTTTCGCCCATTCGAGCCGGGTCGCGAGCCGCTCGCCCATCTCCGTCACGTCGATGTCGGTGAAGTCGGCCGCTGCCAGCCCGATATACGCCGACCGCGAGAAATCGTGCGACTTCGCGTTCAGCTGCATCGCACCGGTGGGCTGGGCGTGCCGGCGGCGTAATCCGGTTGAGGTCCCGAGATATGTCGTGGTCATCTCGTGCTCGGCGTATCCGAACAGCAGGCGCCCGGTGGAGCGCGCGGACTCGAACGCAAGTCCGAGGCCCCGGGCGACATCCTGGAAGACGCCGATCGAGGTGTGGGCAACCGGCTCGGCGAAAGCGTCGTCGGCCGCACCCTCGACCAATGGTTCCGCGTCCGGCGACGGGCCTGCCGCGCGGGCCGCCGTCTCGCTCGCGGCCACAAGGTCGCCAAGGGTGTCGGCGTCGACGCCGGCGCGAGTGAGGACGCCCGCCGCCGTGCCGGACTGACCGTTGACGGTCGAGATCACGGTCATCCGGCGGCCGTAGGTCTGGCCGTTCGTGGTGAGCGTGTTATTGGCCCAACGGATGTTCGCCCGATCTGCGTCTTCGACGAGCACGATGCAACTGTCGGCGGTCGACGCGTCGAGTGCACGTTCGACAAGCTCCTGCGGGGTCATGCGCCGGCCTCCGAGACGGTGTTGAGAATGTTGACTCCCCGGAAGAGAGCCGACGGACATCCGTGGCTGACCGGCGCGACCTGCCCGGGCTGGCCCTTGCCGCAGAAGAATGTGCCGTGCAACAGGTATGTCTGCGGGCCACCGACCGCCTCCATCGAGCCCCAGAACTCGGTGGTCGTCGCCTGGTAAGCGAAGTCCTTGACCTGACCGGCGAGCCGGCCGTCAACGATCAGGTACGCGCGTTGCGCGGTGAACTGGAAGTTGTAGCGCTCCTGATCGATCGACCAGGAGTTGTCGCCGACGAGGTAGAGACCACGCGACACGCGTGCGATGAGCTCCTCGGTCGACGGCCCGTCCGGCGCCGGCCGCAGGCTGACGTTGGACATCCGCTGGATCGGCACATGACCGGGCGAATCGGCGAACGCGCAGCCGTTCGACCGGCCGCCGCCGAAGCCGGTGAGGGCGGCCGTGCGGCGGTCGAGCTGGTAGCCGACCAGGATGCCGTCCCGGATGAGGTCCCAATGCTGGGCCGCCACGCCTTCGTCGTCCCAGCCCACCGTGGCCAGCCCGTCCGGCGCGTCCCGATCGCCGACGACGTTCATCACCGGCGATCCATATACCAGCGATCCGAGTTTGTCGGGCGTCGCGAACGACGTGCCGGCATAGGCCGCCTCGTAGCCGAGCGCGCGATCCAACTCGGTCGCGTGCCCAATCGACTCATGGATCGTGAGGTAGAGGTTTGTCGGATCGATGACGAGGTCATAGCGCCCAGCCTCGACCGACGGCGCGGCGACCTTCTCCGCCAACAGATCGGGCAGCGCCGCCAACTCGGCGTCCCAGTCCCAGCCCTCACCATACACAAACTCCCAGCCACGGCCGACCGGCGGCGCGTTTGTCCGCATCGACTCGAAGGCGCCGGTCTCGGCGACCGCAATCGCCGTTACCTCCGCCGACACCCGGACCCGCTGCTGGGTGAGCCGGGTGCCGGTGAGGCTGGCGAAGTATTTCAACTCCCACACCGCCATAAAGCTCGCGTCGACATGGTCGACTACGTCGTGGGCAAGCAGGTCACGGCTCCAACCGGCCAGAAGATCGACCTTTTCCGCGTCCGGCACGTCGAACGGGTTGATCGTCGAAATCCGAGGACCAAGAAGCCTCGCCATACGTCGGCACGTCGGCCAGCACGACCGGCTCCGCGTTCACCGGCCGGCACACCTTCGCCACCTCGACGGCTTGAGCGGCCAGCTCACGGCCGGCGTCCGGCGTCAACACGACACCGGCTGCGAACCCCCACGTGCCGTCGTGCACTACGCGGACGCACAGGCCGCTATCGAGCGCGTCGGTGTTTCCATCCAGCTCGGCGTCGCGCAGATTGATCTGCTGGCCGCGGACGCGTTCGACGCGCACGTCGGCGTGCTCCGCGCCGAGTTCACGGGCACGGTCGAGGGCTGCGTCGGCGATCGCCGACAACGGAAGCGCGGTGAAGGCGGGATCGATCAACGGCATGGTCCGACCGTACTGGCCGCCTCCGACAAATGAGAACCCCACGGATCACACGCGCGGCAAGGGCGGGCGGTACGGGCGGTGCGGGCGATCGGGCGGCGCGAACCGGAAACCTGCATAGTCGCGCCGCCGTGCGGGACACGCGGGACCGCTAACCGTCCGAACGGCGTCGCTGGAGCTTGAACGATTCGAACGGACGCAGGTCGCCCTCGGCGCCGATCACGTCGTAGTACGTGACGGTGATCGTCGTCAGGTCGCCCCGGTGCCGGCCCGGGTCGACGGTGAACGCGGCGAAGCCGTACGAGTTCGCGGCGTCACGCACCGCCGACCATGGCAGCGTCCTCGTGTGTGTAGACCGGCGCGCGCTTGCCGGTGGTCGGATTCGGCGCCGTGACGGAGGTAATCACACGGCAGGCGGGTGGGTTGAAGAACAACTGGTTCGACGGCGCCGACGTGCCACCACCACCGATCACCATGTGTACGGTTCCCTTGCTCGTATCGATCACGTCCGTACGGGTCGATGCCGGGATCGGCGTCAGCGTCGCGTTCGCCTGGCGGCCGCGGATCGGGTGTGACCGCTCGTAGTGGTGCTCGTGGCCGCAGACGACGAGGTCGACGCCGTACTGGTCGAACAGCGGCAGCCACTCCTGCCGGATGCCGAGGTCGGCGCCGTTGAACTGGTCGGCCGTGCTGATCGCGACTTGGTGCATGCACACGACGATCCAGTCGATGTCACGATCGGCCCGGGCCGCGCGCAACTCGTCGGCCAGCCACGCCTTCTGCGCGCCGTTCGAGTAACCGTGCACATAACTGTCGCCACCGTCCTGCAGGCACACGTCGTCGTTGGCCAGGAAGATCACCCGGACCGAGCCGACCGTCAGCGCGTACCAGAGACCGCGCGTGACGTCGGTCTGGCCCGGCTGGCGAGGCGTGGCGAAATACGTCTGGAACGCCTGATAGCCGATCGGCCCGTTGCCGCGCTCGTTTTCGTGGTTCCCCGGCGCCGGCATCCACGGCCGGTTCCGTGCGCTGCGGGTGTTGTTCTCCCAGAAGTCCGACCATGTCTTCACCCGGTCGGTGGCCAGGTTCGCATAGCACAAGTCGCCGTTGAACAGGTGAAACAGCGGTTGCACCCGCTCGATGCCGGCCGGCGTGTTCGCCGATGCCGGCCCGCCGAGGTTGTCGTTGACGAACGGTGGGTTGGTGATCGTCACGCCGGCCGGCGGCACGTACACCTTGCCGGTTGTGGGCGTGCCCTGGTCGCCGAAGCTCGTGAACGTGAACGCTTGGCGGCCGGTCGGGGCCGTCGCGAACGAGCCGAAGACGGCCTGTGCGCCGTCGTGCACTGCGAGGTAGAGGTACTCCTGGTCGGGCTGGAGATCGGTGACGTGCGCATGCTGCGCGTAGACGGTCTGGCCCGACTTGCCGTCGGTGTAGCTCACTGTTTCCGCGTCATAGCTGCGGCGGTAGCGGCCGTCGCTGCCACCGAGCAGGACCCGCGCGTCACGCACGGGCTGCAGCGTGTGCCAGGACACGACGACCTCACGGGCCGGGTCCGCACCGAACTGCAGGTGCAGGCCGTTGACCGCCGGAGTGTAGACCGGATCGCCGGCCGCGCCACCGATCGCCGCGACCGAACCAGCGCCGACCAAGGCAGCGGCTTCCGAGGCAGCGGCGGACGACGCCGCACCGGATGGCGCGGCCGCCGTCGCCGTACCCGCGAGCAGCGGACCGACCGCCACGCCGGCGCCAACCGCGCCGCCCAAGGCGAGCAATCCGCGCCGGGACATGTGGGACGTGAAGAGCTGTTCATCGTTGGCCATGCCGGTCACCCTGCCGGCGCGGCTGGTCGGCCACGCGACGGCAAAGTGAACGGCGAATCAAACTTCGCGTTGCCGCGCCGCGCTCGTCAGCCGTCAGCCGCGGCGGGCTCGCGGGTCGGTCGCGGCAGCGACGCGGCCGCGCTCGGCGGCCGCAACCGTGGTACGGCAATGCAAGTGGCCGCGCCGGCGGCGGCGATACCGGCCGCGACCGCCATCGCCGCGGCGAATCCGTCGCTGAACGCGTTCGCGCTCTCGTAACCTCCCGTTCGCGCGAACACGGCCGCGAGAATCGCGACGCCGAAGGCCCCACCGAGTTGTCGCATCATCGCGTACGTCCCGGATGCCTTACCCACGTCGGCCAACGGGACGGACGACACAACCGACTTCGTGGTGGCCGGAATCGCCATCGCGAAGCCGATTCCGGCCAGCGTCATCGGACCGACAAGCACGAGATACCCGGACGCTGGACCGACCACCGCGGCCAGCCAAGCCAACCCGGCGGCCTGTACGGCGAGGCCGGTGACCATGAGCGGCCGTACCCCGATCCGGTCGGACAGCGCACCGGCACGCGGCGCGACCAAGAGTGGCGCGATCCCCCATGGCAGCAGTCGTATACCGGCGGAGAGCGGACCCTGACCACCGGCCACCTGGAAGTACTGCGCGGTGAAGAAGACCGCGCCGGTCAGCGCCGCGTTCAGCAAGAAGATCGCTACGCCGCTCGCGGTGAATCCCCGCGACCGGAACAGCCGCGGTGGCAGCATCGGCTCCGCCAATCGGCGCTCCCACGCCGCGAACAGCAAAGTCGCGATCACACCCCCGCCGAGGGAACCGACGATCTCCGCACTCCCCCATCCGACCGCGTTCGCTCGCACGAGACCCCAGACGAGGCCGAAGACGGCGATCGTCAGTAGCGCGATCCCGGCCCCGTCGACCGTGGCGGCCGGACCGCGACTTTCGGCCACACGGGCGAACAGCGCAACGATCGCGACAACCGCGATGGGTACGTTCAACCAAAAGATCCACTGCCACGCGATGCCCTGCGTGATCGCGCCGCCGAGCACCGGGCCGACGACCGCGGACAGTCCGGTCACGCTGCCGTAGATGCCCATGGCCCAACCGCGCCGCTGCGGTGGGATCGCGGCGTTCAGCAACGCCAGGGCGAGCGGCATCACGGCGGCCGCGCCGGCGCCCTGGACGACGCGGGCGGCGATCAGAAAGCCGACCGTTGGCGCGAGTGCGCAGCCGACCGACGCGGCCGCGAACAGTCCCAGGCCGATGGCGAACATGCGTCGCCGGCCGAACCGGTCGCCCAGCGCCGCCGCGCTCATCAGCAGCACGGCGCAGCTCAGCACGTATGCATTGACCGTCCATTCGAGGTCGGCGATCGAGGCGTCGAATTCGCGCTGGATCGTCGTCAAGGCCGTCGCCACGACCAGCATGTCGAGGACGACGATGAACGAGCCCGCCGATGCCAGACCGAGCACCCAAAGCTGATTCCGGCTCGCCCGCGTCGACGTCGCTGTGTCCCGTGCCATGTCCGCTCCCGTGTCCGCTTGTTGTCCGTCGGTAGGTGGCTGTGTCGGTAGATGGACGGCACAATGCGCGCTCGCGGAAACTGGTCGGCCGGCGAGCGACCAGTTTGCCGGGCGGCCGGTGTCTACCGAGGTCAGGCCATGAAACGACGGAACGGGGTACGCGATGGTCATCGCGGTGGCGGACAGCAGGCAGAGCGGACGATGCGAAGATGTGGAGGTGGGCGAGCGGACGCTGGAACTCGCGCGGGCCGGTGACGGCACGGCGTTCGCCGCGTTGACCGACCCGTACAGGCGCGAACTTCTGGTGCATTGCTACCGCCTACTCGGGTCGGTCCACGACGCCGAGGACGCGCTGCAGGACGCGCTGACCGCGGCATGGCGGGGACTAGCCGAATTCGAGGCGCGGTCATCGATCCGGACCTGGCTCTACCGGATCGCGACGAACCGCTGCCTGAACGCGTTGCGTTCCCGGGCGCGCCATCCCCAGAACCGGCCGCTGCCTCATCTGCCCGGCTACCGGCCGGAACCGACGCGGATCGGCGAGGCATTGTGGCTCGACCCGTACCCGGATTCGCTTCTTTCCGGCCTGCCTGACAACGCGCCCGGACCCGACGCACAGATCAGCCAGCGCGAAGCCGTGGGTCTGGCCTTTGTCACCGCGACCCAGCTGCTCCCGCCCCGGCAGCGCGCCACGCTCGTGCTGCGCGACGTGCTCGGCTTCGCCGCCGCCGAGGTCGCCTCGATGCTCGACACCACGGAAGATTCGGTGACGAGTGCGCTGAAGCGCGCCCGCGAAACCGTGGCGGCGCACCGGCAGACGCTCGCGCCCGACGACGCTCCGCTGCCGGGCACGCGCCGTGAGCGGCAGATCGTGTCGCGGTTCACGACGGCGTTCGAGAACGGCGACGTACGTGGAATCGTGGCCCTGCTGACCGATGACGCGTGGCTGACCATGCCGCCTCTGCCGCTGGAATATCAAGGGCCGCGGGCGATTGGCGAGTTTATGGCCACGATCTCCTTCCGATCCGACCGCCGGCGTTATCGGACCGGGCCGGTGCGCGCCAATGGCCAACCCGCGCTCGCCTGCTGGTCGGTCGACCCCGGCGAGGCCGCCGTTGCCCACGGCATCGTCGTGCTCACCTTGGCCGGCGACCGGATCTCCGCGATCACTCGCTTTCCGGCCAGCGCGTTCGGGCACTTCGGCCTATCCGAGATCGAAGCCGGGTGATGCCGGCGCGGGCTCGTCTCGCCCGCGCCGGCATCGTGGTCGGCTAGACCGTTCGCTGGTACGTCCGGAACGTGAGCGTGGATAGCCAGACGAGCCCGGCCGCGAGCGCCAGCAACCAGGAACCGTGCCACAGCGTGGTCCCCCAATCGACACTCGTGCCAAGCGCACCACGGGCGGCTTCGAGCGCCCAGTTCACCGGATTTACGCCGGCGATCGCCTGCATCCACCCGGGCATCAACGAGCGCGCCATGAAGGCGCTCGACAGGAACGTGAGCGGCAGCAAGAGGAAGATGGAAAGCCCGATGATGCTTTCGCGCTCCCGCAACGTCATGCCCATCACGTTCGACAGCGCGCTGAACGTCGTACCGAGGAGGATCGCCGCGACGACGAGTGCGATCGGGCCGGCCACGCCGTTCGGGTAGTGTGCTCCGGCCGCCCAGCCGATCAGCACGATCACGATGGACTGGAGCGCGATGCTGACCGCCTGCACGATCACGTTCGCGTTCATGATGGCGCCGCGGCCGACCGGGCTGGTCAGGAAGCGGTTTAGCGTGCCGCGCTCGATCTCCTCGATGACCCCCATCCCGGACCACATGCTCGACGACACCGCGTTCATCACGACGACGCCGGGCACCAAGTAGTCGAGGTAGGAGCCGGAGCCGAAGCCGGGCAGATCCACGACGTGTCGGAACAGGTTGCCGAACAGGAACAGCCACACGATCGGCTGCACGAGCGTGATGACGAGTACGGCCGGCTGGCGCAGCAACGCCTTCAACTGTCGCTGGGTCATCCACCAGGTGTTAGCGATCATCGGACCCCTCCGGCAACAGCGAGTTCGGACACGTCGGCGGTCGTGCCGGGATCGGCGAACCGCCGGCCGACGTGCCGTAGGTACACATCGTCGAGTGACGGTCGGGCAACGGTAACGGCGGCAACGTCCACGCCGGCCCGGTCGAGCGCGGCCAGGACACCCGGTACGGCGGCGGCGCCATCGTCGGCTCGCGCCGACAGTCGCCGTCCCTCTACGGTCACGTCGCGCACGCCGGCGACGTCGGCGAGCACCATCCGCACGCCATCGCCGTCCGGCGCGGCCCGCAGATCCACGTGTACGGCGTCGCCGCGCAACTCGCCTTTGAGCCCGTCGGGCGTGCCCTCCACGATGACGCGGCCAGCGTCGACGATCGCGAGGCGCCCGGCAAGGCGGTCGGCCTCCTCCAGATAGTGCGTCGTCAAAAGGATGGTGAGCCGTTCGTCGGCCGAGAGGCGGCCGATCTCGGCCCACAGCGCGGAGCGTGCCTCGGGGTCGAGCCCGGTCGTCGGCTCGTCGAGGAACAGTACGGTCGGCTTGTGCACCAGCCCGAGCGCGACGTCGAGCCGTCGCTGCATGCCGCCGGAGTAGGTCTTCACCGGGCGGTCGGCCGCGTTGGCGAGGTCGAACCGCTCGAACAACTCGGCGACCCGCCGTTTGAGCGCGGTGCCGCCGAGGCCGTAGAGCCGACCTTGCAAAATGAGATTCTCGCGGCCGGTGGCGAGGGGGTCGGTGCCCGAGCGTTGCGCAACGACGCCGATGGCTCGCCGTACGCGTTCCGGGTGCCGCAGCACGTCGTGACCGGCGACCGTCGCCGAGCCGGAATCCGGTCGGGCGAGCGTGGTGAGGACCTTGATCGCGGTGGACTTGCCAGCGCCGTTCGGCCCGAGCAGACCGAAGATCTCGCCCGCTTCGATGGTGATCGACAGGCCGTCGAGCGCTCGCACATTGGGCGCATAGGTCTTTACGAGGTCGTGTGCCTCGATGAGCATGGTGGAACTCCTCTTCGTACGGGTGGTGTTTGACGCCCGTCGAACGGAAGAGCCCGGCTATTCTTGCGGTTGCCACCTGGTGGCCGGGTCCGTTCGCGGGTCGGTTGCGAGGTTCCGACCCCGGTCGCGGTGTTAGCGCACCGCACCGGGGTCTTTATCGGTCGTCTGGTTGTCTGGTCCTCTCCTGGCTCGGGCGACACCCCCTCGTCGAGCATCTGGGCGAACTCGGCCGGCATTTCGCCGGTCTCGTGGTAGGCCCGCCAGCCGTCGACGCCGGACAGCGAACCGGCCGCGATCTCGTTCAGCAGCGAGCGCACCCACGCCGCTTCGGCCTCCCGCATAGCGAGCGCGTACTCCGACTCGACCAGGAACACGCGTGGCAGCTGGGTCAGCTGTTCCAGCGTCGTACGGTGCGCGGCGTTCGCCGCATCGAGCGCAGCGAGCCGTGCTTCCAGCAGGGCGATCGCCTCGTCCGGCGGCAACACGCCCATGACGGACAGCGCCGCCTCGAACCGGTTCGTCTCTGGTTCGAGCACGCCGACCAGCTCCCGCATCCAGTCGCGCAGCTCAACCCGGCCGGCGTCGGTGATCGCATACACCGTCCGCTCCGGCCGCCGGCCGTCCCGGTTGCTCGTGGTCGCCTCGATGAAGCCGTGCTTTTCGAGGTTCTGCACGACGGTGTAGAGCGACCCCCACTTGATGTTCATGTCGCCCTCCTTGCCCTGCTGCTTGAGCACGGTGGCGATCTCGTACGGATGCATCGGTCGCCCCGTGGACAGCTGCGCCAGGATCGCCAGCCCCAGCAGGTTGCTGACCTTGCGCCGCTTCGCCATCGGAATCACCTCGCTTCCGGATACTCGTCCACGAATATACGTCTCCGAGCGAGGCCCTGCAAGGCCGTACCCCCGAAAGCCCCCGGAATGTCGCCGGCGACGCGTAGCTTGACCGCCATGCCAACGACATCGCGGCGATGACGGCGACCGCTTCGATGCCGCCGCCTACGGTCGCGGCGCTCGCGCACAGCGTTGCCGTCTTCAACGGATTCGCGAACGCCGACCGGGCCGAACGCCAGTTCACGGCGGATACGGCACCGCGGCCCGATCTCGACCGCCCCGACCATCGCGCCGCCACGTTGCGCTTTCTCAACGCCTGGGGCTGCCGGATCCGGCTGCCGCGCCCGGGCGAGCCCGATCTGTTCGACGCCGGCATCGCGGCCTGGTGGAGCAAGTTCGCTTCGACGCTGCCGCGCGCCTCGCTCGACCGGCTGAGCGACACCGCGATCCGTCGGCTCGTAGCGCCGTTCGACGCGCTCTGCGCCATCCGCGTCGCGCCCGCGCGGACGCTCGGTTCGACGGCCGCCGCGAAGGCGCTCTACGCGTTGCGCCCCCGATCGGTGCTGCCGTGGGACGCCGCGATCGCGACCACGTTGCACAGCGGGCGAGACGGCGCGGCCTTCGCACGGCATCTTGCGCTCGGGCGGGGCTGGGCCACCGCGGTGTTGGCGGAGCTCGGCTCGCCTGGACGCCCGGTCAGCGCCGCCGCGGCGCCGGCACTGCTCGGCCGCGCCGGCGTCTCACTGGCCAAGATCCTGGACGAGTACGCGTTCGTGGCGATCACCATGCGCCAGTAGATTCCATGTGTCGGCAGGACTCGGTGAGCGAGATGGGAGCGTCGCGATGAGGGTCGCAATCCTCGACGACTACCTGCACTGCGCGCACGAGGTGGCGGACTGGAGTCGCGTACGTCACGGGCCGAGATCACGGTGTTCACCGATCCGATCGGGCCGCCGGACCGAGTCGTGGAAGCGTTGCGCGACTTCGAGATCCTGTGCCTGATGCGCGACCGGCAGCCGCTTGCCGCCGACACGCTGGCCGCTCTGCCGAAGCTCGCCTTCATCAGCTTCACCGGCAGTCGCAACGCGACGCTCGACACGGCGGCCGCGCTTGCCCGTGGCATTCAGGTCAGCTACACGACTGGCGGCGTAACCGCTTCCACGACCGAGTTGATCTGGGCGTTGATCATGTCGACCGTTCGGCAGCTGCCCGCGAACGAAGCATCGTTACGATCCGGACACTGGCAGGCCACGCTCGGATCGGTGCTCGGTGGCAAGGCACTCGGGATCATCGGCCTCGGGCGGCTCGGCCAGCGGATCGCCGAGTTCGGTCGATGCTTCGACATGTCGGTGGTCGCCTGGAGCCCGCATCTCACGGACGAACGAGCGGCGGCGGCGGGCGCGCGCCGCGTCGAGCGGGATGAGCTGCTGTCGACCGCCGATGTCGTGACGATCCACGTGCCGCTCAACAGCGAGACCCGCGGCACTGATCGCCGCCGACGAGATCGCGCTGATGAAGCCGACGGCGTTCCTGGTCAACACGTCGCGCGGCCCGATCGTGGACGAGCGGTCACTGATCCGGGCGCTGCACGCCGGAACGATCGCCGGCGCCGGCCTCGACGTGTACGACACCGAACCGTTGCCGGCCGACCACCCGCTGCTGGCCGCGCCGAACACCGTACTGCTGCCCCACCTCGGGTTCGTGAGCCGGGAAAACCTGGCCTTGTTCTACCAGAACAGCGCGGACAACATCGCGGCGTTCCTGGACGGAGCGCCCGTCCGGCTCGTCACGGCCACCTGATCGACTCGGGCTTTCCGCGGCGGATGCCACCCGTCCGTAACTCCGTGGTGCCGTTGGGTTAATCGCATCCCGGCTCGGCCGGCGCTTTGGCGTGCACGGGACACGGCATGCAAAGCTGCATGGCGTGTCCCCCCTCGCCGTACCGCTCGCCGCGCCGTTGTCCGATCCGTCCGGTCTCGCGTCGAGCGGCGGCACGTCGCCGTCCGACGTCTGGGGGCAGGTGACGTCCGTACAGCCGGCGGTGCCATATCTCCTGGTCGTGCTGACGGCATTGGCAGCATTGGCGGTGGTGGCCGCCCCTCGGCTGTGGCACCTGTTCCGCAATGCGATCACGATCGCGCACGAGGGCGGCCACGCTCTGGTCGCCGTGTTGTGCGGGCGTCGCCTCCGGTCGATCCGGCTGCACTCGGACACCTCCGGACTCACCGTGACGCGGGGCCGGCCGGGCGGCTTCGGGATGGTCCTCACACTGATGGCCGGTTACCTCTTCCCGTCGGTCATCGGCATCGGGGGCGCCGCGCTGCTGGCTGCGCACCACGTCACGCTGGGCCTCTGGATCTACATCGCCTTACTGTTCTTGATGCTCATCATGATCCGCAACTTGTACGGCGTGCTTACCGTCATCGTCACCGGCGGCGTGGCGTTCATCGTGTCGTGGTACGCGTCCACACAGGTGCAGGCCGTGTTCGCGTACTTCGCGGTGTGGCTGTTGCTGATCGGCGGCGTCCGGCCACTGTTCGAGCTGGCCGGTCAGCGTCGCCGTCGCGAGGTGTCCGGGTCCGATGTAGACCAGCTGGCCGGCCTCACACACGTTGCCGGCATCATCTGGCTCGCCGCGTTCACGATCATTACGTGCGTGCTCCTCGTGTTCGGCGCTTCGCTACTCGGCCTGCTGCACGTGCCGCCGGACGGCGTGTTCGGTGGCGCCCGCGCGTTCTTCAGCTGACGGTGCCGGTGGGCGGTGACGCCCAAGTCGGTGCGTCCCGACCAAGTGGGCCCGCGTCGATCGCCCAGTGCGCCGGCACGCCGTCGATCTGGCCGGGTACCGGCACCCGCCGAGCCGGTCCCCACTCGGTGGTCGTCGGCTGCGTGTCGGTCGCCTCCCAGGTCGGCCGCGGACCGGTGAGCCCATCCGCGATCGGCCGCGTCATGAGTGCGTTGGCCGTGCCGACCAGCGACATCCGGATGTCACTCGTACGACCTGACGTGGCTAGCCGTTCGAGCGCCACACCGACCGCCGCGGCCAGCAGATAGCCGGTGGCGTGGTCGAGCGCCTGTGCCGGAAGCGGCACCGGCTTGTCGACGGCCGCCGCCGCCGCTCCGGCGGCCGCGATGCCACAGCTCATCTGGACCAGACTGTCGAAGCCACGCCGGCCTTGCCACGGTCCGTCCCAGCCGTACGCACACAGCGTTGCCGTGATGATGGCGGGATTGGCCGCGCGGATCGTGGCGTTGTCATACCCGAGCCGTGCTGAGTGCGCCCGGCCGATATCCCGTCACGAGCATGTCCGCGCCCGCGAGAAGCCGTTCGAACGCGGCGCGGTCGGTCGCGTCGGTCAGATCAAGCGCGGTCCGCCGTTTCCCGACCGTCGACTCGGGCAGGATCGCGGGCACCTCTTCGAAACCGCGTGGATCGACCCGGAGCACATCCGCGCCGTACGCGGCCAGGAACCGTGTGGCGACCGGTCCGGCGATGACGCGGGTGAGATCGAGAACGCGCAGCCCGCCGTACGGCCGTGGGTCGGCGACCGTCAACGCGCGCGGCACGGCGGCCGGCCGCGTCTCGATCCGGGACACGGGTTCTGTGGCACACGCGGCACCGGCTGGCGACGCGATCCACGCCGCCCGGTCATGCATCGCCGCCGCGCAGCCGCCGGCGTCGACGATCGCGCCTTCGAGCTCAGTAGCCCTCCAGCGCCGAACTTCCTCGGCCACCGCCGCCCGCTCGCCACCGACACCGCCGAGGACCTTCTGCGCCGCGTCGCGATGGTAGCGATAGTTCGTGTGCAAGCGGAGCCAGCCGTCGGCGGCCCGGTAATCGCCGGCGATCGGATCCCATACCGGCGGCCGTTCCCAGCCGTTCGGCGTGAACAAGACCTCGCTGATGAATGCCGCCGACGCGGCGCGCCGATCAACTCTGACGCGTCCGGCCGCTGTTTCGTTGCGCATCGCATGGACGCGCGCCGCCGCCAGTGTCGCGCCGGCGACCGCCGCCGTGGCGAAGCCGGTCACATCGTAGACCGACGGCAGCACACGCTCCGCACCGCCGAGGGTGACCGGCGCCAGATCACCCGCGCCACCAGCGGCGATCCAGACTTCCTCGACGATGTCCATCCCGCCCTCTGCCATGGCATTCAGTCTGCCGAGGCCTCGACACGTAAATCAACGTTGATTATCGTCAACTCATGGGCGAACTGATCGGCGCGCACGAGGCCGCCGCGCGGCTCGGCGTCGACGTCCGGACGCTCTACGCTTACGTCAGTCGTGGTTCACTGCACCGGTCCGGGGCCGATGCCAGCCGCCGCAGCCTCTATGACGCCGACGAGGTCGAATTGTTGGCGCGACGCGGCCGTCCCCGGTCGACGGGTGGGTCCCGAGCGGGCATCGACGTCGTGGTCGGCTCGTCGGTCAGCGCGATCGGCGACGGTTGGATCCGTTATCGTGGCATCGATCCGGTGCGGCTCGTCGCTGACGGGTGGACGTTCGAACGAGTCGCCGCCTTGCTGTGGAACGATTCCACCGAAGCAGCCGAACGCGATGGCGCGGAATGGTCGGTGCCACGCGAGGCCGTACGCGCGCTTCGCCGTACCCTTCGCGCTTTTGGCCCGGACGCCAACGTGCTCGACCGCATGACCGCGGCGGTCGCCGTGGCGAGTGGATTCCTCGACGCACGGGCCGTGACCGACCTGGCCGCGCCCGCGGCCCGACGCCTGGCCCGAACGCTCGTCACGGTGTTGGTCGAGTCGCTGCCCGAAGCGTCACCGCTCGCGTCACGGCCGGCCGCGACTCCGTCCGATCCGGCGATCGCGGATCGGCTGTGGACACGACTTTCGCCGTTGCGGATCACGCCAGCGCGAGTCGCCGCGCTCGACCGGGCCCTCGTGCTGCTGGCCGAGCACGAACTCGCCACCTCAACACTCGCTGTCCGTATCGCGACGTCGGTTCGAGCACCGTTGACGAGCGCGTTGATCTGCGGAATCGCGACCCTGAGTGGTTCGGCGCACGCGGGCGCCGCGACGCTCGTGCACGAACGGCTCCGTCATGACGAGACGGCGCGTCGACTCAGCGATTCAAACCCGCCGGATACGAGCCGTACAGCCGGATTCGGCCATCCGGTTCACGTCGTAGGCGACCCACGTGCCGAGCCGTTGCTCGCCGCGGTCGACGCCATCGCGTCCGATCGGGTACGGCGAACCATCGCCGTCTCGCGCGCGGCGGGCGAATGCGTCGCGCCGCCGAACAGTGACTTCGCCCTCGGAGCCCTTTGCTACGCGGCGAAGATGCGACCGGGCGCCGCCGAGGCGATTTTCGCCATCGCACGTTCAGCGGGCTGGATCGCTCACGCCGCCGAGGAATCGGCCGAACGACCGGTCCGGTTCCGGGCCCGTGCCGTGCCGCGACCGGGGGCCGCCACGCCGACTACCGGCGGCCATCCCTCGCTGACCGCCGGCCGGCGTTGACCATGGTCACGCCCGGCCGTCGGCCGCGGCCATGCGGACATCGTCCGGGTGCTCTGCCCGCTGCTCCGGCGACTGCCCGTCGGCGCCGACGAAGTCGCGCGCTCGAATCAGCACGAAGGACAGCACCGCGACGGCGAGCGCGACGATCGCCGTCACGAGCATGATTTCATTCAACGCACTGGCAAACGCGGTCTCGCTCGCCCGGATGACGTCCGGACGCAGCTGCGGTGGCGTGGCCGCGATCGCCGCCGGGACGCGCCCGGCACTGATGTCGGTGGCGAGATGACTGGCGCCGCTGGCGAGCGGGCCGGCCTGCAGCTGATCCATGACGGACGAGCGGATGCTGCTCGTCAGGATGCTGCCGAGCGCCGCGACGCCGGTCGCGATGCCGACCTGGCGCAGTGTTGAGTTGATGCCAGAGGCCATCCCGGCTCGCTGCGGCGCGACCACGCCGACCGCGGTCGATGCGAGCGGCGGGTTGATGAGGCCGGCACCGGCACCCGCCACGATCAGGCCGGGCAGCAGGTGCGTCCAACTCTGGCCCGGCTCGACACCGCGCATCAGCAGCAGGCCGACACCGACGAGCACGAATCCCGGCGCGATAAGCCAGCGCACTGGCACCACGGACGACAATCGGCCAGCGACCGCGGCGACGACGAAGATCGCGCCGCTCAGCGGCAGGAACCGCAGACCGGTCTGCAGCGCCGAGTAGCCGAGGATGTTCTGCAGGTAGAGCACAAGGTACGTGAGCATCGCGAAAATCGAGGCCGACACGCCCCAGGCGGCCACCAAGCCACCGTTGAAGGTCGGGATACGCAACAGCCCAAGGTCGAACATCGGCGCGGTCAGCCTGGACTCGACCAGCACGAACACCACGAGCAAGACCGCCGAGGCGATTAGCGAACCGAGCACGGTCGTCGACGTCCACCCGTCGGCCTGGCTGCGAATGAGGCCGAACACGAGGGCGGCCAGAGCGACGCTGAACAGCACGCAGCCCCACCAGTCGATCCGTTGTACGACCGGCGAGCGCGACTCGTCCACTCGTAGCAGCGTCACGATGAAAGCGACGAGACCAATCGGGATGTTCACGAAGAAGATCCAACGCCACGACAAGCCGCTCGTGATCACACCGCCGAGCACCGGACCGATCGCGACCGCCACGCCGGTCAATGCACCGAACACGCCAAATGCGACCCCCCGCTCGGACGGCTTGAACGCCTGGGCGAGCAGCGCCAGTGAGATGGCGAACATGATCGCACCACCGATGCCCTGCAACGCTCGCGCGAGCGAGAGGAACAGGATGCCGGTTGCGCCGCCGCACAGTGCCGACCCGAGCGTGAAGACGACGATCCCGATGGCGAACATCCGTCGGCGTCCGAGGCGGTCCGCCGTCGATCCCGCGGTCAGCAGGAACGCGGCGAGTGTCAAGGCGTACGCGTCGATGACCCATTGCAGGTCGGAGAGCGACCCGGAGAATGCGCGTTGGATGTCGGGCAGCGCCACGTTCACGATCGTGATGTCGAGCAGCAGCATGAACACAGCTGTGCAGACCGCGATCAGCGTCCACCACTTGCGGGCCATGGTGTTCCCCCTCGTTGCTTTTCTGAGTTCGCGCTCAGTATATGCACAATGACGTTCGCCGGCGCAAGGCTTCGCTACCGTGGAGGCACATGACTACCTCGATTCCCAAGCGTCGCGGCCGGCCGCCGTCCGGTGGCCGCGAGGCGATACTGGGCGCCACGCTTCAACTCTTGCGCGAGCAGGGTGTCGCCCGCTTCACCACGCGCGACGTGGCGGCGCGGGCTCAGGTCTCCGAGGCAAGCATCTTCTACCACTATGGCGACCGGGCCGGGCTTCTCCAGGCCGTTTTCGCCGAAGGTCTCCGGCCGTTGGAAGCGCTGAACAGTCGCGGCTTCGACACCGTCGATCCGGGCGATGTGCTGGATCGGATCGCCCACGCGATCGAGCACTTTCTTGATCAAACGCTGCCCGTCATCATGGCCGCCCAGGCCGACGTCGAGTTGCGCGACGCCATGGCGGCATACATGACCGAGCACGACCTCGGACCACACCGGGGCGTACGTGTCGTCGCGGACTTTCTCGCCGCCGAGCAGCGGGCCGGGCGTGTCGCCGCGGACGCGGACGTCGAAGCAGCCGCACTCATGCTCGTGTCGACGTGCTTCTTGCGTTCGAGCCAACGGTTGATCACGCCGCACGGCGACGTTCTCCCCTCGCTCGACCGCGCCGTGGCCGAGTTTTCCGCGATGATCCGCCGCACGTAATCCCGACCATCAGTTTCGCCACGAGACGCCGCGGTCCTCCATGACCCGGCGCCGGAGCGGCGACGATCAGGCAGGCGAACTGGACATCGGCAGCCTTATCCATCCGACGCAAACCGGTGGTCACGCTGTTCGGGCAGCATCGGATGGCCCGTGGGGTAGACAGCGGCGACGAACCCGTACACGGTGTCGGCGTTGCGCGGCAGCTGCACAAACTCCTGCGCAAGCGCCACAACCCGCTCCCAGAACGCTTGACGTGCTCGGCCGGGATCCGGCTGTGGCGAAGGACGCTGCGCAAATCGTCAGCCTCGTGAGCCGGTTCTGCCTCGGCCGTGGCTAGCGACAGGTCATCGGGGAGCGCGACGTCAGGCTGGACCTACGATCGACATCCTTGGACCGTTCGACTATGTCGAAACAATCCGTGATGTTGGATTATTGGTTGCATCCGGACGGAACCAACCAACGGACGCGAGACATAACCGACGAGATCACCGCGCGGGAGTCCCGCGAGCGTTGAGGATGGGCCTGCGGCAGGGATTACCAAAACCTGATCGAGTGCCGCGAAGAGCCGGGACGGCAAGCGCGCGGGGAAGGGACTCAACAGATGTCGTACACGATCCGACCCTTGGACGCCTCTACGTGGGCTGCCTTCGCGGAGCTTGTCGAGCGCAACAACGGGATCTTCGGCGGCTGCTGGTGCATGGGCTTTCACCCGGAGCGCCTTCAGCGGGACGCTGGCTACCCGGGGAACCCCGCGGCGAAGGAGGCCAGGGTCCGTGAGGGCCGAGCGCACGCCGCGCTGGTCTTCGACGACGATGGGATCGCTCAGGGATGGTGCCAGTACGGCAGCCCCCAGGAGCTTCCGGCTATCAAGCACCGGCGCGAATACGACAAGGACGCGCCGTCGCGACCGGACTGGCGGATCACCTGCTTCTACGTCGACACAAAGCATCGTGGGCAGGGCGTCGCCAGGGCGGCGCTCGGCGGTGCGCTCGAGCAGATCGCGGCGGCCGGTGGTGGCCTCGTCGAGGCGATCTCCGAGGTGACTGCCGGCCGCGAGGCTCCGGGCCGGTTTCTGTTCAGCGCGACCGTGGAGTTGTTCGAGGACCACGGGTTCAGCCGGCTCCGGCAGGTCGGCAAGCACGCGTGGATCGTGAGCAAGGTGGTCGTGAGTCGGGTTGCGCACCGGACTCTTGAGCCGACAAGTGCCGCACCTGCCTTCGGTCGTCGCGAAGGCAGCCAGGTCAGCGCGCCGGGCGACGGCAACGACTCCGGGCCGCGGACCGAGGGGCCGCCCGAAGACACCGATGCGAGCTATGCGCGGCTGGCGAACGCGGCGTCGAACGACGCCGACGGCGGATCAAATGCGAGGGTACGGACGAAGGCCAGCGCCTCGGGTGCGCCGACGAGTCGGTCCATGCCGGCGTCCTCCCACTCGATCGAGATGGGACCGGCATAGCCGATCGCGTTGAGCGCCCGGAAGCAGTCCTCCCACGGCACGTCACCATGACCCGTCGAGATGAAGTCCCAGCCCCGCCGTAGGTCGGCCCACGGCAGGTGCGACGACAGCCGGCCGCGGCGGCCGTCACCCGTACGGACCTTCGCGTCCTTGCAGTCGACGTGGTAGATCCGGTCGGCGAACTCGAGGATGAAGTTGACCGGGTCGAGTTCCTGCCACACGAAATGGGACGGATCCCAGTTCAGGCCGAACGCGGGCCGGTGCCCGATGGCGTCCAGCGCGCGCCTCGTTGTCCAGTAGTCGTACGCGATCTCGCTCGGATGCACCTCGTGCGCGAACCGGACGCCGACCGAGTCGAACACGTCGAGGATGGGATTCCAGCGGGCGGCGAAGTCCGCGTAACCGTCATCGATCATCGACTCCGGGACGGGCGGGAACATCGCGACCGTGTGCCAGATCGACGACCCGGTGAATCCGACAACCGTGTCGACGCCCAGCCGGGCGGCGGCCCGGGCGGTGTCCATCATCTCGGCCGCCGCGTTCGCGCGCACCTCTTGCGGGTCGCCACTGCCCCACAGGCGCGCCGGCAGGATCCCCTGGTGCCGTACGTCGATCGGATGGTCGCATACCGCCTGTCCGACGAGATGGTTCGAGATCGCCCATACGCCGAGGTGGTATTTGTCGAGCGTCGCCCTCTTCGCCGCGACGTACGCGTCGTCGGCGAGCGCCTTGTCCACTTCGAAGTGATCGCCCCAGCACGCGATCTCCAGTCCGTCGTAGCCCCACTCGCTCGCGAGCCGGCAGACCTCCTCGAAGGGCAGATCCGCCCACTGGCCGGTGAAGAGAGTGATCGGTCGGGTCATCGCCATGCCTCACAGTCCGCCTAGAGTGAGCTCGAAAATGTTGCCAATCAACAGTTCTAGCCGGCCGCCGTCTCGGCCAGTGCCGGCGCGACCGCCATCCACGACGAGCCGGTGTCGGCCGACCGCGACACCGCGTCCAGCACCTGCTGCACCTGCAACCCGTCCGCGAACGACGGCGTCGGATCCGTGCCGGACGCTACCGCCGCGATGAAGTCGCGCATCTCGTGCGTGAACGAGTGTTCGTAGCCAATGATGTGCCCGGCCGGCCACCACGCCGTCATGTACGGATGGGTCGGCTCGGTCACCAGGATGCGCGTGAAGCCCTGCTCGGCCACGGGCGCCGAGCCATCGAAGAACTCGAGTTCGTTCAGCCGTTCGAGGTCGAACGCGACCGACCCGAGCGAACCGTTGATCTCCACTCGCATCGCGTTGCGGCGGCCGTTGGCGAAGCGTGTCGCCTCGTACGTCGCGATCGCACCGCCGGACAGCCGCGCGAGGAACAGCGCCGCATCGTCGACAGTCACGGCACCACGAGAGACGCCGTCGCCATTGGGCGTCGTGGCCGACAGACCGGTCGAGCCGGCGGCGACCGGACGCGTCCGGATGAACGTCTCCGTCATCGCGCTCACGCCGGTGATCTGCTGGCCGGTGACGAACTGCGTCAGGTCGACGATATGCGCGCCGATGTCGCCGAGCGCGCCGGAGCCGGCCTTGTCCTTGCGCAGCCGCCACACCAGCGGGAACTCCGGATCGACGATCCAGTCCTGGAGGTACGCCGCCCGGACGTGCCGGATCTCGCCCAACCGGCCGGCGGCCACCATGTCGCGCATCAGCGAGACCGCCGGGACGCGGCGATAGTTGAAGCCGCACATGACCCGTACCCCCGAAGGGTGTGCCGTGGCCGCGGCCCGCACCATCGCCTCGGCCTCGGCCACGGTGTTGGCCAACGGCTTTTCGCATAGCACGTGCTTGCCCGCGGCAAGCGCGGCGATCGCGATCTCCGCGTGCGTGTCGCCGGGCGTGCAGATGTCGATTACGTCTATGTCGTCGCGGGCGATCAGCTCACGCCAGTCGGTGGTGGCCGCGGTCCAGCCGAGCCGGGTCGCGGCGGCCCCCACCGCCGCCGCGTCCCGGCCGGCAACGGCCACCATGCTCACCTGCCGCGGCAGGTC
This sequence comes from uncultured Actinomycetota bacterium, assembly GCA_963818495.1. Classification (GTDB taxonomy): domain Bacteria; phylum Actinomycetota; class Actinomycetes; order Mycobacteriales; family Micromonosporaceae; genus DASQPR01. The sequence continues at coordinate 874,802 of CAWFSH010000015.1, forward strand.
GAAGACGCGGTTCACGGTGCGCCACGCCTGCGAATGCGCGGCGCCCATGAACGCGTATCCCACCATGCCGACCCCCAGCGGTCGGATGTCCCCGGTTGGCACGCCGAGCCTCCCTCGCCTTACAGTTCGCGTACGGTCGTCAGGACTCGAAGCCAAGCGGCAGATACTTGTCCACGTTGTCCTTCGTGATCGTCTCCGACGTCAGCACGATCTGCTGCGGAACCTGCAACTCCACCAGGTCGGACATGCCCTTGCCTTGGACGATCAGCCGCGCCAGCGATACGGCGGAGGACGCCATCGTCGGTGGATAGGTGACCGTCGCGACGACCGGTGTGTCGCCGGCCTTGATGTGCTGCATCATGTTCAACGAGCCAGCGCCGCCAACCATGAAGAATTCCTTGCGGTTGGCCTGCTTGATCGCCGCGAGCACGCCGATGCCCTGGTCGTCGTCATGGTTCCAGATCGCGTCGATGTGCGAGGCGGCCTGCAGGAGGTTCGCCGTGACGTCCTGGCCCGACTGCGCCGTGAACTGCGCGGCAACGCGGTTGGTCACCTTCAGGCTGTGTACGGCGAGGGCGTCCTTGAATCCGCGGGATCGATCCTGGGTAAGCGGAAGGCTGTCGATGCCCGCGATCTCGGCGATGACCGGATTCGACTTACCGCCCAGCTTGCCGGCGATGTATGTGCCGGCCGCAAAGCCCATGCCGTAGTTGTCGCCCTTGATGAGCAGGCGGGACGCGCTCGCGTCGGAGAACTCCCGGTCGAGGTTCACCACCGGGATGCCCGCCTGCATCGCCGCCTTGCCGGCCGAGGTCAGCTGCGCGCCGTCTTGCGGCAGCAACACGATCACGTCCGGCTTCTGCTGGATCAGCGTCTGCAACGCCGCGATCTGAGCCGGTGCGTCGGCGCCCGCGTCGACCTGGGTGAACGTGACATCGCTGTAGAGCGCGGCCTGCTTTTTCGCATTGTCGGTGATCGCGCGGATCCAGCCGTGGTCGGCCGCCGGTGCCGAGAAGCCCATGGTGAGCGCCTTGCCGGGCGCCGCGTTGTTGCCGCCGTTGACCCGCGTCTGCGACGACGTGCCGGTGTTGGCGTTGTCCTCCTTGTTCGACGTGCAACCGGCGACGAGCGCGGCGGCGCCGACAGCGGCGCCACCGAACAACAAACGCCGGCGGGACAGGTCGGGCAGGACTTCCTTCATGACGACCTCCTGGTCGTGGATGAGGTGGTTGATGGGTACGTTGATCGGCACGTCCGTCGCTGGCCGGACGTTTCGGTGGTCGCGGATGTTGGCTCTGGTTCAGCTCGCGGCGGTCGTCTGGGACGCGCGGCGCCGCACCGGCTTCGGCGGCCGGTTCGCTGGGTTGGCCCGGCGGTGACCCGCCGGGCGTCGGTGGACTGGCGCCGAGCGACGGCCGGCGCAGCGCCGCCACCCTGAACTGCTGGATGAGTACGGCGCCGACGATGATGGCGCCCTGGGCGATCTGCTGATACTCGGTCTGCAGGTTCTTGACGATGAACAGGTTGTAGATCTGCGTGAACACGAGCACGCCGAGCACCGAACCGACGATCGTCCCGCGACCGCCGGTGAGCGCGGTGCCGCCGATGATCGCGGCGGCGATCGCGTTCAACTCGTAGAGGTTGCCGTGATCGGATGACCCGGCCGTCGACTGGGCGGTCACCATGATCGCGGCGATCCCGCAGCACAAACCGGACAGCGTGTAGATGAGCATGGTGTGCCGGCGGACGTTGATGCCGGCCAGCCGCGCGGCTTCGGAGTTGCCGCCGACGGCGACCGTACGGCGGCCGAACGTCGTACGGTTCAACAGGATCCACGCGAGCCCGGCAACGATCACGAAGATGATGACGAGCAGCGGGATGCCGAGCGGCCGCCACTCCGCGATCTTGTTGATGGTCTGCACCTTGACGAGCTGCGTGAGCTTGCCGGATATCTTCTCGGCCAGACCGCGGGCGGCCACCATCATCGCTAGCGTCGCGATGAAGGGGACCATCCGGCCGTAAGCGATGAGGATGCCGTTGATGAGACCGGCGCCGGCGCCGACGAGCAGCGCGGTCAGGATCATGATGCCCGGGCCGTAGCTCTGCGTCGCCACGGTGGTCGACCAAACGCTGGCCAGGGCGAGCAGCGCGCCGACCGACAGGTCGATGCCGCCGGAAATCATCACGAGCGTCATGCCGACCGTGACCACGCCGATGCTCGACGCCTGCGTCAGCACGGTCAACTCGTTCGACCACAGGCGATGCCCGTCAAGGAAGATATCCGGCCGGGCCAGTGTGCCGACGACGAACAGCAGCACCAGCACGCCGACGAGCGCGAGGTTACGGCGCAGCGGCTCGCTCGCGTCGTCGCGCCACCAGGTCGTCCGCCGATCGGCCGTTACCGCCGTACCGGTCGCCGCGTCGATCATGCCGCTTCTCCTTCGGCCTTCTTCGATTCGTTGCCAGGTCCGGCGCCGGGTCCGCCGCCGCCAGGTCCGTCGGCTGGTCCGTCGCCGCGACGCACGTCGGCGCCCGGCCCGGGTTCATCGTGGCGGTCGATGGATTCGTCCCCGACCACGGTGAGGGCGTCGAGCGCGCCCGGTCCCTCGAGGAGCGAGCCGGCCATCACGAGGTCGAGCACGGTGCTTTCGTCGAGGTCGGCAGCCGGCGCCTCGCGAATGAGGCGGCCCTCGCGCATGACGAGGACGCGGTCGGCCAGACCGAGCACCTCGGGCACCTCGCTCGATACGAGCAGCACGCCCACGCCGTCGTCGGCCAGTCGCCGGATCACGCCGTACAGCTCGGCCCGGGCGCCGACGTCAACTCCGCGCGTCGGCTCGTCGAGCAGCAGCAGCTTCGTACGCCCGAGCAGCCATCGCCCCACGACGACCTTCTGCTGGTTGCCGCCGGACAACGTACGGACCGGCCGGCGTACGCCCGCCGGCACGAGCTGCAGCGTTCCGGCCACCGAACCGGCGGCGGCGCGCTCGGCTCCGGAATCGGTGAACCCAACGTGCGCGAAACGGTTGAACGTGGCCAGCGTGATGTTCCGGTAGACCGGCTCGCCGAGCAGTAGCGCCTGGCTCTTGCGTTCCTCGGGAGCCATGCCCAGCCCGGCCCGTACGGCGGCGCCGACGTCGCCGTTGCGCAGCGTACGGCCGTCCATGACCACCCGACCGGCGTGGGCTCGGCGCGCGCCGTAGATCGTCTCCAGCAGCTCCGACCGGCCGGAGCCGACGAGACCCGCGATGCCGACGATTTCGCCCGGGTGGACCTGCACCGAGATGTCCTGGAACTCACCGGCACGGCTGAGCCCGGTCACGGTCAGCAGCGGTTCACCGGTCGGCTCGAAGTCTCGCCGGGGCGGGAACACGTACTCGATCGTGCGGCCGGTCATCCGGTTCACGAGCTCGCGCGTCGGTGTCGTCGTGGCGGGCAGGTTCACCGCCGACGTACGCCCGTCGCGCAGCACCGTCACCTGGTCACCGATCTCGCGAATCTCCTCCAACCGGTGCGAGATGTAGAGCACGGCGATACCCTGCGCGGTCAACTCGCGGATGATGCGGAACAGGTTGGCCACCTCGTCGTGCGCGAGGACGGCGCTCGGTTCGTCCATGATGAGCAGCTTCGCCTCGCGCGACAGCGCGCGAGCCATGCTCACGATCTGCTTGGCCGCCGCCGGCAGCCGGCGTACCGGTCGGGTCACCGGAATTTCGGTATGGCCGAGCCGCCCGAGCACGGCCGCCGCCGCGCGGCGCGTATGCGCGCGCTGGACGAAGCCGCCGGCGCTGCGCTCGTGACCGAGGAAGATGTTGTCCGCGACGGTCAGGTCGTCGACGAGGTCGAGCTCCTGGTAGATGGTCGCGATGCCGGCCTTCATCGCCGCCTGCGGGCTCGCGAACGTGACCGGCTGGCCCTGCCACACGATCTCGCCGGCGTCCGGCCGGTGCACGCCGGACAGCACCTTGATCAACGTCGACTTGCCGGCGCCATTCTGGCCCAACAGGCAGTGCACCTTGCCGGCCGCCACGTCGAGGTCGACGCCGTCCAGTGCGCGTACGCCGGGAAAGGTCTTGACCACACCCGACAGTCGCAACAACACAGGCGCCTGGTGGCTGTCGCTACGCTGCGGCACAGTTTCCGGCGCCTGGCGGCTGTCGCTACGCTGCGGCACAGTTTCCGGCGCCTGGCGGCTGTCGCTACGCTGCGGCACAGTTTCCGGCGCCTGACGGCTATCGCTACGCTGCGGCACAGTTTGGCGCCTGGCGGCTATCGCTGCGGCACAGTTTCCGGCGCCTGGCGGCTATCGCTACGCTGCGGCGCTGACTCACTCATCACCGCTCCTGGCTGCCGAACGCGAGATCGCTCGCGAGCACCGCGGCTCCCACAACGCCCGTGCGCGGGCCGAGCTCGGACATCACGATGGGCAGGTTGCCCGTGGCGAGTGGCAGCGAGCGGCGGTAGACGACGCTGCGAATCTCGGCCAGGAGCACATGTCCGAGGCCAGCCAGGCCACCGCCGATCACGATCATCGACGGATTCGCGAAGCTCACCAGCCCGGCCAGCACCGTACCGACCCGACGCCCGCCCTCGCGGATCAGCCGGATGCAGGCCGCGTCGCCCTCGGCCGCACCGTCGGACACATCACGCGCGGTGAGCGTCCCGTTCGCGGCGAGCCGCTCGGCCAGGGCCGGTGACGTGTCCGAACGCGCGGCGGCCAACGCATCGCGAGCCAGCGCCGCCCCGCTGAACAAGGCTTCGAGACAGCCAACATTGCCGCAGGAGCAGACGGGTCCGTGGTCGTCGACCCACATGTGCCCGATGTCGCCGGCGCATCCGTCGGTGCCGCGATAGACCTCGCCGCCGAGGTAGATGCCGCAGCCGACCCCGGTGCCGATCTTCAGAAACAGCAGGTTGTCGACGGATCGCGCCACGCCGCCGTAGCGCTCGCCGATGGCCATGATGTTCACGTCGTTGTCGACCACTACCGGGCAGCCGTACTCGCGGGCCAATACGTCACGGACTGGATAGCGATCCCAGCCGGGCATGATCGGCGGCGATACCGGGACGCCGTCGCGGAAGCTCACCGGACCGGGCACCCCGATGCCAATCGCACTCAGGTTCGTGAACGCGCCCTCGGCCTTGAGCTTCGCGAGGATGTCGTTCACCCGCCGCAGGATGACCTTCGGGCCGGACCGGATATCGGCCGGCTCACCGTACGCGGCGATCGGTTCGAGGCGACCATCGGTGATCTCAACGTCGATCGAGGACGCGCCGAGATCGACGGCGGCGAAGCGCATCCCGGGATCGAGTTCGACCAAAGTGGACCGTCGGCCGCCGCGAGACGACGCTGGACCGGCCTCCCGTACGTACCCCGTCGCGATCAGCGCGTCGATCTCGGCGAGCGCCCGTGCGCGCGGGACGCCGAGGCGGTCGCCGAGTTCGGCCCGTGACAGCGGGCCCGTGTCCCGGAGCAGCGTGAGCAACCGATACGGCACTGGGCCAGTCGGTACGGGCGAAACGGCAGCCATGTCGCGCTCCTGTGATCCGTGTTACACGGACTGTAGGGCTGCATTTCGGAAAGGTAAATAGGCTTCTGCCCTTTGAGTCAAAACTTTTGTCTGACGCGACAAAAGTTCGCGCCGACGTCACGCGGCCAACGCAGCGTAACGGCCGTTGTCATCGACCAGGCTGGAGTGCGTGCCGGCCTCGATGATCCGACCGTGGTCGATGACGACGATCTGGTCGGCATCGCGGACGGTTGACAATCGATGCGCGATGGTGATCGTGGTGCGGCCCCGGGCCAGAACGTCGAAGGCGCGCTGGACGGCGCGCTCGGTCCGCGTATCCAACGCGCTCGTGGCCTCGTCCAGGATGAGCACGCGCGGGTTACGCAGCAGCGTGCGCGCAATCGCGATGCGCTGCTTCTCGCCGCCGGAGAATCGATGCCCGCGCGAGCCGACCACGGTGTCGTACCCGTCGGGCAACCCGGCGATGTGGTCGTGAATCTGCGCCGCGCGGGCGGCCGCCTCGATCTCGTCATCGGTCGCATCGGGCTTGGCGTAACGCAGGTTCTCTCGCACGGTTGTATGCAGCAGATACGTCTCCTGGCTGACCACGCCCACGATGCTGGCCAGGTCGGCGAGCTTCATCTCGCGCAGGTCGATGCCGTCGATGGTGACGCGTCCCGCGGTCGGATCGTAGAGCCGGGCGGCCAGCGCGGCGAGCGTGCTCTTTCCGGAACCGGTCTCGCCGACCAGGGCGAGCGTCGTGCCGGCCGGAACGTCGAGGCTGACGCCGGCGACGGCGGCGGTGTCGCTGCTCGGATAGCGGAACGTGACATCGTCGAAGCGCAGCTGACCCTCCACCTGGGTCGGATCGATGTGGACCGGGTCGACCGGATCGTCCACCTCGACCGGCAGGTCGAGGTATTCGAAGATCCGGGCGAACAGCGCGAGCGAGCTCGTCAGCGAGACGCCGACGCCGAGCAATCCCATCAGTGGGCGGAACAGGCCGGACTGCAGGGCGGTAAAGGCAACGAGCGTTCCGATGCTCAGCTGGCCGGCCGTCATGGGCAGCCCGGCGCTGAGATAGATGACCGCCGGAATGGCGGCGAAGATGATGCTCATCGACGCCATCCGCCAGCGTCCGGCCAACTCCGACCGCAGCTCGAGGTCAATGAGCCGCGCCGACGACGCAGCGAAGCGGCCAACCAGCGAGGGGCCGCTGCCCATGGTTTTGCTGAGCTGCACGCCGCTGATCGACAGACCCTCTTCGATCGTCACGTTGAGGTCGGCCAGCTCACGCTGGCGCTGCGCGGTGATCTCCCGGCGCATCCGAGCGACCTTCCGGGACAGGTAGATCGACGGCGGTAGCACGACGAGCGATACAAGGGACAACTGCCACGAGAGTGCAATCATCGCCGCGGCGGTGGCCACGGCGGTCGTCAGGTTCGACGCGATGGACGTCGCGGTCGAGGTCACGACCGACTCCATCCCGCCGATGTCGTTGGTGATGCGCGACTGCACCTCACCCGTCCGCGTACGGGTGAAGAACGCGATCGACTGGCGGTGCAGATGGGTGAAGACGTCGGTCCGCAACCGGTGCATGACCTGCTGGCCGACCTTGGTGGAGATCCAGGTCTGTACGACGCCGAAGGCCGACGTGACCGCCGCCACGGCCACCATGCCGACGACGAGCCAGACGAGCAGCGTCAGATTGCGCTCGGGGAGCGCCCGGTCGATGACGGCCCGCAGGAGGAACGGCGACGCCATCGCGACGATCGATGAGGCGACGATGATGGCCGTGACGACGGCCAGTTGACCGCGATAGTTCGTGAAGAGCGCGCCGATGCGGCGCAGCGAGACCTCGCGGGCTTGGGCTTTTTCGGTCGCGCTAACAGCGCGGGAGCCGCGCGCCCGGCGGCCCGGTTGCGTGTGGTTGGGGTCCAAAGGGATCCCCCTTCGTTTCGAGCAATCTTCGGACAGGGCATCGTGATATTGCTGAGGTTACCTCAACATGAGGCTACAACAGCATCTGGTGCTAATGTATTTCGATGGGCGCCGACGAACGTCGCGATGAGGACGAGAGCCTCTCCGACGCCTTCTGGGGCGTCGCTCGGCGACTGCGTCGGTTGTCCCGGGAAACGCTCGGCCCGTGGGACATCACGCCGAGCCAGTCCCGCGCCGTCGGCGTTCTGATGCACCACGGCCGCATGCGCCTCAGCGAACTGTCCGACCACTTACGCATCGCCGCCCGCTCGACCACTGAGGTGGTTGACGGTCTACAGGACCACGGGCTCGTCGAGCGGCAGCCCGATCCACATGACCGGCGGGCGACGCTGGTCGCCCTCACCGATCAGGGGCTAAGCGTGGGTACGGCGATCCGCGCGGCCCGCGACGCCGAAGCCGAACGCTTCTTCGGCGGGCTCAGCGACACCGACCGGGCCGAACTCGTGCGCATCCTGCGCCAGCTTCGCGAGGGGCCGACGGAAAGCCGCTAGCGCGGAGCCATCCGGATCGCCCCGTCGAGCCTGATCACTTCGCCGTTCAGCATCGGGTTGGCGATGATGTGCTCCACCAGGGCCGCGTACTCGTCGGGCGAACCGAGCCGGCTCGGGTGCGGCACCTGGGCGCCGAGCGACGCGCGCGCCTCCTCCGGCAGGCCGGCCAACATCGGTGTCTCGAACAGTCCGGGGGCGATCGTCATCACGCGGATCAGTTTGTCCGCGAGGTCGCGCGCGATCGGCAGCGTCATGCCGACAACGCCGCCCTTGCTGGCCGAATAGGCGGCCTGACCGATCTGGCCGTCAAAGGCCGCGGCCGACGCGGTGTTGACGATGACGCCACGCTCTTCACCGATCGGGTCGAGCGCGGCCATCACCTCGGCGCCGAGACGAAGCACGTTGAACGTGCCGATCAGGTTGACGGTGACGACCTGCACAAACGCGGCCAGCGGCAGTACGCCGCGCTTGGACAGCACGCGTCCGGGCGTGCCGATGCCGGCGCAGTTGACGACCACGCGAACGTCGCCGAGCTCGCGGGCCGCACCGAACGCGGCCGCGACCTGGTCTTCGTCCGTCACATCGGTCGGCGCAAAGATTGCCGGAGTGTCAAACGACGCGGCGACGTCGGCGCCGGCCGAGGACGGCAGGTCGAGCAGAGCCACCGAGGCACCGCCCTTGGCCAGTCGCCGGGCCGTCGCCAGGCCCAGCCCGCTTGCCCCGCCGGTGATGACCGCCACCGCTCCACTCAGTTGCATCGCAATCCTCGCATCCGCCAGTCGTAACCCGGGCTACACCGTAAACCCGACCGACCCGCGCCTCGACCCGCGGGTAATCGGCCGGACGACGTGACCGAGAGTGAGGTCGGTTGACCGCAGGCATCGTCGGCTGGCAGGCATCGTCGGTTGGCCACAGGCATCACCGTGCGTGGGCTCATGCGCCGCCTCGTCGAACTGTCCGAGTCGAGCGGGAATGCGCGCCGCTGACCCGACGGTTGCCGTTTGTTATGACGACAGTGGGATTCATCGGCAGTGGCATGATCGGCAGCACCGTGGCCAGGCTCGCGGTTGCCGGCGGCTATGACGTGGTGATGAGCAATTCGCGCGGACCGGAAACCCTGGCCGATACGGTGGCCGCGTTGGGACCGCACGCGCGGGCGGCGACCGGCGCCGACGCGGCGGCGGCCGGCGATCTCGTCGTCGTGTCCACGCCGCTGGCGGCGATCGACGGGCTGCCGGCCGATCAACTCGCCGGAAAACCCGTCCTCGACACGATCAACTACTACGCGCAGCGGGACGGAAACGAACCGGAGCTCGACGCCGGCACCACCACCAGCAGCGAGCTTCTGCAGCGGCGGCTTCCACGCTCGCATGTCGTAAAGGTGTTCAACAACATCTACTTCATGCACCTCGGCGCGCTCGCCCGGCCGGCCGGCGCACCGGATCGGACCGCGCTGCCGATCGCCGGCGACGACGCTGACGCGAAGGCCGCGGTCGCCGCGTTCCTCGACGCGATCGGCTACGACGCGGTCGACGCCGGACCGCTCGCCGCCGGCCGGACGTTCCAGGCCGGCTCGGCCCCGGCCTACGGAGCGCCGTACGGACCGTTCGACAACCCGGACGGCACGCCGGCCGACGCGACAACGATCCGCGCCGCACTGGCCGCTGGCTCCTGACCGCCGGGACCGGGTGCGACTGCAGGCTGGCGGGGCGCGACTGCCCGGCTGGCGCGGCTAGCCGGCGTGGCTAGCCCGCGTTGTCGACCGTCTCCGCGACCGCGAACACACCGAACTGCGGGATCCAGTGGGCGTATCGCGCATAGTCGTCCCGCCACCGCTCCGGCTGGGCCGCGTGGCCGAGGATCAGCCGGGCCGCCGCGTCGCGCCACCGCGAGTCGCCCGTGGTCCGCCAGGCGCCGTAGAGACCCCATGCCCGCGAGAAGTTCAGGCCGGCGCTGTGCACGGTGGGCTGCCGCGCATCGTCGAACAGGCCGGTGTCGAACCCGGCGCCGGCACACAGCGCCGCCATGTCCGCACCGCCGCCGAGGTCCGCCGCCAACAGGGCTGCCAGGTGTACGGGCGAAAAGAATCCCCGTCCCGCCATCGGCCTCTCCGGCTCGGCGCCGCCACCGATGAAGGCACCGAGGATCCGCTTCGCCGCCCGGTCGGCCGCGTCGATCGCGTACGCGTCGCGGCGAGCGAGTCCCCACCGCCGCAATGCGATGGTGGCCCAGCTCGCGCTCGGGTACTCCTCGTCCCAAGCCGCCGCGGCCAGATCACCGCGACCGGACAGCGCATCCAGGTGGCTCACGACCCGGTCGGCCGCGGCGGAGGCGAGATCGCCGAACACGTCGATGGTGGATCTCGTTGCCTCGGCGTCGAGGACAAGTGCCCAGGCCATGCCGTACGGCACCTCGTGGTCGAGCCGGCCGTCGGCCAACGCCGTCACCTCGGCCGCGACGGCCGCCGGGCCGGTCTGCGACAGAGCCGCCTCCGCGAACGCCGACTCGCCGGTGAGCCGGGACGCGGCGAGGAGCGCGTACGTTCCGTGCACCGCGCTGTGCCAGTCGAAGCAGCCGTGAAACGCGGGATGGGCGGTGTCGGACCGGGCCACTCCCGCCGCGACGACGGTCGCGAACGCTCGCACCATCTCGTCGCGACGGCCCAGAAACGTCTCCCAGTCGCTCACCGATTCACTCCTTCGTGTCGACGCGATCGTCGACTCCGTGTACGTCAACCGGCCGCCAACGTACCCGTGTTGATGAAATGAGCGCAGCCAACGACGGCGCCGCCGTGTTATCGGGGTATTCGGGTGACGCTCGCTCGGTTCGCCGGCCCAGCGGCGCCGCGCGGGTAACCTGAGCGGCAGGAGGTCGGCGTGCGGCAATGGTTCACGGGGCTCGCGCCGGACTCATGTGGACGGTGGGTTGGGCACCCTCGGCATCGACACGGCCAGCGCCAGGCCAATGACGTAGGCAACCCCGGCGACGACCATCGCCATCCGCGCGCCGGACAACGTCGCGCCGACGCCGTGGACGGCGGCAATGAACGATCCGAGCAGAGCGATCCCGAGCGCGCCACCGACCTGCCGGCTGGCGTTGAGCGCGCCGGAGGCAATCCCGCCGCGATTGGGCGGCGCGGCCTCGACGACGGCGGAGGTGGCAGCCGGCATGCAGAACGAGATCCCGAACCCGGCCGCGGCCATCGGCCCAACGATCGCCAAATAGGGCGTGTCCGGGCCGATCATGGTCAGCCCGAAGAAGCCGGCCGCACCGACCGCCATACCGACCATCATCGGGACCCGGGGCCCGATGCGACCGGTCGTCACGCCGCCGAACCAAGAACCAACGGCGATCACGCCGGTCTGTGGCAGCAGGGCCAGACCGGTGAGCAATGGCGACAATGCGTAACGGCGCTGCAACGCGATGGCTTCGACGAAGAGCAAACCGTAGAACGAAAAGTTCATGATGAATCCGACCGCGGTCGCTCCGGACATCTCGCGGTTGTCGAAGATCGACAGCGGGAGCATCGGCTCGGCACGACGACGTTCGATCGCTACGAACATGGCCGCGGACGCGAACCCGACGGCGATCAACGCGAGCGGTACCGGTGTGACCCACCCGTTGCGGCCGCCCTCGACCACGCCGGCGGTCAGGCCGACGAGGGCGATGCCACCGGTGAGCTGTCCGGGAAAATCGAAACCACGCGGGACGCCGCCCTCCGTCGCACCGCCAGCATGGACATAGCGTCCGGTGAACCACAATGTGAGTACGGCAACCGGCAGGTTCACCCAGAACAGCGCGCGCCACCCGAACGCCTCGGTCAGGATGCCACCGAGCAGCGGGCCAATGCCGCCGGCGATACCGCCGACCGTGCCCCAGATTCCGATGGCGCGCGCCCGGGTCAGGCGATCCGGATAAGTCGCCTGGATGAGCGCGAGGCACGCGGGCACGAGGAGGGCGGCGCCGATGCCCTGTACGACCCGCGCGGTGATCAGTGCAGTGAGGCCGGGCGCCACCGCACAGCCGATCGATGCCGCGGCGAACAGCGCCAGACCGACGTCGAAGACCCGACGCGCACCCCAGCGATCGGCCGCCGAGCCGCCGGCCAGGAGAAGGCCGGCAAACGTCACCGTGTAGCCATCCAGGACCCATTGCAGGCCCGATACCGAGGCGCGAAGATCGCCGGCCATGCTCGGCAACGCAACGTTCACGATCGTCGCGTCGACGATGACGATGAACCACCCGAGGCAAAGCGCGGTGAGTGGCCGGACGTCGCGGGTGGTGGATCGGGCCGGAGCGTGCTGTGCATGCTGTACGGACATCGAGCCATCCTCCGCGACGCACGCTTCGGCGATCGCCGAACGGTCACGCGTCAACGGATTCGGCGCAGGTCGACCCGAGCTCGGCGCGTCGCCGACGACGATTGGGCTGAGCCGCCTCCGCCTACGTTCCAGGGCTGCCGTAGTTCATGCGCGTACGCGCGCCTTCGGTGCGTCGTGTCGCGTTAGCCGGCTCGGGCCGGCAGTTCCGGTGTGCCGGTCTCCAACGGCACCGCGGCCGCGTTGACCAGGCCGAGCTGCACCGGCTGCCGCGGCATGAACGCGCCGATCAGCCACGACGCAGCCACACTCGCGCGGTTTCTCGGCAGCGCCAGCAGATGGTATCCGCCGGTGACTCCGGCAGCGGCGAGTCCGGACAGCGGGATTCCGAACGGGTCGGCCGCCGCGACGCCACCGGCCAAGTCGACGGTGAAGCCCAGATCGTGATGCCGGTAGGCCCGTCGCCGACCGGCGCCAAACGACGCGGCGATGTTTCCGGCCGCCAGCTTCCCTTGACGCTCCGCGTGCTGCGCCGTCATCGCCGTGCACTCCCCGGGCCGCGTCAGGTCCGGCACCGCGGCCGCGTCACCGGTCCCGTACACCTCGGGATGGCCGGGCACGGTCAGGTACTCGTCCACGATCAGTCGACCCTTGTTCGTCGGCAGGCCGAGGCTGTCCACGAACGGGTCCGGACGGACGCCGACGCACCAGATCAGCGTCTTGCACGACAGAGAGGTGCCGTCGCTCATGCGTACGCCGTCGGCGGTCGCCTCGGTGATCGACGTACCGAGCCGGAGCCGTACGCCCCGCCGGCGCAGTACGCGGTCGGTCGTTGCCGACAAGCGGGGGTCGAGGCCGGGCAGCACCCGGTCGGCCGTATCGAGGAGATACCAGCGGCTCGTCTCGCCGCGCAGGCGCGGCCGCGCCTTGATGATCGACTCCGTCAGGGCCTGCCCGTGGGCGAGCACCTCGGTGCCGGTATAGCCGGCGCCGACCACCACGAACGTCAGCCGCGCGGCCCGCTCGTCTGGATCGTCGGTCTCCTCCGCCATCTCGACCTGACAGGTGAGGTGATCGCGCAGGTAGAGCGCCTCCGGAATACCGCGGAAGCCGTGGGCGTGGTCGGCGATGCCGGGGACCGGCAGCAGTTTGTTGACACTGCCGGCCGCGATGACGACTCGGTCGTAGGCGACGTCGCCGGCGCGACCCTCCGGGTCGGCGTACACGACTCGGCGGTCATCGAGATCGACCTGGCGAGCGTTGCCGAGGATGAGGCGCACCTTGGGCAACGCGGCGGGCAGCGACACCGCGACCCGGTTCGCGTCGAGGAGGCCGCCGGTAACTTGAGGCAACAGTGGCAGGTAGAGGAAATAGTCGGTCGGATTGATGAGAGTGATCTCGGCCGCGCCTCGGGCTAGCTTGGACAGTCGACGCGCAGCATGGAAGCCGGCGAATCCGCCGCCGACGATGACGATCCGGGCCCCTGCCATCGGTCGTTCCCCCTTCGTCGCAGTCCTCGCCGCCGCATCCGCCCGCGCGTCGACCATCCGTACCCACCCTAGCCAGGGGGCAACGCGCCCGCAGGAAGTCCGCGGTCGCCGGCGGACCTCGCGGGGCAAACCAGTCGCGATGTTGGCGGCGCTGTGCGACATTGGACCGTCGAATGCGGCCGCCTACCGGTCGGCGACGAAAGGGGCGTGGGCATGCCGGCGTGGATCTGTGCGACCTGTGCGGTGCAGCAACCGGATACGGACGCACCGCCGGACCGGTGCCCGATCTGCGACGACGAGCGCCAGTATGTCGGCTGGCAGGGCCAGCGCTGGACGACGCCGGCCGAGCTGACGACCAGCCATCGGACCGACATCCGCGAGGAGGAGCCGGACCTGATCGGGATCGGCACGGAGCCGGCCTTCGGCATCGGCCAGCGCGCTCTGCTCGTCCGTACGCCCGGCGGCAACGTGCTCTGGGATTGCGTGTCGGTGCTCGACGACGCCGCGCGCCAACGCATCACCGAGCTGGGCGGGATCGCAGCGATCTGCATGTCCCATCCGCATTTCTATGGCACGCACATCGACTGGGCCGACGCGTTCGACGCCCGGGTGCTCATCCCGCGAGCCGACGCCGCGTGGATCCAGCGTCCGTCACCACGGGTGGAGTTGTGGGACGACGAGATAGAGCCGGTGCCGGGCGTCACGGTGGCCCGCATCGGCGGCCACTTCGACGGTGCGGCCGTGCTGCATTGGCCGGCCGGCGCGGCTGGTCGCGGCGCTCTGCTGACCGGCGACACGATCACCGTCGTTCAGGACCGCGACTGGGTCAGTTTCATGTGGAGCTACCCGAATCTCATTCCGCTCGACGAGGCGACCGTGCTCGACATCGCCCATCGCGTCGAGCGTTTCGGCTTCGACCGTGTGTACGGCGGCTGGTGGGGTCGAGTGGTCGTGACCGATGGCCCGGCTGCCGTACGGCGTTCGGCCGACCGCTACGTGGCGCGGATGCACGGCGACCGGCCGCATCACTAAACATGCACTAGCCGGCGGGCGGGACCGGTGGCACAGTGGTCCGGCAGGTAACCGCCGCGCGGACGGTCGTCCGTTACTGTTCCTTCGCGACGGCCGATCCGCGAAGGAGACCGCGCATGCCCCATATCCCGCTATCCGACGACCTGCCCGGGATCCGGGGTCTGCTGGCGTTCAAGCCGGCCAGCGGCGTGACCGTCACGCAACTCATCGAGCAACTGCTGCGTGGCGAAAGTCCGCTCAGTCCGGCCGACCGCGAGCGGATCGCCGCGCACGTCTCGCAACTCAATGAATGCGAATTCTGCGCGCGCTCGCACGCCGCGACGATTCCGCATCTGGATGCCCAGGTCGCGGAGGGTGGGTCGGTGTCGACCGATCCCGGAGGGACGCCACGTCTAAACGCGCTGCTTGACCTCGCCGGCGAGGTCACCCGGGGCGGTCGTTACGTTACGTCCGCGGCCCTAGCTTGCGCCCGGGCGGCCGGCGCGAGCGATGAGGACATCCATGACACCGTGCTGATTGCGGCCGCGTTTTGCATGCTGAACCGGTACGTCGACGGTCTCGCCGCGATCACACCGACCGACGACGCGGCGTACGACGAGATGGGCGTCCGGATGGCCGCACACGGTTACCTGGGTGCGGCGCCGGCGATCGGCTAGTGTCACCATTTTGCGAGTCGCCCGGCATGGCGCGACTACAGGGGGTGACGGCGTGGCGATCCGCGACTGGGTGCCGGACGGTACGGAAACCGAACGGCCCAACGCCGCCCGGGTCTACGACTACTACCTGGGCGGGTCGCACAATTTCGAAGTCGACCGCGAGATGGCCCGCCAGGCGATAGCGCTGTGGCCGGACGTGCCGAAGATCATCCGAGCCAACCGGGCGTTCCTGCACCGCGCCGTCCGCTTCATCGCCGCCCAGGGCGTGCGGCAGTTCGTCGATCTCGGATCGGGCATGCCGACGGTGGGCAGCGTGCACGAGGTCGCCCGTTTCGTCATACCGGATGCTCGCGTCGTCTATGTCGACATCGACCCGGTCGTGGTCGCGCACGCCCGGATGATTCTCGACGGCGACACGAACGCCGCCGTCATCAACGCCGATCTCGCCGACGCCAGTGCCGTTCTCGGCCACCCCGATGTACGCCGGCTGCTGGACCTGCGCGAACCGGTCGCCGTACTCATGATCGCGGTCTTGCACTTCGTTCCCGATGGCAGCCGGCCGGCGCAGATCGTGGCGGCCTATCGTGACGCGTTGGCTCCCGGCAGTTACATCGCCGTGACCCATGCGACCCAGGATGGTCAGCGGCCGGAGCTGGCGAGCGACCATCGCAAGTTGTACGCAAGGACCCCGACGCCGATGACGATGCGCTCATACGACGAGATCGCCCAATTGATGGCCGGCTGGGATCTCGTGGATCCCGGACTCGTACGCATGCCGCTGTGGCGTCCGGACAGCGTCGAGGAATTGCCGGAACATCCGGAGGAGTTCGCCGGGTACGGCGCCGTGGGTCGGCTGGCTGGGCCGGCCGACGGTCACCACGAGCCGAATGCCTCGACCGACCAATAGCCCTGGCCAATAGCCAGGGCCAACCGACGACCTGCGACCAACCGCGCCGCTAGCGCCGCCCCGATAGGCCGTACCGTCAAGGCTTCATCGGCCCACCGGACCGAGCGGAGCATTGATCCGGGGATGTGGCGGCGTCTCGTGCCGGCTGCGGCCGAATGCGTCTCGCGCACCCCAGCGGCCGGGCACGTCGAGCAACTCCAGATGCCCGATGCCGGCCGGCAGGGCCGGGTCGACCACCAGATGGTCGTCGACCGGTTCGAGACCGAGCATCGTCCGCAGGAAGAGCAGTGGCGCTCCGGTCGACCAGGCCTGCGGACTGCAGGCGGTCGGATACTGCACGGGAAATTTCGTGAGGCTGCGCTCGTAGCCGCCGAACGCTTCGGGCAGTCGACCGTCGAAGAACGTCGCCGCGTCGAGAATCCCGGCCGCGATCCGCGCCGCCTCGGCCTTGAATCCGTAGCGCCGCAGGCCCCAGGCGATGAATGAGTTGTCGAACGGCCACACCGTCCCGACGTGGTATCCGATCGGGTTGTAACGGCCCTCGCCCTCGGCCATCGTGCGTACGCCCCAGCCGGAGAACAGTCGCGGACCCATCAGGTGGTTGACGACTGCCTTCGCCTTCGACTTGTCGACGATGCCACTCCACAGCAGGTGACCGATGTTTGACGTCAATGAGTCGACCTGGCCGCCCTCGGCATCGAGTGCGACGGCGAAGTATTTGCCGTCGGTGACCCAGAAATCCTTGTTGAAGCGGCGTTTGAGGTCGGCCGCCTCCGCTTCGAGCTTGGCGGCGTAGGCCGGGTCGTTCCAGACCAGCCGGGCCAGGCGCGCACCGCGCATCTTCGCGTCGTAGGCATAACCCTGCAATTCGCACGTTGCCCGCGGGAATCCCGGTATCCGGCCGTCCTTGTACGCGATCGAATCCGGCGAGTCCTTCCAGCACTGGTTTTCCAGGCCGGTCTGCTCGTTGCGTCGTTGATACGAGATGTACCCGTTGCCCATCAGGTCGGCGTAGTTGTCGATCCAGGCGAACGCGGCGCGGGCCTCGGTCTCCAGATCGCGGACGAAATCGGTGTTGCCGGTCCACCGCTCGTACTCGTCGAGCAGCACGACGAACAGCGGCGTCGCGTCGGCGTTGCCGTAGTAGGGCGAGTGCGGTCGCTCCTCGAACGCGACGAGCTCGCCATAGCGCAACTCGTGCAGGATGCGGCCGGGATCCTCGTCGCGGAAGTCGTCGACCCGGCTCCCCTGCCAGTCGGCGAGCACCCGCAACGTGGTCGCCGCGAGGTCGGCGTTGAACGGCAAGGCCTGCAGACTTGTGAGAATGCTGTCCCGGCCGAACATCGTCATGAACCACGGCAGGCCCGCGGCGGGCAGGCTGTGCGTCGGACCCGCGATGGCCGGTGCAAAACGCAAGGCCGCCAGATCGACAAGACTTCGCTGGTACGTCGTCTGCAACGGTTCCCAGTCGCAGTCGAGCCGCGGTGCCCCGGCGATCCACTTGTCCAGTTCGGCCAGCATGTCGCGGCGGACCTCGACGTCGTCGGGGTGCCGCGGCATCAAGCTCTGACCGGTCGGCCCGAGCATGGCCGGCTCCACATGTAGATCGGTGCTCCACTCGGCGTGGGGATCGATGTGTACGGCGAACGTGAGCCCGCCCTCGTCCAGGTCGGCGGTGACCGAACTGGAGATCATGGTCTGTCGGTGGAACGTCTCACGTTCATAGCCGTACGTGAGCCGGCCGTGCTCCATCCGCGTGTAGAGCTTCCCCTTCTTCTCCAACGCGTCTTTGATCTCGAACATGTCGGCGAAATCGCTCGCGGCCTCGATGCGTACGGTAAGGTCCACGACTTTGTCATCGTGATTCAGGATGGTCAGGTTCTCGTGGAACCCGCCGCCGACCGCGCGCCGCCGGATCACCGACAACTTGGCGTCGACATAGATGGTGCCGGTGCCGGGGACCAGGAAGAAACGGGTCTCGAAGTACTGCAGATCGTCGACCGACAGCACATTGAGCCGCTTGCCGTCGACGGTCAGCAGCCACTTCGACAGGAATCGCGTGTCGTTCGAGAACAAGCCGGTCGGCTCGGTCGGCGACGCCTCGATGTCACCGCGTTCATCGCTGACCACGAACGTGTTGCCGTCCAGTATCCGGACGAGTCCGTCTCCCATCGTCACCACCCGGCCACGGTCTCGACCGCGTTCGCCCGCCGGGCATTCACCGGTGGCGGCAGCAGTCGCTGGAAGATCACCATCATCTCCGGGTTGCCCTCTACCGACAGCGCACCGCGCAGTAGGGCTGCCAATGGGTTGGCCTGACCGGTGACTATGGCGTCCATGACCCGGCGCTCGACCCGGATGACGCACTCGGTCGGCCCGCTGTCCCGGCACACGGTGATGTGGCCGCGATCGATTTTCAGACAGTGAATGTCGGTGTCGCCGCGGTGCGTAACGTCGAAGCGCAGGGCGCCGTTTACGCGGCCCACCAACGGTTCGTGCCCGCGATGGCCGAGCTGTTGGAAGAACTCGTCGGTCGGGTTGGTCATCGGTGTCTCCCCCGGTGTTCGGTTCTGGCTCGCGGACCGGTTGGCTCCTGTACCGGTTGGCTCCGGGACGTGGTTAGGCGGCATGGACGCGAGCGGATCTCGTGTCTTGATCGTGGCGGTCGACAGTCGTTCGCCATGCGGATTGCCGGAACTCATCGGGCCGGCCGTTTCGGCGAGTACTATCCCGCCGGCCGAGTTCCTCAGGCGCGAACCGGAGTCAAATACACCCGCATGACGCCCGGATCCTTGGCGAGCCGCGCCCGGATCCCGCGCAGCCGGTCGAAAGCCTCGACGGCGGTCAGCGCCTCGGCGAGGACGACGTCGGCCGTGATCAGCCACATGCGCGGCCCGACGACCAGCACATCGAGCCGGGCGATCCGCTCCAGGTCCGGCGTCTCGATGATGACCTGCCGGAAGCCGTCCGTGATTGACGGCGGCGCGGCCTGGTTGGTCAGCAACTCCCGTTCGCGCGCGGCGAGCCGGACGGCGACGAGGACGAGGAGGACACCGATCGCGATGCTCGCCGCGGCGTCGGGCACCGCCGACCCGGTGACCTGATGCGCGATGAGCCCGACGGCGGCCAGAGCGATGCCGATGACGGCGGCGCTGTCTTCGTAAAACACGGTGGTCGGCGTCGGATCGCTGGTCCGGCGTACGTAGACCCGCAGGCTCACGCCACGGCCGCGCGACTCGGAGCGCAACTGCCGGTAGGCGGTGCGCCACGACGTCAGTTCGAGCACGAGCGACACGGCGAGAACGACGTATCCGACCACGACGTTGTCCAGCCGATGCGGATGCTGCAACTGGTAGATGCCCTCGACGATCGCCGTCAGGCCGCCGGCGACGAAGATGCCAAAGGCCGCGAGCAGCGACCAGAAGAATCGATCGGCGCCGTACCCGAACGGGTGCGTGTCGTCGGCCGGACGCCGACTCGTCCGCAGCGCCACCAAGAGAAAGACTTCGTTGCCTGTGTCGGCGACGGAATGGGCCGCCTCGGCCAGCAGGGCGCTCGAACCGCTGATGAATGCCGCGAACCCTTTGGCGAGCGCGATAGCGATGTTGATAGCGAGAGCGACGACGACGGTGCGGAGGCTCTCCGGTTGCGGCTCGTCGTGCGTCGCGCCGGACATCGTCACCTCCGCGAGACTCTATCGAGCCAGCCGATGCGTAGCGCAGCCGCGAGGCTGTATCGGACACGCGCAGGCTATCAGCGATCACCCGTTGTCGGCGGCGACCGTGAGCGGCTCGGCGAGGCCGCAGAACGGAGAGGGAATCGGCGCCTACGTGGCAGCCGCTCGCAGCGTGACTCCGTGGCCCGGCTCGTTGTCGGGCACCCTTAGCTGCCCGCCGGACGCGGTGGCCAACCCGTCGAACACGAGCGCGTCGGCCGCCACGTGGTCGGCGAACCATTCGGCGTGCCGGAAGTTCGGGATCGCGGCGCACACCGGCGCGTGCAGGTGGGGCGCGCAGTGGCTGGACACCTGGATGCCGTACGCGTCGGCGACACACGCCGCGGCCAGCATGCCGGGGTAGCCACCGCATCGACTCGCATCGATCTGGAGGCAGTCCACCGCTCCGGCGGCGAGCATCGTGCGGAAATAGTCGACGGTCGTGCCGTACTCCCCCGCGGTGATCTCCGGCGGAAGCAGACCCCGCAACAACGCGAGAACCGCGAGCCGATCCGAGGAGACCGGCTCCTCGAACCAGCCGACCCGCTGGCGTTCCAGCTCGGCCGCGAGCGCCACCGCCTGCTTGGCCTGGTAGCCGCGGCCGCGCTGCCGCGGCGCGACCGGCGATGACGCTCAACGGCCACAGCAGCCACGCTCGACACGCGGGTCACGCCGCGTCCGCGCGCCATGCCGTCCGCGTTGTGCGGGCCGCCCAATGATCGCCCACACCGTGGGTACGGTGGCGGTATGGATCGAGGAAGCAGCAAACACAGCCGCCGTCTCGACGAGGAATTGGACGAGGAGGCGCTCGGGATCACCGAGGGATCCGGCGCCGGCGCCCGGGTCGAAGAGTGGCGCGAGACCGAACCGTCCGGCGAGGACGAACCGGACGTGTCGCTCGTCCCCGACCTCGACGCGGGAGAAGAGGGAGGCGCTCCGAGCGGCATGTCGCCGGAGGACCGCGAACGGCGCTCGCAACTGGGCCGCTACCTGCGCCGCTCGGTATTTCCGGCCGACGCGTCCGCCCTCGTCGCGGAGGCGGGAGGCAACAACGCACCGGACGGCGTCGTCGACGCGCTGCGAAGCCTGCCCGCTTCGACCTCGTACGCGAACGTTGCCGACGTATGGGCAGCCCTCGTCGGCACGCCGGAGTCTCGACTCGAGGAGCGTTTCTGAGCACCGGCCATCGCGGCTGAACGAGACCCGTGCCGGTGGCGCGGCGACGGCTCGGCGATAACGTTCGGCCAGCGCCAACGCTCAGCCGACGCCGCACCCGGGTCAGGTCGGGCTGACCGTGAGGACGATCTTTCCGCGGGTGTGTCCCATCGCGAGCTCGGTGTAGGCGTCGCGGACCTCGTCGAGCGGATAGGTAGCGTCGATCGGGAGCGTAACGCTGCCGTCGGCGATCAGGTCGGCCACCTCGGCCAGGACGTCGGCGGTCGACGCGGTCGACATTCCGTCCGTGTGAACGTGGTGTTTCTCCGCCGCCGGGAAGTCGATGATCGTGTTGATCCGCTCCGGTGCCACGCCCAGATCGACGGCGTCGTCGACGTAGCCCGAGCCGTGTGCGTCGATGAACGCATCCACTCCGGCCGGCGCGGCCTTCCGGATCCGGTCGAGCATTCCGTCGCCGTACGTCACCGGGGTCACGCCGACCGACATGAGCCAATCGGCGTGCGACTCGCTGGCGATGCCGACGACCGACGCCCCCGCTCGCTTCGCGAGCTGTGCGGCCAGACCGCCGACGCCGCCGGCCGCACCCGACACGACCACGGTCTCGCCCGACTTCGGAGCAACCGCCCGGACGGCCGCCGTCGCCGTCGAGGCCACCACGAACAGGCCACCGGCCACCTCCCACGGCAGCTCCGGTCGTTTCACGACGAGGTGATCCTCGGGCACGACCACATAGTCCGCCTGCGCCGACCGCTCGTCACTCCAGCCGATGACGTCATCGCCGATGAGGAATCCCGCCACGTCCGTACCGACACCCGCGACGATGCCGGCGAAGTCGGTCCCCTCGCCGCACGGAAAAGTCGTGGGGTAGATGGCGTTCATCGCACCCGTACGGATCGCGATCTCACCCGGATTCGTACCCGCTACCACGACGCGCACCGCCACCTCGCCAGCGCCGGGGGTCGGCTCTGGCACCTCGGCGACATGCAAGACGTCGACGTCCCCGAAATGGTCGAACTGGATTGCACGCGGCATCGTTCGCCTCCCCCTCATATCGAAACTCTTCATGTCGAGCCCTGGGTGCGAGCCATGGCGCCGCTATCGACCCACGGCGCCCGCCGTCGATCAACGTCGGTTTCGCCGCCCGGACCCGCGATCGTCCGAACGACGACGAATCCCTTCGCCTGCCATCCGGCCGCGTTTCGACGAACCGGCGCAAATGTCGAAACGCCGACCGAGCCGTCGGCCCGGACGTACCCATGTTGCTCTGATTCGAGTTTGATCGCCCGGACCGCCCGATGACCGGCGAACCCGCATGTGGCCATGGCACTTAGTGGGACAATTGAGACGACCTACGACGGGGGGTAGCGGTGTTCGAGGTCAATGACATCCGCGAGTGGCGCAATCACGACGTCGTGGACGCTACCGGTCACAAGATCGGCACGCTCGAATCCGTCTACGTCGACACCGCGACCGATCAGCCGGCGTTCGCCACGGTCACCGTCGGCATGCCGACGCGCCGGCGCCTGACCTTCGTGCCGTTGGACGGCGCCCGCGTCGGGCCCGGATACCTCCAGGTCACCCACGCCAAGAACCAGGTCAAGGGCTGCCCGACGATCGACGTCGACGGCGAACTGCCCGCCCAGGACGAGCCCGCCATCTTTGCGCACTACGAGTTGAACTACGCACCCGGGACCAGCGGCGAACGCCGCCTGGCCCGGCGCTGACCGGCTCCTACGAATCAGAAGATGAGGTAGAGGTGGCGATCTTCCTGCTCCTGATCATCGTCGCGATCGCCCTCGGCATCGTGGGCGTCGTCGCACACGGGTTGCTCTACCTGTTGTTTATCGGCATCGCAGTGCTGATCATCGACCTCGTCTACGTCGGCGTCCGATTCCGGCGCGGTGGGCGGCGACCGACCCGCTGACCCCGTTAGATGGTCGTCGGCGTATTCGGCGAGATCGACGGCGCCGCCGCCGTATCGGCCGCCGAAGAAAGCACGCAGAACTCGTT
This sequence comes from uncultured Actinomycetota bacterium, assembly GCA_963818495.1. GTDB lineage: Bacteria > Actinomycetota > Actinomycetes > Mycobacteriales > Micromonosporaceae > DASQPR01. Next base: position 898,109 of record CAWFSH010000015.1, read on the forward strand.
GCCCTCCGGGTCGGCCAGCACAATCCACGACTCATCGCCCTGGCCGATGTCGACGTGAGCGGCACCGAGATCGACAAGTCGTCGCACCTCGGCGTCCCGATCGTCCGGCCGGAAGTCGAAATGCAGCCGGTTCTTCACTGTCTTCGCGTCCGGCACGCTAGCGAACAACAGGCCCGGCAGCCGGTCCTGGGCCGGCCGGATCTCGAATTCCTCGGGATCGTCGTTGGCCACGATCCAGCCGAGCGCACGCTGCCACCACCGTCCCAGCCCGACCGGGTCGTGCGCGTCGATGATGACCTGCTCCCACACAAGACTCATGGTCGCGACTCTAGAACGAACCAGGGACATTCTCGGTGACGTTTTACCTTGCCGCCGCCGGGAATGACCGGGTCGGCGGGAGGTCACATCATGAACGGTAGGTGCGTCGGGGTGCGGCCGCGTCCGGCGGCGCCGGCGATTTGTGC
>CAWFSH010000016.1:0-141498 GCA_963818495.1 uncultured Actinomycetota bacterium
TGTTGCGCACGTAATCCGCCTGGTCACCGTGGGCGGCGATGAGCCAGAATTCGTCACCGACCGCGCCGTTGCCGATTGGCGTATACCGCGGCCGGCCGGATTTCCGTCCGGTCGTCTCGAGCAACGCGAATGCTGGCAATGCGATGCCGTGTTGCAAGCTGAATCGGGTCAATCGGTTGTTGACCGATTCGAGCGTGGTGATAATCCGATACTTCCGCGATCCCATGTCGACATTATGGTCACCGTCGATGGCTACCGTTGCGCGCCGGGCGCCACGGCAAACTCCCAGGCACCGGTCACGTACTGCGGGGTGATCGTGATCGTCACAAGCTCGCCCGCGCGTAGGTGCGGTGCGTTGGGCATGTCGGGTTCGATGTTGAACGACGAGCCGCCGGCGCTGTAATCCCAGAACTCGGCGGTATTGACCGTGACCCCGTTGACGGTGATGTGCAGGAAGCCCGGCGTTTGCGAGGTGGCGGCGGTCGGGTTGCAGTTTGTGGTGGCCTTGACGCACGCCGGCATGGTGAACGAGATCGTCCGCTCGGCCAGGGGATTCGTCGGGTCGGACCGGACGGTCTTGACGGAGGCGCGATCGCCGAGGCCCCATTGCGCGATGGTGAGCGTCGGTAGCGTTTTTGGCCGAGGTGGCAGTGGATACCGGTCGAACGGCAACTTCTGCCAGACCCCGATCGAGTACGTGCCCGCGGGCAGTGCGACCGGCGTACGTCCGGTCTGCTCGCCGTTCGAACCAGTGGTAACCCGGTAGGCGTTCGCCGAGAATGTCAGAGAGGTTGGCACACCGGGCGTGAGGTGGTCGGCCTGCGAGTCCTCGGAGGCGTACGTGCCGCCGCTCGTGCTGCATCCAACCGTCAACTTGCTGCCATCGGCGAGCGCCATCGTGATCTCGACGTCGAGGCTCTGATCCACCGCCGAGCACCGGTCGCTGAATTCCAGTCCCAGGTCGGTGGGGGTGATGGTGATCGCGACCACGCCCGCCATGCCTTGGCCAGCGCGGCCTGAGTCAGGTCTTCAGCAAGCGCCCAGTCGTGCGTGAGCTGGTAGGCCGCACGCAGAAGCCGAGTGGATCGAAAGGCTACAAACTCGTCGAACCCCGGCGGTGCGGCCACCATCTGCTCCTTGGCTGGTACGTCTGCTAGTAGTACACGGCGATGACCGTCGAAGGTTGCTTCACCTGCGAGTCGGGTGACCACGTTCGCTGACAACGTCCGCCGGCCGCGTCGCCCGACCACTGTGGCGGCTACGTGGCGGGACTGAACCGTAGCGGTACGGCGTCCAAGATTTTGTCCCAGCGATGTCGAGAATGCGTCCGCTGCTTCGTCAATGAGGTGAGAACGCCTTGACGTAGGCGTGTGATCGAAAGGACTGCCCGATGGGGGTCGACAACAAGGCTACGGCCGAGGGGAAGCCGACGATCGTTTCGGCTGACAAGTGGCAAGAGGTCCGCGACGAACTGCTGTCAGCGGAGAAGCAAGCGACCCACGCCCTGGACGGGCTGGCCGCACGACGTCGCTGTCTGCCGATGGTCAAGATCGAAAAGTCGTACGTCTTCGATACGCCGACGGGTTCGAAATCTCTGCTCGATCTGTTCGACAGTCGGGATCAGCTCGTCACGTACCAGTTCATGGACAACGGGCCGAACGAGTACTGCCCGGGCTGCACGGCGTTCACCAACAGCATCCCCGTTGTCGGGCCGGACCGGCTCGCGAAGCGCGGCATCACCTGGGTGACCGTGTCGGACATGCCGTTGGCCCAGATCGAGGCGTACAAGACGCAGATGGGCTGGCCGGTGCCCTTCGTATCGTCGCGCGGCACGTCGTTCGCCGACGACTGCGGCGCCGGCGGTGGGTTCGTGCTCAGCGTCTTCCTGCGCGATGGCGAGGACGTCTACCGCACGTACAACACCACCTCGCGTGGTGTGGACCGGATTCTTTGGGTCCACAACATCCTGGACCTCACGCCGTACGGACGGCAGGAAGCCTGGGAGGACTCGCCCTCCGGCTGGCCGCAGCCGTACTGACACATGGTTTTCATGGTCTTGCCCCTGGTCGTTCGCGCAATGGTGACCGTGATGTTCGCGGCCACCGCGCTGCTGCATCTCAGGCGGTCTCTCGGTCTCGTGCGGTGTCTCGGTCTCATGCGGTGTCTCGCCGGATCGCCGACGCGCGCCGGCACCCGCGGCGTGGCTCGGGTCAATGACGTGATTCATCTGCTGATGAGCGTCGAGATGGTCGCGATGACCTGGCGTTGGCCGGTGCGCGATCGGTGGAGTCTGCAGCTCACCGTGTTCGCGGTAGCGACCGGCTGGTTTCTGGTGCAGGCCGTTGCACCGTTGCCGGTCGGGTCGGTTATGACGGGCGTGGCCGACGTACCCGATGTGCAGCGCCGGGCCGCGCCAGAGCGCCCGTCATGCCGGACCATGGCCGCCCGAGGTGCGAGCATTCAGCACGCGATCGTCGCGGCGGTTATGACCTGGATGGTCGCGGCGATGCCGGCCGGCGGTGGCCGAACGGCGGTCGGTCCGGGCGTGCGGATGCCGGGGATGGCGATGTCGTCTGCTCCCGGAGTTGTCGACGCCTTGGGCGGGTATCTGGGTGTGCTACTGGCCGGCTATCTGGTGTTGAGCGCGTCATTGCGGTTGGTGACGGCACACCGCGGCCGCCTGCACGTCCGGCGATCGCGGACTGAGCTGCTCTAATGTCGTGCCTGGCGGCGAGGGCCTCGTAGCTGTGGAATTCACCCGACGGGCTGCCTACGACTCTGCTAGCACCAATGCGTGCAGAGACGTAGGCCCGCGCGGGACAACATCTTCCGACCGGGATTGGCTCTCTGATCATGGCCAGCTTGCGCGCGGCGATAATCCGATTTGAAGGCACCTGGACCTCCTCGGCTTGCTGTGGGCGATTCAGCTGCGCCGTGCGCTGAGAACGAGTCGGATGCCGCTGATACGTTGCCCTCTTGTTGGCCGGAGCAACGTGAGGAGAACTTTGATGACGGGTGTGGCACTGCGGCTGATTGAGGACTCTGACCTCGACGCATTTTTCGACCATATGCGTGACCCCGAGTCGGTCCAGATGGCGGCGTTCACGGCCAAGGACCCCGACGATCGCAAAGCGTTCGATGCCCACATGTCGATGGTGAGGACCTCTCCGGACACCACCCTGCGTGCGGTGACCCGCGACGGAGGCCTCGTCGGCAGCATTAGCAGCTTCGTCGACGAGGACCGCACCGAGATCACTTACTGGATCGACCGCGCTGTCTGGGGACAAGGGGTCGCCAGCGAAGCCCTCGCCCAGTTCCTAGACATCGTTGTCGTCCGACCGCTCTACGCCCGCGCCGCCAGCGACAATGTCGGATCTCTCAGAGTCCTACGCAAAGCGGGTTTCACGATCGTCGGCACGGAGGTCTCGTACGCACCCGCAAGGAGGACCGAGATCGAGGAGAGCGTCCTGCGCCTCGGCTAAAGCGGGTCAACCCGTGTCGTGGCGAAAGCCGTTGGTCATGTCAGGATCCCTAGCGCCGAGAGACGCGTTCACCCCGTCTGTCCAGGGATGCGTGACTACGGTAGGTGCTGAGCCGCGCACGCAAGGTGGAGCCCAATTGTGGGACGAGCGGCAGTCGGTCACCCCAAGAGGAAGGCGATCAACGATGCCCAAGTTCATGATTACCGCGTCCTACACCATTGACGGGCTACGTGGACTACTCACCGACGGCGGCAGCGGTCGCGTCGACGCCTCGCGCAAAGCGATCGACAGCCTCGGCGGCCACCTCGACGCGATGTACTTCGCGTTCGGCGAACAAGATGCATACATCCTGTGCGACCTACCCGACAACAAAGCCGCGGCCGCCGCGTCGCTGATGGTCGGCGCAGCAGGCGGGGTCGACACCAAAACCGTGGTGTTACTGATGCGATGAAGGAGCGGGGCCTCCGCTCCTCGTGACAGTCTCCCAAGTTGCGATGTTCCCTTGGGGGGTGTCACCCAACGTCCACCACGACGAAGGAGGCCCCTTGTGGACGATTATGACGGCAAGCAGGTCGTGGGTATCGATTTGCATCGGCGACGATCGGTGATCGTGCGGATGACCGAGACCGGGGAGCGGCTGGAGACCGTGCGCATCGAGAATGATCCACTCGCCCTCGGGTTGGAGATTGCGAAGGCCGGTGAAGCGCCGGAGGTCGTACTGGAGGCGACGTACGGCTGGTACTGGGCTGTTGACGTGCTCCAGGACGCTGGCGCAATGGTGCATTTGGCGCATCCGCTTGGTGTGAAAGGGTTCGCGTACCGCAGGGTCAAGAATGACGTGCGGGACGCCTCCGATCTGGCGGATTTGCTGCGGATGGGTCGGTTGCCGGAGGCGTGGATCGCCCCGGCGTCGGTGCGGGAGTTGCGGGAGGCGGTTCGGCACCGCGCGAAACTCGTGGCGTTACGGTCCGGACTCAAAGCACAGGTCCACGCGGTGGCGGCCAAGCAGGGTGTACGCGTGCCGATGACGGACCTGTTCGGGGTCGGCGGGCAGCAGCTGCTTGACGATCTCCGGCTGGATCCGGCCTACAACGCCCGGGTCGTCTCCTTGCGCCGGTTGATCGAGGCGTTGGATTTCGAGATCGACGTGGTGGGCCGGCGGACCGCGACGAAGCTTGCTACCCATCCGGGCTATCGGGCGGTCCAGGCTATCGACGGGGTGGGCCCGATCCTCGCGGCGATCTTCGTCGCCGAGATCGGGGACGTGACCCGCTTTCACCGCCCGGAGCAGCTGTGTTGCTGGGCTGGGCTGACGCCCCGTCACCGGGAGTCTGATACGACGGTGCACCGTGGTCGGATCACCAAACAGGGCAACGCGCTGCTGCGGTGGGCTGCTATCGAAGCCGTCCAGCGGCCACGTGGCGGACCGCTCGGCAGCAGCTCGCGCGCGTATCGGTGAACGCCGCGGCGCGAACGTGTCCAAGGTCGCTGTCGCGCGCAAGCTTCTCACGCTGGTGTTCTACGGGCTACGCGACGGTCATATCCGTTGCCTGGCCCGGCCGGCGTGAGCATGATCCGGACGCAGCCAGGACGCGAGGCCGTTCCGTGTCTGACCCCCGGCACATGGCGTGGTCGAGTTAGCTGATTGGCCCCGCCTGGCTGCGGCCGTATCACTCCATGCCACCACCAACGTGGCGAAGGGATGACCGGCAACCGGATCTAATCCGCGCTGCCCAACCGTCCACATCGGACTTTGGAGATACGCGGCCCCCACAACCCCCATAGCTCGTCCCCGGCGGCAGAGATTCTGCGCCCCTCGGAGCCGACGTCAAGGCCACACCCGCTGCGCGGGTTGACCCTACGGTCAAGCCTTGACCCCGACCCCTCGCCGGCGTGTGTCTGCACCGATCCGGGAAACCAGCACTAAACGAACTAAAACCCCTCAGCATCGCCGTTTGACACGGCCCCGCTCCTTCAGGGATGACACCGGAGGAGATCGACCGCGCGACAACCGAGACCGTCGACTATCGCGCGCCGGGCGTCTGAGTCCGATAGATCCCGAGCACGCTCGGAAGGCGAGCGCGGTGTGAATCGCCGGCAATTATCGTACACATGATCGAAGCCCTCGACGGCGTACGCGCTGGTCAAGGGCTTCTTATTGCTGGTCAGGGATGGTGCCCCCGGCAGGATTCGAACCTGCGCCACCGCCTCCGGAGGGCGGATGCGCCGAGTGGCGCAGTGTGGGCCTGAGCTGCGACGACACATTGTCGCCGCCGTATCGTAATCGCCCATCGGAACGTATTCGGAACACGCGAGTATCGGCACCCGGTCATCGGGATCTGCATCGCTGACACGTACGCGTCAAATATGTGCTTGACGAAGCACCGCAAGCAATAACCAAGCCATAAAATGCTCGACCCAAGCCCTTCCCCGGCCAGCCCTCGACCCATGCGACCGACGCCTGGCATCCTCAGCCGGTGAGCGAATTGGCGAAGGCTGAGCAACGGCTGTCGACAGCCAGGCTCGCGTTCTTGCAGGCGGCATGACCCGACACTTCAAGGCCGCGCCAGGAACCACCGGTGTCGACGCCGTCTGTTCTACGGCGGATCGATGAAGGCCGTCAAGCCAACGATCTCGGCATGAATACAACTGTCCAATTGACCTCAGATAACACCCGATCCAACGGCTCATATTGTTGCCGCGAGAGGTTCGTCAGCCTCGCCTCGTTGAACAGGCTTCGGCAAATCGCGCATCCCCCTCAGTGGGGAGAACATCAGTGGCAGACACGGAAGCAAACCTCCGACTGCGGCGATCCAGAGCGCGGTTCGAATTCCGAACACCTGACCTAACACGCCACCCAGGACGCCGCCTAGCGGGATCGGCCCCCACGTAAGGAAGCGGTAGGTGGCATTCATTCTTCCGAGCAACCGCTCCGGAGTAGCTTCCTGCCGGAAGCTGATCTGTGAAACGTCATACACTCCGGCGCCCAGCCATACAATCGCGTTCGCCACTGCTGCGGCCCACAGCAACCATCCGTGGCGTGCGAAAGGAACCAGCAATTGGAACGGTGTCGTAATCAAGAGCGACAGCACGATCGCGCGACCGCTACCGATCCGCCGCGCGACTCGGTTGGCCACAAGCGCACCTACGAGCGCGCCGACGGACACGACGGAAAAGAATGCGCCTATTATGCCGCCAGACAGATGTAACTGCCTTGACAACAGCAAGATAAGGATAGGAGCCCTGACGCCGTTAAAGACACAGGCTACCGCAGTTGACATTGCTATCGCACGGAACAGCCGGTCTGCAAAAACGAATCGAACGCCCTCGATAACATCGTTCGTGAGCTTGGCGCTACGCCTCGCATCAAGCGGATCCTCCCGCTTACGGATCCGCGATATGAACCAGGCCGAACCAAGAAAGCTGACCGCGTCGATAGCCACTGCGATCGGTGCAGTCAATAACTGAATCGCGAATCCGCCGAGCGCTGGCCCGGCGATCACACCGACAGACGCGACCGCCTGCAACTTTGAGTTGCCCTCAATTAGATGTTCCCGATGTATCAGACTCGGCAGATAGCTTTGATGAGCCACGTCGAAAAAGACGTTAAGGATACCCGTCGATATTGCCACAAGGTACAACTGCGGCATAGTTAACACTCGCAAAGCCCACGCGAGTGGAACTGACCCCAAGATGAGCGCGCGCCCTACGTCGGCCGAGATCAGGACGGCTCGACGAAGCGTGCGGTCCATCAAGGCGCCAGCCGGTAGTCCAACCACGAGAAACGCTAACGTCGTACTTGCCGTCAGAAGGCCCACCTCGAGGGTGGATGCATGCAAGGCGAGAACGGCGACGAGCGGTAGCGCCAACACGCTGACGCGGCTCCCCAGCTGGCTAATCGTGTCGGCGGCGAGCAGCTGGCGGAAGTCGTACTCGGCCAGGAGCCCGACCTTCACGCGCATGGTGCGAGGATGGTCGAGCCTTGACGAAGAGTCAACCGTCGCCGCCCCTTGTCCTGGCCATTTAGTGACATGCGCCGTTTTCGCAGCGCGCCGGCTAGGCACAGTCATGTCTTCGATTGTAGACATGAGGCATTGAAGATTATGACTGCCTCAAGTACGCTTCTGTCCAACCATCCACCCTGCGGCCGCGGCCGCGGCCCCGTTACGAAAGGGGATTCAGATGGCGTTTGACTCAGGCGGTCCGGGCTTGCTCGCCGGCGACGAAGACGTGCAGCAGGAAGAGTGCTTCGTGGTGACGCCCAGTGAGGCGGAGCTCCTACGAGAGTTGCCGACGTTCGCTGACTAAGTAGCAGGTGACGGCGCCAGGATGATTTTGATCGTTGCCCTGGCGCCGTTGTTCCAGAATGGAAGAGACAATTGCGATCGGACGCGGAACGCAGTGTAGTTGTGTCTGACGCGATCGCCACGGTGCGATCCGCGTTCGACGCACAGAACCTCCACGTCGAAGTCACGCCACTCGAACCTGAGGGTTACGGGATTCTCGGATGTACCGTGCGAAATCAAGACGGACAGGTAGTGGCGGACTCCGCGGGCAAGGGCGGCGAACTTCAGAGTGTCGCTAGCACGCTTTTCGAGGCTTGGGAGCACTATTGGGGGTTTCACGCTCTGGCCGAGCTGCGCCTTAGCGGCGCAAGGGTTCTGGCAATTGAGGAAATCGTTTCCCAGCCGGAGCTAGCCGCAGATAAACTGTTGGTTCGCCTCGCTAAAGACTTCCCTGGCGCCTTGTTGGGCTGTCTCTTTTTCGAGTCGATGGCACGAAGCCCGGATGGCGTGTGGTATCCCGTATTTCCCAAGAATCCCGCATTTCGGCGATATCCGGTACCTGGTGACGATCGTAGATATTCGCCTTACGATCGCTATTCGACGAACAATGGCACGGCGAGCGGCATGACGGTAGAAGATGCGCTTTTGCATGCCATGTTGGAGTCCATTGAACGGGACGCAATATCGTTCGCCTTGATTGATTGGTATGCGCGACTGACGCCGATAGCTCGCCGCGTTGATAGTGCTGATCTACCTGCCGACCTCGCTGGACTCCTGGGTGACATTGCATCGCTCTTCGGCATGGAGCCGGCGATCTTGGACATAACCACAGATATAGACGTGCCCGTATACTGTGCGCTCCCGCCACATTCTCTGTTTCCTCACGCCAATAACTTCGGAGCAGGCGCCTCACTGAGCGCTGCTTATGCAGTTGAACGCGCTTTGACCGAGCTTGTCCAATTCACCCTCGCCGGGAAGCTCAGCCGTTATATGAACGCGCACCGGCGTGCCTTCGGGACGGTTAGCTCAATGGCCACTCATCGCCCGCTGCGCGGAACAGGACCCCGCCACTCCGCTACGCCACGCCGAGCGGGCGAACAGTCACGACTGCTGGGATCCGCCGAGGGGAACCGTCAAGGATCAACTCAGTGAGATTTGCGATCGACTTCAGCGACGAGGGTTGCAGGCGTACTGGCTGCGGTGGGATCCCAACACGACAGTGCCCGTTGTATGTGTATTGATTCCTGGCCTTGAGACTTTCTTTCTGGCCCGTCAGGGTGTGCCCGTACTACCGACCGGACGCGCAACTGATCTTCTGCTCGCTATGCGATGAACGGCGACTTCAGGCCGACTGCACGGGACTCGGAACGCGCCCATGGTCAAGGCCTACAGCGTAAAGGCGATGCCGGACGCTGAACGATGCCGCCATGATCGCGTGCCGCGGCCGCCGCGTCGCGACAGTCGTCGCGGGCGCAGGTCCTAGCCGCGCAGACGTGGCCGAGCTGACAGCCCGCTGGGCAGGCGTGCGTGGAGTTGTGGGTGCGGAAGCGCTCCGGCGGACACCGCCATTGGCTCGCGAAGGCACTTGGCCGAAGCTGGCAGAGTGGACGCCGGTCCAGACTGGCGGCTTTCTCACCATGCGGGCGGCGATCAGCTTATGCGCTATTGCCTGCCGGCGTTTCGCGGCACTCGCCAGCCGCCTGTGACATGCGCGGTTTACAGATTGCTTGACACTAGTTTGCCTCGCCAAGGCCCGTCCGCCGTCGACCGCCCTTCGGGGAGTGGGCCGGCCGGTGCCGCCGCAACATCCCACGAGCCTGAGCGGTGCGATCGACGCTTGCGACGGTGCCGGCTGGTCTGCTCGGCTTGCCCCGGTCGGCGGTGGATGGGCCGGGCCGGACCGGGGCCAGAGATCCCCGCCGGAGGCACCGTTCGTACGTACAGCGGTTAACGCGGTGAGGAACCGGAGCCTGCGGGAATTGGGATTCGCGCCGGCGGCGGGCCCCGGTAGGGAGGACCCGGTCGCGGAGCGCTAGCGGAGCGGCCGGTGTCCGCGCCCTGGTCGCGGCGCGTACGGTCCGCTTGTCGGGCCGTCTTGAAGGCTTAAAGAAATTCCTCACCGGATGGCGACGTCCAGTCTGTGCGGGATGGTGATCGGCTGCGCCTGATGAGACCAGGGCGACCGTTTGGTGAGCGTGTCGCATTGCGGGTTCCCCAGATTGGCGGGACGTGAGCCGCACGATGGTTGGTTGAGAGACCGGTAAGAGACGGGGTTGTTGCCGGCTGCCGCGGTGGTCATGCTATTGCGGTGTTTCATCGTCGCCAGGACACGGACTTGCTGATCACCTCAGGTCCGGCGTCTGAGGTGTTTCGCGTGTCAATTGGGCCATTCTCGTTTGTGTCTGCGCTCCGATGGTGCGAGCACCAACGGCAGCTGATCATGACGGCCACTCCGGCCAGCGGTCGCGTGCCCGACGTTTGGGCGAACGACCGCGGTGATCTGCGCCTGTTTCGATGCGATCCACGCGATGGGGTTTGGCATCAGGTCTATCGAGGCTATGCGCACGATCCGGTGTGCCTGCCGGCCGGCGGTTTTGTGGTCCACCGTGGTGCCGGCTTGACGTACTTGGACGCCGAGGGTGCGGTGGTGCGCGAGGTGAAGGTCGGGAAGTTCGGCTGGGGTCCGCCGTCGTTATCAGTGAGCCCGGCCGGGGACACCGTGGCCTGGGTCGAGTGGGAGGGCGATCACCGGAAGCTGCGCGTCGAGGGGGTGGGGCCGGGAGTTTCGACGCGGTTTCGGACAAGCGTTTACCGGTACGCGTGGCTGGATTCGTTGAACCTGATCTATCTGTTCGGCTCCGGCCCTCGACTGCTCGACATCGCGTCCGGCCGTGCCCGCCGCTTCGGGCCGGGTCTGCGTCGATGGGTAGATCGTGGCGTCACGGGATCGACCGCTCAATTGCGCGAGCTGGCCGAGTTGTCAGCCGATCAACTATGGGAGGATTACCGGGATCTTCAAGTGGTCGGCGACGATGTCTGGTTCTCTGCGACTCTGGTAGAGCGGTCGGCACCGCGCCGGGTTGACGGGCTTTTCCGTACCGATCCGGCAGGGAGCCACCTGCACCTCGTGGCGACGCTGCAGGCCAATGACCGCGTAGAATGGTTCTTCGCACTTCCAGATCGAAGCGTGCTGATCGGTGTCGCCACCTATCAGGGCACCACAATCGTCGGCCGTCATCGATCTGCCGTGGGGCTGGCGACCGACTTCATGACCGACGGATGGTCCCCGATACCAACTAGTCATACAGCGGAGTTCGGCTTCCATCGCCTGCCATAGATCCCTCGGGCAGCGACGGCTCGCCCTCCGTGCTCTCCGCCGGATGTGGGAGACGCTCCTGCAGCCGGCACGACTTGCGATGGCAGCGTCGTCGACAACTCTCGTCGCAGATCAGAACGTTTCCCGGGCTTGGCATTTGGTGATGATGGCGCGGGCGTCGTCTTCGGTGTGTGCCATGCCGATCCAGCCGGTGATGATGCGTCCGGTGTGGTCATGGCTGACCCAGCGGCCGTCGAGGCGGTCGGCGTGGGAGCGCAGCATGAAGAAGAGGGTGCCTCGGGATCGGTCGGCGCCGTCATCGCGGGCGTACCAGCCGATGAGGAATTCGTAGTCCCACATGCGGAGTTCGCCGCGCCAGTGGAAGCCGGTCTCGTCGGTGCCGCCGGTGGTGCTGGCGACGTCGACGTTGCGGCCTTGCTGGCGCAGTCGGACCTGTTGGGCAGTGAGGGTCTCGTGAACGTCCTGGTGGGTCTGCCAGGCGGCCCACCAGTCGCCGGTGAGGTCGATGCGCGGTTTGGGCATCCCAGCGAGTTCGGTGAGGGAGATGTCCAGCGCCTCGGCCATCGCGACCGCGACGGCCAGCGCTGGCTGCTGTTGGCCTGCTTCGTAGCGGCGGATCTGTCGTTTGTCGACGCCGGTGGCCGTGGCGAGGTCGGCCTGTGACATGCCGAGTTCGGCGCGGCGCTGCCGCATGACTTCGGGCATTCCCATGACTCGATTGTCGGCGGACGTGTTGGTCCAAGGCAAGCGGACGCATGCGCCAAATTAGGCCGGTTGGGTCCTTGACGGAAGGGCGGATCCGGCCCAACCTGGAAGGACGTTTCGGTCCGGCTAGTACGGCAAGAAATGGCCCCGGCGGGCTTCCATCCCGTCGAGGCCAGCGCATCAGCCTGTAAGGAAGCGTGATGCCTGTTCAGCGTACCCATCGAACGATGTCGAGTCGTGGTCTGCGGCCGAATGTGGCGCAGCGTGTCGCCGAACGTCTGCAGCTCCTAGCCCACAACGATCGCGGCCCCGATCCGCGCACGCGGCGGGCTGCATGACACCACCGCTGCCGCGATCGCTGGGGCCGTCCTCGCCCGAGTCACCGACTCTCGTGGGGACGTTCCTTTCGTCTGACCACCGTCAACCCGACCTTGACAGCGAGGCTCGGCTCAGCCGACCAGGCGCCGCGAGCTCGGCGGCCGCGCACGCGTTCTACCGGGCCGCCACTCAACCGGACTATCCGGCCTGGCTCGAGCACATCCGCCCCGCCGCCGGCTGCACCCGGCCGGTCTTGCTCGCCGGTCACGTCGCCTACGTCGACCCGGCGACGGGTCAGGTCCTCGACCAGAAGGCCACAGCGGACATGCCCGACGGGGTGATCTACAAGCCGTGCGGGAACCGTCGCGTCACGGTGTGTCCGTCGTGCGCGGAAACCTACCGCCGCGACGCCTACCAGCTCGTCCGCACCGGGCTAGTCGGTGGCCGCACCGTCCCCACCTCGGTCGCCAGTAACCCGGCGGTGTTCGTCACCCTGACCGCGCCCGGCTTCGGCCCGGTGCACACCCGCCGCACCACCGCCTCAGGCCGGGTGCTTGCCTGCCGGCCCCGCCGTGGCGTGCAGCTGTGCCCGCACGGCGTCGACGTGTCCTGCACCCGCCACCACGGCGACGCCGAGGCCTGTCTCGGGCAACCAATGTGCCTGGACTGCTACGACCACGCCGGCCAGGTCGTCTGGAATCGACATGCCGGCGAGCTGTGGCGACGCACCACCATCGCGATCACCCGTCGCATCACCCGGCTCGCCCGCGCCCGCGGCATCGACCCGAAACGGGTACGGGTCTCGTACGGGAAGGTCGCCGAGATGCAACGCCGTGGCGTTGTGCATTTCCACGCCATCGTCCGCCTCGACGGCCGCAACCCTGCCGACTCCGACTGGATCGTCCCGGCACCGTCCGCATTCAACATCGACGACCTGGCCGACGCCATCACCCGAGCAGCGGCCAGCACCCGGTTCATTACCGACCCGCACCCCATCAAAGCCGCCGGCTGGGCCATCGCCTGGGGCGCACAGACCGACGTCCGACCCATCACCACCGGCGTCGCCGGCGACATCACCGATGGCAAAGTCGCCGGCTACCTTGCCAAGTACGCCACGAAGGCAACCGAGACCACGGGTCATATCTCCGCGCGGATTAACGCGGACACCATCGACATCTACGCCAACCCCGCCGGCAGCCACCCAGAACGGCTCGTCGACTCCTGCTGGGAACTCGGCGCCGATCTCGCCTGGCAAGGGTTACGCCGCTGGCGTCCTGAGACCCGACACGGTGGACGATCGTTGACGCCTGCTGGACGCTCGGGAGCGATCAGACTTGGGAGGGCCTGCGTCGCTGCGCACACATGCTTGGGTTCGGCGGTCACTTCCTGACCAAATCCCGCCGCTACTCGATCACCTTCCGCTTGCTGCGCGACGAACGCGCCATCTGGCAACGGAAGCACACCGGCTCCGACTCGCCAGAGGACACCACCCTCCTCGTCGGCTTCCTTAGCTATGCCGGCACCGGCTGGCACACGACCGGCGACGCCTTGCTCGCCAATTCTGCTGCCGCGCAAGCCCGCGAGCGCGCCCGCGTCGCTCGCGAAGAAACCGCCGTCATCGCGCCAAGCGACCAGCACTTGCCGGCCGCCGCGTGAGTGCCCGCCGTCTGTCTGAGAAGGAACGCCATGAGCAGCAAGCATTTGACCATCGCTGAGGTATGTGAGGAATTGGATATCGCGCGCTCGACCTTCTACGACTGGCGCGCGAAGCGTAAGGCACCGCGGTGTATCAAGCTTCCCAATGGCGACTTGCGCATTCGCCGCGCGGACTTCGAAGAATGGCTCTGCGTCGATCGCGGACAAGGTCGCCTGAGATGCGGACGACGTACGACGTCAGCGTCTGGAGCATTGAGGCGTACAAGGGCACGCGAGCAACCACGTACTACGTGCTCTGGAAAGTGGCTGGTCGCCGCTGGAAGCAGTCGTTCAAGGTCAAGGCACTGGCGGAGAGCTTCCGTGCCGAACTGATGGCGGCGTCGCGACGCGGTGAGGCGTTCGACGTCGACACCGGCCGCCCGGTATCGGTACAGAGGCAGTCTCGAGACTGCTCGTGGTACGAGCACGCGTGCGCCTTCGCTGACATGAAGTGGCCGCGGGTCGCGGCAACCACGCGGCGTACGCACGCGGAGGCGCTGACCGCGATCACGTGCGGACTGCTGACGACCGAACAAAGGCGCTCCCGACGCGAAGCTGCTACGCCTGGCGCTTGGCAGGTGGGGGTTCAACACGGCTCGGCGTGCCGACGTCAGGTGCCCGCCGGAGGTAACGAAGACGCTGAGGTGGGTCGAGCAGCATACGCGCCGGGTGTCCGAGTTGGGCCGGCCAGACATCATGCGTGCCGTCCTCGATGGGCTGACCGTTCGACTGGACGGTAGGCCCGCCGCGGCGAGCGTGGTGAGCCGCCGTCGGAAGATCTTCAACACTGCTGTCGAGTTCGCCGTGGAGCGCGGCTTGCTCGTTGCTAATCCTCTGCCTGCGTTGAAGTGGCGCGCGCCCAAGACCGTGCACGCGATCGACCGTCGTTCGGTCGCGAACCCGGCACAAGCGCGAACCCTGTTCGCGGCGGTGCTGAGCAACGGGTCGGCCGGCGGCTCGTGGCGTTCTACGGCTGCCTCTACTACGCCGCGCTGCGTCCCGAAGAAGCCGTCGGCCTCCGAGAAACTGACCTGGAGATCCCGGCCGAGGGCTGGGGGGAGATCCATGTCGCCATAGCTGAGCCATACGCGGGACGAGACTGGACCGACAGCGGAACGAATCGGGATCGCCGGCAACTCAAGCAGCGAACGGTGGGGGAGATTCGCACCGTGCCGTGCCCGCCGGAGCTGACGGAGATGTTGCATCGCCACAGGGCAGAGTTTGGTACGGGTACGGACGGTCGCCTGTTCGTCGGTGAACGCAACCACGCCGAGCTACCCAAAGGCACGATCAACCGCGTGTGGCGCGAGGCGCGGCGGATTGCATTCACGAAAGAAGTCGCCGCATCCCCACTGGCCCGGACTCCGTATGACCTGCGCCACGCAGCCGTCTCGACGTGGCTCAACGCCGGCGTGCCGGCAGCAGATGTCGCCGTATGGGCGGGCCACTCCGTCGAGGTACTCCTCAGGATCTACGCCAAGTGCCTCGACGGCGGCGGTGAACAACTGCGGCAGCGAATCCAGACTGCTCTTGGGCACAAAACTTCGGAACGTATTCGGAACTAGCAGCCGTAGATGGCCGTGAATCGCTAGTGATAGTCGTACACATGATCGAAGCCCTTGACCGCGTACGCGCTGGTCAAGGGCTTCAAATTGGCTGGTCAGAGGTGGTGCCCCCGGCAGGATTCGAACCTGCGCCACCGCCTCCGGAGGGCGGTGCTCTATCCCCTGAGCTACGGGGGCTCAGCGACATCGAACTGTAGCAGAACCGCGGCGTCTACCACGCCGCGAGGGACGGGGTCGGAGACCCGATCAGCTCAGACGCGCTCAGCCGCGAGCAGCGGCCGACATCAGCTCGACAACGGCTGCGCGCCGAGCGTCTTCAACTCGCCCTGCAGAACCGTGACCTCGCCTTGCTGGCCGCTCAGCATCGTCTCGGCGAGCGTTCGCACCTGCGAGTTGTGGGACTCCTGGAGGATGCCTTCGACCATGTGTATGCCGCCGATGTGATGGCGCAGCATCAGCTGGCAGAACAGGACATCGGATGCCTTACCGCGCGCGGCCGACAGCTGATTCAACTGGTCGACCGTGGCCATCCCCGGCATGAGTCCGTTGACCAGTTCGGAGCTTCCGTCGGGCATCCAGGCCATCGGCCGGCGTGAGCCGGTCGGCAGTAGTTTCCAGTCCTGTAGCCAGACCGTCATCATGCCGATCTGCGCCTGCTGGGTGGTGGCGATGTCCTCCGCGAGCTGACGCACCGCCGGGTCACTGCCGTTCTGAACCTCGAGCATTGCCATGGCCACGGCCTGCCCGTGATGCGTCGACATGTCGCGGGCGAAGCCAGCCTCGGGGGAGTTGTCACCCGGTGCCCGCAGACTCGGCGTGAGGAAACCGCCGAGATAGCCGACGAACAACAATGCCAAGGCGGCAACGACGCCGACGATCCAGCGGGTCCTGCCGCTCATGCCGCCCAACTTTCCGCTTGCCCGGTCTCACACCACGAGCCACGTCGTGCGGCGGGGAGCAGGTTCACTCGCCCGCCGCGTCCGTTACGACCGGCCCACGGGTACGTGGAATCGAGGCTCACTGCGACGCGCTCGGGGCCGGCACCGCGGCCGACGGTGCGGGCACGCCGCCGAGGTTGTGCGGCGTGGTGCCGGTGGCGGTGACGTACGTGCCCGACGAGCAGGCGACTCCGGGTTCGAGCGTCGCGTTGACCCGCAGGTCCTGGATGAACTGCTTGATCCGGGGGTCGGTCGGGCTATTCAGCCGCAGCTGGAAGCCGAAGGCCTGCAATGAGATCGCGGTCGGCATGTTGGGATACGGGCTCATCAGCGTGAAGTCCTGACCCTTGACGTACGTCGACGCGAGCGTCTGGACCTGAGCGGCCGACAGCTTGGCCGGGTCGTACGTGATCCAGACCGCACCGTGTTCGAGGCTGTGCACCGCGTTTTCGTTGGCGATCGGCGCGGCGTAGACGTCACCCAGGCAGCGCTGCCAGTTGGGGTTGTGGTTGCCGTAGTCGGGCGGGCTCGTCGGGTATTTCACCGGTCCGGTGACGTGGTTACGGTTCGCGGCGTCGACGATCGACGGGTCCTTCTTGCGGTAGTCGACGATCCCGGAGATCTTGTCGGCCTTCTGCTCGAACGTCTGCCCGTTCTTCTGGATGGCGTACACGCCGTAGCCGACGATCGCGACGAAGACAACGACAGCCGTGGTGACGAGCGATATCGCCGTCCAGTTGCGGGACTTTGCCACCACGACCGGGGCGGGCCGCCGGCCGCCGCGACCGCCCGAGGGTCCGCCGGATCCGCCACCCGGTTTCCGTGGGCCGCCTCCGCCGGCGGCCTTTCGGGCGCCCGGCGTGGCCTTGGCCCCGGTCGACTTCGCCCCAGCGGATTTCGCGCCAGCCGCCTTGGCACCTGCGGGCTTCGCCCCGGCTGACTTGGCCGCGCCCGTACCCGTACCCACGGATTTTGATGTGCCCTGGGGTTTCGAAGCGCCGTCGTCGTCGGCGGGCGGCTTTCCGGCTCCGGCGACGGCGTTGCGCTTGATGCGGACTACGCCCGAATCGCTGTTGTTGCCGCCCTGCGGGGTGGTCATGCTCACTGGGGCCTCTTGGTCGAAGTGGGATGGCGGGTGGGGGAAGGGCGCGTCCGCATCGTGATAATCACGCCGGTCGCCGTCAAGTGCGCGAGTCTACCCTCGATAGCATGGATCGGTGACTCCCGCCAACCTCGCCGAGACCATCCTGGCCGCGGCCCGCGCCGTCCTCACCGAGCGCGGCCTCGACCCTTCCGCGTTGCCCGAAACGACCGCGGTCGAGCGTCCGCGCAGCCCGGAGCACGGCGATTACGCGTCAACGCTGGCGCTGTCGGTGGCGAAGAAGGTCGGCCTCGCGCCGCGTGATCTTGCTCAAGCCATCGCGGATCGGCTCACGGCGACGGCCGGAATCAAGGGTGTCGAGATCGCCGGACCGGGCTTCCTCAACATCCGGCTGGACGCGTCGGCGACCGGCGAGGTGGCGCGTCTGGTCGTGAGTCAGGGCGACTCGTACGGCGACAGCGAGGCGCTTTCCGGACAGAAGATCAACTTGGAGTTCGTCTCGGCGAACCCGACCGGCCCGCTGCACATCGGGCATGTCCGGTGGGCCGCTGTAGGTGACGCGCTCGCGCGCATTCTGCGGGCGGCCGGCGCGGACGTCGGCACCGAGTATTACTTCAACGACGCGGGCGGGCAGGTTGACCGGTTTGCCGAGTCGCTCTACGCGGCTGCGGCCGGGCAGCCGGTTCCGGACAACGGGTACGGCGGCGGATACATCGACGACATCGCCGCGCAGGTGGTCAAGAAGGCGCCCGACGTGCTAGCGCTCCCGGCCGACGAAGCGACGAAGGTTTTCCGGGTCGAGGGCATCGCGCTGATGTTCGACGAGATCAAGGCGTCGCTCGCCGCGTTCGGAGTGCACTTCGACACCTTCTTCAACGAGAAATCCCTCCACGACCGCGGTGAGCTCGACCTTGCGCTCCAACGGTTGACCGCCGGCGGACACGTGTTCGAGAAGGACGGCGCAACCTGGCTGCGTACGACCGACTTCGGCGACGACCGGGACCGGGTCGTCCGGCGTTCGGGCGCGGGCGTCTGGACGTACTTCGCCGCCGACTGCGCCTATTACCTCGACAAGCGCAGCCGTGGCTTCGACAAGGTCGTCATCATGCTCGGCGCCGACCACCACGGCTACATCGGCCGGATGCGCGCGATGTCGGCGTGCTTCGGCGACGACCCGGACGCAAACCTGGAAATTCTCATCGGCCAGCTCGTCAACCTGTTCAAGGACGGCCAACCGCTGCGGATGTCCAAGCGTGCCGGCACCGTGGTGACGCTCGAGGATTTCGTCGACGCGATCGGTGTCGACGCGGCGCGCTACGCGCTGGCGCGTTACTCTGTCGACTCGCCGATCGACCTGGACCTCGACGTGTGGACCCGGCGCAGCAACGACAACCCGGTGTTCTACGTGCAGTACGCGCACGCTCGCATCGCGAGCCTGCTGCGCAACGCGGCCGACCTCGGCGCAACGCGGGGCGACGACTTCGACCCATCCCTGCTCTCGCACGACCGCGAGGCCGATCTGCTCAAGGCGCTCGCCGAATACCCACAGATCGTGGCGACCGCAGCCGAGTTGTGGGAACCGCACCGCGTGGCGCGTTATCTCGAGGACCTGGCCGGCGCCTGGCACCGCTTCTATGACGCCGCCCGTGTGCTGCCGCAGGGCGATGAGCCGGTCACGGACCTCACGCGGGCACGGTTGTGGCTCGTCGAGGCGGCTCGGATCGTCTTCGTCAACGGCCTGCGCCTGCTCGGCGTGTCCGCCCCGGAGCGCATGTGACCAGTGTGATGGCGCCCGACTGGTTGCAGCGGCCGGCCGATGTCAACGCGCTCGTGCCCGACTTCTGGCCACGTAACGTCGCACGCGGCGCCGACGGCGTGCTGACCGTCGGCGGCGTACGGGTCGACGACCTCGCACGCGAGTTCGGCACCCCGGCGTACGTGTTGGACGAGGCCGACCTCCGTGCACGGTGCCGGGAGTTCCGGGCCGGGTTCGTCGGCGCGGACGTCTACTACGCCGGCAAAGCGTTCCTGAGCAAGGCGATCGTGCGAATTGTCGAGAGCGAAGGCCTGTCGCTCGACGTGTGCTCCGGCGGTGAGCTGGCGACGGCGCTGCTCGCCGACATGCCGCCCGAACGGATCGCCTTGCACGGCAACAACAAGTCCGTCGACGAGCTGACCCGAGCCGTCGACGCCGGCGTCGGTCGGATCGTGGTTGACTCGTTCGACGAGATCGAGCGGTTGACGGCCCTCGCCCGTGCCCACGGCGGTGCGCGCCCGCGCGTGCTGATCCGGCTTACCGTCGGCGTGGAAGCGCACACCCACGAGTTCATCGCGACCGCCCATGAGGACCAGAAATTCGGCTTCTCGGTGGCGGGTGGGGCGGCGGCCGCGGCGGTCGATGCGATCCTGTCGGCCGGCGTCCTGGAGTTGCGGGGATTCCATTCCCACATCGGATCTCAGATCTTCGACACGGGTGGATTCGAGCTGGCCGCCCGCCGGGTGCTGGCGCTGATGGCGACCGTACGGGACAGACACGGAGTCGACCTGCCCGAGCTGGATCTCGGTGGCGGGTTCGGCATCGCGTACACGTCGCAGGACCGGCCCGCGACGCCGGCGGAACTGGCCGGGCGGATCAACGCGGTCGTTCGCGAGGAATGCGCCGCATCGGATCTGCCTGTGCCGCACCTGTCGATCGAACCGGGCCGAGCGATCATCGGTGCCTCGATGTTCACGCTCTACGAGATCGGCACGGTGAAAGACGTCGAGGGCATCCGGACGTACGTCTCCGTGGACGGCGGGATGAGCGACAACATCCGGTCGGCGCTGTATGGAGCGGCCCACAGCGCGACCGTCGCGAGCCGGCGATCAACAGCGGCGCCGATGCTTGCCCGGGTGGTGGGAAAGCATTGCGAATCGGGGGACATCCTCGTGAAGGATGAATTCCTGCCGGCCGATACCCGGCCGGGTGACCTGCTGGCCGTGCCGGGCACCGGCGCGTACGGCCGCAGTATGGCCAGCAACTACAACCACGTGCCCCGCCCGGCCGTGATCGCGGTGACGAACGGGGCGGCTCGGGTGATCGTCCGGCGGGAGACCGAGGCGGATCTGCTGGCGCTCGACGTCGGTTGATCAACCAAGCGACAGGTGGGCTCCGGTGGTCACCGGCGGAGCACCGGGCACAATTGCCAGGGAGCGCCGCGATCGGCGATGACCTGCCGCGACGCCGCAGCGGCGCCGCGGGCGCGCGGAGACACCCGATCGAGGGCATGGGAGGCAGGCGATGGCACAGCCGGTACGGGTCGCGCTGCTCGGATGCGGCACGGTCGGGTCGGCGGTCGTGCGGCTCATGCATCAGCAGGCGGAGGACCTGACCGCCCGCATCGGCGCACCCCTCGAACTCGTCGGCGTGGCCGTCCGCCGGCCGAATCGTGACCGCGGAGACCTCGGCCTCGACCGTTCGTTGTTCACCGCGGACGCGCTGGGCCTCGTCAAGCGCGACGACATCGACATCGTCGTTGAGGTGGTCGGCGGCATCGAGCCGGCCCGGACCTGGCTGACGGAGGCCTTGCACGCCGGCAAGAGCGTCGTGACCGGAAACAAAGCGCTGCTGGCCGAGGACGGTGGCACGATCCACGACGCCGCTGCCGAGGGCGGCGCGGACCTGTATTACGAGGCGGCGGTCGCCGGTGCGATCCCGTTGCTGCGGCCGCTGCGCGAATCGCTGCACGGTGACCGGATCACCCGTGTCACCGGCATCGTCAACGGCACCACCAACTTCATCCTCTCCGCCATGGACGCGTCCGGCATGGGCTTCGAGGAGGCACTCGAGCAGGCGACCGAACTCGGCTACGCCGAACCGGATCCGACCGCCGACATCGAGGGATTCGACGCGGCGGCGAAAGCGGCAATCCTTGCGTCACTAGCGTTCCACACCCGGGTGACCGCGGCCGACGTGTATCGCGAGGGCATCACCGAGGTGACCGCGACGGACATGGCCAGCGCGCACACCATGGGCGCCACGATCAAGCTGCTGTGCATCGCGACCCGGACCGACGGCGGTGGCGTGGCCGTGCGCGTACACCCGGCGATGATTCCGCGGTCACACCCGTTGGCGAGCGTCGGTGACGCGTTCAACGCCGTGTTCGTCGAGGCGGACGCGGCCGGGCAGCTCATGTTCTACGGCCGGGGAGCGGGCGGCGCACCCTCGGCGAGTGCGGTGCTCGGCGACATTGTCGCCGTCGCCCGCAACCGGATCGCGGGACACCGGGCCCCGAGCGAGTCGTCGTACGCGGCGCTGCCAGTCCGTCCCATGGGCGAGGTGTTGACGCGTTACCACGTGAGCCTCGACGTCGCCGATCGGGCCGGCGTCTTGGCCGCGGTCGCGAACGTGTTCGCCCGCCAGGACGTGTCGATCGCGACCGTACGGCAATCCGGCCGGGACGCCAGCGCGCAACTGGTGATCGTCACGCATACGGCACCCGACGCCGCTCTCCGCGCCACCGTCGAGGACCTCCGTTCGCTCGAGATCGTCCGCTCGGTCGCCAGCGTCCTGCGGGTCGAGGGGGAGAGTTCGCGATGAACGACGCCGGTCTCCGCCGTCCGTGGCGCGGGGTGATCGACGCCTATCGCGAGCGGCTGCCGGTCGGGGCGGAGACCGAGGCCGTCACGCTCTACGAAGGCAACACGCCGCTCGTACCGGCAGGGGCGTTGTCGGCGCGTGTCGGATGTGAGGTCTTCCTCAAGGTCGAGGGTTCCAATCCGACCGGTTCGTTCAAGGACCGCGGCATGACGCTGGCCGTTACCCGGGCCGTCGAGGACGGCTCGAAGGCGATCATCTGTGCCTCGACCGGTAACACCAGCGCTTCGGCGGCGGCTTACGCGGCGCGGGCCGGAATCATGTGTGCCGTGCTCGTGCCGCAGGGCAAGATCGCGCTCGGCAAGCTCGCCCAGGCTCTCGTCCACGGCGCTCGCCTGCTCCAAGTGGCCGGCAACTTCGACGACTGCCTCGCGTTAGCGTCGAAGCTGGCGCTCGACTTTCCGGTATCGCTGGTCAACTCGGTGAACCCCGATCGCCTACACGGGCAGAAGACCGCGGCGTTCGAGATCGTCGAGGCCCTGGGCGACGCCCCCGACATCCATTGCATACCGGTCGGCAACGCGGGCAACATCTCGGCCTACTGGATGGGCTACACCGAAGACCTGGCGGCCGGCAACGCAACCCGGACCCCGAAGATGTACGGATTCCAGGCCGCGGGCGCGGCGCCGTTAGTATCCGGCCACGTGGTCGCCGAGCCGTCGACGATCGCGACAGCGATCCGGATCGGTAACCCGGCATCCTGGACGAAAGCGATCGAGGCCAGGGACGCGTCCGGCGGCCTGATCGCCGCGGTGACCGATCGGGAGATCCTGTCGGCGTACCGGATGTTGGCTCGGACGATCGGCGTCTTCGTCGAGTTGGGCAGCGCGGCCAGTGTGGCCGGCCTGTTGCAATCGGCGGAACGCGGCCTGCTGCCGACCGGCGGCCGCGTCGTCTGCACGGTCACCGGTCATGGTCTCAAGGATCCAGAGTGGGCGATTTCGACCGCACCCGCGCCCACGACGGTGACCGCGGATGTCATGGCCGCCGCCCGCGCTCTCGACCTCGCGTGACGCGGGGTCCGCATCGCGACTTCACCGAAGTCGACCGCACGGCGCTCGATCTGAGCGGCAACTTCGATAAACTTGCCCTGATCCGGGTCCCGGTCTGAGCGACGGCTCAGGAAGTTGCGAGTCGCCGCCGCGTCTCATACGAACCACCAGGTAATGTCTGGTCGCGTGTCGACACCGTGGTCGGTATTTACCGGCAATCGTGACTTCCGGCGGTTGTTCGGCGCCGAACTCGTCATGTTTGGTGGCGACTGGCTCGTCATGGTGCCCCTGCAGGGCCTGCTCATCTCGTTGACACACAACGGCTTCCTTGGCGGCGTCGCGCTCGCAGCCGACACGGGCATCCAGGCGCTGCTGCTGCCGTTCGCGGGTGTCGTCGCCGATCGCATCGACCGCCGTCGAATCATGGTTGCGTCGAATGCCGCTGCGTTCGTCGCGGTGCTGCTCCTCATGCTGGTACGGACGCCCGGCAGCGCCTGGCTCGGCCCGGTCGCGATCGGGGCGGTCGCCGTGGCGAAGGCGTTCTACTCGCCGGCCGCGACGTCGGCGCTGCCGAATCTTGTGTCGCGCGAGGATCTCTCCGCCGCGAACGCGATCGCCGGAAGCTCATGGGGCACGATGGCGGTCGTCGGGTCGTCGTTGGGCGGCATTTTGAGTGCCGCGTTCTCGCCGTACACGTGTTTCATGATCACGGCGGTGTTGCTGGCCGTGGCCGCGATGCTCGCGCTCGGCGTGCGCCGACCGATGCAGGCACCGCGCGATATCGCCGCTGAGCAGCCGGCCGCCTGGCACGCCCTGCGGGAGTCGGCGCGTTACATTGCCCACCGTCCACGGGTGGCCGCGTTGGTGACCGTAAAGTCCGGCGTCGGCCTCGGTAACGGCGTGCTCGCCCTCTTTTCCGTTCTCGCCATCGAGATCTTCGCGGTTGGCTCGATCGGGACCGGTCTTCTCTTCGCCGCACGCGGCGCCGGTGCGCTGATCGGGCCGTTCCTGCTTCGACGCCTGATCGGGGAGGGCCGGTGGCTGCTGGCCGGCCTGTCCGTTTCCATGATCGCGTACGGGCTGAGCTACCTCGCCGTATCGGTGGCCCCGTGGTTCCCGCTGGTTCTGCTGCTGGTAGTGATCGCCCACATTGCCGGCGGCGGCAACTGGGCCATGTCGAACTTCGCGTTGCAGGCCGAGGTGCCCGACGAGCTGCGTGGACGGGTATTCGCGTTCGACCAGATGATCGTGATGCTGGCCGTCTCGGCGAGCCTGCTCGTGGTCGGTGCTCTGGAGGGATACGTCGCGATCCGGGTGCTGGTGTTCGCATGCGGCGCCGTCACCCTGCTCTACGGGATCGGCTGGCGCCTCGTCACCGCGCGGATCCGGCGTGGCGCCCTCGGCCCGGCGGTGCCCGGCCCGCTGCCGGTGGCGGCCCCGGCCATCGGCATCGAGGAGTGACTGCGGCGACCGGCTAGCGGCGAACGCTAGCGGCGACCGGCTAGCGGCGAACGCTAGCGGCGAACGGCTAGCGGCGACCCGCACCGGGTGGCCCGGGAATAGTCGGGACGACGCCGCCGTTTGGCGGAGTGGACACGGGCGACCGGCCGGCACGCTGGCTGGCCCTACGATGTGGCGATGGTCAGCTTTCGGGCGGACCCCGTCCGCGTACGGGTGCCGGCGACGAGCGCGAATCTCGGACCCGGTTTCGACGCTCTGGGACTGGCGCTTGGCCTCTATGACTACGTAACCGCCCGGGTGGCCCTCGACGAGTCGATCACCGTGCGAGTGACGGGTGAAGGTGCCGGAGAACTGTCCGACGACGTCACGCATCTGGTGGCGTCGAGCGCGAAGGCGGCATTTGAGCGGATGGGCGGCCTCCCGCCGGGCATTCACATCGACTGCGCCAACGCAATCCCGCAGGCACGGGGGCTCGGTTCATCGTCGGCCGCGATTGTGGCCGGAATTCTGGTGGCCCGCGCCCTTCGGGTGGACGGGGAGGATCTCCTCGACCTGACCGACGTGCTGCGGCTCGCGAGCGATATCGAGGGTCATCCCGACAACGTGGCACCCTGCCTACTGGGCGGCTTTACGATCGCCTGGTTGGATGCCGGCGGTGCTCGGGCCGTACGGCTGGAGCCAGATCCGGCCGTACACCCGATGGTTTTCGTGCCGGCGGAGCGCGGGTTGACCGCGCACGCCCGGCTGGCGTTGCCGCAGGTTGTGCCGCACAGCGACGCGGCCCACTCGGCCGGCCGGGCGGCACTTCTGGTGCACGCCCTGACCGCCGACCCCACACTGCTCTATCCGGCTACCGAGGACCGACTGCATCAGCAGTATCGGGCCGCAGGCATGCCGGCGACCGCGGAGCTGGTGGCAAAGTTGCGTGGGGCTGGTGTGGCGGCCGTGGTCAGCGGGGCGGGGCCAAGCGTGCTGGCACTGGCAACCAACGGCGCTGACGTGCCCGACACGCCGGGCTGGCTTCGACTGTCGCCACCCTGTGATGTCATGGGTGCCGTGTGTGAGGTAGGCTTATCGCAACGTTGAGTCGCCGCGATGCTCAGCTTTACCGGTTGGTCCGCGGACAGCGTGATTTCCTCGGTCAGTTCGCACCGAGTCCCGCAGAAGACAATCGTCCTTGAGGGTCTGGGCTGTACTGTTCGATGATCACCAATGCCGGGGATCGGCGGTGCGGCACTCGCGGGCAACTGGCCGATGAGTCACGCCGTTGTGCTACCCATCGGCAGGGCACCATTCGGCAACGTTCGTGAGTGAGCATTGCCGCAGGCAGGCAGAATGATTAGGCTCCAGGGTTACAGCCCCGGACGTGATCTTTCTGGCGGCTTACCCCGATTTCCCGTAGTTTCCGCACTGGCCGTCCCGGCTTTGCAGTGTGCGGGCTCTACGTGGCGTCGACGGCCTGGTCTCCTCGCCCGTCGTACGTGACGTCAACAATCACCCGCATCACCATCGCGAATTGCGGTAGCGGGTGCAGCGGGACAGCCTTGGAAGCTTTTGCCGGGCGGTCTCGAGCCTTATCGAGGGAGAAGGAATCCATTGAGCGACACCACCGACGTGACGTCGGACGTTTCTAACGTCACGGCGCCGGAGGAGACCGCGGGTGCGTCCCGCCGTCGCCGTACGGGCACCGGCCTGACGTCGATGCTGCTACCGGAGCTACAGGCCATGGCGACATCGCTTGGCATCTCGGGCACCGCACGGATGCGTAAGGGCGAGCTCATCGCCGCCATCCAGGAGCGCAACGGCGGCGACAGCCGCGTGCCGGGTCCTCGCAGCACCGCTGTCGACGGTCCGCACTCGTCGAGTGCCGTGGATGCGCCGAGTTCGGGCACGGGTGCGCCGCGCGCACAGGTGCGCGGCAACAGCCGCGACGCCCAAGGCCGTGACGCTAACGGCCGTGACGCTAACGGCCGTGACGCTAACGGCCGTGACGCTAACGGCCGTGACGCTAACGGCCGGACCGCCGACACGGTCACGCCGACCATCGAGCCGTTTGCACAGACGACGGTACGAGCCGACGAACCGGCCGTACGCGCCGCCGAGCCGAGCGCTCGGGCCACCGATACGCTCGACCGGGCCGCGGGTTCCGGCGACAACGGGAACGACCGGATGAACGGCCGCGAGCGCGACAGCCGGGATAACCGCGACGGTCGCGACAACCGCGATAACCGCGACAACAGTTCGCGGGGCGACCGCGACAACCTGTCCCGGGACAACCGCGATCAGCGCGGCGATCGCGAGCAGCAGTCGCGCGGCCAGCGCAACGAACGCGGCGATCAGCGCAACAACGACCGCCAAGGCAACAACGATCGCGGCCCGCGCGACCAGCGTGGCGGCGACGACCAGGGCGACGACGACGAGAACCGCCGCAGCCGCCGCAGCCGGTTCCGGGAGCGCAACCGTCGCGGCCGCGACCGCGGCGAGGGCGGTGGCGGTGGCGGAAACGAGCCGCAGGTCAACGAAGACGACGTCCTGATCCCGGTCGCCGGCATCGTGGACGTGCTGGACAACTACGCCTTCGTGCGCACGTCCGGCTACCTATCCGGCCCGAACGACGTCTACGTCTCGATGGCCCAGATCAAGCGTTACGGACTGCGTCGCGGCGATGCCGTCACGGGTGCCGTCCGGACCGTACGCGAGGGTGGCGACGGACGCCGGGACAAGTACAACCCGCTGGTCCGACTCGACTCGATCAACGGTATGGACGTCGAGGAGTCGCGTCGCCGGCCGGAGTTCTACAAGCTCACGCCGCTCTATCCGCAGGACCGTCTGCGTCTGGAGACCGAGGCCAACGTCCTCACCACCCGGGTCATCGACCTGGTGATGCCGATCGGCAAGGGCCAGCGTGCCCTGATCGTGTCGCCGCCGAAGGCCGGCAAGACGATGGTGTTGCAGTCGATCGCCAACGCGATCACCCGCAACAACCCGGAATGCCATCTGATGGTCGTGCTCGTCGACGAGCGGCCAGAAGAGGTCACCGACATGCAGCGGTCGGTGAAGGGCGAGGTCATCGCGTCCACGTTCGACCGTCCGCCGTCCGACCACACCACGGTCGCCGAGTTGTCGATCGAGCGGGCCAAGCGACTGGTCGAGCTCGGCCATGACGTCGTGGTCCTGCTGGACTCGATCACCCGGCTCGGGCGTGCGTACAACAACGCTTCGCCCGCATCCGGCCGGATCCTGTCCGGTGGTATCGACTCGACCGCGCTCTACCCACCGAAGCGCTTCCTCGGCGCGGCCCGCAACATCGAGCACGGCGGCTCGCTCACCATCATCGCCACGGCGCTGGTGGAGACCGGCTCGACCGGTGACACGGTGATCTTCGAAGAGTTCAAGGGCACCGGCAACGCCGAGCTCAAGCTCGACCGGAAGATCGCCGACAAGCGGGTGTGGCCGGCGATCGACATCGATCCGTCCAGTACGCGTAAGGAAGAGATCCTGCTGGCTCCGGACGAGTTGGCGATCGTGCTCAAGCTGCGCAAGGTGCTGCACGCGCTCGATTCGCAGCAGGCGATCGAACTGCTGCTCGACCGGCTGAAGAAGACGCGGACGAACATCGAATTCCTGATGCAGATCGCGCAGTCGACGCCGGGCGAGTAGGCCCGCACCGACACACCGCCGACGCGTAGCGCAGCCGCGAGGCCGCACGGCACGCTGATGGGTCGCTCTCTCCCCGAGAGCGGCCCATCGCCGTCTTCGTGTACTGCGCGCGGCCGGGGTCGCCGTGGCCCGGGTGCGGAGCTCCGCCCTAGCCAGGTCTAGAAATCCCCGTCGGCGACCTGGAACACGGTGAGTCCGAGCGATCGCCACATCCGTACTACCTGGGCCCGGTCGTCGAACACGCCGGTGATCTGAAAGCGGTGCCGAATCTCGCGTTCGAAGATTTCCGCCTTGACCACGGAGTCTCGACGGGTATCGCCGGTGCGCCGCATGAACAACGCCTCGTACGGCACATCGACATGACGCTTCAGCCAGGTCTCGGTGGCGGCGCGGCCATTGTCGGTGCGGCCGGTGCAGTAGACGATCTGGTGCCCGAATGCGTGCATGGCACGGACCGCGGTGATGACGGCCCAGTTCGGCCGGTCGTCGCCGACCCGCCGCATATCCCACGGATCACGGCCGTCCAGCAAGGCGACCGTGCCGTCGATATCGACCAGGATCGCCTCCGGTAATCCCGGCCGCGGCCGGTAGATCCGCGGTGAGCTGCCATCGTCGGAGGTCGCCGGCCGAGTGCCGCGTGGAGCGGGGGATCGGCAGCGGACTTGGTCGGTCCGCGAGATAACGCTGGTACATGTCGCGGATGACCTGCTCGCCGACCCGATCGTCGGGCGATCGGAGCCGGTCGCGCTCGACGCACACTTCCACCGGTACGTCGGTGAAATCCTGCACGACGAATTCGGCGTGACAGTCGGCGGCCAGATCCACGAGGTCGCGGACCACTCGGGATCGCAGATTCGTGTCGTCGCAGATGACGTCGACGCCGGACCGGAGCAGCGCGGCGATCGCTGCGTGTTCGGCCAGGGTGACCTGTCGTTCGGCCCATCCGGCGCCGCTGAAGCCGTCGTGCATCGTCCGGCGCAGATCGTCCCGGTTGATGCGGGCGGCGCGGAAGGCCACCGTACGAAGTTGTTCGCGCGCCCACGTTGACTTTCCGGACGCGGGCAAGCCGCGAGTGATCGTGAGCGTGGGCATCTCCGGCAATGACCTCCGGGCACCATTGTCCCGGACGCCGCCTACCCCGCCTACGGCGCGCCGGGGCGCGTGCCCGTCGCCGCCGGCGACCGCCCAAGGTCCGTACAAATGCCGGGCGCATGCCCGTTGCCGCGCGGACCTCTGACCCAAACACGACCGTTTGTCGGGTTCGAGACGCCCGGAACCACGGATGTGGTCCGATTCGCGACGGTAGCGGCCGGCATGGCACACTGATGGCCGGATAGGGGTCGCGGCGGGAATGTCATCCGCCCGATCCGTGTTCTTGTCGGCGTGCCGCAAGGCATGCTCCGCCGCCCGGCAACCGCCGGCCCGGCGTCCGGTTCCGGTTCCCGTCACTCATACCGCGCGTTTACACCCAGCGCGGGACGACCCGGCGACCACATGGAGAGGACCACACTCATGAAGCAAGGCATTCACCCGCAGTACGTCGACACGACGGTGACCTGCTCCTGCGGCAACACCTTCCAGACTCGGAGCACCGCCAAGAACGGCCAGATCCACGCCGAGTCCTGCAGCGCGTGCCACCCGTTCTACACCGGCAAGCAGCGTGTCCTCGACACCGCTGGGCGCGTCGCGAAGTTCCAGCAGAAGTACGCGAAGGTCCAGGCCAAGTCCGGCAAGTAGCGACTCGAGCGGCGTTCGCCCGGCGACAAGCCGGGTGGGCGCCGCTTTCGGCATGCATTGATCTTGATATCACCACCACAGTCGGGACCACAGGGCCATGAGCACCACCGAAACCGAAGGCGGCCGCCTCGCCGGGCTGCTGGCCGAATACGCCGAGCTGGAGGCGCGACTCGCCGACCCGGCGATCCACGCTGACCAGGCCGCCGCGCGCAAGGTCGGCCGCCGCTTCGCCGAGCTGACGCCGATCCACAAGACCGCCGGCGAGTTGGCCGAGGCCAGGGCCGACCTGGCGGCGGCGCGCGAGCTCGCGGCCGAAGATCCGGCGTTCGCGGTCGAAGCCGACGCGCTCGCCGACGCGCTGCCGCCGATCGAGGAGCGCCTGGCCGAGCTGCTCGCACCGCGGGACCCGGACGACGCCAAGGATCTGATCCTGGAGGTCAAGGCGGGCGAGGGCGGCGAGGAGTCGGCATTGTTCGCGGGCGACCTGGTCCGGATGTACACGCGGTACGCGGAGCGGCGGGGCTGGACGACCGAGGTGCTCGACGCGCAGGAGTCGGATCTCGGCGGATACAAGGACATCGCGATCGCGATCAAGACCAAGGGCCTGCCCGAGGGTGGGTACGGCGTCTGGTCGCGGCTCAAGTGGGAGGGCGGCGTGCATCGGGTCCAGCGGGTGCCGGCCACCGAATCGCAGGGCCGGATCCACACGTCGGCCGTCGGGGTGCTGGTGACGCCCGAGTCGGAGGACACCGAGGTGTCGATCGACGAGAAGGACCTGCGCGTCGACGTGTTCCGCTCGTCCGGGCCCGGTGGCCAGAGCGTCAACACGACCGACTCGGCCGTACGCATCACGCACCTGCCCACCGGCATCGTGGTCTCGTGCCAGAACGAGCGCTCGCAGCTGCAAAACAAGGACCGCGCCATGCGACTGCTGCGGGCCAAGCTCGCCGCCCTCTACGAGGAGCAGGCCGCGGCCGCCGCGTCCGATGCCCGGAAGGCCCAGGTACGGACGGTCGACCGCTCGGAGCGCATCCGGACGTACAACTTTCCGCAGAATCGTGTCTCAGATCACCGAATTGGTTACACCGCACACAATCTCGACCTCGTACTCGCCGGAGATCTCGACGGCGTCATCGATGCGCTGGTAGAGGCCGATCGCGCGGCACGGTTGGCCGGCGAGGACCATTTGTCGCGCCGATAACACAGCAGGTCACGGCGATTTCTACAGTGCGTGACGGATGTGACATCATGGCGAAACACTCGACTCGCACTATTGGTCCAACGTCGAAGAGTTCAAGACCTGTTCGGGAGCCCGTCATGGCTGCAACACCGGTGAGCGATGCCGGCACCACACGCACGCTGGACATCACCGCGGCGCCGCGGGTGATGATCACGTTTGCCTCCGGCTTGGTCAACCGCGTGCTCGGCGATCGGCCGAGCGCTCGTGAGAATGCCTGGCAGGCCGTCCTCGCCGATCGCGAGCGAGCGGCCGCCCGGGCCGAGTTGGCCGACGTGCTCCGCAGCGCCGTAGCCAGTGGCGCTCGCAACAGCCGCCGCGCCGCACGCTGACCCAGCACTCCACCGGTCCGATCGTGCGGCGCGACACTAGACGCGTGACCGTCGACCGGTTGTCCATCCGCCCCGCTCTTGCCCGCGCTGCCCGTACGCTCGCCGACGCCGGTGTCGCCTCCCCGCGCACCGACGCCGAACTGCTCGCCGCCCACGTCCTCGGCGTCCCGCGCGGCGCTCTGCTCCTGATTGACGCGTTCACGGGTCCCCAACGGGCCGTCTTCGACGATCTCGTCGCGGCCCGCGCCGATCGCGTACCGCTGCAACACCTGACAGGGTCCGTCGCGTTCGGTGGCATCGACGTGGCGGTCGGCCCGGGCGCGTTCGTGCCCCGACCGGAGACCGAGCTGCTCGTGGCGTGGGCTCTGGACCGCCCGTTACCGTCCGCGCCGGTTGCGGTCGACTTCTGCAGCGGCACGGGCGCGATCGCGCTCGCCATCGCCCACGCGCGTCCGCGGGCGCGAGTCCTCGCCGTCGAGCGCGACCCGGCGGCGTTGGAGTGGTTGCGCCGCAACGCCTCCCTGCGGATCGGGGCCGGCGACCATCCGATCGAGGTCGTCGCCGGCGACGTGACCGATCCGGCGGTTCTCGGCGACCTCGACGGCGCCGTGGATCTCTTGCTGTGCAACCCGCCGTACGTGCCGGATGGCACCCCGGTGCCGGCCGAGGTCGCCGAGCACGATCCGGCCCAGGCCGTGTTCGGCGGCTCGGATGGGCTGGCGGTGATCCGGCCGGTCGTGTCGCGTGCGGTGTCGCTTGTCCGTACCGGCGGATGGGTGGGCATCGAGCACGACGAGTCGCAGGATCGCGCGGTCGCCGGGCTGTTCGCGGACGCCGGCGCGTTCGCGGAGATCGCCGTCCACGCGGACCTCGCCGGCCGGCCGCGCTTTACCACCGCTCGCCGTCGCGGCGAGAACGGCGGCCCCGCGCAATGATCATGCGACGGGGCGTCAGGCGGTGATCACGGCAATGGCAGACTTGACGATCGTGATGCTGTTTGACTGCAAGCGCGCCGCCGAGCGTGACCGCGGCGTGCAGGCCGCCGTCGACGCGGTGAAGCGTGGCGACCTCGTGGTGATGCCGACGGACACCGTTTACGGTGTCGGCGCGGACGCGTTCAAGGACTGGGCCGTGACGGCGCTGCAGAACGCCAAGGGGCGCGGGCGTGGCGTGCCGCCCCCGGTGCTCGTCGGATCGCGGTCAACCGTCGACGGTCTCGTCTTCAACCTGCCGCAGGTCGCGCACGACCTGGTCGAAGCGTTCTGGCCCGGCGGCCTCACGGTGGTTGTCGAGCACGCGCCGAGCCTGCAATGGGATCTTGGCGACACCAACGGCACGGTCGGCCTGCGCATGCCGCTGCACCCGATCGCCCTCGAGGTGCTGCGAGAGACCGGACCGATGGCCGTCACGAGCGCGAACAAGCATGGGCAACCCCCGGCGATGAACGCGACCGACGCGCGTGAACAACTCGGGTACGCCGTCTCGGTTTACCTGGACGGCGGACCGTGCGCCGAGTCGATCGCGTCGACGATCGTCGACCTCACCGGCGACGTGCCGCGCCTGTTGCGCGCCGGCGCGATCAGCCTGGAGAAACTCCGTACGGTGGCGCCCGGGACGCTGGACGTCGGAGCGTCGTGACCGCCGATGCGTAGCGGCAGCCGCGAGGCGCAATTGAAACCGCCGATGCGTAGCGGCAGCCGCGAGGCGCAATTGAAACCGCCGATGCGTAGCGGCAGCCGCGAGGCGCAATCGGCACCGCCACTCGTCGTCCTCTCCGTCTGCCTGGGCAACATCTGCCGGTCGCCGATGGCCGAACGGATGCTCGCGCATCTCGTCTGGGAACGGGTGGGCGACGCCGCGGACACGTACGTGCACTCAGAGAGCGCGGGCACCGGCGGATGGCACGTCAACGAGCCGATGAACCCGCCAGCCGCTCGAGAACTGCGCCGCCGTGGAGCAGTCGACGAGGGCTTCCGGGCTCGAAAGCTGCTCGGCGCCCACCTCGACACGGCCGACCTGATCCTGACCGCGACGGCCGAGCACCTCGAGGTGGTCGGCGGCCTGCGTCCGGACGCGTCGCATCGGGCGTTTGTGCTCGGCGAGTTCGGCCGGCTCCTGGCCGACATCGATCCGGCTGGCCTGCCGAGAAGCGACGGCGGGCCAGCGTCGGTGTACGAGCGCGGAATCGCCCTGGTCACCGCCGTCGACACCGTACGCGATGGGTCCGATCCGAAGCCGACGGACGACCTCGATGATCCGTGGGGCCGCGGCGACGTCTGGTTCGAGCGGACCGCTGATGAGATCGAGGCGGCGCTGGTGCCGTTCGTCGCGCTGTTGTTTTCGACACATTCGTCCGCCGGCGATCACGTGGCCGTCGGTTAGCACGATCTAGCAGTCGGTAGGCGACCCCGGACCGAGCGTTGTCAACAATCCCGGCGTCTCGGACATTCGGCCCTCGCAATATCGGGCAAATACGCCGAATACGGCCCGATATGCCGGAAAATGCGAATGCACACATGTCCAAACCACGACCCCGACAGCATGATCACCACCGGTATGACAAGGGTTTGTGCCGGCCGGCTCCACTGGGGTCTAGAGAAGGCCTGTCTAGACGCTGTGATAACTTTTCGGCGAAGCCGTAGGGGGTGGCGTTGACGTCTCACCCGCTGCGGTTTCGGCCCCTGACGGCAACGATGCCTCTGACCTAGGAGCTGCGAGTGATGAATTCAAGCGCGCAGGCACCGTGGGTCAGTTAGCCCGGTAGCCGACCATGACCCGCGAAGCTCCCGGCTGGCCCAGCCTCCTCGGGATGGGCGGCGCATTGGCGCTGTTACTGGTCGCCGGGCTGGCCGTCGGCTGGGTGATCGACAGGTTCGCTCACACCCTTCCGATTTTCACGCTGGTGGGGCTGGTGGTGGGGATTGCCGCCGCCGGACGTTACGCCTACGTCGAGTTCCACAAATTTTATAGAGACTGAGTGGAGAGTTCAGCCGTGCAAGCGTTAGAGACCGTCACACCCCGCGCCGCGGTCGCGAACCTGCGCCGGTCGGTGATCATGTCCGCCGGTCTGGGTGTCCTGGGCCTCATCGTGCTCGGGCTCGTGGGGCACGTCGCCATGGGCGCCTTCCTCATCCTTGGACTGGCGCTCGGCGCCGGAAACACCTGGCTCGTGCAGCGGTCGGTCGTCACGTACGCGAACAGTGAGGCCGGCAACAAGAAGGGCCGATTCACCCGAAACGTGCTGGGCCGGCTCGCGATCATCACGTTGGTCGCGCTCGGCTGTCTGCTGCTGGTCCGCCCGGATGGCGTCGGCGTGCTCGCCGGCGTGGCGGTCTTCCAGATGCTGATGCTCGGCGGTGCCTCGGTCACCACGTTCAAGCAGTTGAAGCAGCAATGACGAGCCAGCCGGTTGCCGTCGGCACCATCGAAATCGGCCAACACATCACCTGGCACGTCTTCGGTCTGACGTTGAACGTCGACACGATTCTCGGCACGCTCATCGCCGGCGCGATCCTGATCGGCCTCGGCTTCTGGATGCGTCGAGGCGCTACGTCGGGCGTGCCCAAGCGGGGCCAACTCCTCTTCGAGACGGTCACCGACACCGGTGGAGAAGCAGGTCGAGAGCACGCTCGGCATCAGGACGGCGCCTTTCGTCGTGCCGCTCGCGATGACGCTGTTCTTCTTCATCCTCATCGCCAACTGGCTCGCGCTAATCCCGACCGGCCACCACCCGGAATACGTGCCGCCGCCGGCGTCCGACGTCAACCTGGCGTACGCGCTCGCGCTGCTCGTCATCGTCTGGCATGCACTCGACCGGCGTACGCAAGAAGGGCTTCCGGGGCTACTACCGGCATCTCGCCCAGCCGTACTGGTGGCTGTTCCCGATCAACCTGATCGAGGAGATCGCCCGGCCGATCACGCTGTCTCTCCGACTCTTCGGCAACATCTTCTCCGGCGTGATCATGGTGTCCCTGATCGCCCTGTTCCCCGCGTACATCCTGTGGGCTCCCAATATCATCTGGAAGACCTTCGACCTGTTCATCGGCCTGATCCAGGCCTTCATCTTCGCGCTGTTGACCGTGCTCTACTTCGGCTCGGTGGCACCGGCCGAACGGTCGGGGCACTGAGCTGGCGACGGTCCTGCGACCGCCGCCGACGTGGCCATAGGCCATAGTTGTTTCACACATATAAATGCACCACACGTGGTATGGCACCAACCCCCAGGCAACACCAACGAATGACCAAGCAACATACAGCGAATAGAGGAGTGAAATGGCTGCTGTAGACGCCCACGCCGTTCAGATCGCCGGAG
Organism: uncultured Actinomycetota bacterium; assembly: GCA_963818495.1. Taxonomy (GTDB): domain Bacteria; phylum Actinomycetota; class Actinomycetes; order Mycobacteriales; family Micromonosporaceae; genus DASQPR01. The sequence goes on from CAWFSH010000016.1 coordinate 35,796, forward strand.
CGTTCATCGGCGGCGGTCTCGCACTCGGCGGCGGTGCCATCGGTGCGGCCGTCGGTGACGGACTTGCCGGTAGCGCGACGATTGCCGGCGTTGCCCGTCAGCCCGAGGCACAGAGCCGGCTGTTCAGCATCTTCTTCCTGACCGTCGGTCTGGTCGAGGCGATGTACTTCATCAACCTCGCCTTCATGGCGTTGTTCGTCTTCGTTCTCGCCAAGTAAGGAGGAGCCGCATGGCACAGCACGAGACCGTGACGGCGGCGGGCAACTTCCTGGTGCCCAACGCCACGTTCATCGCGGAACTCGTCGCCTTCCTGCTCATCCTGGGCCTCCTTGGGCGCTACGTCCTCCCTCCGGTGCAGAAGGCGATGCACGACCGCCAAGAGATCATCCGGAAGCAGCTCGACGACGCCGAAGAGGCTCGGACGAAGCTGGCCGAGGCACAGGCCGAATATCAGCGTGCGCTGACCGAGGCTCGGACGCAGGCCGCGGTGATCCGCGACAGCGCACGCGCCGACGCGCAGCGCATCGGCGACGACATGCGGGCGCAGGCGACCGAGGAATCGGCCCGACATCGTGGCCCGGGGCGAGGAGCAGCTGGCCAACCAGCGGCGCACCATCGTCCGCGAGCTGCGCGCCGAGGTCGGTACGTTGGCGGTGGACTTGGCGACGCGGATTGTCGGTGAGTCACTCAGCGACGAAGCGCGCAGCAAGGCGACGGTGGACCGGTTCCTGGCCGACCTCGAGGCCTCGGGCTCGGGTCTCTCGGACACCGAGGTGTCCAGCACCGGGGTGTCGAGCTGATGCGTGCCGCGAGCCGCGAGGCGTACGCGCCGGCGGCCCAGAAGCTCGACGCGATCGCCCACGGCGATCGGGCCGATGCGTTGCTGGCGATCGGCGACGAGTTGCTGTCGGTAGCCGGCCTGCTTGGTCGGGAGCCGCGGCTGCGCCGCGCGATCGCCGATCCGGCGCGCTCGGGCGGGGACCGGGCCCAGCTCCTTGATGACGTCGTGGGTCGCTCGGTTAGCGCCGAGACGCGCGACGTGCTCAAGCTGGTCGCGGGCGGTCGCTGGTCGAGCGCCCACGAGATGCTCGACGGCGTCGAGCTGCTCGGCATCGAGGCGCTGCTCGCGAGCGCGGAGCGGGCCGGCGATCTCAGCGAGGTCGAGGACGAGCTGTTCCGATTCGGGCAGGTCGTCGATGGCTCCCCGGAGCTCGCCGCGATTCTGGGCGACTTGACCGTCGACGCGGCACGGCGTGACACATTGGTCGATTCGCTTCTCGAGGGCAAGGCGCGGCCGGTCACCATCCGCCTCGCGCATTTGGCCGTGGCGGGGTTCGGTGGCCGGACGTTGATCGGGTCACTGACCCGTCTCGTCGAGCTCTCGGCCGAACGCCGTCAGATGCAGGTCGCGTACGTCACAGTGGCGAAGCCTCTGTCCGATTCCGAGGAGCAGGAGCTCGGCGAGCGTCTCGGACGCATGTACGGTCGACAGATGTCGGTCAAGGTCAGCGTGGATCCGTCGGTCCTCGGCGGTGCCCGCGTCCAGGTCGGCAGTGATCTCTATGACGGAACGATTTCGCGGCGCCTGGCCATCGCTCGACAGGTCTTGACCTCACGCTGAGGTTGAGATCGAGTTCCGGCCCAGTCGCTCTCATATATCTGCAAACGCACACCCGGCTCGTAGGTCTGGCGACCTTCTCCAGAGCCCGAAACCATAAGGAAGGACAAGATGGCCGAGCTGACCATCTCCTCGGACGACATCCGGGGTGCGCTGGAGCGTTACGTGTCGTCGTACACCCCCGAGACGACGCGTGAAGAGGTCGGAACCGTCACCGAGGCCGGCGACGGCATCGCCCGCGTCGAGGGCCTGCCGTCGACGATGGCCAACGAGTTGCTCGAGTTCGAAGACGGCACGCTGGGTGTCGCGCTGAACCTCGACATCCGCGAGATCGGTGTCGTCGTGCTGGGCTCGTTCGAGGGAATCGAAGAGGGCCAGCAGGTCAAGCGCACCGGCCGGGTGCTCTCGGTGCCGGTCGGCGACGCGTTCCTCGGCCGGGTCGTCGACCCGCTGGGCAACCCGATGGACGATCGCGGTGAGATCGTTGCCGAGGGATACCGCGAGCTGGAGATCCAGGCGCCGAACGTCATGGTCCGCCGGAGCGTGTACGAGCCGATGCTGACCGGCATCAAGGCCATCGACTCGATGACGCCGATCGGCCGTGGTCAGCGCGAGCTGATCATCGGCGACCGCAAGACCGGCAAGACGACCGTCGCGATCGACACGATCCTGAACCAGCTCGACAACTGGCGATCGGGCGACCCGACCAAGCAGGTGCGCTGCATCTACGTGGCGATCGGGCAAAAGGCGACGACCGTGGCGTCGGTGCGCGGCGTACTCGAAGAGGCCGGAGCGATGGAGTACACGACCATCGTCACGTCCCCCGCATCGGACCCGGCCGGCTTCAAGTACCTCGCGCCGTACACCGGCTCGGCCATCGGTCAGCACTGGATGTACGCCGGCAAGCACGTGCTGATCGTCTTCGACGACCTGTCGAAGCAGGCCGAGGCGTACCGTGCCGTGTCGTTGCTGCTGCGCCGGCCGCCGGGTCGCGAGGCCTACCCGGGCGACGTCTTCTACCTGCACTCCCGCTTGCTCGAGCGGTGCGCGAAGCTCTCCGACGAGCTCGGTGGCGGCTCGATGACCGGCCTGCCGATCATCGAGACGAAGGCCGGCGACATCTCCGCCTTCATCCCGACCAACGTCATCTCGATCACCGACGGCCAGATCTTCCTTGAGGCGGACCTGTTCAACTCCGGTGTGCGTCCGGCGGTCAACGTCGGCACCTCGGTTTCGCGCGTCGGTGGCGCCGCACAGCCGAACCCGATGAGGAAGGTCGCCGGCCGCCTCCGCCTGGACCTGGCGCAGTTCCGCGAGCTGGAGGCGTTCTCCGCGTTCGCCTCCGACCTCGACCGGGCGTCGCGCGCACAGCTCGATCGCGGTGGCCGCCTCGTCGAGCTGCTCAAGCAGACGAACTATTCGCCGGTGCCGCCGCAGGAAGAGACGGTCGCCATTTGGGCCGGTACGGCCGGCAAGCTCGACGACGTGCCGGTCGCCGACGTGCAGCGCTTCGAGGCCGAGTTCCTGTCGAGCCTGCGGCACAGCAATGCATCGACGCTCGAGTCGATCGCGGGCGGCACGTGGGACGACGACATCATCGCCGCGCTCGACCAGGCGATCGACGGAGTTCAAGCAGGGGTTCCTTGCGTCGGACGGTGGCGTCAAGGTCCACGAGAAGCCGGCCGATGCGATGGGCGAGGGCGTCGAGGGGACCGAAAAGGTCACCCGTTACGTCCCGCCGAAGCAGCAGTAGGCGAGGTCAGCCATGGCAGGCCAAGTTCGAGTCCTTCGCCGGCGGATCAGGACCACCGCCTCGACGAAGAAGATCACCAAGGCGATGGAGCTCGTCGCGACGAGCCGCATCGCCAAGGCACAGGAGCGTGTGGCCGCTTCGCAGCCGTACGCCCGCGCGATCACCGGTGTGCTCACGGCCCTGGCGTCAACCGCGAACATCGACCACCCGCTGCTCGCGCCGCGCCCGAGCGTCACCCGGGCCGGCGTGCTGCTGATCACGAGCGACCGCGGTCTGTGCGGCGGCTACAACGCAAATGCGATCAAGACTGCCGAGCAGCTCATCTCGCGCCTGCGCGACGAGGGCAAGCAGGCCGTGTTGTACGTCATCGGGCGCAAGGGCGTCGCGTACTACCGGTTCCGCAATCGGCCGATCGAGCGGAGCTGGACCGGATTCTCGGAGCAGCCTGGCTTCGAGAACGCGCGCGAGGTTGGCACGGCACTGATCCAGGCTTTCGTCGCCGGTGCGGACGATGAGGACGGACACGCCGGCGCCGACGGACTGCATCGGCGTGGACGAGTTGCACATCGTCTCGACCGCGTTCCGGTCGCTGATGTCACAGGCGCCGGAAGCTCGACTGCTCGCTCCGATGGAGATCGAGGAGCAAGAGCAGACCGACCCCAGCCTGCTGCCGGCGTACGAGTTCGAACCCGACCCGGAAGCGCTGCTCGACGCGCTGCTGCCGAAGTACATCAACACGCGCATCTATTCGGCGCTGCTGGACTCGGCCGCGAGCGAGTCGGCGTCGCGGCGGCGGGCGATGAAGAGCGCCACGGACAACGCGGACGACATGATCACGCGATTGACGCGGGAGATGAACTCCGCCCGCCAGGCCGCAATCACCCAGGAAATCAGCGAAATCGTCGGCGGCGCGAATGCGCTCTCGGCATCGGGAAGTGAGTTGTGATGACTGCTGCGACAGTGGAAACGCCAGAGAGCACGACGGGTGTGGGCCGCGTCGTCCGGGTCATCGGCCCGGTCGTCGACGTCGAGTTCCCGCGCGACGCGATGCCGGATATCTACAACGCGCTCCAGGTCGACGTGACCCTGAGCGCCGGAACGAAGACGATCACGATGGAGGTCGCCCAGCACATCGGCGACAACGTCGTGCGCGCGATCTCGATGCAGCAGACGGACGGCCTCGTCCGCGGCGCTACCGTCACCGACACCGGAGAGTCGATCTCGGTGCCGGTCGGCGACGGCACCAAGGGCCACGTCTTCAACGTCATCGGCGAAGTCCTGAACCTGAAGGAAGGCGAGCGGCTCGAGATCAAGGAGCGCTGGCCGATCCACCGCAAGCCGCCCGCGTTCGCCGACCTCGAGCCGAAGACCGAGATGCTGGAGACCGGCGTCAAGGTGCTCGACCTGCTCGCTCCGTACGTCAAGGGCGGCAAGATCGGCCTGTTCGGCGGTGCGGGCGTCGGCAAGACGGTGCTCATCCAGGAGATGATCATCCGTGTCGCGCGTAACTTCGGCGGTACGTCGGTCTTCGCCGGCGTCGGCGAGCGGACCCGTGAGGGCAACGACCTCATCCACGAGATGACCGAGAGCGGCGTGTTCGGTGACACCGCCCTCGTCTACGGCCAGATGGACGAGCCGCCGGGCACGCGCCTGCGCGTGGCCCTTTCCGCGCTGACCATGGCGGAGTACTTCCGCGATGTCCAGCACCAGGAGGTGCTGCTGTTCATCGACAACATCTTCCGCTTCACGCAGGCCGGTTCCGAGGTGTCCACGCTGCTCGGCCGCATGCCGAGTGCCGTCGGTTACCAGCCGAACCTCGCCGACGAGATGGGTGAGATGCAGGAGCGGATCACGTCCGTCCGAGGCCAGGCCATCACGTCCATGCAGGCGATCTACGTGCCAGCCGACGACTACACCGACCCGGCACCGGCGACGACGTTCGCTCACCTGGACGCGACGACCAACCTTGACCGGAAGATCTCCGACAAGGGCATCTTCCCGGCCGTGGACCCGCTGGCGTCGAGCTCGAACATCCTGTCGCCGCAGTTCGTCGGGGCCGAGCACTACGCCGTCGCCTCCGAGGTCAAGCGGATCCTGCAGAAGTACGCTGACCTGCAGGACATCATCGCGATCCTCGGTATGGACGAGCTGTCCGAGGAAGACAAGGTCACGGTGGCGCGGGCGCGGCGCATCGAGCGGTTCCTATCGCAGAACACCTACGCGGCCAAGCAGTTCACCGGCATCGACGGCTCGACCGTTCCGATCAAGGAAACCATCGAGGCGTTCAAGAAGATCTCCGAGGGCGAGTTCGACACCTACCCGGAGCAGGCGTTCTTCATGTGCGGTGGTCTCGAGGACCTGGAGCGCAACGCGCACGAACTCGAGAAGAACTCCTGACACACAGATAAGGTGGCGCCCGCGGTCGGGGGCCGGGCGCTGCGCCTGGCCCCCGACCGCGACGGTTGTCACGGCAACTATTACAGTGGCTCACACACAGCTGCGAGGAGAGCCAAGCATGGCAACACAACTGCATGTCGAACTGGTAGCTGTCGAGGAAGAAGTCTGGTCGGGGGAGGTGGAGATGGTCAGCGCCCGGACGACCGAAGGTGAGCTGGGCATCCTCGCTCACCACGCACCGCTGCTCGGCCAGCTCGCCGAGCCCGGCGATGTTCGGCTCAAGATCGACGAGGAACGTACGTTGTCCTATGTCGTCTCCGGCGGATTCCTGTCGGTGACCGAGGCTGGCGTCACGATTCTCGCCGAGAGCTGCGAACCCGCCGAATCCGGGACCAACTAAGTAGCGCGGGCGGCGGCGTCGATGGAGATCGTCTGGTGGATCGCCATCGTGATCATCGCCGTGCCCCTCGTCCTGATCCTGCTGTTCGTCCGGCGACAGTTCATCTCTCGCGGCGGCACGATCGAGGTGAGCCTCCGGCTGTCCAGCTATGTCGATGGCCGCGGCTGGTCGCCGGGGATCGCCCGATTCGTCGGCGACGAACTGCATTGGTATCGCGTCTTCAGCTTCGCCCCGCGGCCGCGCCGGATATTCAAGCGCCGATCGTTCGTCGTGGAGCAGCGCCGCCGCCCGGACGGTGCCGAGCAACGCTCGCTGCCCGGGCAGACTGTCGTCCTGAGCTGCCGCAATGAGCGCGAACTGGTAGAGATCGCGATGGCCGAGACGACCGTCACCGGGTTCATGTCGTGGCTCGAGGCCGCCCCGCCCGGGGCGGCCTCGTCACGTTTCGCCGCCCGCTGAGAAGGTTCCGCCGGCCGGCGCTCAGCCGGAGCGTGCGACGAGCTCGACCTCGAAGCCGTACGGATCCGAGAGGTACGCCGCGTAGTGGTCCGGCCCGCCCGCGTACGGATGCCGGTCGGCGAACAGCAGCTCCCAGCCGTTGCGTGGAGCGGCCGCGACGAGCGCATCGACGTCGCCACGGTCGCCGGCATGAAACGCCAGATGGTTGAGGCCCGGGTGGCATCGCTCGTGCGATTCCGCGGTCATCGCCGGCGACTGCTCGATCACCAGGTAGACACCGCCGAGGCGCCACGACCGGCCGGCATCCCAATCCTGGAACGGCGTCCACCCCATCGTTTCGAGCAACCAGCGCCAACCCGGGAGCGCGCCGGCCAGATCGGGCACCCAGAGCTCGACATGATGAAGACCGGTCGGAGTGGCCCCCTGCGTCGCTTCGGTGGTATCGGTCACCGTGAGTTCACTCACCGTGGGTCACTCGCGATCGTCCGTTCGCTCGCCGCCGGGCTTCCAGAGCACGTCGCCACCGGGATTGGCCACGCGGCACAGGATGAACAGCAAGTCCGACAGGCGATTGAGGTATTTCACGGCCAGCGGGTTCACGTGGTCGGCGTCGTGCTCGACCAAAGCCCATCCGCTGCGTTCGGCACGCCGCGCAACCGTCCGGGCGACGTGGAGTAATGCGGCGCCGGGCGTGCCGCCCGGGAGGATAAACGAATTCAGCTTTGCGAGGTCGGCATTGAATTCATCGCACCACGCTTCCACCCGCTCGATGTAATCTTCGGTGATCCGCAGCGGCGGCCACTTCGGATCCGGAATGATCGGCGTCGCAAGGTCAGCACCAACATCGAAGAGATCGTTCTGGACGATGGTCAGCACGGAGGTCACGTCGTTAGGCAGGCGCCCCAGAGCGAGCGCAACGCCAATCGAGGCATTGCACTCGTCGGTGTCCGCATAAGCAGCGATGCGCGGGTCGGTCTTGGCGACCCGTGATCCGTCGCTGAGCCCGGTCGTGCCGGCATCGCCGGTTTTCGTGTAGATACGCGTGAGGTGGACAGCCATGGCTGTGAGCGTACGGTCCCGTGGACTGCTCCGGTCGGCAACCGTGCCCGTCTCGCCTAACATGTCCGCCGTGGATGTCATCCGGGTGCCGGGCGGGTCGCGACTCGCGGGCGAAGTCACCGTCGGCGGGGCCAAGAACTCCGCACTGAAGCTCATGGCCGTCGCGTTGCTGGCACCGGGCCGTACGGTGATCGAAAACGTACCGCGGATCACCGACGTTTTGATCATGGCCGAAGTGCTGCGCCGGCTCGGCTGCGACGTGACGTTCGGTGGCGCAATCGCCGAGCACGGGACCGCGCCCGGCATCGGGCACTCCGGCGAGGTCACCATCGACGTTCCAGAGCAGCCCGGCCACGAGGCCGACTACGACCTCGTACGCCGCCTCCGCGCGTCGATCAGCGTCCTCGGGCCGTTGCTGGCGCGCTGCGGCACGGTCAGCGTCGCCCATCCGGGAGGCGACTCGATCGGATCCCGCGGCCTCGACATGCACGTCTCCGGGCTGGCCCGACTCGGCGCCGACGTCACCAGTGAACATGGGTTCGTCAACGCAACGGCACCGTACGGCCTCAAGGGTGCGGAGATCTGGCTCGACTTCCCCAGCGTCGGCGCCACCGAGAACATCCTGATGGCGGCGGTCCTCGCCCAGGGGATCACCCAGATCGACAACGCCGCGCGCGAACCGGAGATCGTCGACATCTGCCACATGCTCACCGAGATGGGTGCGCGGATCGACGGCGCCGGCACGTCCACGCTGATCGTGGAGGGCGTCGACGAACTGCAGCCGGTGCGTCACCGGACCGTCGGCGACCGGATCGTGGCCGGCACCTGGGCATTCGGCGCGGCGATGACCCGGGGCGAGGTCACCGTACGCGGGATAAACCCGGACTACCTGGAGTTGGCGCTGGACAAGGTGCTGTCGGCGGGGGGCGAGGTGATGACCGAACCGGACGCGTTCCGGGTACGGATGGATCGCCGGCCGATCGCGGTGGACACGTCGACCCTGCCGTACCCAGGATTCGCAACCGACCTCCTGCCGCTGGCGATCGGCCTGGCCGCCGTCAGTGAGGGCACGTCGCTTGTCACCGAGAACATCTACGACGGCCGGTTTATGTTCATCAATGAGCTCGTCCGGCTCGGAGCGGACATCCGGGTGAACGGCCATCACGCCGCCGTACGCGGGCGGGCGCGGCTCTCGTCGGCGCCGGTGCGGGCCACGGACATCCGGGCCGGTGCCGGGCTCGTCATCGCGGCGCTGTGCGCGGACGGTGTGACCGAGATCAGCCATGTGCACCACATCGATCGCGGGTATCCCGACATGGTGTCGGATCTGCGCGGACTCGGCGTCGATGTCGAGCGTGGTCTTGCTCCCGAGGAGCCGTCGTTCTCGTTCTGAGCGCTTTGCGTTGGCCTTTACGTCGGCCGGCTACCTCGGCGGTTGATCGGGGACTCGTGGGGGACGGGCCAGAGCTCGACCGGAGACTCATCGGCCCACGGCATGTCGGCGGCGATCTCGGCGGCCCGCGTCTCGCTCGCACAGTCCAGCAGGTAGAAGCTTGCGAAGTGTTCCTTGGCCTCGAGGTACGGGCCATCGGTCACGGCCGGCATGCCGTCCGTACGGCGGACCAACTTCGCCGTCGCGGCCGTGCCCAGTCCGTACGCCCCGAGTAGCTCACCGGTCGCGGCGTACTTGCTGTTGAACGCGTCCTGCTTCGCGATGCCGGCGGCAAACTCATCCGGTGGAATCGCGGCCCACTTCTCCTCGTTGCCGTAGATCATCAGCAGATACTTCATCGCCTCACCTCGCACGTCGAGTGAGCGGCAGTCCAGTGTCGCTCACGGATCTTGGGGCTATCCACGTTATATCGTCGGACGAAACGTGGAGAACCCCAAGATCTCGGTCGCCACCACGCCGCGACCGGAACATGGCCGTCGATCTGGCCACCCCCACCGCCTCCGCCGCTCCGGCCACATCGTGACGTAGCCCGCCGGCTATTCTGTGCACGCAGGCGAGGGGCCGTAGCCCAATGGCAGAGGCACACGGTTTAGGTCCGTGACAGTGTGAGTTCGACTCTCACCGGCCCTACGAGCGCCGCCACGGTGGCTGGCCGCGGCCCAGTCAGGCGGCGTCCTGGTCGAGTCCAAGGTCGCGACGGAGCTTCGCGACGTGGCCCGTGGCCTTGACGTTGTAGAAGGCGTGCTCGATTTTGCCGTCCTCGTCGATCACGAACGTCGATCGGATCACGCCGGTGACGGTCTTGCCGTAGAGCTGCTTCTCGCCGTACGCGCCGTAAGCTTCGAGGACATCTTTGTCCGGATTGCTGACGAGCGGGAATGTGATGGCGTCCCGTTCGACGAACTGCGCCAGCTTGGCCGGCTTGTCCGGCGAGATGCCGATGACCTGGTAGCCGGCGCCCTTCAGGGAGGCGAGCGAGTCCCGGAAGTCACACGCCTGCTTGGTGCAGCCGGGCGTCATCGCGGCCGGGTACGCGTAGAGGATGACCTTCTTGCCCCGCAGGCTGGACAAGGTCAGGTCGGAGCCGTCGTTGGTCGGCAGGGTGAAGTCGGGTGCCGTGTCGCCGGGGGCAAGCCGGGCGTTGTCCGTCATGTGTCGAGCCTACCGATCAGCCTGGAACGGGTCGGCGGCGCTCACTTCGTCGCCTTCGCCGACGCGGCGGCCAGCGCGGTCGCAACCGAGGTGGTGAGTTCGTCGGCGGTCGGCGTCTGGCCGTAGGCCGTGATCGGTTCGCCGTTGACGAGCACGTTCGGTGCTCCCGCGACCGGGTGGGCCGCGGCGAGTCTCGTCTCGTGGGCGATCCAACCCCGATATTTCTGCGCGCGCACGCACTGTGCGAACTTCGGGTCGATGATGCCAACACGACCGGCGAGCTGGACCATAGCGTCGTCGGAGAGCCCGGCGCTGTGCGCCTTGGGCTGATTGGCGAACAGCGCCTGCGTGTACGGCAGGAAGGCGCCCGCGTCGGCGGCGCATGCGGCGGAGTCGGCCGCCCGGGTCGAATACTGCGTCTTGGTCAGCTCGTCGAGCATGGCGACCGGGTGATAAACGAGCGTGATCTGGTTCTTCGCGACCATCGAGGTGAGCGTCGCGAATGCGGTGGACTGGAAGGTCTTGCAGCCGCGGCACTCGTAGTCGGCGTAGACGTCGACCGTCACCGGACCGGCACCGCCGGCGACCAGACCGTCCGTATGGGTGGACACGGTGGCGGGCACGGGCAACGGCGGAGCCTTCTTGACTTGGTAAACGCCGAACGTGATGAGCCCTCCGATGACGAGGAAGACGGCCAGCAGGCCGCAGACCAGGATGGCAGTGTGTTTGCGCTGGATCCGGCGATCCTGCTCCCACGCCTCGCGGCGGGCACGGCGGGCCGGGGAGTCGGCGGCCATCGCGGCCTTGCGGCGTTGTTTGCGATTCCATCGCCGGGGGCGCTCGGACGTCGCATCGTTGGACAAGTGCGGATCGGCGGTTGGCCCATATCGGTCGGCGACAGCGGTGCTCCCCTGTGTCGCGCCCTGGTCGCTGCGGCCGCTCGCGGACCCGTCGCGTTTCTGGCCGCCGTTGGGAGTGCCGCCGGCCATACCGTCGCGGCCCGCCGTCCCGCCGCCGCTCGTGGTCGACGATCCGCTCATGTTCGGGTCCCCGTGCTGTCGAGAGTCAAGTCGCGCCTCACGTCCTGGCTGAGTGGGCTCGACATGGAGCGTACGGGACAATTTCGTAGCATCTGGGCGCTTCGCGAGGATGGGCCGTGCGCGACGGCCAGACTCTCGAGGGCCGATTCGCTCGCGCTTCGTCTCAGCCTCCCATCAGCGCGAGGGGTGCCCGCGTGTGGTCAGTGTGCGAACGATCGGCCAGTATGGTCGTCATGAGTGTGCCGTTGGCGGGCGAGCCGGACGCCGTCGCGTCGGATCCGTCGGCCCGGCCGCGACCGCCGCGACGGCAGCAGCGGCCGCAGCGGTCCCGAAGGGCGCGCATTGCGGCTCTGTTCGTCGGCGTCGTCGTTGGGCTTTTCGGCCTGTTCGCGTTCCCGGCCGGTGCCGCCCAGGCACACGCGGCACTCGTGCGGACCAGCCCGGCGCAAGGCTCGATCGTGACGACCGCGCCGAGCGAAATCGTGATCACCTTCTCCGAGGTCGTTCAGCCCGTGCCGACGCGCATCACGGTGATCGCTCCGGACGGCAAGCGCATCGACTCCGGCAATCCGCGGGTGCAGGGCGACGACATGCATATCCCGGTGCGTACGAACGTGCCGGGTGGGACCTATCTGGTCAGCTACCGGGTGATCTCGGCGGACAGCCACCCGGTCGGCGGCGGGTTCACGTACTCGGTCGGTGCCCCATCGCCGGGTGGTGCACCAAAGCCGGTCAACGGCGGCGAGACCAGCAAGATCGTCGCGACCGGTGTCTCGGTCATGCAATTCGTCGGCTTCGTCGGCTTGATTCTCGTGCTCGGTCCGGCGATGGTGCTGATCGCGCTGTGGCCGCGGCGGCTCGACCGCCGCCAGCCGATCCGGATCGTGTACGGCGGGCTCGGCCTCATCGCGATCGCCACGATCGCCGGCCTCTACCTCCAGGCTCCGTACGACAGCGGGGGAAGTCTCACGTCGGTCACGGGTGCCGATCTGTCCGACGTTTTCGACTCGCACCTCGGGCAGGCATATCTGGTCCGGCTGGCGCTCTTGGTGATCATGGGCTTCCTGCTAAGGCCGGTGCTGGCCGGCAAGGGTACGAAGACGGAGCACATTCTGCTGGCGGTGCTCGGCGCGGTCGGTGTCGGTACGTGGGCGCTCGCCGGCCATCCGGGCGCCTCGGATGTCGCGCCGCTCACCACGGTCGCCGACATCGCGCACCTGGCGAGCGTGGGCATCTGGATCGGCGGCCTGGTCATGCTCGCGGCGTTCCTCCTGCGCCGGGCGAATGTCCGCGAACTCAGCGCGATCCTCCCGGTGTGGTCGAACTGGGCCATGCTCGCCGTCACCGTGCTGGTGCTGTCCGGCACGGCGCAGGCGTTGATCGAGATCGGCACCGTTCACGCGCTGCTGCACACCACGTACGGGCAACTGGTCATCGCGAAGGTGCTGCTGCTGGCGGTGATTCTCGCGTTCGCTCAGGCCGCCCGCCTCCTGGTCCAGCGGCATGCGGGCGTACCGGCGGCATTGCTGGCCGACGCCGGCGCGGACGCCGCGGGGACCGATGAAGCGGCCGAGGAAGCTCAGGTCCCGGCGAGCGTTGGCGCCCTTATCGGCGGGTACCGCGGCGTGCACGCCGGCATCCGCCACGACGGCGCTGGTTCAGGTGGCGGCGCCGGCCCAATGTCCGGAGAGGGCGACGAGCAAGGAAGCGGCCACGACGAGGAGGACGAATACGAAGACGACGCCGATCTCGACCATGCCTATGACGAGATGGATGACGATGGCAATGACGAGGCCGATGACGCCGGCGATGACGCCGACGACGAGTCCGCCGAGGTCGCGCCGAGCCGGCGCCTCGACGCCGGCATCCTGCGCCGGCTGCGCCGATCGGTTCTGATCGAGATCGCGGTCGCGGTCGCGGTTCTCGTAGCGACGGCCATCCTCGTGCAGTCGTCACCCGGTCGGGCCGCCGATGCCAACGCCAACCTCGATGCGGCATCGCAGGGGCTCGTCACGTTGAACAGCCCGATCTACTCGCTGCAGGTCGACTTCTCGCAGTCGGGCGGCAACACGGAGATCCACATGTATGCGTCGAATCTGCAGGGCGTACCGATCAAGATCGACGAGTGGAAGGTGACGGCGACGTTGCCGTCGCAGAACCTAGGCCCGATCCCGGCCGGCGTCACCCCGATCACCGATTCGCACGCGACCGGCGAGATCAATCTGACCGTGCCCGGTCGGTGGACGTTCGCGTTCACGCTGCGAACATCCGACGTCGACGAGGCGACCGTTCAGACCACGGTGCCGATCAACTGATCGGTGCGCCGCATCAAGACACGAAGGCCGGCCCACGGTTGTGGGCCGGCCTTCGTGCTCGGCGCGGCTGTGGCGGTTACGACGCGGACGAACCGGCCTCGTCCTGGCGCGTCTCCACGATGTGCGTCGGCGTGTTGTGTACGGCCGGGACGCTGCCCAGCCGGCCGGACTGGAAGTCGTCGAATGCGGTGATCAACTCGGCGCGGGTGTTCATCACGAACGGGCCCATGAACGCGACCGGCTCGCGGATCGGGCGGCCGCCGAGCAGCAGCACGTCCAGGTTCGGAGACCGGCTTTCCTGCTGCTTGTCGGCCGTGATGGTGATCGTGTCACCTGTGCCGAACACGGCGAGCTGACCCATCTGGAACGGGCGGCCGTTCGGGCCGACCGAACCGCGCCCGGCCAGGCCGTACGCCAGCGCGTTGAAGTCGGACCGCCACGGCATGGTGAGCTGGGCGCCTGGGCTCAGCGTCGCGTGGATCAGGGTGATCGGCGTGTACGTCGACCCAGGACCAGCGTGACCTGCGATGTCGCCAGCGATCACCCGAAGCAGGACGCCGCCGTCCTCCGAGGCAAGCAAAGCCGATTCGTTAGCGCGGAGGTCCTGATAGCGCGGCGCGACCATCTTCTGTGCCCGGGGCAGGTTCACCCAGAGCTGGATTCCATGGAAGAGTCCACCGCTCACGACGAGCTCCTCGGGCGGGGTCTCGATGTGCAGGATGCCGCCGCCGGCCGTCATCCACTGGGTGTCGCCGTTGGTGATCACCCCGCCGCCACCGTTGGAGTCCTGGTGGACGAACGTGCCATCCATGATGTACGTCACCGTCTCGAACCCACGGTGTGGATGCCACGCCGTGCCCTTCGGCTCGCCGGGGGCGTACTCCACCTCGCCCATCTGGTCCATGTGTACGAACGGGTCGAGGTCGGCGAGATCGACACCGGCGAACGCCCGGCGCACCGGGAACCCTTCGCCCTCGAAGCCGCTCGGTGCCGTGGTGACCGTGCGAACCGGCCGCGGGCGCGCCGCCACCGGGTCCGGCGTGGCCAGGCGCGGCAGCACAGTGATATCGGAAACGGTGACCGCTGGCATGACGTCCTCCCTGTTGTTCAACGGTAGTCCGCCCGTTGGTCGGGCGATCCTCCGTAGGTCAAGAATTATTTGACGCGGAAAGTATCTGCCTGGCGGAACAATCGACCGAGCGGGGTTATGCCCGAGCCAACGCGATCACCGGGATGACCCGGGTCGTCTTCTTCTCGTACTCGGCGAATCCGGGATTGAACGCGGCCTGCTCGGCGAAGACATCATCACGCTCGGCCCCGAGCACCTCGGTCGCGACCGCGTCGAACGTCTCGGTGCCGACCTCGACGGTGACCTTCGGATGGGCCTTGAGATTGTGATACCAGGCCGGGTTGATCGGCCGCGCGTTGAACGATGCGAATACGTAGAGCGTGTCGCCGCGCTTGAGGTAAGCCAGCGGATTCACGCGCGCGGCGCCGGACTTCGCGCCGGTCGTGTGCAGCAACAGGATCGGCTGCTTCGCAAATGCCTTGGCCGTGCCCCCATTGGCACGGAACTCCTTGATGATCTCGTCGTTCCAGTTGTTCGGCATCGTGTCTCACTTCCATGTCATGTGCGCCCACCCGAGCCCCCGCGGTCAACCTAGCTCGCGCTCAAGGGTCGGGCGCCGTTCGGTCACCGCACGTTGTCGCGCCGCTTCGTAGAGAACCACGGTCGCGGCGCTGGCGGCGTTGAGCGAACTCGCCGAGCCGGTCATCGGAATCCGTACGGTCAGGTCGCAGGCATCTCGCCACGCGGCCGACAGCCCACTGGTCTCGTTGCCGATCACGACGTACGTCGGACCGGTCAGGTCGGCGTCGGCCACGTCGATCTCGCCGCGCTCGTCGGTCGCGACGAGCTGAGGTCGGTCGGCCGGAGCCATCGTGTCCCGCCAGGCCAGCACCTCGCGATGGGACGGCACCCGAACCACTGGCACGGCAAACAGTGAGCCGGCGCTCGCGCGCACCGACCGAGGATCGTACGGATCGGCCGCATGCCCCGTGACAACGACGCCATGCGCGCCGAACGCGTCGGCCGACCGGATCAGCGTGCCGATGTTGCCCGGTCCGGTCGGCCGGTCGAACACGACACCGAGCGTCGAGCCGGATGGCGGGGTGCCGCCACGCGTCAGCCGGGCGGGCGAATCCGGTGGAAGGGCGGCGACGGCGATGAGTTCGGGCGCACCTTCGTCCTTCTCGCCCAACTCGGCCATCAGTTCCGTGGCCAGCGCCGCGTGCACCGGATCGCCGGCGATCGTCGTGGAGAGGACATCGCGGGCCCACGTCGACAGGTCGCGATCGGCGTCGTAGAGCAGCGCCGTCAGCGCCCAATCGAATCGAAGGGCGAGGCTGATCGCGCGGACGCCGTGCACCAGGAACTCGCCGGCCCGCTGCCGCTTCGTACGGTTGCCGAGCAACGCCTGCCACTGCTGGAAGCGGGCATTTCGTGTGCTGATGCGCAATGGTGGCGGCATGGGCCTCCCAGCGTTCTCCGGCGGCCCCGCTCACCGGAGCCCACCGGTGTTACTCGGCGGTCACGAAGTGGTTAGGTGTAGACGGTAGTGCAGCCAACGAGAGGCGTCGCGATGACCACACGGACCGGACGTGAATACCACCTCGCCAGTCGACCGGTCGGCTGGCCGACGCCGGCGAACTTCGAGCTCGTCGATGTCGAGGTGCCCGAGCCCGGCCCGGGTCAGGTGCTGGTCCGCAACACGTACCTGTCGGTCGATCCGTACATGCGCGGGCGGATGAACGACGTGAAGAGCTACGTACCGCCGTTCCAGATCGGTCGGGTGCTCGACGGCGGCGCGATGGGCGAGGTGATCGCGTCCGGCAGCGACGAAGTGCCGGTCGGCGCGACGGTCGTGCACAACTTCGGCTGGCGCGAGTTCGCCGTCTTCGACGCGACGTACGCACAGGTCGTCGACCCGTCCGCGACGCCGAGCCCGGCGACCTATCTCGGCGCGCTCGGCATCCCGGGTCTCACCGCCTACGTCGGCCTGTTCGATATCGCGAACATGCGGGCGGGCGATGTCGTATTCGTCTCGGGTGCGGCCGGCGCCGTCGGGAGCGTCGCGGGTCAGCTCGCGAAGATGCGCGGAGCATCGCGGGTCATTGGGAGCGCCGGCTCGGCGGCGAAGGTCAAGCACCTCATCGACGATCTCGGCTACGACGCGGCCTTCAATTACAAGGACGGTCCGGTGCGCCAGCAACTCGCGGTGGCCGCTCCGGACGGCATTGACGTCTACTTCGATAATGTCGGCGGCGAGCACCTCGTGGCCGCCCTGTCAGCGCTGCACACCTTCGGGCGCGTCGCGCTGTGCGGCGCGATCGACGCGTACAACGCCACCGAAGCGCCGGTCGGACCGCCGAATCTGGGCCTGGCCATCACGAAACGCCTGACGTTGCGGGGCTACATCGTCACCGATCACCGCGACCGGACTCCGGCGTTTCTCGAGGAGGTCGGCGCCTGGATCCGCGGCGGCCACATCATGTGCACCGAAACGATGGTGGACGGTTTCGAGAACACGCCGGCTGCTTTCATCGGCCTGCTGCGCGGAGACAACGTCGGCAAGATGGTCGTCCGCGTCTGACGGTGCTGAAGGTGTTGCGTACCAGCTGGATTGGCGTCATGACCGCGACTGGAACGGCGGCCTACGACGCGTGGCGCGATCTGCCGCCGACGGTGGTTGCGGCGGCAGATCTGGGCCGCCGCACCGGATTCGAGATGTCCTGCCGACCCGAGCAGGGCGAGCTGCTGCGGATCCCGCGCGCGGCGTCGGCGCGGGCGTGATCGGTGAGACCGGCACGGGCTGCGGTGTCGGTCTCGCGTGGCTCGCGAGTGCCGCCCATCCGGGCGCTCAAATCGTCAGCATCGAGCGCAACCCGGAGCGCGCGGCCGCCGTCGCGCGACTGTTTCACGACGATCCACGGGTACGGGTGTGCCAGGGCGACTGGAGTGAGCTGCTCGGCCACGGGCCGTTCGATCTGTTGGTGCTCGACGGGGGCGGTCAGGGCAAGCGTGGCGAACCACCGCTCGATCCCTTGGCGTGGATGCGTCCGGGCGGTCTGATCGTCATCGACGACTTCACGCCGTCGATCGGGTGGCCGCGACGGTCGTTGCGACCTTTGTCGGACTCCCGTCGTCGCTCGACCGACCGGACTCGGGCCGGATTCGCGATCCGGCGGTCATATCCGACTAACTGACGCCCAGCCAGATGCCGATGCCGGCGGCGAGTACGGCGATGACGAGTGCGGACACGGCGATCAGCCGATTCCCGCGAAGTCGAAAGCGAAGTCGCAGGCGGTTGGTCGACCGCGCCGCTGGCACGAGGCGGTGACTCGCTGGGCGGCTTCGCTGGGTCGGGATCAGCGGCCGGGTGTCGGCCGGCGGTTCGGTCGTTGGCGCTGGCGCTTCGCCCCAACCCGGTTCCGTCGTTGCAAGCCATGGCGTGTCGGCCGCGAACAACAACACGGCGGTGACGTCATCGCCGCTGCCGTCACTCGACGCGCAGTCGCGTACCCACTCCGGTAGCGCCCGTGCGACCCAACCGTCGCCATGTCGTTGGATCAGGGTCGCGAGATCGGCCCCGAAGGCCCCATCCCAGTCCCGGCTGCGCTGCGCGTTGCCGAAGCCATCGGTCGCGAGCAGGACGGCGCCGATCGGTTGCGCGGTGGCCTTGACGACGCCGTACCGGATCGAATCGACCGCGTCGGGCTGGCACAAGCTCGTCGTACGGAGTCCGTCCAGGCGCGGATCGGACGGCACCGGGCGCCGTACCGTCCCGTCCGGCGCGACAACGAACAGATCCCCGTCGCCGAGTTGCAAGCAGGCCAGCCAGGCACCGGCCGCGATCGCTACGAGCAGCGTTGCACCGTAGCCGTAGAGCAGATCGACGAACGTCGGGTCGGCTTCGAGCCCGGCAGCGACCCGTTCGTCGTCGGTGATGGGGCGCTCCTCGATGTCGCGGCGAACGTGTTCGCGCCAGACGGAAACGACGGCCGGGGCGAGTCGCCCGAGGATCTCCTCGACGGTCGCGGCATCACTGGCGGCGGCGATCTCGGCGGTGGAGCCCGCCCCCAGGCGCGCCGCGACAGCCACGGCGATCTCCGCCCCTTCGGCGCTGCGGAAATGTCGTGCGTGGCCGTGGCCGTCGGCGACCGCCACGACGACGGACGTTTCGTCGCGCTCGAGTACGGTCGCCGGTGTGACGGCCCACGCGTCCTCGTAACGCATCTGCCGCGCGACATGATGCGCGCCGGTCGCGTCGGCCGCGGCGACCCGCCATCGGACCGCCGTTGTCCGGATATCGGTCTGCGGTGCGGTCATCACGCGTTCCGGTTGTTCTGACGCCACCACGCGTCGAGGTCGGCGAACGCCTGAGTGGGCGACGACTCGGCGACGATGATCGTGCGCTCGGCGTCGTCGGTCCACACGTAGTAGTGGTTCTCCGAGCTGTCCGAGTAGCACTCGAGGGTGCCGGCCGGGACATCGGGCGCGGCGATCGTGTGCCATTCGACGCTGCCGTAGGTGGCTGCCGGCGGGCACTTGCCCTCCGCCGCGGTCGGGTCGAATTTGACGAATGCGTTGAACGCCTCGACACCGCGCTCAAATGTCGCCTGGTCCGGGAACTGGTAGCCCCACACCTGAAGATAGGGCAACGAAGCGGCGGCCGGCTCCTGACAGGCGTAGTAGGCGCTGACGTCCGCGAGGAACGGGTCGTCGTCGGTCGTCCGGCACGCCGGCAGCCGGATGTCGGCCGGCATCACCGCGGCTAGCGGCGGCGCCGTCGCGTGCGTGGTGCCCGTTCTCGACGCCGCGGACGGCGTCGTCGCTCCGCCGGCCGGCTGAAGCGTTGACTGACCTGTCGTGTGGCCGGGGGTTGGCGTCGGCACCGAACCGGCGACGCATCCGGCCGCCGGACAGCCCGCGCGAGCGGTCATGTGGATGATCGAGACGACGGCCACCGTGACAAGCACCGCGATCACCGCGCCGACGATCACGGCTCCGCGAGCGTGGGACCGGCCGAGCGCGGCGTCATCCTCCGCATCGCCCGGCTGGCCTAGGTCGTATTCGCTGATGTCGTCGAGCAGTCGGCCGCGGTTCGGTTGGACCCTCGCGGCCGCCCGACCGGTGTAGGCGGGCGATTCGATCCGGCTGGTCGGGTCGGACAGGTCGCCATCGTTGTCGGCCACCCGGAGCGGGTTGTCGGCGTCGTCGGGGGCAACGTCGGACACGAAACCCCCTTCGCACGGTGACCCTGCGCATTGCGCAAGCCAGGCGGTGCCCACCGCGGACCGGCGGGGGGTAACCGCGACACGTCATGATGGCCGCGAAACCGGACTTCTGACTGCTCGGTGCCGACCTACGGTGCATTGTTCCGCTCGGGCCATCCACAGACAAGACCACAACCGCCGGCCGACACCGGATGGTTGTGTTCAGGGTGCCGGAGTACCTGATCGGCTAGCTCGATCGACGCTGCTCACAACGTCAGGGCGGCCAGTGGCGCCGCGGCGGAGGTCGTGCCGGCAAGCAACTCGGCGACCGCCTGTCCGCACGCGGTCGATGCTCCGTACGTGCAGATCTGTGTGGGCGCGAGCGCCCCGGCCGGCACTCCCATCTCGACGACGACAGCATCCGGCCGCGCGGCGAGCAGATTCTTGAGTGCGTTGCGCATCCATACGTGACGGTGGGCGTCACGCACGACGGCGACGATCGGTCGCCCGTCGGCCGCCCACACCTGTGCATCCATCGTCTCGGCCACGGCGGCGTCGCCGTCGAGCTGGGTCTCGGTGAGGCGTACGCCAGTGGCGCCGCCGATCAGGTTCGACAGCGGGGCGTAGACGCCCCACGGTGTTCCGGTCCCGACCGCCATGTTCATCGCGGGGGACAACTCGACCACGTGCGGCGGGACGGCAAAGGGCCACGGCACGCCATCGGCACCGGACGTCACGCGGATGGCGCGGCGGGCCGCGACCAGACCGGGATGCGGGCCGGACGTGCCGGTGGGCGTTCGGCGCAGCCGGGCCGCCCGCGACCAGGCGGCCAGAGCATCCACGCGCGCGGCGGCGTCGGCCAGCCGTTCCTCCGACAACGAGCCGTCGATGACGGCGCGGACGATCGCGTCGCGCAGCGTCACGGCCGTGGCCTCGTCATAGTGCTCGCCGCCTACGCAGACCGCGTCGACGCCGGCGGCCAAGGCGGCAACGGTCGCGCCACCGAGTCCGTAGCGTCGAGCCACCGCCTGCATTTCGATCCCATCGGTGACGATGAGACCGTCGAACCCAAGTTCGCCCCGGAGCACCTCGGTCAGCACGCGATAGCTGAGCGTCGCCGGCCGGTCCGGATCGATCGCCGGTACGACGAGATGACCCGTCATGATCGTCGCGACGCCGGCATCGATTGCCGCTCGGAACGGTACGAGCTCACACGTGTCGAGCGCGGCGCGATCCGCCACGATCACCGGCACGTCGTGGTGGGAGTCGACGGCGGTGTCGCCGTGGCCGGGAAAATGTTTGGCGCATGCGGCCACGCCGGCGGACTGCAGGCCGCGAACCCAGGCGGCGGTATGGCGGGCGACGAGGTGCGGATCGGAGCCGAACGCGCGCACGCCGATCACCGGATTGTCCGGGTTGGAGTTGACGTCGGCGTCGGGGGCGAAGTCGAGCGTGATGCCGAGACCGGCCAGTTCCTGACCCAGATGGCGAGCGACGGCCGTGGTCAGGTCGACGTCGTCGGCGGCGCCGAGCGCGAGGTTGCCGGGGCGCGAGCTGCCGCGGTGCGCCTCCAGGCGCGTCACGTCGCCGGCTTCCTCGTCGATGCAGATGATGACGTCGTCGGATTCGGCCCGCAGTGCCGTGGTGAGGGCCGCGACCTGCTCCGGCGTGTCGATGTTTCGTGCATAGAGGAGGACCGAACGCAGGCCGCCCGCGATCCGCCGACGGATCCAGTCCGGTGGCGCGGTGCCCTCGAAGCCGGGTTGCAGGACGGCGTCAGCGAGCCCGGCGAGACGTCGGTCCATCGCTGGCCCTCCATGCGGCTAAGTGCGGTCAACTCGCGGCCCCCGTGTCCGGCCGGCTTCAGGAAACATTGTTGACAGTGGTCCGGCTAATAGTCAAGAAACCTTTCAGTTCTACCTGGCGGGTTGGTCTGCACTGATGGTCGTACATGTGTTCGAATAGGCAGATGGAACGCAGGAAGTTCTGGTGGAATGGCAAGTGGGGCCGCCTCGCGCGGCGCGATGTCTTGCTCTACGAAGACGGTGGCGTGTGGTGGGTCGAGGCGCGCGAGGGCGGCGCCGAGGGTCGCAGTCGCTGGTTCGAGTTCGCCGACGAGGACGCCGCGACCGACTGCGTCCGGATGCTGGTTGCTGGGACCGAACGGTGGCGAGAGCTGTAGGAACACTCATCGGCGGCGTCGGCGCAACGGATCGTCAGGCTAACGTGCCAGGACGCAACGAAGTGCTGCCGATGCGCAAGACACAGGCGTGCCATCGGCCGGCGATCCCGAATAGCGTCTGACACACACGCGCAAGGCGCCGGCAACCGGCGTCCAGATCACCATCGGCGGCTACCGTCGAAGATGCGGTTGCCCGTTTTACCAGCTCAGGGCGACGGTACGGTGCCGGTGACGCACCGGCGGCCGACATTTTGCTAATGGGGAGGCAGGCGATGACCACGACAACCGAGCGCACCGCGGGCGAGCGGTCGACCGCCCCCGGATCGGCCGGGCAGACCGCGGCGGCGCTGGTCGAGGCTGAGGCATGGACGGCACACAACTATCACCCGCTGCCCATCGTCATCGCCGATGCCGACGGTGCCTGGGTCACCGACGTCGATGGACGCCGCTACCTCGACTGCCTGGCCGGGTATTCGGCCCTCAACTTCGGCCACCGTCACCCGGCCCTGATCGCTGCCGCGCACGCGCAACTGGATCGCGTGACGCTGACGAGCCGCGCGTTCGTGCATGACCAGTTCGGGCCGTTCTGTCACGAGCTGGCGGAGCTGTGCGGCACCGATCTGGTGCTGCCGATGAACACCGGGGCCGAAGCCGTGGAGACCGCTATCAAGGTTGCCCGCAAGTGGGGCTATCAGGTCAAGGGCGTGCCGGACGGTCGCGCGAAGATCATTGTCGCGGCCGACAACTTCCATGGGCGTACGACGACGATCATCAGCTTCTCCACCGACCCGGACGCACGAAACGACTTCGGTCCGTACACGCCGGGCTTTGTCATCGTGCCGTACGGGGATCTGGACGCGCTGACAGCGGCGATCGACGACGACACGGTGGCCGTTCTGATCGAACCGATCCAGGGCGAGGCGGGCGTCATCGTTCCGCCCGCCGGTTATCTCGCCGGTGTCCGCGCTGTCACGGCGGAGCGCCGTGTGCTGTTCATCGCGGACGAGATCCAGTCGGGGCTCGGACGCACCGGGACGAACTTCGCCGTCGAGCACGATGGCGTCGTGCCCGACATGTACATCCTCGGCAAGGCCCTCGGTGGCGGCGTCGTGCCGGTCTCCGCGGTGGCCGGATCGCATGAGGTCCTCGGCACGCTCAAGCCCGGCGAGCACGGCTCGACATTCGGTGGTAACCCGCTCGCATGTGCCGTCGGCCGGGCGGTGATCGCGCTGCTCAACACCGGCGAGTTCCAGGCCCGGGCGGCGGAGCTCGGCGAGCGGCTGCACAACCGCCTCGGCTCGCTCATCGGCCACGGTGTCACCGCCGTACGCGGGAAGGGCCTGTGGGCCGGCGTCGATATCGATCCCGCGCTGATGAGCGGTCGGGAAGCCAGCCAGCGGTTGATGGCGCTCGGCGTCCTCGCCAAGGACACGCACGGATCCACCATCCGGTTGGCCCCGCCGCTGTGTATCACCGCCGACGAGGTTGACTGGGCCGTCGACCGGCTGGCTCAGGTGCTGACCGAGGCCGGCGCCAGCTGAGCCACCCGGTGATCGGGCGCTAACGGTCGGCCGCCTGCCGCTGTGCTGACCTAGCGTCCCGCGCGGTTCGCGTGGGTCGAACTAGCATCGATCGAACCAGCATTGGTCGAACCAGCATTGGTCGAACCAGCATTGGCTGACCCGATATTGGCCGACCCGACATTTGCCGATCCGGTGTTATCGGCTCGCCCGACCACGTCGGATCGTGCGGCGGTGTCGATCTCATCGGTTCGGGCGTGTTCGCGGTTCGAGCCGACCATTCGCATCTCTCGGGTGCTGAGCGACAGGGCACGGGCCGGTGGCCGGCCGAGCGGTGGCCGTCGACTGCCGGCGGCGAGGTCGGTTGGCGTACGTGGCGCCGGCGGCACCGGTCCGGCGAGCACGGCCGGGTCGACACGCAGCGCGAACTCGTCCTCGCCCATGATGTTCAGCGCGCAGAACAGCAAGCACACCAGCGCCGCGATGGACATGAGCAGGATCGGCAGCACGAAGGTCGTAGGTTCGACGCCCGGCACCTTGTGTGGCATGTCGTTCATCTGGATCCGCAGGGCCATCATCGCCGTGTAGTGCATTCCGGTGACAGCGACCGCGAGAACCGCAGCGGCGGCGAGGAAATGCAAGCCCCGGCGCGCGGCGAGGGTGAACCAGAGCGCTGTTGTCGAGGCGGTGACCGAGATGGCGATCGAGGCGACCAGGAACCGCGGGTCGAAGCCGAACGAACCGTTGATGTGCACCGCAGCCATGCCGGTGAGGTGCTGGCCGGAGACGCCGAGACCAGTGAGGAGGCCCCCCACGAGCAGGCGCGGCACGGACCGGCGGCCGTAGCCGACGAGAAAGATCCCGCCGGCGACCACGACGATCGCGATGGCGAGGCTGCCCAGGATGACCCATGGATTGAACCGCATGGTGGTGCCCTCGACCTCGAAGCCGAGCATCGCCATCATGTGCATCAACCAAATGCCGCCGCCGCCGATCGCGACCGAACCGGCCAGGAGCCAGCCGGCGCGCCGACGGCCGACCGGCAGCGTACGGGCGTGTGCCGTACAGGCCAGGCCGAGTAGGCAACCAACGTAGGCCATCACCGACGCGAGGATCGGATTAGTGACGCCGTAGGAGAACTGCTCCACTTCGGCCATCGGCATTGCGCGCTCCGGTAGTTGGGTGGCCCAGAAGCGCTCAGTGAGCCATTCGCACACGGACTGTCGTCGCACACGGAGTGCGACGCATGCGCGGTCAAGGGTGCTGAGGCAATGATTTTTGCTAAATGTCGTCATAAGCGGCCGGTCGCACAAGTCCGTCGCAAGTTGGTCGTAGACAACGATGGCCACGGCCGACCACGGCCGACCACGGCGCATCAGGGCGCATCAGGGCGCATCACGGCGGACCTCGGCCCACCACGGCGGCCCGGGAGGGCGATGGAGCCGGCAGAGCGGCGTCAGATCACCGTGAAGCCGAAAGGGCGGGCCGCGGCGTGCGGCCCGCCCTTTTCACCGGAGGGACGTGCGGTGAATCAGTGCTGTCCCCTTTCTAACCGATGAAGAGCCCTTAGTCGCGTGCTGATGATCGTGACCGCACAACGAGCAATATCAATATATGTCCGAGTTATCACAGTTGCCCGAATGCCGACTACCGAACGTCATCGACCCTGTGCGCCCGGCTGATCTTCCTGGGTGAAGCCGCGTGAGCCAGTTCACCGTGAGGCAGTTCACGCAGGCGCTCGGGGCTGATCAAGGGTGCCACGCCTGTGACCGCCGGTGTCGATGCGGCAACATGGGCGAATGCGACTGCTGATCCTCGGCGGCAACGCCTTCCTCGGGCGCGCTACGGCGCACTCCGCCATTGCTCACGGTGACTCGGTGACGTGCGCCGCGCGCGGCCAGTCTGGTCAGGTCCCGGACGATGCTCAGTTCGTGGCCATCGACCGCGACGATCCGTCCTCGTACGCGAACATCGACGGCGCGTACGACGCTGTCGTCGACGTCTCCAGTCGGCCATCGCACGTACGAGGCGCGTTGACGGCGCTCGCCGATCGGGTCGGCCACTGGGTCTACGTGTCGTCCGGGTCGGTCTACACCGACAGTGCTACGCCCAACCAGCGCGTCGACGGTGCGCCGATCCACGATCCCGCGCCCCCGGAGGTCGACGACCCGTTCGCCGATGGCTTCGTGAACTACGGGCCTTGCAAGGTCGCCTGCGAACGCGCCGTGATCGATACGGTGGGCGTCGAGCGCGCGTTCATCTGTCGCGCCGGCCTGATCGTTGGCCCCGAGGACCGCAGCGACCGGTTCACATACTGGCCGGAGCGGATCGCGCGGGGTGGCGAGATTCTTGCGCCAGGCACGCCCGACGACCTCGTGCAGTGGGTCGACGTACGGGATCTCGGTGCCTGGCTCGCGCTGGCCGGGCGTGACCGGATTGCGGGGACGTTCAACGGGATCGGTGTGCCGGTGCCGCGTGGCCAGTTCCTCGATGCCGTCGCCACCGGCGTGGCTGCATCGGCACCGCGGTTCACCTGGGTGCCGGACGCCTTCCTGGTCGAACAGGAGGTCAACCCGTGGTCCGGCCCGCGCTCGCTTCCGCTGTGGCTACCCCTGCCGGAATACGCCG
Source organism: uncultured Actinomycetota bacterium (assembly GCA_963818495.1). Taxonomy (GTDB): domain Bacteria; phylum Actinomycetota; class Actinomycetes; order Mycobacteriales; family Micromonosporaceae; genus DASQPR01. Next base: position 62,048 of record CAWFSH010000016.1, read on the forward strand.
GTTTCCTCACCCATGACGGGATCGAGGCACGCGACGCCGGCCTGGTCGTGCGCCCGCTCGAGGATACGGCCGGAGACACGCTCGCATGGGCCCGCGCTGTGCGCGCCCGCGACGAAACGCGCAAGGCCGGTCTCACGGACAGCGACGAGGCCGCAGTGCTCGAGGCGTGGCGGGTGACGCTGAGCTGACGAGGCGTCAGAGCCGCGACCAACCGGCGGAAAGCTGGGAATTTCCCGAGCGTCGAATGGCGTTGATTGGTGCGTAGAGTGCCATTTGGCGTGATGCCTATCACCGAAAAAGGGTGTTTTGAGCTGTTCAGAGTGGGTGACTCAGCGTCCTGCCGGGTAGCGCTCAGCGAATCTCCAGCCAGATCTGCGAACCTGATGCGGCGTTGGAACGTCTAGGTAAGTACCAGCCGACTTGCCGTTCGTCACCAAATGGTGACGCGAACAACGCATAAACCCGGAATCTCCGGTGGCTGGACCCTGTTGTCATGGGGGCAGGCCGCAGGGGGCGCTCCATCGGAGCGCGAGCTGCGACAAGCGGGGAGGGGCCCGAGCGTGAAAGACGCGAACGTGACGGTATTGCGAACGGATGAAGTCGCCGAAGAGCGCGACCTCGTCGGTGTATATCTGCATGAAATCTCCAAGACGCCGTTGCTCGACGCGGCGCAGGAAGTCGACCTGTCCAAGAACATCGAGGCGGGTCTTTACGCGGAATACCTTCTCGAGCTCGACGAGCTTCCGGCGAAGTGGGACCGCGACGAGCTCAAGGCCATGGTCCGGCTCGGTGACACGGCCAAGGACCTGTTCATCCGGGCGAATCTCCGCCTCGTCGTGTCGATCGCCCGCCGTTACGTGCGATCCGGCATGCCGATGCTCGACCTCATCCAGGAGGGCAACACCGGCCTGGTTCGCGCCGTCGAGAAGTTCGACTACGAGCGTGGCTTCAAGTTCTCCACATACGCGACGTGGTGGATCCGCCAGGCGATTAGCCGGGCCATCGCTCAGCAGGAGCGGACCGTACGACTGCCCGTGCACCTCGTCGAGGACGTCAACCGGATGCGCAACGTCGTGCGCCAGTTGACGCGCGAAATCGGCGGTGAGCCCGAGGTCATCCAGATCGCGGACGCGCTCGGCGTCACTCCGGAGCGCGTCGTCGAACTCAAGCGTTGGTCGCAGGACACGGTGTCGCTCGATACGCCGGTTGGCGACGACGGCGACACGAGCCTCGGCGACCTGGTCTCCGACAACGACTCGCCGTCGCCGGAGGACGTCGTTGTCGCATCCATGGAGCGGAACCGCATTGCCGGGCTGCTCGGTCACCTCGACGATCGGTCCGCCGGCATCATGCGAGCCCGCTATGGACTCGAGGATGGCCGCGAACACTCGCTCACCGAGGTCGCATCCCGCTTCTCGTTGAGCCGCGAACGGATCCGCCAACTCGAGATCCAGGCGCTCGGCCGCCTGCGCGAGCTTGCCCGCGCCGAAGGCCTCCAAGCCGCATAACCGCACCATCTCCGCACGGACACCGCGCCGCCGGCATCCTCCACCGAGGACGCCGGCGGCGTTTTAAATGCGGGTACGGTGGCGCGCCAGTCAACCGGCCGACGGCGTGTCCAGAAGTCGGGTGATCGCGACGAGTTGCGCGCGCATTTGGCGATGTTCTTCGTGCAACTCGGCCAGGTTGCGCGTCAACTTTTCGATCAGTTGCTCGGCGCGGCTGTCCGTCTCGTAGTCGTGCTCGGCCAGTTCGGATGCGACCTGGTCGCTGCGCTTGGCCGCGATCAGCAGGATCGCACCCTGCATCGCGGCCAGGCAGCTGAGCACGAGGTTGAGCAGGATGAACGGGTACTTGTCGTAAGCGCTGCCGCCACCGATCCCGTTGTAGACCATCCATAGAGCTAGGAACGTCAGCGCGCCGAAGACGAACGCCCACGAGCCCATGCCGTTGCGCATGCGGTCCGCGGCCCGCTCGCCCATGGTGAGTTGGTCCTTGGTTCGAACGGCGGGGTGCGCGTGCCAGCTGTGGAGGTGGCCGGCCCGGCGCACCGGATCAACGCCGACCGCCGTCGCACCGGCCGTCGTGGTGTCAGTCGTCATGGCTGACCACGATGGCAGTTCGACGGCACCGGCGCCAGGGCCGGATCAGTCGGTTCCCGCGTCAACGTCGCGCGACGACGAACGCCCGTCGGAACGGAAGTAGCGTCCCGTACGGCTGCCGCGGGTACGCCGCCCGGAACGCGGCCGCCATGTCCGCCCGGAATGCAGTCGCATCTGTCTCGTCGAGCCGGTCGATGTAGGTCCGCAGGCCCGATCCGGCGAACCACTCCAGGACCGGATCGTCACCGGACAACACATGGATGTAGGTGGTCTCCCACGCGTCGACCGAGCAGCCCAGGCGGCTCAGGATGTCGGTGTACTCGGCCGCGGAGCGTACCCACGTCGGGCCTGAGCTCAGGGCACCCGGACTCGCCACGCCGTCGAACCGGCCCGACCACCGCGGCGCCGAAGTGACCGCACGCACCGCCGCGGCTGGGCGGTCGTCCGCCGGCCGAGGCACCTGAAACGCCAGCGTGCCGCCGGTGCGGAGCGCGTCCAGCCATCGGGGGAGCAGTTCGACATGGGTCGGGACCCAATGCAGGGCTGCGTTCGAGACGATGACGTCGACCGGACCGTCGGGCGACCATGTCTCGATCTCGCCGGATGCGAACACCAGCCGGCCGTCCGGCACGTCCGCGGCAAGGCGTTGCGCGGCGGCGATCATCGCGGCGTCGGCGTCGATGCCCGTAACGTGGGCGCTCGGCCAGCGATCGAGCAACGTACGCGTGGTATTGCCCGGCCCGCAGCCCAGGTCGACCACGACGGCCGGTTCGTCGGTTGCGATGCGACCGACCAGATCGGCGAACGGACGGGCGCGCGGATCGGCGAACTTGAGATAGTGGTCGGGCGACCAGGTCGGCGACGTCATACACCGATCCTTTCGCAGACGCGCGGCTCGACCGATCGAAGGCGAACGCCGTCCCGCTCTCCGGGCCGTTCGGGTGTTCGGCCGTTCGCCCTCACCGCTCACAAAACAGCGCCGGGCACGTCGAAACGTGCCCGGCGTCGTTCCGAAACGATGTTAGTTGTAGATCGCCACGATCCGGATGATCGAGATGATGATCGCAAGCCCGCACAAGCTCAGTCCGACGATGCCGAGCGTTCTCGGCTTGCCGACCCTTGCCGCCGCGTTCATCGCGAGGATCGAGAACACGATTCCGGCCGGCCAGAAGCAGATCGCCAGCACGATGCCGAGAACTCCGAACACCGTCGTGTTGTCGCTGCGCGGTGGCGGCTGCATCGGATACTGCTCGGGCGGCATCGGTGCCATGGGACCGGTCAACGGTGTCTCCTTTTCTTAGCCCGACCGGTGGTGGCGGCCGGGTCGCGTAGCCCGCTAGTTGTTGATCTCTAGCGGCTCTGCCTGCCCAAGTCGGCATCGTATTACGCCCGCGCCATCGATGCTGGGCACGCCGGGCGCCGACCCCGCTACGGCATTCGTCCGCTCCGAAACACGACGCGCGCTGGCCGTCGTCGATCACATCGGCCACAGTGGTGTCGCACCGCCGACACTCGCCGGAAGTTCTAGGGCTTCAGGCGAATTGACCTTGCAGATGCAAGGCATACCATGGTCGACATGACGCAGTTCCGGATCGGTGAGGCGGCCGAGCTGCTCGGCGTGAGCGCCGACACGGTCCGCCGCTGGGCCGACTCCGGTCGCCTGTCCGCGACGCGTGACGATCATGGTCATCGCATCGTCGAAGGTGCCGAACTGGCGGCCCACCTGAGTGCGCATGGCCGCGCGGACGATGGCACCACGAGTTCGTCGGCTCGCAATCGCTTCACTGGGCTGGTCACCGCGATCAAGAAGGACACGGTGATGGCTCAGGTGGAGATCCAGGCGGGACCGCACCGGGTCGTGTCGCTGATGCCGCGCGAAGCCGTAGACGAGCTTGCCCTCGGCATCGGCGACATCGCTGTGGCGGTCGTGAAGTCGACCACGGTGATCGTGGAAACGCCGCGTTGAGCAGATGCCCGAGACGCGGGACCGCCCCGGCCCGCGTACCAGCGACACCTGACCCCCAATGAGGAGAACGCCCATGTGGAAGAAGCGAACCGTCGGCATCTCGGTCGCCACGATCGCCGCGGCGATGGCCTTGGCCGGCTGCGGCAGCAGCGGCAAGGCCAACGCATCATCGACGCCGGCTGCCGGCACCGGTAGCGGTGCCAGCGTCACCGGCACCATCACGGTGCTCGCGGCAGCCTCGCTGACCGGCACGTTCAACCAACTCGGTCAGATGTTCCAGACGGCGCATCCCGACACGACCGTGAAGTTCTCCTACGGCGGCAGCGACACGCTGGCCGCACAGATCACGCAGGGCGCGCCGGCCGACGTATTCGCCGCCGCGTCGCCGGCGACGATGAAAACGGTCACCGATGCGGGCGACGCGAACGGCACGCCGCAGAACTTCGTGAAGAACCAACTCGTGATCGCAGTGGCGCCGGGCAACCCGAAGAAGATCACGTCGCTCAAGGATCTGACTGATCCAAAGCTCAAGGTCGTGCTGTGCGCGCCGACCGTGCCGTGCGGATCGGCCGCAACCAAGGCTGAGCAGGCGGCCGGGCTCACGGTGAAGCCGGTCTCCGAGGCGCAGGACGTCAAGTCGGCGCTGACCCCGGTCGAGCTCGGCGAGGCCGATGCCGCGCTCGTCTACCGGACGGACGCCAAGGCCGCAGCGGGCAAGGTGGACGCCGTGGAGTTCCCGGAGTCCGCTGGCGCGATCAACGAGTATCCGATCGTGGCCTTGAAGGATGCCCCGAATGCCGCCGGGGCGCAGGCCTGGGTGACGTACATCCTGTCGCCCGAGGCGCAAGCGGTCCTGATCGCGGCGGGGTTCCAGGCGCCGTGACCCAGTCGTCGCAGCAGCAGTACCGACGCCCGCCGTGGGTGCTGCTGCTGCCGGCGGTGATCGGCACCGCGTACCTGTTCCTGCCCCTGGTTGGCCTGCTCATCAAGGCACCGTGGTCGACGCTGGGCACCCGACTCACCGAGCCGGGCGCCCTGCAGGCACTCCGGTTGTCGCTCATCACGGCCACCATCACGACGGCGGTGTGCCTGCTCTTCGGCGTGCCAGTGGCGTTCGTTCTGGCGCGGACCCGTTTTCCGGGCCAGCGCCTCGTTCGCGCACTCGTAACGCTGCCGCTCGTGCTGCCACCCGTCGTCGGAGGCGTCGCGCTGTTCACCGCATTCGGTCGTCGCGGCTTCGTCGGCGTCCTGCTGGATCGCTGGTTCGGCATCCAACTGCCGTTCACGACCGCCGCCGTCGTCATGTCGCAGACCTTCGTGGCCCTGCCATTCCTCGTGATCGCCGTCGAGGGTGCCTTGCGCGGCATGGACACCCGTTTCGAGGAGGCGGCGGCGACGCTCGGCGCTTCGCGGTGGACAGCGTTTCGTCGCATCACGTTGCCGCTGGTCGGTCCCGGTGTGGCGGCCGGGGCGGTGCTCTGCTGGGCGCGGGCTCTCGGCGAGTTCGGCGCGACCATCACGTTCGCCGGCAATTTTCCCGGCACGACACAGACCATGCCACTGCAGGTCTACCTCACCCTGCAGAACGATCCCGACGGAGCGATCCTGCTAAGCCTGATCCTCGTGGCGGTGTGCATCCTCGTGCTGGTCAGTCTGCGCGGCCGGTGGATCGGTGCCGGATGAGTCTGCACGCACGGCTCATCGTGGACCGCGGCCGTTTCCGGCTCGACCTGCCGTTGGATGTCGCCGCGGGCGAGGTGGTCGCGCTGCTCGGTCCCAACGGCTCGGGCAAAACCACCGCGCTGCGCGCGCTGGCCGGCCTCATCACGCTTACCGGCGGTTCGATCGAACTCGATGGTACGGAGATTGCTCGCGCCGGCCACGGCCTGCCGCCGGAGCGGCGCCGTGTCGGCGTGGTGTTCCAGGACTACCTGCTGTTCCCGCATCTGTCCGCGCTGGAGAACGTGGCCTTCGGCCCGCGCAGCGCCGGGGCCTCACGGGCGGACGCGCGCGACCGAGCGGCGCAGTGGCTGGCCCGGATGGGTCTCGCGGAGATCGCATCGAACAAGCCCGGTCGGCTCTCCGGCGGTCAGGCGCAACGGATCGCGCTCGCCCGGGCATTGGTCACCGAGCCACGGCTGCTCCTGCTCGACGAACCGCTCGCCGCGCTGGATGCCGGCACTCGGCTCACGGTCCGCAGTGACCTCCGACGGCACCTGGCCGCGTTTACCGGAGCTACCGTCCTGGTGACCCACGATTCGCTCGACGCCATGGTGCTGGCCGACCGGATCGTCGTGATCGAGGCCGGCCACCCGGTGCAGGACGGTTCTCCGGCCGAGATCGTCCGCCGCCCCCGGACGGATTATGTGGCCCGCCTGGCCGGTCTGAATCTGTACCGGGGGAATGCCGACGCCGATGGCCACGTGACGCTCGCCGACGGAGGCCTGCTGACCGTCGACGACCGGGTGGTCGGCGACGTTTTCGTCGCGTTCCCGCCGAGCGCCGTCGCCGTGCATCGGGAGCGGCCGTCGGGCAGCCCGCGGAATGTCTGGGAGGTGACGGTCGTCGGCGTCGAGGCCCATGGCGAGCGGGTCCGGGTCGAATTGACCGGCGCGCCCCCGGTCGCCGCCGAGATCACCACGGGGGCCGCCGCCGAGCTCGATCTGTTGCCGGGCACCACCGTCTGGGTCGCGGTCAAGGCCACGGAGACACACGCGTATCCGGCCTGAGGGGTTGATCTGGCTATCACCGCGCTCCGGCGCGCGCAGGCACCGTGTCGGCGCCGTGCCGGCGCAGTGCCGGCGCAAACACCGACGCCCCATCGATGTCGCCACGGACATCGGTGGGGCGTCGTGACTAGCGCAGTTCTAGGCCGGAGGTTAACCGAAGGCGGCGACCCGCTACGGTCGGCCGTAGCCGTACGGCGTCATCATGTTGACCGACGCCTTCTTGACGTTCTCACCTGGCTGCGGCGCATGGATGACCATGCCACCACCGATGTAAATCGCCACGTGACCGAGGTTCGAATAGAACACGAGATCCCCGGGACTCAGCTGGGACCGGCTGATGTGGCTGATCGCGTGATACTGCATCGCGGCGTTGTGTGGCAACGAAACGCCGACCGAACGGTAGGCCGCCTCCACGAGACCGGAGCAGTCGTACGACCCCGGACCGTCGGCCGCCCACACGTACGGCTTGCCGAGCTGGGCGTACGCGAACGCGACCACCTTGCCACCGCGTCCGGGCAGGTACGGTGCGGACGGATGCGAACTGCTGGCCGCTTCCTGTGCCCGGCCGTACGCCTGGGTCCGCAGTTTGTAGAGGCTCGCGAGCTTGGTGTTGATGGTTGTCTTCTGCGTCGCGAGGCTCTTGCGCTGCGCGTTCTCCGCGGCGATCAGCGCGTCGAGCTTCTGCTTCTCGGCGCGATACGTCGCCGTGAGCTGCAGGTATGTCGTGATCTCGTCCTGTCGGTGCGACGCCACCTGACTCAACAGCGTCATCCGGTCCGCTAGGTCCTGCGTCGAGTCCGATGACACGAAGGCGCTCATGGTCGACAACGAACCGCCGTCCATGTATGCCACCGCGGCGATCGAACCAACCTGCTGGCGTGCCGTGTCCAGGGACGCCAATGTCGGCGCCATCTGCTTCTGCATTGCTGCTTCGGTCGCCTGGTTCTTCGCGAGCGTCGTGTTGACCCCGTCGTACTGCTCGACGATCTTTTCCAGAGCGGCTGATTGAACCTTGATCTGCTTCTGGATCGAGGCCAAGGATGAGCCACTGCTGGGCGCGGTCAACACGGGCGATGCGGGTGCGGGCGCGGCGGACACCAGCGATGCGGGGATCGCGAGACCCCCGACCACGGAGCCCACGACGGCGACACGCAGCAGCCACTTTCGAGCCGTGCGCAAGAGCAGTCTCCTTCTTCCCGACCGCCTACCGGGTTAGCTGACGGGTTCGAGCTGGGAAGTCGCTCTACCACGCGGGTTCGCGCGGATTCACCCCAACAACCTGGGTCCCCGATTCGCGGCCGGCCATATGGCAGGCTCGGCGTGCGCGACTCGACGGCGCCGCATCGGTTCAGGCCGGGGGTGGCCGTCAAGTGTCCGTGCGGCCCGATTAACGTAGCGTGCCCTCAGCAAGGTCAACAGTGCAAAATGTCCGATGGTGATCACGTTGATGGGCATAGGTGAGGAAGATTCCTGCGACTGCTCGTGGCGAATTGCCAGGTTCACGGGGGTTAATGGAGGTACCGACACGTGCCGGTTATCCGGACGCGAACGGGCTTTTCCAGGTTACGGCTGACCTTGGCGACCCGTACCCGATGGGATTTCGGGTTGAAGCGCTTTGTCCGTCGCTCGTCGAGGCCCGCACCTGTACGCTCTGTGACGACTATGGGCGCCCGTAGCTCAGTGGATAGAGCGGCGGACTTCTAATCCGAAGGTCGAAGGTTCGAATCCTTCCGGGCGCACCAGCGATTTGGTCGGTGGCCGCGCTCACCACGACCGCGGCCCGTCGCCCATCCGTACGCGGCAGGAGCATGGTCGGCGTCGGATATTGTCACGGACCGGCCGCGGAGTCCGCCACAAGATGGTTACCTGCCAACATGGCGCGGTTGACGAATCGGATCATGCGCCGGCACACCATGTCGCCGGCCGGTCCGCTCACGACGGCTGCCCACGCCGTGCCATCGTCCGACGATGACCTGCCCGTCGAGTTCACCGAACCCATGGCGACCGCGCCGCCGGCCGCGGCCGCGCAATCTGGAGTCGGCACGCCGACGCTCGCGTATCGGCCCGCCCTGCTCGCGGCATGGCGCTTATGGCGCCGGCATATCGGAGCGTTCGTTCCGGTCGCCATCGTCGTCGTCGCCCCGCTGGTGCTCATCGGCGAATTGCTGAACGGACTCCTCGACGGTCACGAAGTGCGCGCGGCCGCCGTGATCACGCTGTTCGGCATAGGCGCCGCCGCGTTGGCCGAGGCGTTGTCAGCCGGCATCTCGGAGGAGCTGCTTCGCACCGGGTCCGAGCATCCAGGAAGACGTCCGACCGTGCGGGAAGCGGCCCGACGCGTGTCGCTGTGGCGGCTGACGATCCTGGCCGTGGTCGTCGGCGTGGCCGTCGGCGCCGGCTCCGCGATCGGCGTGCTGCCCGGCCTTGCCTTGTTCGCGTGGCTGGCGGTTGCGTGCACGTCGGCGATGGTCGAGCGCCACGGCGTCATCGACTCGCTGCGAGCGAGCGTCAGATTGGTTCGCGGGCATTATTGGTCGGTGGCCGCGCTCACCACGACCGCGGCCGTCGTCTTGGGAGTCGCGGAGGGGATCGGCGTTGGCTTGCACGCCATCCATCCACCGTTGTGGGCCACGATCGGCGTTGAGGTCATTGTCGAGACGGTCGCGATCAGCCTGACCGCGGCGATCATCCTGGTCGTCTTCTGGGCGCTGATGGCCGGGCCGCGAAGGCCCCTGCCATCCGATGCTCCACCCATCGACACGGTCGGGAATCGCAGCGATCGGTAGCACGGTGAACGCGTGTTCGCCGGCCCAAAGCGGCAGGCATCCGGGCAGCCCGTGCGAGCTTGCAGCAACGGCTCGATCACCGCCGTCGCGTGAACATCGACTGGATGCGGGATCTGATCCCGCGACGTTCGCCGGGGCTGTCACTGCCGGGCGATGGCCGAGGATAGTTGCCGCTCGGCGGACCCAGCCCGGCGACCCACAACGGCGAGGCCACCTCCTCACTCACCCGGTCAGCGCCGGAATCGACCCCAGCGCGCTGCTGCTCGAGCTCAAGTTCGGTGGGCGGCTCATCCTGCCGGTCCCCATACATGCTCATGAGCGATCACCGTCCTAGACCTAGGACCATGATCTAACGCCCGGTCGCCGGTCGCCGGCGGTTGCCAAATGTGAGCGCAACTGGTCTTGTCCGTATGAGCGATTCGCTCGGTCAACGACAGCAAACCGGGGCCACCGCTGACGTCGGATCTCGGTGGCCATGGCGATCGCCGCTTCCCTCGCGGTGCGGCTGAGGAGTGACGGCCATGCCATCTCCACTCGATGACATCGGTGTCGTACTGCCGGTACTAGCGGCACCGATGGCCGGGGATCCGAGCACGCCGGCGTTGGTCGTCGCGGCGGCCCGCGCGGGCAGCCTCGGGTTTCTCGCCGCCGGTTACAAGACGGCGGAGGCGTTGGCGGCGAACATCGCGGCCGTACGTCGCCAAACGTCGGTGTTCGGTGTCAACCTGTTCGCGCCGAACCCACTGCCGGTAGACATCGCCGACTTCCAGCGGTACGGGCACGCCATCCAGGCCGAGGCGGATCGCTACGGCATCGACCTGCCGGTGGCCAAGCCCGTCGAAGACGACGATCAATGGCGGGCAAAGGTGGATCTGCTGCTAGCCGACCCAGTGCCGGTCGTCAGCCTCACGTTCGGCATTCCCGAGCCGGCCGTGGTCACGGCGCTCCGCGCCGCCGGCTCGCTCGTCGTACAGACGGTCACATCGGTTGACGAGGCGGCCGCGGCGGCGGCGTCGGGTGTCGACGTTCTCGCCGTTCAGGCCGCGGCGGCCGGCGGGCACTCCGGGACCCTGACGCCGCGCGTACGGCCACGGAACATCGCCTTGCCCGAGCTGGTGGCCGCGGTCCGGAATGCCGTGTCGCTACCCATCATCGCCGCCGGTGGCCTCGGGGCGGCGGGCGACGTCGTCGTCGCCGTACACGCCGGTGCCAGCGCTGTGATGGTCGGCACGGCCCTTTTGCGCACGGACGAGGCCGGCACGATGCCCGCGCATCGAGCGGCTCTCGCCGACCCGGCCGGGCGCGGGACGGTGGTGACCCGAGCGTTCACCGGTCGGTTCGCCCGCGGCCTGCGCAACGACTTCATCGACCGGTACGACGGTCTGGCGCCGCCCGGGTATCCGGCGATCCATCATCTGACCAGCCCGCTGCGCAAGGCGGCGGCCGCGGCCGGCGACCCCGAACGGATGCACCTGTGGGCGGGTACGGGCTACCGCCACGCGACCGATGGACCGGCCGGGAGCGTGCTGACCCGGCTGGCCGAGCGGCTGTGAGGGGCGGTACCTGGCGGTGAGCACGGGTGACGGGAGTCGGCGGCCGTGAACGCCTGTGACCGCGGTGAGCAGCGGCCGATCCGCGTCTTCTTGGTTGCCCGCAGCCGCCGTCCGCGGTCCCGTAGCGTGGAGGCATGGACGAGCACAGCATGGCGAGTTGGTGGAGCACGGGCCTGTCCGGCGAGGACCGGGACGAGTGGTGCACCGCGCTCGATTCCGGAGAACTGACCGAGGATCTGCTGATCACGCTCACGAGCGCACAACGCCAATGGCTGGTCGAGGAACCGGGCGGCGACGCATCGACCGGCGGTCTGTCGATGGGCCAGGAACTCCAGGCATTTGTCGCCGAGGAGTGCTCCAAGCGGCTGCGCTAGATGCATCCGGAGCGTTCGGCATCGACGCCCGTCAGAACGGCCGGCAGAAATCGGTCCGCAGTGGACAGTCGCGTCATCCGATGGTCTCGCACCGGGGTAGCTTCCCGGGCGGCAGCTGACGGCGCTACCGCCCGGTGTCAGCGGCTCAGACTTCGTACGCCAAATTGGGCCTCAGCCAGCGCTCGACCTCGGCGACGCTGAGACCGCGCCGGCGCGCGTAGTCCTCGACCTGGTCCCGGCCGATCCGGCCAACGGTGAAGTAGCGCGACTCGGGGTGCGCGAACAGCAGGCCGCTGACGCTGGCCGCCGGCGTCATCGCATACGACTCGGTGAGCGCCATGTCGAGTTGCTTCGCCTCGAGCAGGTCGAAGAGGATCTGCTTCTCGCTGTGGTCGGGGCTGGCCGGATAGCCGAGCGCCGGCCGGATGCCACGGAACCGCTCGGCGTGGAGGTCCTCGATCGCCGGCTCGGCGTCCGGTTCGAACCAGTCGCGTCGCGCCTGCAGGTGGATGTACTCGGCGAACGCTTCGGCGAGGCGGTCGGCCAACGCCTTCACCATGATCGAGCGGTAGTCGTCGTTGCGCGCCTCGAACGATGCCGCCAGCGTGTCGGCGCCGTGAATGGCGACGGCGAAACCACCGAGGTAGTCGCCGGACGTCGCGATGTAGTCGGCGAGGCTCCGGTTCGGCCGGCCGGCCGGCTTTTCGGTCTGCTGGCGCAGCATCGGCAGCCGGACCTCGCCGCTGCCCGGTTCGCCGGACGGATCGGCAACGACAGCGATGTCGTCACCATCGGAGTGGGCCGGCCAGAAGCCGTACGCGCCGTGGGCTTCCAGCGAACCGTCGGCGATGATCTCGTCGAGCAGCACGTTCGCCTCGTCGTAGAGCTCCCGGGCGACCGGCTGCTCCAGGATCGCCGGGTACTTGCCCTTCAGCTCCCAGGCGAGGAAGAAGAACTGCCAGTCGATCATCGCGCGGAGCGTGGTGAGGTCGGGCCGGACGACACGGACACCGGTGAAGTTCGGCGTCGGCAGATCGGCGAACGAGACCGACTCTCGGTTGGCGCGCGCCTGAGCCAGGGTGAGCAGCGGGCTCCGCTGGCGGGCGGCGTGCTGCTCGCGCAAGCGTTCCTGTTCGGCTCGGTTGCTCGCGGCCAGCGTCTCGGAGCGCTCGGCGTGAAGCAGGTCGGAAACCACGCCGACAACCCTCGACGCGTCGAGCACATGTACGGTGGTGCCTTCGTACGCGGGCGCGACCCGTACCGCGGTGTGCTGTCGTGACGTGGTAGCCCCGCCGACCAGCAGTGGCAATTCGAGTCCACGCCGCTGCATCTCGGCCGCGACCGACACCATTTCGTCGAGCGACGGCGTGATGAGCCCGGACAGCCCGACGGCATCGGCGCCTTCGGCGATCGCGGTGTCCAGTATTCGGGCCGCCGGCACCATGACGCCGAGGTCGATCACCTCATAGTTGTTGCAGCCGAGCACGACGCCGACGATGTTCTTGCCAATGTCGTGGACATCGCCCTTGACCGTCGCGAGCACGACCTTGCCCTGACCGCGATGCGCCTCGATGCGTCCAGCGAGACGCGCCTCCTCCTTCTCGGCCTCCATGAACGGCTCGAGGTATGCCACCGACCGCTTCATCACGCGTGCGCTCTTGACGACCTGGGGCAGGAACATCTTGCCGGCTCCGAACAGATCGCCGACTATCTTCATGCCGTCCATCAGCGGACCCTCGATGACGTCGAGTGGGCGCGCAGCAAGCTGGCGGGCCTCCTCGGTGTCCTCCTCGATGAAGTCGACGATGCCGTGCACAAGCGCGTAACCGAGGCGCTGATTGACCGGGCCCTCGCGCCAGGCCAGGTCCACGACGCGTCGCGTGCCCGAGCCGCTGACCGTCTCGGCGAACGACACAAGGCGATCGGTCGCATCCGGCCGGCGATCGAACAGCACGTCTTCCACGAGCTCCAGCAGATCGGCCGGAATGTCCTCGTAGACCGCGAGCTGGCCGGCGTTGACGATGCCCATGTCCAGACCGGCCCGTACGGCGTGCAGCAGGAAGGCCGAGTGCATGGCCTCCCGGACGACGTCGTTGCCGCGGAACGAGAACGACAGGTTCGAGATGCCGCCGCTCGTACGCGCGCCCGGGCACCGCTGTTTGATCAGCGGCAGCGCTTCGATGAACGCCTTGGCGTATCCGTTGTGCTCGGAGATTCCGGTGGCGACGGCGAGCACATTCGGGTCGAACACGATGTCCTCGGCCGGGAAGCCGACTTCCTGCGTCAGCAGGTCGTACGCGCGTCCGCAGATCGAGACCTTGCGCTCGACGGTGTCGGCCTGGCCCTGCTCGTCGAATGCCATGACGACGACGCCGGCACCGTAGGAGCGGATGCGGCGGGCCTGAGCGAGGAACGATTCCTCGCCCTCTTTGAGGCTGATCGAGTTGACTACACCCTTGCCCTGCACACAGCGAAGACCGGCCTCGAGCACGCTCCAGCGCGAGCTATCGACCATGATCGGGATGCGGGCGACCTCCGGCTCTGTAGCGATCAGGTTCAGGAACGTGGTCATCGCGCGCTCGCTGTCGAGCAGATCGGCGTCCATGTTCACGTCGAGCAGGTTCGCGCCGCCGCGCACCTGCTCCAGAGCCACATCGACCGCGGCCTGGTGATTGTCCGACTCGATCAGGCGCCGGAACCGGGCCGAGCCGGTGACGTTCGTACGCTCGCCGATCATCACGAATCCGGTATCGGCGCCGATCTCAAAGGGCTCGAGGCCACTGAACCGGGTACGGACGGCCGGCGCGGCCACCTCGCGGGGCGCCAGGTCAGTGACCGCGGCCGAGATCTGCGCGATGTGGGCCGGCGTCGTACCGCAGCATCCGCCGACGATGTTGACCATGCCAGCCGTGGCGAACTCACCGAGCAATTGCGCCGTCTCCGACGGCGTCTGGTCGTAGCCACCGAACGCGTTGGGCAGCCCCGCGTTCGGGTGGGAGGCCGTGTACGTGCCGGCCAACCGCGACAGCTCTTCGATATAAGGGCGCATCTCCTCGGCGCCGAGCGAACAGTTCACGCCGACGATCAGGGGATGTGCATGGGCGATCGCGTTCCAGAACGCCTCGACGGTCTGCCCGGACAGTGTCCGGCCGCTACGGTCGACGATCGTGACCGAGATCCACAGCGGCAGTTCGGGAGCGACCTCGTGCGCGGCGGCGATCGCGGCCTTCGCGTTCAACGTGTCGAAGATCGTCTCGATCAGCAGCAGATCGACACCGCCCTCGACAAGCGCCTCGATCTGCTCGGCATAGGCCGCCTTGACCTGGTCGAACGTCACGGCGCGGTAGGCCGGGTCGTCGACCCGTGGCGACAGCGACAACGTGACGTTCAGCGGACCGATCGATCCGGCGACGAACTTGCCGCCGACCTCGTCGGCCGCTTGTCGGGCCAACTGCGCTCCGCGGAGGTTCATTTCCCGTACCAACGGCTGCAGGCCGTAATCGGCCTGGCCGATGCTGGTGGCGGTGAACGTATTGGTGGTCGTGATGTCGGCACCGGCGGCCAGATATTGCCGGTGTACGTCGAGGACGATGTCCGGTCGCGTGATGTTCAGAAGATCGGGGTCGCCAGTCACATCGTGCGGGTGGTCGGCCAGCCGTTCCATGCGGTAATCGGCCGGCGCCAAACCCGCGCCCTGCAGCATCGTGCCCCACGCCCCATCAAGCACCACGATCCGCTGATCAAGCAGGTCTCGCAGATCCGACGTACTCATGCTGATCACCTCCGTCACCGGAGGCGCCCTTGATGAGTTCGAACCAGCCGAGCGTGGCGGGCCTCACGGTCCGTCGCAGCGCCTCTCGACCTGGTCATAAAGCATACCTTGAGGCGGATATTCCGTTCGCCGCCGCCCGCCGGCTCCCACCGCCCGGGCGGAGCGGCTCGGGCGGAGCGGCCCGGGCGGAGCGGCCCGGGCGGACCTGTACGAGAGTTGGCCGGTGGAGCGCGCTTGCGAGCGCCCAACTTCCGTACAAATCCGGGCGGCGGCCGTCCCCATGGCGGGCGTCTAGCGCATCTACCATGACCGCGTGGCAGCGCGTCCCGAGCCGACCACGCCACGCCGTTCGCGGCGCGGCGCGGGTCGCTCCGGGGCAACCCCGGGGGCGTACGAGGTATCACGGCACGGCACCGCATGTGCTTCGCTGCGCTTCGCGCAAGACCGCACACGCACGACTGGGACTCGTCGGGACGCGCTGCCATCGCATGCGCTGAGCCCGACCCACGACCTGGACGTCCGATGACGCCGGCGGACGGCAGTGACGCCGCTCCGGGCGGTCGCTCTTCGGAGCGCCGGCCGCGCCGACCGCGCGGGCCGAAGCGACAGACGCTGGATCTGCCGGCTCATGCGGTTGCGTCGATCTCCGGGCGTCGGGCGCCCCATTTTGACGACCTGCGGCCCGAGGACGCGGCCTGCATGCTGCGACGGCGAGCCGCACGCGACGACGCATTGGCGGACGAGTTCGGTGCCGGCCAACGCGGCAACGCCATCGCCGCTGCACTCGCCGAAGCCTACCTGACGCTCCACGACTGGAGGCGGCCAGCTCTGGCTGCCGCGACCCGGTCGGTGCTCGGCCGGGCGCCGCGTTGGATCTATCCGGTTCTCGACGAGGTACTCGCGGCCTATCCGCGGGCACCATACGACCGACCGCGTGAGCTCGCCGCCTACCTCGCGCGCTCGCGGGCCTTTCGGACCGAGATCGCCCGCACGCCGGGTGCACGGCCAGAGGCGGCCGCGCGCCCGATCCGCATCGTCGGGCGTCCGGTCGGACCGACGCGGACGGTCCGGCGACCGTTTCACACCACGCCGATCGACGACCTGGGCTCACTCGCCGCCCTGCTCGGGCTCACGTTCGAAGAACTCGACTGGTACGCCGACCGGCGCAGCCTGAATCATCGCCACCCCGATCGGCGGCTCCAGCATTACCGGCACGTCTGGCTCAACGGACGCTTGATCGAAGCGCCCAAGCCACGGCTGCGCGCATTGCAGCGTCGACTGCTCACGGAGGTCATCGGTCCGATCTCGACACACCCGGCCGCTCATGGCTTCGTCGTGGGGCGCTCGCCACACACTTTTGCGGCACCGCACGCCGGCCGACGGCTCGTGATCCGCTTCGACGTCACGTCGTTCTTCGCCTCGGTGACCGCCGCCCGCCTATACGGGCTGTTGCGCTCGGCCGGTTATCCCGAGCCGGTCGCGCACACGATCACGGCGCTGTGCACCACCCGTACACCGTATCCGGTGTCTCGGTCGGCGCCGCGCGACGTTCCCGACCGCGCATACCGATTGGCGTTGCTCGGCTCCGCACACCTGCCACAAGGCGCACCCACCTCGCCGGCCCTCGCGAATCTGTGCGGGTTCCGCCTCGACCGGCGGCTCGCCGGCCTGGCCGCCGCGATCGGGCTGCGTTACACGCGATACGCCGACGACCTCGCGTTCTCCGGCGATCTCTCGCTCGCCGCGACGCGCAGGTTCGTCGCAACCGTCACCGACATTGCCAACGATGAGGGCTTTCGCATCAACGCTCGAAAGACCCGCATCCGTGGTCGTGGCGACCGGCAGGCACTCGCCGGCCTCGTCGTGAATGCCGCCCCGGCCGTCGCCCGCGACGAGTATGACGCGCTGCGAGCGTTGCTACACAACGCATCCCGCACAGGGCTAGCCGAACAAAATCACGCTGGGCATGCGGACTTCCACGGCTACCTCGCCGGCCGGATCGCGTGGGTCGGTCATCGGCATCCGGCCCGTGCGGCGAAGCTGGCCGCGCTCTTCGACGCCGCGTGCGCCGCTCCCGATGGGCCTGACTAGGCGAGGCAGACGACCGCCGCCGCTTCGGCGGGCAGTCGGATCGAGCTTGAGTTCGTTGTCGTGTCATCCGACGTGGCGTAGAGATTTTCGACGCCATTGGCGGGCAAGTCGACAGTCACCGGCTGGGATCCGAGGTTCGCGACGACGAGGTAACGGCCGCGGCGGATCTCAACGTGGTGCTCGCCGTACGTGACGTCGACGCGATCCAGACGGGGGTCGGACAGCTCCGGATAGCGCCGCCGCAATGCGATCAGTTGCCGATACATCGTCAGCATCTCGGCATGCTCGCGAAACTCGAGTTCGTCCCAGTCCAGCTTCGACCGGCTGAAGGTTGCCGGGTCCTGCGGATCGGGTACGTCTTCGGGCCGCCACCCGTGTCGCGAGAACTCACCACGCCGTCCCGCAGCAACCGCAGCACCCAGTTCCGTTTCGGGATGACTCGTAAAGTACTGCCACGGCGTACTTGCCGCCCACTCTTCGCCCATGAACAGCATCGGCGTGAACGGTGACGTGAACAACAGCACGGCCGCGACCCGGAGCAGCGCCGGAGAAAGCGTCGCGGTCAACCGGTCGCCGGCCGCGCGGTTGCCGATCTGGTCGTGATCCTGCAGGTACGCGATGAACCGGTATCCCGGCGTCGTGGCCCGATCGACCGGCCGCCCATGCCGTCGCCCACGAAAGGTCGAGTACGTCCCGTTATGGAAGAACGCCTCCTGCCACACCTTGGCCAGGCCGGAGATCTCGCCGAAGTCGTCGTAATACCCTTGCCGCTCGCCGGTCAGCAATGCGTGCAGCGAGTGGTGAATGTCGTCGTCCCACTGGGCGGTGAGGCCGTAGCCGTGGGCATCTCGCGAGGTGACGAGCCGCGCATCGTTGAGATCGGATTCGGCGATCAGCGTGAGCGGCCGCCGCAGATGCGTCGCGAGCACATCCACCTCGGCGGCCATCTGTTCGAGCACATGCGTGGCGCTGCGATCCACCAACGCGTGTACGGCATCCAACCGCAGGCCGTCCGCGTGGTAGTCCCGCAGCCACGCCAACGCACTGTCGATGACAAAGCGCCGTACGCCGTCGGAGAAGGGTCCGTCCAAGTTCAGCGACTGACCCCAACTGGTCGCGCGCCGGACGACAACACGGGAGCGAACATCGGCGCGTACGCCCCGGACGGTCCAAAGTGGTTGTAGACGGCGTCGATCAGGACGGCGAGTCCACGAGCATGGCACGCGTCGACGAATCGCTTCAGCCCGTCCGGCCCGCCGTACGGCTCGTGCGGTGCGTACCAGCACACGCCGTCATAACCCCAGCCGTGGTCGCCGTTGAATGCGTTGACGGGCAACAGTTCTACGAAGTCGACACCGAGATCGGCGAGATGACCCAAGTGGTCGACAGCGGCGTCAAACGTGCCCTGCGCTGTGAACGTGCCGATGTGCAGTTCATAGATCACGGCGCCCGCCAACGTGCGACCGGTCCAGCCGTGATCTGTCCAGCGGAACTCGTCGTGGTCGTAGACCCGGCTCGGTGCGTGGACACCGTCCGGCTGCCAGCGCGATCGCGGATCGGGATAGCCCCTGTCGTCATCGTCGATGAGGAACGCGTAATTGGTGCCCGCTGTCGCATCCGGAACATCCACCCGCCACCAGCCGTCGTCCGATCGCTGCATGGCAACGACGTCCGCGTCGGGACCCGAACCCGAACCGGAACCCGAACCGGAACCCGAACCCAGTCGAAGCCGGATCCGATCGCGCTCGGGCGCCCACACGCCAAACTCCGTCACGGCCCGGCTCCGCGACCCGGTTCCTCATCCCGCACCAACAGAGCGACCGGAAGCGATTCGAAGAGATCCGAAAGGCGCAGCGCGGCGCCATCGAACAACGCTCCGGTCAGCACGTCTCGCCATTGGCGGTCCGGAAGCGTGATGACATCCGCGTCGGTCCAACCGCCCGACTCGGCCAACGCGACCGGCAGACGGGTTACCACGGTCACTGCACCGCCGCTGTCGAAACCGAAGACATGACCGGCGTGTGGCCCGTCCGCCACCATCGGAAGATAATCGCCGAACAGGTCGGGGCGATCGCGCCGCAGCCGCAGCGCGCGACTTGTGACGAGCAACTTGGCTCCGCCCGATGCATCGAGGTCAGGGATCCAACCGTCGTCGAGCCGCTCCAACAACACGGCCCGCGCACCGAAATCGACCGGCCGTCGGTTGTCCGGGTCGACGAGCGAGTTGTCCCACAGCTCGGTGCCCTGGTACGTGTCGGGAACGCCCGGCATCGTGAGCTGCACCAGCTTCTGGCCGATCGCGTTGCTCCAGCCGGGAACGGTGATGCCGGCGACGAACTCGTCCAGCGACGACCGCAGCGGACCGTACATCGCGTCGACCACAGAATGCATCGCGCGCTCGAACACTTCATTGGGCTCGGCCCACGTCGTGTGCGTCGACGCCTCACGCGCCGCCTTCTCCACATAGGCGTGCAGGCGGTCGGGCTCGATCGGCCAGGCGCCGACGGCGGTCTGCCAGATCAGCGCGGCGAGATCCGGATCGTCGAGCGGTGCGGCCGCCGTCCATTCGGACAACGCAGCCTGCCAGCGCGGTCCGATCTCCGACAGCACGGCCATTCGGGCCCGTACGTCCTCGCCGCGCTTCGTGTCGTGCGTCGACAGCGTCGTCATGCCGTGCGGCCACTCCCGCGCACGGCGCATCGAGGCCGCGTGAAACTCCTCCGGTGGAACGCCAAAGCGGTCCGGCGCGCCGCCGACCTCGTTCAGCGCCACGAAGCGCGTCCAGCGATAGTAGGCGGTGTCCTCGACACCTTTCGCCATCACCGCGCCGCTGTACTGCTGGAACCGTTGGGCCAGCTCGGTTTTCGGCTCTGTGATCATCGGCGTGACAACGGTCACGGCCTCCGGGAATGTGGCGGCGGCTTCCTCGATCGCTTCGTCGAGATGCTCGCGACCGCCCGGAAGATAGGTCCGGTAGACGTCCAAATGAACGGCGATGCCGGCGATGGCCGCCCGCGCCTTCGGGTGTTTCGGCGCGAGGTTCGCCAGACGGTTCAGCTCCGTCGCGAGCAGCTCCACCGCGGCCTCGCGCTTGCCGTCGAGAGCGGCGTCGAAGAAGCGGGTACGAGCCGGAAAATGCTTGGCGCCGGCCGGATCGACGAACAGTCCGCACACCTCGCGCAGCGCGTCGTATCCGGTGCTCCCGGCCACCGGCCAGTCGCCCGGCATCTCCTCGCCGTACTCCAGAATCTTTTCGGCCGTGAGCCACGCGTTCGGTGCCGCGGACCGCAACCGCCGCAGGTACGGACCGGGATCGCGCAGGCCGTCCGGGTGATCGACGCGGATGCCATCGACGAGCCCGGCCCGCACCCAGCGCAGGATCTCGACATGGGTCTGATCGAAGACGTCCGGATCCTCGACCCGTACGCCAGCTAGGTCGGACACGGCGAAGAAGCGACGGTACGTCAGCTCGGTGTTGGCGCGCCGCCAGTTGACGAGGCGGTAGTGCTGCCGCATATGAACCTCGGCTGGCGGGCCGTCATCCGTGCCGGGGGCGACCGGATAACGGTGGTCGAAGTAGCGGAGTTCCGGCCCGCCGGGAGCATCGCGATCGACGACGACATCATCCAGTGAGTCGTCGCCGAGCACGGGAATGAGGAGCGGACCGCGCGACCAGTCGATGTCGAACCACGCTGCATAGGGCGACTCCGGGCCGTCGCGAAGCACGGCCCACCACGCCGGGTTCACCTCCGGGCGAGCCACGCCAAGGTGATTGGGCACGATGTCCACCACCAGACCGAGGCCGGTCGATCGCAACGCCGCGACGAGCCGGTCGAGCGCATCGGGTCCACCGAGTTCGGGATTCACCCGGGTCGGGTCGACCACGTCGTAGCCGTGCGGGGATCCGGGCGTCGCGACAAGTAGTGGAGCGCTGTAGAAGTGCGTCACCCCAAGGCGCGCGAGGTACGGCGCCAGCCCGGCGGCCGTGTCAAGGTCGAAGTCCGGCCGAACCTGTATGCGGTACGTCGAGACCGGCACCACCGGCAGGGCGTCCGCGGACGGCACGTCGGCGCCCGAGGGTGCCGGTGCACCGCTGGTGGCGGGAACCGGATCTGTCATCGCTCCTGCTCGAGCACGATCAGGCAGCGATCCGGGACCCAGACGCTGCCGCCGGCCGCAACCGTCGGTGGCTCGTGGAGTGCCGGCTGGCTCGTGTCCAGGACGGCGACCCACTTGCCGCCGTATTCGCCGGGCGGCATCACGAACTCGGTCCACTGTGGATTGGCGTTGAAGCACAGCATGAACGACGAGTCGACGTAGCGCTCGCCCTGCGGCCCGCGGTCGCGGATGCCGTCGCCGTTGATGAACAGCGACACGGCCTGGCCGAAGTCCTCGCTCCAGTCGTCCTCGGACATCGGCCGCCCGTCGGAGGCGAACCACGCGACATCGGTGATCGGCTCGTCGCCGCCCCGGCGCACCGGACGGCCGGTCACGAAGCGGCGGCGGAGGAACGCGCGGTGCGCCTTGCGGAATCGCGTCAGCGACTGGGTGAACGCGAGCATCGTCTCGTCGACGTCGTCCCAGTCCACCCACGTGAGATCGGAATCCTGGCAATAGCCGTTGTTGTTGCCGCGTTGTGTCCGGCCGAGTTCGTCGCCGTGGCCGATCATCGGCACGCCGAGCGACAGCATCAACGTAGCCATGAAGTTACGTCGTTGCCGCGCGCGCAATGCCAGGATGTGCTCATCGTCGGTCGGCCCCTCGACGCCGCAATTCCAGGAGCGGTTATCGTCGGCGCCGTCCCGGTTGTGTTCGAGATTGGCCTCGTTGTGCTTGTCGTTGTAGGACACCAGATCCGTGAGCGTGAAGCCGTCGTGGCAGGTGACGAAGTTGATGCTCGACACCGGCCGGCGACCGTCGGACAGGTAGAGGTCGGCCGATCCGCACAGCCGCGTGGCGAACTCGGCTAGCGTTTCAGGTGCACCACGCCAGAAGTCCCGGGTGGTGTCGCGATACTTGCCGTTCCACTCGGTCCACAGCGGCGGAAACCCACCGACCTGGTAGCCGCCCGGCCCGACGTCCCACGGTTCGGCGATGAGCTTCACCGTGCTGATGACCGGATCCTGCTGCACCACTTCGAAGAAGGTCGAGAGCCGGTCGACTTCGTAGAACTCGCGGGCGAGCGTTGCGGCGAGATCGAAGCGGAACCCGTCGACGTGCATGTCGAGCACCCAGTAGCGCAGCGAATCCATGATGAGCTGCAGCATCTGCGGGACTGCGTGCGTTCAGACTGTTGCCGGTGCCGGTGTAGTCGAGATAGTGGCGCTGGTCGTCGTCGACGAGCCGGTAGTAGGCGGCGTTGTCGATGCCGCGGAACGACAGCGTCGGACCGAGATGACTGCCCTCCGCGGTGTGGTTGTAGACCACATCGAGGATCACTTCGATGCCCGACGCGTGCAGGGCTTTGACCATGGCCCGGAACTCCTGCACCTGCTGGCCGTTCGCGCCGCTGGACGCATAACCGTGGTACGGAGCGAAGAAGCCGATCGTGTTGTAGCCCCAGTAATTCGTGAGGCCCTCCTCGACGAGCCGCTGATCGTGGACGAACTGGTGCACCGGCATGAGTTCGATCGCGGTGATGCCGAGCTTCACGAGGTGCTCGACGATCACCGGGTGCCCGATCCCGGCGTACGTTCCGCGCAGGTGCTCGGGCAGCTTCGGGTGCCGCATCGTCAGACCCTTGACGTGGGCTTCGTAGATGATCGACTGGTGGTACGGGACGTTGGGGAGGCGGTCGTTGCCCCAGTCGAAGTAGGGGTTCACGACGACGGCCTTGGGCATGAACGCCGCCGAGTCGAGCGTGGAGATCTCGTCCGGGTTGTCCCAGTCGTAGCCGTACACCGCGGGATCCCACTCGATGTCGCCGTCGATCGCCTTGGCGTACGGGTCGATCAGCAACTTCGCCGGGTTGCACCGTTGCCCGTTGGCGGGGTCGTAGGGACCGTAGACCCGGTATCCGTACCGTTGACCGGGCTCCACTCCGGGGATGTACGCGTGCCACACGTACGCGTCGACCTCATGCAGCTCGACTCGCTCTTCGGTGCCGGCGGTGTCGAACAGGCACAGCTCCACCTTCGTCGCGACCTCGGAGAGCAGCGCGAAGTTTGTGCCGGTCCCGTCGTAGGTCGCGCCCAGCGGGTATCGCTGGCCCGGCCAGACCTCCATGAATGGCACCTCTCCATTATTTGCAGGCGCCGGCCGGCGCTGTCGCTGATCGTCGCGCCCGCCGAACTCGCGGGCGACGAGCCTACTGGTGCTCCTACTCCGGCGCCAGCCAGAGCGCGCCCAGTGGCGGCACCCGCAGCAGGGCCGAAGCCGGCAATCCGTGCGCCGGATGCTGGTCGGTTGCCTCGATCGCTCCCCAGTTGCCCACGCCGGACCCGCCGTACACCTCGGCGTCTGTGTTGATTATCTCGCGCCAGCGGCCGGTCGAGGGCAAACCGAGACGGTACCCCTCGTGCGGGATCGACGCGAAGTTGACAACGCAGGCAAGAACCTCTCCGCTTCTTCCGTACCGCAGGAAGGAGAACGTGTTGCGCGCGGCGTCATCGGCGTCGATCCAGCGGAAGCCGGCGGGGTTGGTGTCCTGGGTCCACAACGCCGGCGTGTCTCGGTAGGTCGTGTTGAGGTCACGCAATGCCCGCTGGACCCCGGCGCGGGCCGGATCGTCCAGCAGGCCCCACGGTAGCCCGCCACCCTCGTTCCATTCGTGGTCATCGGCCAGCTCGGAGCCCATGAAGATCAATTGCTTGCCCGGGAACGCCCACATGAACGCAAAGAGGGCACGTAGCGTGGCCAAGCGCTGCCACCAGTCGCCCGGCGCCTTCGTCAGCAGCGATCGCTTGCCGTGTACGACCTCGTCGTGGCTGATCGGCAACACGTAGTTCTCGCTGAACGCGTAGACACCGGCGAACGTCATCTGCGGGTGGTGATACTGCCGATGGATCGGCTCGCGGGAGATGTAGCTCAGTGTGTCGTGCATCCAGCCCATGTTCCACTTGAAGCCGAAGCCCAGGCCGTCGGCGTCGGTCGGCTGGGTGACGCCGGAGAACGCCGTCGACTCCTCGGCGATCGTGGTCACGCCCGGGTGCAAGCGGTAGACGGTCGCGTTCATCTCCTGTAGGAACGAGATCGCATCGAGATTCTCCCGGCCGCCCCTCGCGTTCGGCCGCCACTGGCCGGCCTTGCGCGAGTAGTCGAGGTAGAGCATCGATGCGACCGCGTCCACGCGCAGCCCGTCGGCGTGGAACTGGTCGCACCAGTAGAGCGCGTTGGCGACCAGGAAGTTGCGCACCTCCGGCCGGCCGAAGTCGAAAATGAGCGTGCCCCAATCCGGGTGCTCGCCGCGCATCGGATCGCTGTGCTCGTAGAGTGGCGAGCCGTCGAAGCGGGCCAGAGCCCAGGCATCGCGCGGGAAATGCGCCGGGACCCAGTCGAGGATGACGCCGATATTGGCCTGGTGCAACCGATCGATGAGCAGCCGGAGGCCGTCCGGATCGCCGAACCGGGCCGTCGGTGCGTAGTAGCCGGTGACCTGGTAGCCCCACGAACCGCCGTACGGATGCTCCATCACCGGCAGCAATTCGACGTGGGTGAAGCCCTGCTCGCGACGTATGCCGTGAGCTGGTCGGCCAGTTCCGAGTACGACAGGCCCGGGCGCCAGGAGCCGAGGTGCACCTCATACGCGCTCATCGGAGCTCTGGTGCAACGCGGTCTGTGACCGGCGGGCGAGCCATTCGTCGTCGCCCCACACGTAGTTCGACTCGTCGATCACCGACGCCGTACGCGGCGGCGTTTCGGTCCGACGGGCCATCGGGTCGGCCTTCTCCTGCCACGTCCCGTCCCGCCCGAGGATACGGAACTTGTAGCGCTGAGCGACCTGGGCATCCGGGACGTACAGCTCCCAGACACCGGAGCTGCCGAGGGACCGCATCGGCCAGCCATCGTGGACGCCCCACCCGGTGAAGTCACCGACCACGCGGACGCCCTGCGCGTTCGGCGCCCATACCGTGAAGGCGGTGCCGCCGACCCGCGGCTGCGCACCGAGGACCGTCCACAGCTGCTCGTGTCGGCCCTCCGCGATCAGGTGTAGGTCGAGATCGCCGAGCGTGGGCAGATGCCGGTACGGGTCGTCAACCTGCCGACCATCGAACTCGATCCGGTAGTCGACGATCATGCCCGGCAGCGTGACCTCGAAGATCCCCTCGTCGTGTACGCGGTGCATCGGCACCGTGCTGCCCTCCGCGACCACCGACACATCGGCGGCCCCCCGGCGCAGCGTCCGTATGGTCGTCTTGTCGCCGTCCGGATGCGCACCGAGGATCGCGTGTGGATCGTGGACCGCGCCGGTGATGATCTCGTTCACTGTCGGCCCTTTCCGTTCGACGTGTCGTCCGCCTCGATGTCCCCGCCGACCGGGCGATCGCTCTGGCCGGAGGGAAGTCCACCGCTCGGAATGCCCGGGCCGGCACCGCCGCTCGGCATGCCTGGGCTGGCGGTGAAGTTGCCGCCGCCGAAGCCGCCGCTAATCGGCAGGATGTCGTCCGGTGACACGGTTTCGGTCTCCTCGGCGCTGGCCGGGATCTGCGTGCCGCCACCGAGCAGACGGTCGATCGAGTGCAGCGGGATCCACAGCCAGCTCGGCCGGTGCCGCGCTTCGTACGCCGCCTCGTACGCGGCCTTGTCCAACTCGTACGCGGCCAGCAGGTCTGAGTGTTCACGCGGGTCCACACCGGAGACCGCCGTGTACCCGTCGCAGAACGCGGCTCGATTGCGGGCGGCCCATTCGCGAGCCCGCTCGCCGAGCTGTTCGTTGTCGGTATCGCCGACGAGCAACTGGTAGGCCGCGTAGTCAAACGAGCGCAGCATCGCGGCGACATCGCGCATCGGGGAGTCCGGCCGTCGGCGTTCCTCTATCGGTTGGCCCGGCTCGCCCTCGAAGTCAATGATCAACCAGTTGTACGGTGTCCGCAGCGCCTGACCGAGGTGCAGGTCGCCGTGGACCCGCTGAATGATCGATGGTGCCGTCGCGCGCCGCAGGATCGCGGTCGCCGCGTCGAGGTGCTCCGCGATCTCTGGAACGATTTCGGCCGCCGCGCGTAGGCGTTCGATCATGTGGTCGACCGGCGGCTTCTCGATCTCGCGGCCGAGCTCGTCGCCGAGCGTGGTGTGGATCGAGGCAACCGCTTCGCCGAGACGGTGGGCCTCGCCGGCGAAGTCGCCGCCGACCTGGTCCGGTCCGTACCCCGGCTGCGCGATCAGGTCGCGGGCGCTGGTGACCGCCATCGACCATCCGTCGGCCGAGTTCGCCGCGAATTCGGTCAGCGTGGCCAGCGACAGCGGCTGGCCGTCGGCGTCCATGCCCTCGATGGCGCCCATCAACCGGGCCGAATACGGACTCTCAGCCCGACCCAACGCACGCCCGAGTTCGAGGTCCGGATTCAGACCCGGGACCACGCGGCGATACAGCTTGAGGATGGCCGAGCCGTTGAACACCACGCTCGAATTGCTCTGCTCGGCGTCGATCACCCGCGCCGTCGTGTCGTCCACCGTCGATGTGCCCGGTTCGGCCTCGAAACTCAGGTCACCGACGGCGTGGCCGGCCAGGATCATGCCCAACAACTCACGGCTTGTCCGTTCGCTGTACAGCGCGTCATATCCGGTCCGTCCGTTGGTGTCGCCGATGCGCGCGACACCGACGAATTCGTCCGCGGGCGACCGGTCCCAACCAACAACGACCTGGTATGCGTGCGTCACTCCATCGGTGAATCGGACACGAAGCAGCATGTGGTCGAGGTCGTCGGCGAGTGGGGTGACCGATGTCGGTTCGACCTCGGCGATGGTACGGCCGCGCCCTGCGTACCACCGTTGCTGTGGTAGCCAGTCGGCGAACGGCAAGCTCATGTGGTCTCCTCCGGGCCGCGCAACTGCAGCCAGTAGAAGGCGTGACCGGGGAGGGTAAGCAGATATGGCAACTGCCCGATCGACGGGAAGCGCACCCCGCCGGTCAACTCGATGGGTGTGTATCCCACCCACTTCTGCAGATTCAACTCGATCGGCTGCGGGAAGCGGGACAGGTTGTTGACGGACAGCACGATGTCATTCTCGTGCGCCCGTACATAGGCGAGCACCGACGGGTTCGACCCGCCGAGATCCTCGAAATCGCCCAACGCGAACGCGTCATGCCGTCGCCGGACGGCGAGCATGGTCCGCGTCCAGTTGAGCAGCGAGGCGCCGTTCTGCTGCTGCGCCTCGACGTTGATGGCCTGGTAGCCGTAGACCGGATCCTGGTTGACCGGCAGGAAGAGCCGCCCCGGCGTGGCCGAGGAGAATCCGGCGTTGCGGTCCGGCGTCCACTGCATCGGTGTCCGGACGCCATCCCGGTCGCCGAGCCAGATGTTGTCGCCCATGCCGATCTCGTCGCCGTAATAGAGCACCGGCGAGCCCGGCAACGACAGCAACATGGCGGTGAACAACTCCACTTGATTGCGATCGTTCTCCAGTAACGAGTTTAGCCGCCGCCGGATCCCGACATTGGCGCGCATGCGCGGATCCTTGGCGTATTCGGCGTACATGTAGTCGCGTTCTTCGTCGGTGACCATCTCAAGCGTCAGCTCGTCGTGGTTGCGCAGGAAGATCCCCCATTGGCAACCGCTGGGGATCTTCGGCGTGGACGCCAGGATTTCCGAGATCGGGAACCGTGACTCCCGCCGTACGGCCATGAACAGCCGCGGCATCAGCGGGAAGTGGAACGCCATGTGACACTCGTCGCCACCGACCTCGGCGTCGCCGAAGTAGGCGACCACGTCGGCCGGCCACTGGTTGGCCTCGGCGAGCAGCACCCGGCCCGGGAATTCGTCATCGACGATCTTGCGCAATCTGCGTAGGAACTCATGGGTCTGCGGCAGATTCTCGCAGTTCGTCGACTCCTCCTCGAACAGGTACGGCACCGCGTCAAGCCGGAACCCGTCGATGCCGAGATCGAGCCAGAAGCGGATCACGTTCATCATCTCGCGCGCGACTTCGGGGTTCTCGTAGTTGAGATCCGGCTGGTGCGAGAAGAACCGGTGCCAGTAGAACTGCTTGCGCACCGGGTCGTACGTCCAGTTCGACTCCTCGGTGTCCACGAAGATCACCCGGGCGAACGGATACCGGTCGTCGGTGTCGCTCCAGACGTAGTAGTCCGCGTACGGGCCGGTCGGGTCACGGCGCGACTCCTGGAACCACGGGTGCGAGTCGGACGTGTGATTCATGACGAGATCGGTGATGACGCGGATGCCCCGCTTGTGTGCGGCATCGAGCAGCTCAACGAAGTCGTCGACGGTGCCGAACTCGGGCAGCACTTTGTAGAAGTCGCGGATGTCGTACCCGCCGTCGCGCAGCGGCGAATCATAAAAGGGCGGCAACCAGATGCAGTCGACTCCGAGCCACTGCAGATAGTCCATTCGCTGGATCAGGCCTTGGATATCGCCCTGCCCGTCGCCGTTCGAGTCGTGGAACGCACGGGCCAGAGCCTCATAGAAGACCGCTCGTTTGAACCACGTTTCATCCGCGGGCAGGGCCCGCGCGTGGCTGTAATCGCTGGCCGACGGGTGCTCAACGACGCCATCGGCGGCGACGTGACTGCCCTCGGCAAGATCCAGCGTGTGTCCCGGCCCATCCACGGTGTATCTGTTTCCTCCTCAACCCCCCGACCAAACGCCTGCCACTGCCGCCACTCGCGTGGCCATTGTCTCTCCTACGCCGCGCGTGTCTCTCCTACCCCGCGCGCTGTATCGACAAGATATGCGCGGGCTCGACATAGGGGTCGAGACGTACGGCGTTGTGCTCGCCCCAGTCGAACACGGCGCCGGTCAGCTCGTCCCGGATCGTGAAACGTTGGTGCCAATCGAGGCCGAGTGCCGGCATGTCGAGGCTGACGTTCGCCCACTGGACGTTCTGCGGGTCGAAAGACACCGCCACGATGATCGTGTCGCCCGAGTCCTCGTCGCGCTTGGAGAAGCAGAGCACCGTCGGATTGTCCGAGGCATGGAAGCGCAGGTTTCCCAACCAGTGCAGGGACGGGTGGCGGCCGCGGATCGCGTTCAGGGCACCGAGATAGGGCGCGAGCGACTCGCCGGCCGCCTCACGCGCCGCCCACGCGCGCGGTCGCAACTCATACTTCTCGTTGTCGAGCAGCTCCTCGGCGCCCGGCCGGTTGATGTTCTCGTAGAGCTCGTATCCGGAGTAGATGCCCCACGACGGGCTCAGCATGCTGGCCAGGATCGCCCGGATCTTGAACATCGCCGGACCGGCGTGCTGCAACGGCTCGGGCAGGATGTCCGGCGTCGTCGGCCAGAAGTTCGGCCGCATGTGGTCGGCGCCGGCCACCAGTTCCTCGCAGTATTCGCGCATCTCCGCCGGCGTGTTGCGCCAGGTGAAATACGTGTACGACTGGGTGAAGCCGGCCCGGCCGAGCCCGTGCATCATCGGCGGTGCCGTGAACGCCTCGGCGAGGAAGAGCACGTCCGGGTCGACCGCCTTGACCTCGGCGATCAACCAGTGCCAGAAGTTCACCGGCTTCGTATGCGGGTTGTCGACCCGGAACACCTTGATGCCCTGGGCGACCCAGTGCAGCACGACGCGACGAATTTCGGCCCGGATGCCGTTCGGGTCGTTGTCGAAGTTCAGCGGGTAGATGTCCTGATATTTCTTCGGCGGGTTCTCGGCGTACGCGATCGTGCCGTCGGGCATTGTCGTGAACCATTCCGGGTGCGAGCCGACCCATGGATGGTCCGGTGCGCACTGCAATGCCAGATCCAGCGCGACTTCCAGACCGGCGTCGTGGGCGCGCGCGATGAACGTCCGCAAATCGTTCAACGTACCCAGCTCGGGATGGATGGCGTCGTGCCCGCCCTCGCTTGATCCGATCGCCCACGGCGAGCCGACGTCGCCCGGCGCGGCCCGCAGCGAATTGTTGCGGCCCTTGCGATTCACCTTGCCGATCGGATGGATCGGCGGCAGATAGACGATGTCGAAGCCCATCTGCGCGATCGCGGGCAGGCGTCGTGCAGCGGTGGCGAACGTGCCGTGCTTCACCCGGCCGTTCGCGTCCGTGTCACCCTCCGACCGCGGGAACATCTCATACCACGCGGAAAACAATGCGCGGGTACGGTCGACCCACAGCGGCCGAGGCTCCGACGCGGTGACCAGATCCCGCACGGGATGGGCCCAGAGCACCGGCGCGAGATCGAGGGCCGGCTCGATGCGGGCCGACAGCGGCGCGTCGTCGTCGCGGAGCGCGGCGGCGGCGGCCTTGACCGCGGCCGTGTGCTCCTCGGGCACGATCGCGACAGCCCGGTCGAGAACGGTCGCCGCGCGCGCGATGTCGTTGGCCAGATCTTCGGCGCCCTGTCCGGCCTCGATCTTCGCCAGGACCGCGTGATGCCAGGTCAGGTACGGATCCGAGAACGCCTCGACGGCGAACTCCCACGCGCCGACGGCGTCGGGCTGGATCGTGGCGTGCCATCGTCCGGAGCCGTCGTCGGCCGCGGTCATCCGGGCCGCCGATCGCTCGCCCTCCGGGCCGCGCCAGGTGACGACGCAGCCGAGCGCGTCGTGGCCCTCGCGGTAGACGACAGCGCTGACGGGTACGTGTTCGCCGACGACGGCCTTGGCCGGGTCGGCGCCGCCGTCCACGGTCGGACGGATGTCCTCGATCGGGAATCGCCGTTTTGTGACCGATCCGATTGACGGGGCCGACAGATCAGCTCCGGCGACAATCGGTGTGGTTGGCCGCGGTGCGTCGGGTGGGGTTGGCCGCGGTGGGGTCGGTGGGGTGGGCCGCGGTGCGTCGGTGTGGCCGCGGGTGGGGTGGGCCGCGGTGGGGTCGGTGGGGTGGGTCGCGGTTCGGCCGGTGGGGTGGGTCGCGGTGCGGCCGGTGGGGTGGGCCGCGGTTCGGCCGGTGGGGTGGGTCGCGGTGCGGCCGGCGGGGGAGCGGCAGGCTGGGGGCGCATAGGTTCGTCATTCCCGACCACGATGGCCTGACACCTCCCTGGGCTATCCAACCGCGGATTGTCCGCCCGAGTGTCCGTATGCGCACTGCGCAGCGAGCGGGTGGGCGGCCCGATAACCGCCGCCCATCAAGATCCCTTTCGATCCTAGTCGTCCGGCCACCGGGTTGTCGCGAGCGTGCCAAGTTGACGACGCCTCAGCTCGGGCGCGGGCAATCCCAAGGTCATCGATGTCTGTGATTGCCGAGTCACGACCAGAGCCGTCCGCCCGGGTCGCCGCGGCCGATTACTGCCAGCCGTAATGCATACGGAGCTGCTTGGACAGGGCGTCGAAATGGGCGCGGGACAACACGGCACCCTCGCGCCGGATCCCGTGCTCCTTGACTCGGAGTACCCGGTCCATCCGGACCCAGCTCGGTCGCTCCTCGCGATCCCACGGGCCGGAGCCGAGCGCGTACCAATTCTGCTGCCCGTCCCGCGCGGCCGAGCTTGACATCATCAGGCCGAGCAACGTTGTGCCGTTACGCCCGACGACCAGCACCGGACGGTCTTTGCCCTGCGAGCGGTCCTCCTCGTACGGCACCCAGGTCCACACGATCTCGCCCGGGTCGGCGCGACCGTCAAGCCGCGGCGAATACACCAGATGACGGCCACGCGGCGGTCCAGGTTTTGCCAGTTTGACGGTCTTCGACAGTCCACGCGTACGCCCGGGCGCGGCACCGTCCGTAGCGGGCCGGCCCCGGCGCAGCAGGTCGCTCACCCGCGTCATGATGCTGCCCACGATCGTCACCCTAGCCGGTCCGGTGACCATGCGCCGTGACGCCTACCGCCGACCGTGACTACCGCGCTGACCGTGACTCCGGCGCCGGCCGTGCCCCGACGACCGGCGGTGCGAACCGGTCGACGAACTCGTTGCCGAACACCCCATCCGGATCGACGCCGTGACGCAGTCGACCGAAATCGTCGAGTCGCTCAAACCGACTGGCCACCATGTCCGGCGTCATGGTGAAGACCTTGCCCCAATGCGGCCGGTGCGCGAACGGTTCGAGCGCGTGCTCGACCTGCGCGACGGCGGCGAGCACGGCGGACGTATCGGGCACCCAGGTGAAGTGGAGCGCCAGACTGTCGCGACCGTACGTGGGGCTGAGCCACAGGTCATCGGCGGCGACCGTACGCAGCTCCGAAACCATCAGGACGGGCGCGAGCCGATCGCCGATGGACCGCATTGCATCGATCGCGGCCGTCGCGTGCTCGCGTGGTACGAAAAACTCGGACTGCAACTCGGCGCCGACGCTCGGCGTGAACTCCCGGCGAAAGTGCGGAAGCCGCTCGTGCCACTGGCCCGGCTGGCCGAGTTGGGGCGTGGCCGGTGCGGGCGGCAGACCGACGACCGGATGCCGCGGCTCGTCGGCGAGCCGGGCGTCGAGCCAGCGAGTGGGTGCGCGGTCGACGTCGTCGACCAGTCGCTGTTTGCGCCACACGTAGTCGACCGCGGGGGCGTTCCACCGGGTCAGCACACTGACGCTGTAGGCGCTGGCGAAAACCGCGTCGACATCGATTCGCAGCCGATCCCAGGGCATGCTTTCGTAGACCCATTGCGCGACCTCGTACGCCGGTTCGATGGCGAGGCGTACGTGGGTGAGGATGCCGAGCGCTCCGAGGGCGACGATGGAACCGGCGAACGTGTCCGGGTGGCTCTCACGTGTCATCGTGACGAGGTCGCCGCCGCGAATCACGATGTCGATGCCGGTCACCGCCGTGGCCAGGCCGCCGTTGCGGTCGCCGGAGCCGTGCGTACCCGTGGCTATTGACCCGGCGACCGAGATGTGTGGCAACGATGCCATGTTGTGCAACGCGAAGCCGGCCGCGTCGAGGCGGGTCGCCAGTTCGCCGTAGCGCACCGATGCGGCCACGGTCACGAAGCGTCCCGTCGGGTCGATGTCCACGGTCGCCGGCAGTGCGTCGAGCGCGATCAGGTCCCCGGCGGTGCCGTCGCCAGCCGGAGCGGCCGCATCGGCAATGAAGCTGAAGCTGTGCCCGGTGCCGAGCGCTCGTACGTGCCGGCTACCCGCGACCAGCCGGCGCAGATCGTCAACCGAGCCCGGACGATGGATCCGGTGCGCGCCGAACCGCACGTTCCCGGCCCAGTTGCTCGCTTGACCCGCTTCATCCGGCCGCAGCTCGTCACCTGACACCCCGTGATCGTGTCATGGCCGCCGCCCGAGCGCAGTGACGGCGACCGCAGGCACCCAGGTGCCTGCGGCCGCCGTCGTCGGGTGGCGGTGCCTATCGCGACCCGCGCTACATCGGGTGGAAACCGCGTCCGGGCCGGATCGACACCGCTTCCGTTATCTGGTCGTCATCGATCCCGCTGCGTGTACGTCGGGTCGTCATACTCCCGATTCTGTGTGGCCGACGACTGGGCCGGAACGCCGGTCGCGGACGCGACGGTCATCGCCGCGACCGCTGTGCCGGCAGTAGCGCCGAGTCCGATCCCGTCGTACACGTCCGGCTTGCCCGACTTGAGGGTGAGCGCCCACAGCACGCCGACGACGGCGACGGCGAGGTAGAGGCCGGGCATGATCCACCGCACCGGGTCGTGCGGCGGGACACCGAGCAGGTTCGCGAAACCCAGGAGCGTCTCGTAGAGCACGTACCCGAGGCCGGCGACCGCGAGAATCGGTGCGATCGCCCGCGACCAGATCGTCTCGCCGCGGTGGTTGATGCGGAAGAAGTTCAGCACCGACAGTGACGTGCCGATCAACAGGATCAGGATCCCGAAGCCACCGGTCGTGCCGAGCCAGAAGAACAACCGGAACAACGGGTCCCAGCCAGCCACCGCGAATATGACGATGACGATGAGCGCGACGATCGTCTGCGAGATCGATGCGATCAGCGGTGCGCCGGTTCGGGCCCGCGTGTGGCCGAGCACGCGCGGTAGCACGCCTTCGCGGCCAAGCGAGAAGGTGTAGCGGGCGACCGCGTTGTGGTAACTCACCATTCCCGCGAACACGCTCGTCAGCAGCAGGACGTGTCCGACGTCGAGGATCGTGGAGGCGTTGCCGAGGAACTTGCCGGCCACGTTGAAGATCAGGTCCGGACCGTCCTGCTGGGACCGGGTGACCACGTGGTCGGCCCCGACCGCAACCGTAATCGCCCAGGAGGTCACCGCGTATACGACGCCCATGACGGCGATCGCGAGGTACGTGGCCGCGGGCACAGTCCGGCGGGCGTGGCGCGCTTCCTCGGAGAACACCGGGGCCGCCTCGAAGCCGGTGAACGCCGTGATAGCCACCGCGAACGCGGCGCCGACGCCGGTCACGAACAGATGGTTCGGCTGGAATGCCGCCACGCTGACGTTGCCGTTGAGCGGGTGGCCGAGGTCCGCCACGTCGAAGATGACGACGACGACGATTTCGGCGAGCAGCAGGATGCCGAGGATCTTGCTGTTGATGTCAACGCGCAGCGCGCCCATCAGTGCGACGACCGCCCACGCGACGAGGGCGTACACGTACCACTTGACATCCCAGTTGAAGTGCTGCTGGAACAGGCCCTGCGCCACGTAGCCGAAAAGGCCGTACAGGCCGATCTGCAACATGTTGTAGGCGAGGACGGCGACGAAGGACGCGCCGACGCCGAGTGACTTGTTCGCGCCGAGCGCGATGTAGCTGTAGAACGCGCCGGCGTTGACCACGTGGCGCGCCATCGCGACGTACCCGGCGCTGAAGATCGCCAGGACAATGCCGATCAGCACGAACGCGAGCGGCAGGCCGACGACGCCGGTGCTGGCCCAGGCCGTGACGACGAGGGCGCCGACGACGAGGAGTGGTGTCGCCGCGGTCATGGCGAACATGATCACGGCCATGACGCCGAGGCGATCCTTTGCCAGCGACGCCGAGACGGCGCTGGGGGAGTTGACAGAGGGGGGCATCAGGACTCCATCGGGGGGATGAGGGATGGACACATGCGGTAGTGACCGGTGCGGTAGTTCACTTCCGTTGCGACAGGACAGCGGCCGCGATGAGGGTCTCGACCTGTGTGATTAGAGCGTGCAGAGACGGTTCGTCATTGAGGTAGCGCAGGATGACGAGCAGGTTCTCGCGATCCTCCGGAGCGGCATTCCACATCACGTTGTCGATCAGGCCGGTAGCCACGATCAAACCGATGATCGAGAGGTCTTCCCAGGTCCGGACGTCGCGTCTGGAGATAAGTCGAGCGATGCGCAGGGAACGCCACTCGACCGACATCGGGTCATCGGCGACGTAGGTCTGCTTCGACCGCAGCACGCCGCGCGACTCGACATGCAGGAAGCGGCGAGCCACGAGGCGCTCCTGCACGATCTCGACCGACGTCTGCGCGAAGTAAGTGAGCCACACGGGCAGTTGGTGCTGCGGCTCGGCGATAATGGAACTCAGCATGTCGGCGTGTTCGCGTCCCTCGGGCGCATAGTGACGCGACGCGACGAGGATCCGGTTCTGCTGGATCTGGATGTAGTTGTTCAGCACCAGCTCGGCCATCAGCGCGGCGGCGACGCCCAGACCCATCGCTTTGGCATGCAGGCGTGGTCGGTTGCTTCGTCCGTCGAGACCGATCAGATAGAAGTCGTCGGCGAGCGAGAACGGGGCGTCCTCCCAGTTGTGCACGCTCCTACAATCCTCGCTCCCGATCGACAAAGGACATCGCAGTGTATCGGTCTAGCTCCGGTCGGTTGAAGCCTGGATTTTGCCATGAATCGATCACGATAAGTAGTCATCGAACACATTAGACATAGCCCGGTGCCTGCTGGAAGTGCTTTGTCATGGCCGTTGTGCCGAATCGACGCGCTCGGATATGCATAAATCTAGATATAGGTTGATGTAAGGGTAGAGAGCGTACGGAGGCTCGGCGTGGTCAACGAATCGCGTCCGTGTCGCGTCGAAGCAGGGGTCGCAACGCGCGCGCACGATCGAGCTGCCATCGACGATGCGTCGGCGTGCGGTCCCGGGGACTCTTTCCAAGCTCGTTCGATTCAGGGTCGTGGGTGGTAGGGGTTGCGGCGGGGGCGGCGTTGGTGGTCTAGGTAGGCGGGTGGGATGAATTCGG
Source organism: uncultured Actinomycetota bacterium (assembly GCA_963818495.1). GTDB lineage: Bacteria > Actinomycetota > Actinomycetes > Mycobacteriales > Micromonosporaceae > DASQPR01. The sequence goes on from CAWFSH010000016.1 coordinate 98,554, forward strand.
GCCGGCCTTCGGAACCGATCCGGACACTCCAGGCTTCAGGGTGGATGATCCGGTGATGGTGCCCGCATAGGGCAACGCCGTTATCGCGATCGGTCGCGCCGCCGCGGGCCCAGAAGACGATGTGGTGGACGTCGCACCAACGTGGCGGCCGATCACAGCCCGGAAAGGCACATCCACGGTCCCTGATCAGCACCGCGGCGCGGGCGGCGCCGGTGTAGGGCCGGCGACCGCGGCCAACATCGACCGGCACGCCAGACCCATTGAGAACGACGGGCAGGATCCCGGCGCCGCAGGCTAGCCGCCGCGTCGCCGCTGGTGACAGCAGCTGGCCGGTGTCCAGATGCCCGACGGCGACGTCGCGGCGCAGGGCGTCATAGTCGATCGTGACGACGACCTGCGCCGGCTGACCTCCGGCGTCCGGCAGATCGCCGCTTCGAAGCGCGAGGCGACACACCTCGACCAACGCGTCGGCGCGGCGGGCGGGTGCGGTGCGAGGGTCGGGGCCGGTTTCGTCGCGGACCGGTCGGGTCAGTGGTTCGATCGCGGCGGCGAGGATGGCGGCGCCTTCGGTGTCGAGTACGCCGCTGATGCGGGTGGCGCCGAGTCGGTCCGGGGAGAGGGTGAAGCCTCGGCGCTGGTGGGCGGCTCGCTCGTCGCGTTCGAGTTTGTCGCGCAGCCGGGCATCGGCCCGGTCGGGGCTGACATGCGCGAGCACGCGTTGGCCGAGGCGGCGCAGGATCACCGGCTCGAACTGGGTGGCGTGGTCGATGAGGATCGCCTCGACCTTATCGACGATGACCGGATCGTCGGGCGGGACGTCGCCCAGCACGTGACCGATCGCCAGCGCTTGGGCCGGGTTGAGCGTGCCCGACCCGATCGCATCGGCGATCGCTGTTCTGGCATCGATGAGCTGTCCGAGCGTGATCAGCCGACTCGCGTCCGCCGCGCTGATGCGGAGCAGGTCGCGTAGCCAGGCCACCGTCGATGCGGCACCGTCCTCGTGTGGGAGGTTGCGCCCGGCGGCCTCGTCAACGAGAGCAGCGGTCGCGCCGGCAACCAGCGTCGCGATGTGCTGCAGCCGCCCGAGTGAGGACCGCAGCTCGTTGTTGGACATCGCATACGCCGGCCGGGCCGCGAACGTCGGCGACGGCCGAGGTCGCCGTCTGCAGCAGCTCGTCCGCCTCGTTCACGACCAAATCTTCGCACGCCTGTACGACACAATCAGGCTCGATCACGCCCTATTTGTCCCATGTGGCGGATGCCGACGCGATTGGAGACGCACGGACCCGGTGACGCGGAAGTCGACCGTCGGCGTCTGTGCCCGAGACCAGTGCGATGTCGGGCGGTCACAAGAATCTCGCCGGTGGGGACGTCCGGAGCGGGATTGGTTAGTAGAGCTCCGGGCGCGCGGCGCTGGGTCGGCTGGTCAGGAAGCCCGGTGCCGTCAGGCTGGCACCGCGCCGAACGCCGCGTGCCGGGAGCTGTGCACCCAGCGCCGCGCGCCCGGAGCTGTGCCCGACGCCGCGCGTCCGCAGGTTGTGCGTCGGCGAGATGTGCGCCCAACATGCGCGCCCGGAGCTGTGTGCCCAGCGCCGCGCGTCGGAGCTGTGTGCCCAACGCCGCGGGCCGCGAGATGTACGTCGGCGAGCTATGCGCCCGGAGTTGTGCGCCGACGGTGTGCGCCGTCAGCGCTGTGCGCCACGAGCTGTGCGCCCAACCCCGCGCCCAACGCCGCTGCGCCCAGCGTCGGTCCGGCCCGCGAGTCGTGCCTACATGAGTTGTGCGCGTCGAGCTGCACGCTCTGAGCGGACGCCCGAATGCTGTGAGCCAACAGCTGGACGCGCATTGACGCGCACCGTGGGGTGCCCGGACCGTGAACAGATCTCGGGTCACACTTTCTTGGACAGATCCGGGTCTTTGGCCAGATCCCGGGCGGGCTGCCACAACTCGAACCGGTTGCCGTCCGGATCGGTGGCCCAGCCGAAACGGCCGTACGACGCCTCGCTGATCTCGTCGGACACGATCGAGCCGGCGGCGCGGAGCTGAGCCAGCATCGCGTCGAGATCCGCGACCCGGAAGTTGATCATCGCTTGCTGCTCGGGTCGTCCGAAGTAGTCGGTGTCGGCCGGGAAAGGCGCCAGCACAGTCGGCCCAGCCTGCTGCATCCACCAGTCGTCGGTGGCCGGGAAGACGTTGATGCCGAGATTGGCTTCATACCATCGGGCCAGGGCCGCCGGGTCCGCCGAGCGGAAGAACACGCCGCCGATGCCGAGCACTCTTTCCATGCGGGCAGCGTACGCAGGCCTGGTGACCGACGCCGCCCGTCGCGGCCGTACCGGCACATCAGGAAGCTGATGACGCGCGGCCCGCAGCGGCCTTCAGCGGCTCACCGGACGTGGCCGCCTGCGCCGACGAAGCGCGCCGGACGACGTCGGCGATCGCACCGGCCAGCGCGATCACGACGAACCCGATGGAGACGGTGACGGCCTCGCGATAGGCCGTGTCCCAGGCCCCGTGGCCGCGCGCGACCGCGTCGAAGAACACGGCACCGACCACCGCCACGCCGAAGGCGGAGCCGACCCGCTGGCCGGTCTGTACGACGCCACCCGCGCTCCCGGCCCCCTGTACCGGCACCTCGTTGAGGGTCAACGTCTGGTTCGGTGAGATGACGTTGCCGCTGCCGATCCCGGCAACGAAGAGCGGCAGCGCGGTCGCGAGTCCCGCATTGTGTCCGGGCACGAGTTCGACGGCGAGAATCGAGCCGGCGAGACCGATGGCGACCAGGACGAGACCGGCCGCCACGAGTGGGCGACCGAAGCGTGACACGATTCGGCCGCCGATCGCGGCCGCGCCGGCCGAGCCGACGGCGAACGGCGTCACCGACAGGCCGGCCATCAGCGGGCTGTAGTGCAATCCGTTCTGCAGAAAGAGCGTGAAGATGAAGAACACGGGCGTGAACGCGGCGAAGTAGGCGAGACCGATCGATGCCCCGAACGCGTACGACTTTCGTTGGAACAGCGACAAGTCGATCAGCGCCGCATGTTGGCGGCCATAGTGGCGTTCCCAGGCGACGAAACCGATCAGGATGACGACGCCGGCCGGCACGAGCAGCCACATGAGCGGGTCGAGGTGCTCCTGACTCTCGATCAGCGGGAGCAGGATGGCCGACACGCCGACTCCGAGGAGCAGGGCGCCGAGCAGGTCGAGCTCCTCGCGACCGCTCTTGCCGAGGCTGCCCGGGATCAGGCGGAAAGCGAGCGCGATGGCGAGCGCGCCGATGGGGATGTTGACGTAGAAGACCCAGCGCCAGCCCTCCTGGGCGCCGGCGGCGGCGATGATGAGGCCGCCGAGCAGCGGGCCGACCGCGGTGGAGATGCCGATCGTCGCGCCGAGCAAGCCGAAGGCGCGGCCGCGTTCGGCCCCGCGGAAGAGTTGCTGGATCAGCCCGCTCACCTGTGGCGTGACGAAACCGCCGGCCAGGCCCTGCACGAGCCGGGCAGAGACGAGCACCATGCCGGTGGGTGCGATGCCGCAGATCGCGCTCGCGATGGTGAATCCGGCCACGCCGACGACGAACATGCGGCGGCGCCCCCGCGCGTCGCCGAGCCGACCGGCCGGCACGAGCGCCAGACCGAAGGTCAGCGCATAGCCGGAGAGCACCCAGGACAGTTCGCTCTGTGCCGCGTGCAGGCCGGTACGGATGGAGGGCAGCGCGACATTGACGATGCTGACATCCAGCAGCGTCATGAATCCGGCCACGAGGCAGACGGTCAGGGCCTTCCAGCGCTTCGGATCCGGTTCGTAGCCGTCGGCGATGCCGGTCACGTCGAGGTTCCGCGCGGCTCGTCGATTGTCGGCGCGCTGCTCGGCGGCGCTCCGTCCGCCCGGAGTCGCGTCCGTCATGCTGCCCCCACGTCACTCAGTGCGGCTCCGCTGCGACCTCCCGACGGTGCCCGATCATGCGCTGCCGTGCGGCGCTCGCTCAGCCGGCTCACAGGCGTCCGCTGCGCGGTATGCCGTCAACTGTGTCGTCGCCCTATGTCTGGCTTATCCCCGTTAGCCCTGGACCAATCGCGGCGGGGGTGCCGACGTAAGGTGGATCACGTCTAATCTATACCCCTTGGGGGTATGGTGGCGACGTGGTGAACGGCATTCTGCACGCCCTCCGGATCGCCGGCTCGATGACCTGGGAAATTCTCTGGGCCCTCATCCTCGGGTTCGCGCTCTCGGCCGTCGTCCAGGCCGTCGTACGGCGGTCGACGGTCGTACGGCTGCTCGGCGACGACCGTCCTCGTACGCTGTCGATCGCCGCCGGCCTGGGTGCCGCGTCGTCGTCGTGTTCGTACGCCGCCGTCGCGCTGGCCCGCTCGCTGTATCGCAAGGGTGCCTCGTTCGTCGCGGCGATGGCGTTCGAGATTGGCTCGACGAATCTCGTCATCGAGCTCGGCATCATTCTCGCGCTGCTGATGGGCTGGCAGTTCACAGCGGCCGAGTTCATCGGTGGCCCGATCATGATCGTCGTCCTCGCGCTGCTGTTCCGGCTGACGCTACGGGCGCGACTGCTCCGAGATGCGGCGCGGCAGGCCGACCGGGGCCTGGCCGGCTCGATGGAAGGGCACGCGGCGATGGACATGTCCATCCAACGCGAAGGATCCTTCCGCCGGCGGTTGCTGTCCCGCGACGCGTACACATCGGTGTCGCACGTGTTCGTCATGGAATGGGCCGCGATCCTGCGTGATCTGGTGATCGGCCTCCTGATCGCCGGGGCGATCGCGGCCTGGGTGCCGGAATCCTTCTGGCGGACGTTCTTCCTGACCGATCACCCGGTGCTGTCGAAGGTCTGGGGGCCAATCGTCGGACCGGTGGTCGCGATCCTGAGCTTCGTCTGCTCGATCGGCAACGTGCCGCTGGCGGCGGTGCTCTGGAACGGCGGGATCAGCTTCGGCGGCGTGGTCGCGTTCATCTTCGCCGACCTGATCATCCTGCCGATCATCAACATCTACCGGAAGTACTACGGCTGGCGGATGGCGCTCTACATCACGGCCACGTTTTACGCCGCGATGGTGGTCGCCGGCTACGCGATCGAGCTGCTGTTCGGGGTGGCCGGTCTCATCCCGTCCGAACGTAATGCCACGGTGTCCGACAGCGGGGTGTCATGGAATTACACGACGTGGCTCAACATCGTGTTCCTCGTGCTGGCGGCCGTCCTGATGATCCGGTTCGTGCGCACCGGCGGCATCGCGATGCTGCGCATGATGGGCGGCACGCCCGACGATCACGCCGCCCACGATCACGCGGCCCACGATCACGCGGCCCACGATCACGCGGCCCACGATGCTGGGGCTCACGATGATGGGGCTCACGATCACGTGGCGCCCGACCGACCGTAGCTTGGTGGAGCCGGCCGACCGGCGTACCGCCAGGCGATCGTTTGAAGCGCGGACCGTAAGGGAAGCAACACCGGAACATCCGCGGTGCTTGCGCGCCGCCTTGCCGTCGCGCATGGAGGTCCCACCGGTGAGCGAGCAATGGTACGACCAAGCCGTTGTCTACTGCGTCGACGTGGAGTTGTTCGCTGACTCCGACGACGACGGAATCGGCGACTTCCGCGGCCTGATCGGGCGGCTCGACTATCTGAGCCGGCTCGGCGTCACGTGTCTGTGGCTGAACCCGATCCATCCGACGCCAAACCGTGACGACGGCTACGACGTGGCCGATTACTACACCGTGGACCCGCGACTCGGCACGCTCGGCGACTTCGCCGAGTTGTTGCACCAGGCCGAAAATCGTGGCATCCGGATCATCATCGACCTCGTCGTGAACCATTCGTCGGATCAGCATCCGTGGTTCCAGGACTCGGCCGCGAGCGACGACTCGCCCTACCGCGACTGGTACGTCTGGTCGAGGAAGGAGCCGGACGATCGTACGCAGGGCATCGTTTTCCCCGGCGAGCAGACCGAGACGTGGAGCTACCACCGCGGCGCAAAGGCCTGGTACTACCACCGGTTCTACAAGTTCCAGCCCGACTTCAACATCGCCCATCCCGCGGTGCGCCAGGAGATCAAGAAGATCATGGGTTTCTGGCTCCAGCTCGGGGTGGCCGGATTCCGCATCGACGCCGCGCCGTTCATCATCGAGGTGACCGAGCCGAACAAGCCCGATCCGTACATGGACTTCGAATTCCTGACCGAAATGCGGGAGTACGTGTCGTGGCGGCGCGGGGATGCGCTGTTGCTGGCGGAGGCGAACGTGCCGCCCGACAAGTTGCCGGCGTACTTCGGCGACAACGGCGGCTCGGCCAACCGCATCCACATGCTTCTCGATTTCATCCTCAACGACGCGATGGTGCTCGCGCTGGCCCGAGGCTCGGCCGAACCGATCGTGCTCGCGTTGAGTCAGACGCCGACACTGCCACCGATGGCGCAGTGGGCCACCTTCCTGCGCAACCACGACGAGATCGACCTGTCGCGGCTCACCGCCGAGCAGCGCGAGGAGGTGTTCGCGGCATTCGGACCCGACGAGGACATGCGGCTCTACGACCGGGGCATCCGGCGACGACTTGCGCCGATGCTGGGCGGCGACCGGCGGCGCATCGAGTTGGCGTACTCGTTGCAGTTCACGCTGCGCGGCACGCCGGTGCTGCGCTACGGCGAGGAGATCGGCATGGGCGATGACCTGTCGCTGCCCGGGCCGCGACGCGATCCGTACGCCGATGCAGTGGTCGTCGAACCCCGGAGCCGGCTTCTCCGCGGCGGCCGAGACGGTCCGGCCGGTGATCGATCGTGGCGAGTACGGCTATCAGAAGGTCAACGTGACCGAACAGCGGCACGACGCCGGTTCGCATGCTCGGCTGGTTCGAGCGGATGATCGCTACGTTGCGGGAGAGTCCCGAGGTCAGCACCGGCACGTGTACGGCGATCGACAAGGGCTTCGCCCCCGGCGTGCTCGTCCACCGCGCCGACGACCGTACCGGCACGATGGTGTTCCTGCACAACCTCGCGGACACGCCGGCCAAGGTGGACCTGAGCGACCTGGACGCCGACGCGGACTACCCGGATCAGGTCTTCGGGGATCAGCCGTACGCCCGGCCGGTCGATCTCGCCGCGCTGGACCTGGCCGGTTATGGCTACCGCTGGATCCGGCTGTGCCGGAACCGGGTTGGTTGATCGCGTGCGGCTCCCGCTGGCGGTTGACACCCCGGCTCAACCGGGCGCCGGCGACTTCGAGCCGCTGGTCAGTCGGCCGATGCCGACTCTGGCCGGATGTTCACGTTAGCGCCGCGCCGACCTGGGTATAGCTGCCGTGCCGGTCGCGTTCCGGACGGGCGGACCAGCGTGCCGCAGACCTGGCGGCACGAGCCATGGAGTCGGCAGACAGCGTGCTGTTTGGGGGTCAAGAAGTGGAATGGTGGGAGTTCGCGGCTTGCGCGAAGGGCGACGCCGAAACGTTCTTCCCGCGCGGTCGTGGCGTCGATCTTCGTCGGCAGGTGCAAGCGGCCAAGGCCGTCTGCGCGGAATGCCCGGTGCGCAAGAAGTGCCTGTCGTGGGCGCTGACCATGAACGTGAGTGGTGTCTGGGGCGGCTGCAGCGAATACGAGCGGCGCCGGATGCGTGCGACGGCGAACGCTGCCGCCTGAGCCGAGCGACGTTTTGCGACGCCCGCAACGCACCCCGCGCACTGCGCACGGCGCGCGGCGCGCGGCGCACGGCCTTCGAAATTACGAAGAGCCGAGATAGATGTCGCCCGAGTCGGCTAGGCGCCGCACGTAGTCGACGATGAAGATGAGGTCCCGGTCGGCGAACCCATGCGCGGCGGCGCCGGCGAAATGCGCCAGCGCGGCGGCCGCCGTGCTCATCGGGACCGCGGTGTCCTGACCGGTCGCGATGATCGCTCGAAGATCCTTCCGTACACCGGCGACGTCGAACCCGACCGCCCCGCCGCCGAGCAGCACAGCCGCCCGATCGCGCAAGAGCGGCGGTGCCGTGTGCGAATCGAGGATCACGTCGAGCATGAGGCTCCGGTCGAGCCCGAGACGTTCGCCGACGGCGAGCCCCTCGGCCAGGGCGGCGAAATAGGCGCCCATCGGTGCCATCAGGACGAGCTTGCACGTCGTCCCGGCGCCGACCGGGCCGACGTGCACGATCCGGCGCGCGTACGTCTCGATCACCGGTGTGGCCGCGGCCACGTCGGATTCCGTACCGCCGCACATGACCAGCAGTTGCCCGACACGGGCAGCGGCCGGCGGACCCGCAAGAGGCGCGTCGACGAGCCGAGCTCCGGCGGCCCGGACGCGATCGGCGAGGCGTGCGATCGTGGCGACGCGGACGGTGCTCGCATCGACGAACAGCCGTCCGGCCACGTCGGCGTCGAGCAGCTCGGCGTAAACGTTGTCCACAGCGGCGTCATCGGTCAGCACCGTCAGGACGATGTCGCTCGCGGAAGCCAGCTCTCGAAGCGACTCCGCATGGAAAGCGCCGGCATCGACGAGTGGTGCAACCTTTGCCGCCGTGCGGTTGTAGACGGCGAGAGGAAACCCGGCGGCGAGGATGCGATCGCCGATGGCCGAGCCCATCCGGCCGACGCCGGCGAGACCGATGCGAGGCTGCTGCACGCAGCTGACCCTACCGGGCCGTCAGCCATCCCCGGACTGGCCGTCGGAGTCGTCGCCGTGGTCATGGCCGCCGTGTCCATTACCCTTACCGTCGCTGCCGCCGTCGCCCGATGACCGGGATGATTCGGATTTTGCGGAAGACGTGGAATGGCCCTTCGCCGGGGTCGCCGCAGGGGTCCGTGGGGGATCGGTTGTCGCCGTATTCGTCGCCAGTGTCGGCTCCTGCGCTTGGCAGTCGGTGTCATTGAGCGTCACCGTGGTCGGGATCCGGTTCGTTCCGTGATAAGCGGCGCTGATTGGAACGATCACGGATTGGCTCACCGCCAGCACCTGAGTGCTAACCGCCTGCGCGACCACCGTCTTACCAGTCTGCGTGATCGCGGCCGTGTACGGCTTGCCTTCGGTCGGTGTCACAGTCACGCGGTCGGCCGAATTCTTTGACGCGACCGCCTTGGTATTGCTGGCCTTCGTGGCATTCGGAGCGCTCAAGTGCTGCCCGGTTGGGAACGCGAACTCCAGACGCCATCCGCGCAACGCCACGTCACTCGCGTTCGTCACCGTGACGTGGCCGGAGAAGCCACTGCCCCAGTCGCGATCAACCGCGAAGTCCGCGAAACACGGCGAGGCGCCGGCGTAGGCGCCGGAGTCGTCGCCGTGGCTGAGTGCACCCCAGGCGACGCCCAGCAGCGCGAACGACAGTGTCATGATCGCGGTCGCGAACACGTACGCCCGGCGCCGGCCGGCCGGTTGCGCCGCCGGCAAGCCGACACCCGCCGCGCGACCGCCCGCGGCATTCGGGTCGGATCGCATGAGCGACCGCGTGACGGACAATTTGCTTACCGGACTACGCCGGCGCACCGGAGTCGGCGGATGTGGCATCCCCGCCCGGAAGCCGGGCTGCTCTCGCGCGGAGTCGCGCTGGTCTATCGATGCACCGGGCTGGATCGCCGATGTTTCCCGTCCGGCCTCGGTCGCTTCGTCTGCCATCGCACTCGGTCATCGCAGCGGTCATCGCACCCGGCGACGAGCCGCCGAAACCGAAGGCGAAGGCGACCGAAGAAGCCGAAGCCGACGCTGGATTCGGCGAAGCCGAGGCCGCCGAGGGAGGTGCGAGAGCGGGCGCCGGCGAGGGGGCGGTGCAGGAGGGTCGTTCGCGAAGAACGCCGGCGCCGGGGAGATCGGCGCGTTGCCAGTCAGCGTCGCAAGCCACAATGTGTTCGCGAGTTCGGCGCTGGACGGGCGCGCGTGCGGATCTTTGTCGAGGCAGGCCGCGCAGATCCGAGCGACGTCGGCCGGCAACTCATCGATCGCCGGCATCGGCGTTGGCTCAGCAAACATGTGCGCGCGGATCAGGCCGGTACTCGTGTCGGCCGGCCACGGCAAGCCGCCGGTCAGGGCGCGATAGAGCAGCACCCCGAGTCCGTACACATCGGCCGCCGGCTGCACGGGGGCGTCCGCGATCCGCTCCGGCGCGAGATACGCCGGTGTGCCGAGCAGTCGTCCGTCCGCGTCGGCGTCGGGCGCTCCGATCATCGCGCAGATGCCGAAGTCGACGAGTTTCGCGCCGCCGTCGGTGAGGATCACGTTGTCCGGCTTGATGTCGCGATGGACAAGACCGTGGGCATGCGCGTCGCGAAGAGCGTCGGCGACCTGGGCCGCCATCGCGATCGCCGCGGTCCACGGCATCGCACTGTCACGCAGTCGGTGCGACAACGGCTCGCCGGTCACGTACTCCATGACCAGGTACGGGGCGGCGGTGTCGGTCTCGCCGTAGTCGTAGACCTGGGCGATGCGCGGCGTGTTCAGGCGACCGTAGGCCCGTGCTTCGGCGCGCAGCTGGATCCGGAATCGCTCGCTGCCGGCCTTAGACAGCATCTTGACCGCGACCGGACGGTCGAGCACGTCGTCGTGTGCGCGCCACACCACCGACATGCCACCGCTGCCGATCAACTCGACCAGCCGATAACGGCCGCCAACCACATCACCTGCCCGCCATGTCGGCTCGGCATTCGTCGCCATCTCACTGCTCCGCACTCGTTTGTCCGGGGGTTTGTACCGGGCGCACGCTGCACCGATGCGGTCCCTGATTGGCTCATGGCTACCCTCGGCGCCGATCCGGCAAACGCCCGTCGCAGTCGTGGTCGAGGTCCGGGCGAAATTCTGAAAGAGCCTTTCGCATTCGCCGTTCGTCCGTTACGGTTGGTCTGAAAGACGCTTTCAGAGTTGGGGGTACGGGCATGCCGCGCGAAGTACGCCGACACATCACCGAGCCGGAGGCGCTGGCCGCGCTCGCTCATCCGGTGCGTCTCGAACTCATCAGCTACCTGATGGCAAGTGGTCCAGCGACCGCGTCGGTGTGCGCCCGGGCGGTCGGTGACACGCCGTCCAACTGCAGCTACCACCTTCGTACGCTGGCCAAGGCCGGGTTGGTCGATACGGTGGAGTCGGACGACGGTCGGGAGCGGCCGTGGCGCGCTCTCGTGACCGGATATGACACGGACGTCGCCGATCCGGATCAGCCACTCTCACCGGAGGCCAGCCGGCTGCTCGCCGTGTCACTCCAGCGTGACCAGCAGATCGTCCGCGACTTCATGACTCGCCGACACGAAGCGCCGGCGGCGTGGCGCTCGGCGTACGCGTACTCGACGTACACGCTTCGGCTGAGCCCCGACGAACTGGTCGCACTCGGTACGCGGATCGACGCGATGATCCGGCCCTACCTGTCGGCCACGCGGGAGGACGCCCCGGTCGACGCCGGCCTGGTGCAGGTCGGTTTGCACGCGGTGCCGACGCTCGAGGGCGAGTCCGGGTCATGACCGCCCTGCGTACGGCAAACTTCCGGCGCCTGTGGCTCGCCGGTCTGATCTCGGACACCGGCGACTGGTTGCTGCTCGCCAGCCTGCCGATCGTCGTCTATCAGTTCACCGGCTCGACCCTCGGCACCGCGGCCGCCTTTCTCGTCGAGTTGATGCCACCCGTGCTACTGGCGCCGCTGGTCGGCCGTATCGCCGATCGGTGGGACCGCCGTCGCACTCTGATGATCGTGTCGCTTCTGCAGGCGCTCGCGCTCATCCCGCTGCTTTTCGTACACGCCCGGACCGACCTGCCGATCGTCTACGTGGTCATCGCGCTAGAGGCGGCGCTGGCCAGCGCGTTCGATCCGACGAAGAACGCGCTGCTGCCGACGCTCGTCGCCAATGAGGAGTTGGTGTCGGCGAACTCGCTGGTCGGGCTGAACCAGAACATCGGGCGACTCGTCGGTGCGCCGATCGGAGGCATGCTGCTCGCGATCGGCGGCGGGCTGACCGGCGTTGTCGTCGTCGACGCGGCGAGCTTCCTTGTCGCCGTCGCGCTGATCGGCCGGCTCACCGACGTACCCGGGAAAGGGCCGGCCGCGCACGTAGGCGCCGCGGATGCGGCCGACCCTCCCCGAGGCTGGCGTGCTGCGCTGGCCCCACGCGTGATTCGCGGGGGCCTCGCGACCCTGCTTCTCGCGAGTGTCGCGCAGGGATTGTTCGTCGTGCTGTTCGTGGTGTTCGTGGCACGCGCGCTGCACGGCGACTCGACCGAGATCGGCACGCTGCGCGGCGTTCAGGCGATCGGTGCCATCGCGGGCGGACTGCTCCTTGCGATGGCGAGCCGCATCGCTCCCGCCCGGCTCACCGCGATCTCGGCGATGGCGTTCGGGCTGATCGAACTCGCAATCTGGAATGCACCGCAGCTGACGACGGCGGTACCGGTCTACGTCGTGCTCTTCATCGTGGTCGGCATACCCGGCGTGGCGATGGAGACCGGGCTGCTCAGCGTCGTGCAACGGGCAACTCCGGATGGCCGGCGCGGCACTGTCTTCGCAGCATTCGGAGTCGCCGCGAGCGTCGGCCAGGCGGTCGGCATGATCGGTGGTGGGCTGCTGGGCGACCGGTTGGGCGTCGTGGCCGTCCTCAACGGGCAAGCCGTGCTCTATCTGATGGCCGGGGCGGTCGCGGCGCGGTGGCTCACGCGTACGTCGATCCCGGTCGAGCCGGTCCCGGCACCGACCGCGCAGGTGAGCGGTTGAGCCGCTGCGCCAGCGTGACGAGCGAGGGCCCGTTCGGTGGTGCCGATGGCCGCAATCGGCGCACACCACGGGCGGGATCGGCACGGCGCGACCGGTAGCATCCTGGTTCCATGCGGTCCCGGCCGGCGCCGTGGCGGATCATCCGCCCGGTCCGGGGATCGCGTGTCCGAGTGAAGCGTGAGGATGCCCGACGTGCGCGTATTGATCGCGAGCCACTACACATCCGAGGCGATGGGCGGCGAGGCGGCCATACCGCTGCGCCTGTTCGACCGTCTCCGGCAACACGGCGTCGACGCTTGGCTCGTCGCCCATGACGGCGACCGGGCCGAGCTGACCGAGCGGTTCGCCGACTGCCCGGATCGACTGATCCTGACCGGTGGCTGGCGGTCGCTGTCACAGGTCTTCACGTTCGGGCAGAAGCTACCCGACGGCCTGCGATCGGTCGCGTGGGGCATCACCCAGGTGGAACGGCAGCAGGCGATGGTCGGCGAGATTCGCAAGCTCGTCCGCGAGTTGTCGATCGATGTCGTCCATCAACCGATCGGGATCGCCCCGAACATCCCGTCGCCGCTGACCCGATTGGGAGCGCCACTTGTCGTCGGCCCGCTCAACGGCGGCCTCAGCATGCCGCCGGCTTTCCGGGGGCGGGATTCACGGACCGCTCGGATGGTGCAAGCCGCGCGACGGCCGGTCGGGCACGCGGCGCACCACGTCATCCGGGGCAAGCTCGAAGCGTCGGTGGTGTTGGCGGCGAACGAACACACGCGAGCACTCCTGCCGGGCCCGGCGCTCGCCCGATCGCGGATCATGCCGGAGAGCGCCGTCATCTTCGGTGACTGGCCAGCGAAGGATTATCCGCGGAGTCCACGCCGCCGGGCCGGCGGCGCCGCCGCGCCGATTCGTTTCGTATATCTCGGGCGCCTGGTCGCCTACAAATCGCCGGATCTGCTGATCGAAGGCTTCGCGCTCGCCAGCAAGACGATCGACGCCCAACTGGAGATCATCGGTGACGGGCCGATGAGGGCCGACCTGGAAGCGTTGGTACATAAGCTCGGCGTGGCCAACCGCGTGACGTTCGCCGGTTGGCTGACCAAGCCGGACGCCTCGGCCCGGCTACGAGACAGCGACGTATTCGTGCATCCGAGTCTTCGGGAGCCCGGCGGGACGTCGGTCCTCGAAGCGATGGCGACGGGGCTGCCGTGCATCGTGGCGGACTGGGGTGGCCCGGCCGAATACATCGAAGACGGCACCGGCATCCGGGTCAGCGTGTTGTCCCGAGAGTCGTTCGTCGCCAACATCGCCGGCGCGATGACGCAGCTCGCGGAGGACCCGCAGCTACGCGCGGACATGGGCACCAAGGCGCGGGCCCGCGTCGCCGAATACTACGACTGGGACGTCCTCACGGCGCAGCTCGTCAAGATCTATCAGGAATTGGCGGACTCGCGGGCGAAGCTTTAGCTCTGGGCGGATGCCGGATGCCGGATGCCGGATGTCTGATGCTTCGGATCGGCGGAACGCCGCCGGCCCGCGGGATCGCACCCACGGGCCGGCGGTTTTCTATCGGGCTACCCCAGTAGCCCGGCTATCGGGAAGAGCGGGAAACGGACGACCTGTGGATCGTGGTCGGACGTCTGGTTCGCGAACTCGGCATTGATGTGGACGATGTCGTACTGGTGCGGCTGGCCGGCGAGCGCACCGGAGATCAGGATGTGGTCCAGAATCTCCGAATTGCCCTCGAAGTCGTAGCTGTACTGCTCCGGCGCGGGAAGCGTACGCGGCAGGTCGGTCAGGTAACCATCACCCACAAGGATGTCGGCCGTCTGGCTGAACTGGAAGTCGTTCAGGTCGCCGAGCGCGACCACGGCCGCGTTCGGATTCGCCGCGCGGATCTGGTCGATGAACGACCGTTCGAGCGTTGCCTGCTGGTGCCGCTGCACCGCGCTCGGCTCCGAGATCGGCTGGAACCGGCCCATCGAGCGGGTCGTCGCCGCCCTTCGAGTCGAAGTGGTTGCCGATCACGATCACCTGTCGACCCTTGAAGCGGAACTCGCCGACCAGCGGCTTACGCGAGTCGTCCCACGCCGCGTTCGTCGGGTCGATGAGGCCGGGCGACTGCGTCAGCTGTGCCGTGCCGAGCACCTTCTTGACGCCGACCGAACTCGTCGCGCTGCCGCCCGGGCGGTCGATGAACTGCACGCCCCGGTCCGTACGGAACAGGAACGCGACCCGGATGTTGCCGCCCGGCTCGCCGCCGTTGGTGTCGTTGACCGGATCGATTTCGCGGTAGGCGTACGTCGGCCCGCCGGCGGCCGTGATGGCTGCGACGAGCTTGTCGAGTGTCACGTTCGCCGCGACCACGCCGTCGTCGACCGCACCGTCGTTGTCCTGGATCTCTTCGAGCGAAACGATGTCCGGCGACTGAAGGTTGTGTACGAGCCCGGTCGCGAGCCGGTCGAACTTGTCCTGCGGATCGGTCGGCGCCAGGTTCTCGACGTTGTACGTCGCGATCGCCAACTCGAGCGGACCCTGCTTCTGAGTCACCTCGGGCTGGATCGTGCTCGGCGTGACGGTCGGCGAAGTGAGCGGGTGGAGGTAGTAGTTGCCGAAGTCGTAGTCGAGCACGCCGACGATGGCACCGGGGAACGTCGCACCGACGCTGACCTGTGGGACCGGCGCGAGCGTCGAGTCCATGATGATGCGCTCGGTGTTCGAGTCGGCGTACGACCCGTAGAGGACGCCTCCGCGCGGGGTTCGTATCGCGTTCGAGCCGGCCGGGATGATCGGGATCTCGCCGAACGAGTTCGTCGGCCCGACCGCCTGGCGCGTCGTTGACCTGGACGAGCATGCCCTCCATCGACTCGTAGAAGTCGAGCGCGTTCACGGTCGGGTCGAACGGAGCCGTGTTTCCACGTCGCCGGGAGCGTCCGTACGGGGCACGTCGGGAGCGACCCGACCACCCTGGCCGATCACGGTCGGCGCGGGCAATGTCGCCCCGCTGCCGACAACGGTCACCGTCGGGCTGCCGAGCTCGGTGGTGGACAGGTTCGGACGCGGCGCCACCCGGCCGGAATTCACTGACCGTACCGCTGACGAGCACGCTGTCCGCGACCGTGACGGTCGGCTTCGAACTCGTGAAGACGAACAGGCCCTCGCTCGTCGCGATGTTGTTGTCGGGCTGCGGGTCCTGGAACCAGAAACCGTTCGTGCTGACCGCCGTGACGACGCCGGGCACCGAGGTGACCTTCTGCCCGACGAGCGGCGAGCGGTGCGCCGCGCCCTGGATGTCGTGGATGAAGGCGGACGTCGGCGGCGGGTTGCCGCCACCACCGCCCGGTCCTTCGCCGGCCGAGTTCTGCGGTGTCGGCGCACCGGCGGCGAAGTCGGCGGCGTTGTTGTCGGTGTCGGTGGCGCCATTACCGGCGCGAATATCCGCCGTCGTGTTGGACAGGCCAGGTGCGGCCGCGGTCTCGAAGTCGTTCGCCGTGCCGTAGCCGACGAAGTCGCGCACGCCCGCGGCGCTCGAGCACGTCGCCCCACATGACAGCGCGGTCGCGGCCGTGACGAGAGCGACCTTGCCGGAAGCTGCGCTCATCGCGATCGACCCGGATGCGTCCGGTGTCGGCAGCGCGGTGGTGCCGCCGGTCCCGGCCGACTCCTGCACGAGGTAGTCGCCGCCGGGTGCGATGCTGCCGGACAACTGGGTGACCTGCCATGACGTGCCCGCGGCGGACGCGTATTGCACGCTCCAGCCGGTGAGGTCGACAGCGGTCGTGCCGCGGTTGAACAACTCGATGTAGTCGTTGGTCAAGGTCGCACCGGCGTTACCACCGCCCCCATACACCTGGGCAATGTCGACGTCGGGTGAGGCGGCGAAGGCGGGCGCGGCGAGGGCGAGCGCGGCAATGGTGGTGGCCGCGGCGCCCAGCGCTATCCGGGAGCGGAGAGTCATGCTCCTGTGCCTAACAGAGTCAGGCATCGACATCAATAAGCGCGGATGACCGGTCGGCAAATGACGGGTCGACTTCCCGACGCAGAGTTCATCGGAAAGACCTTGCGACACGAATCGACAGCCGTCTACCGTGCGCGCAATGACCACCGCCGCAATGCCTGTCCCTGCTGGTCCGATCGATGCTGGTCCGATCGATTTGAACGTCGCTCCGCCCGTACCGTCGGGTCCTGATTTGCCGCGGTATGCCTGGCGCCCGGTCGCCGCGGTGGCCATTGTGGTCGGTGCGCTGCTCGCGGTCACCGCGAATGGCTACGGCTATCACCGCGACGAGCTTTACTTCCGGATGCTCGCGGCCCATCCGGCCTGGGGTTATGTCGATGAACCGCCAATGACACCCATGCTGGTACGGGCGTCGACCGCACTGTTCGGCGACTCGCTGTGGGCGTTGCGCGTGCCGGCGATCCTGTTCGCGGTCGCGACGGTCATGCTCGTCGCGCTGGTGTGCCGTGAGCTCGGCGGCAACCGGTTGGCGCAGGTCCTCGCGGCGTTCGGCGGAGCCGGCGCGTTCCCGCTCATCGCCGGCCACGTGTTCTTGACCGCCACGCCCGACCTCGCGGTATGGGTGCTCGTCGTGCTGTTCGCGTGCCGGGCACTGCTGCGCGATGAACCTCGGTGGTGGCTCGCGGCCGGGGCGACCGTGGGCATCGGGCTCTACAACAAGCAGCTGATCGTCCTGCTGCTGATCGGTCTCGCGGTCGGGTTGCTGATCGCGGGGCCGCGCAAGCTCTGGCGAGCAAGTGGTTGTGGGCCGGCGTCGGGCTGGCGATCGTCATCGCGCTGCCGACGCTCATCTACCAGGCCACGAACGGCTGGCCCGAGTTGCACATGGCCGAGCGCCATTTCGACTGACAAGGGCGGCGACGACCGGGTCACGTACGTGCCGTTCCAGCTCATCCTGCTCGGCCCGCCGATGGTGCCGATCTGGATCGCCGGACTGCTCGGGCTCTTCCGCGATCAGCGGTGGCGACCGATCCGGTCGCTGGGCTGGGCGTACCTCGTCGTGTCGGTGATCGTGCTGGTCAGCGGCGGCCAGGTCTATTACACGTTCGGGCTGCTCGCGTTGTATTACGCGGCGGGTTGCGTACGGGTCTCCCGTTGGGTGCGGTCGGAGCACGGATTCCGGCGTGGGCGGTTCGCGTGGGTGGTCGCCGCGCTCGCGCTGTCGGCCGTCACCGCGATCCCGATCGCGCTGCCGATCGTGCCGGTCGGATCGCTTGGCGCCTCGGGCATCGGTGGCATCAACCAGACGGCACGTGACCAGGTCGGTTGGCCGGCGTACGTGCACGGAGGTGGCGGCCGTCTACGCCGCGTTGCCGGCGGCCGACCGGTCGCATACCGTGGTGATCGCCGAGAATTATGGCGAGGCGGGCGCGATCGATCGGTACGGACCGGCCGACGGCCTGCCGACCACGGTCTACAGCGGGCAGAACCAGCTCTACCTCTACGGTCCGCCACCGGCCGCCGACGACATCGCGGTGATCGTCGGCGCGGATCCCGGCAGCCGGCTCGCGTCGTTGTTCGGCAGCTGCGAAACGGCCGGCACGCTGGACAATCGCGTTGATGTCGACAACGAGGAACAGGGCCGCCACATCATCGTCTGCCGCGAGCCGACCGGGCCGTGGTCCGCCCTGTGGCCATCGTTCCAGCATTACAGCTGAGCTGCGACTGGTCGGCCGGCGTCGGCGGGACCGGGTCGACTTGTCCGCCCTCAGCGGGCCGCTGTGGCCAGCGCCGCGCCGAGTCGGGCGAGCGCTTCGGTGAAATCATCGGCCTCCAGGTGTCCGAAGCCGAGCCGGAACATCCGATCGTCAGCGCCGAACCAGGAGCCGGGTGCGACGCGTACGCCCTGGTCGGCGAGGTGGCCGTAGAACGCAGGGACGGCTGCGTCGTCGTACACGTCGGGCCTCAGGTCGCACGCAGCACACGGCGCCGCCGTCGGGGCGTACGACGTCGACCGGCTGGTCCGCCGCCCAGGTCAGTAACTCGGTGAGTGCCCGAGCGAGCCGGGCCGCCCGCGGCGCGAGAATCGTCGCGCTCCGGCGGAATACCGCGGCGGCCAACGTTTCGTCGAGCGTCGAGCAGGCGATCGTGGTCAGGAACTTCGCGTTGCGGAGGCGCTCGTAGAGCTTTGGATCGGTCGTGGTCAGCCAACCGAGGCGCAGTCCCGGCGCGCCGTGCGCCTTGGACAGCGAGGAGCAGGTGACGACGCGCGGTGACAGCGTCGCCATCGAGGTCGGTACGGCCGCGTCGCCGTACGTTGACGCGCGGTATGTCTCGTCGACGAACACGACGGCATCGGGTGACCGCTTCTCGACAATCGCCACGAGATGCCGGATCTCCGCTTCGGTGAACCGTACGCCGGAAGGGTTCTGCGGCGACGCGAGCGACACGAGTCGGGTGTCGGTCGTCAGCACCCGCGCGATCGCGTCGATCGGCAGGCGGAAGCCGTCGTCGAACCGGGCTCTGCACGACGTCGACGGGCGAACCGAGACCCGTCGGGATGACTTCCGCTGGCGGGAAGCACGGGCTCACCAGCGCCACACGTCCACCGGTCCGGTCCTGCGCCAGCAGGAACATCGCTTCCACCGCACCGACGGTCACCAGCACCTGATCGGCCGTGACCCCGCGTCCGCCGCGATCAACGCACGCAGGTCGGCGTCGCCTCGCGACGTGCCGTACCCGAGTTCCAGGTCGTTGAGTGTGGCCGAGTCGACCAGATCGGCCAGGCGCACCGGCGGACACGTGCTCTCGCCGAGGTCGAAGCGCACCGGTTCGTCGATCAGATCTGCCATCGGACTTGCCGCGAAGGTCGTCATCGGGCGATCGTTGCGCGGGCGGTTGATCGGCCGCAACGTCTTTCCACCGTCGCACCGCCGGTCATGATCCGCGCAACTTCACTGAAGTCGCCCGTCACCGAGGGCCGCAGCCGGGCAACTTCAGTGAAGTCGCCCATCGCAGAACGCCGCAACCGGGCGACTTCGCGGAAGTTGCGGTGATCTTGGTCTCGATGTGCCTCGAGCGGGTGTCGGGCGGCGGTGGCATCATCTCCGTGTGGACGGTTCGGGGGCGCTAGTTGGGCGACATGCCCTGGCACGCGCCGTCGCACGCCTCCGCGATCGCGCCGAGTGGAAGTTCTTCGCGGTCCTGCCGCGCGCCGACCGCAGACTCGCGGTCGCGTGGTGGCTGATCCTGCTGCTGCGCGCCGCGTTGCCGGCCGTCTTCGCGGTCGCCATGGGTGCGCTCATCGAAGCGATCACCGCCGGCCGGTCGCTCACGGTGGCGCTGGCGCTGGCCGGCGCCGTCTTCGTCGCGATGCAGGTCCTCACTCCGATTCACCAGGCCGTCAGCAATAATCTCGGCGACCGGACCGCCGCGTGGCTCTATGATCGCCTCACCGAGGCATCGATCAAGCCACCCGGGGTTGGCCACCTCGAGGATCCGTCGTTGGCCGGCGACATGGTGACCGCACGCGACTTCGACCTCGGCATGCAAGGGCCGCCATTGTCGATGTCGATGAACTTCATCGCGGACGGTCTGGTCACCCTGCTCGGCGGGCTCGCGTGTTCGCTCGTCCTGTTCGGTTATGCCTGGTGGGCTCCGTTTGTGCTGGCCGGAGCGTGGCTCGCCACCCATTGGCTGCTCCGCGAGAGCGGGGTCTGGCGCGATCGCAACACCGCCGAGGTGCGCGCCGCGCAGCAGGAGGCGGAGTATGCCTATCGGCTCGCCGTGGATGCTCCGGCGGCGAAAGAGGTGCGGCTGTTCGGTCTGGCCGATTGGATCGTCGACACGTTCATCGACCGCCGTCGGCGACTGCACGAGCTGCAATACGCGGCGACCCGATTGCGGGAACGTTCCGTGCTCACCAGCCTCGTCGTCGTGCTGATCGGCAATGGCGTGGTGTTCGGTGCCCTCGGGGCGTCGCTTGTTGGCGGCCACATCACGCTCGGCGCGGCGGTCGCTTTCGCGCAAGCCGGCGTCGGCACGGCAAGCATTGCCTTCGGTGGGCTGAATTGGGCGCTGGACGGCGCCGCCGCACCGGTGAAGGCGGTGTTGACGATCATGCCGCTGGCGGGGACGGCCGGCGCGCTCGGCCCGTCGCCGGTGCCGACCGGTGCTCGGCCGTCGGCCGCCGGGCTGCCCGCTCGGGAGCTGCGGTTGCGGGACGTGACGTTTGCCTATCCCGGCTCGGACGTGCCGGTGTTGCGAGACTTCAACCTCACGATTCCGGCCGGCTCGTCCCTCGCGATCGTCGGACGCAACGGCGCCGGAAAGACTACGCTCGCGAAACTGATCTGCCGGCTCTACGATCCGCAGTCCGGTGCGATCGAAGCCGATGGCGTCGATATCCGGACGTTCGACGTGGCTGACTGGCGCTCCCGCATTACGGCGGTGTTCCAGGACTTCATCCGGTTCGAGTTGCCGCTGCGCGACAACGTCTCGCCACTGGGTGCGCCGGAGGAGACGGTGCTCGCGGCGCTGCGTGCGGCCGGCGCGGCCGACCTCACCGAACTGGATACGGTGCTGGCCAAGGGGTACGCGGGCGGGACGGACCTGTCGGGTGGCCAGTGGCAGCGGATTGCGCTCGCTCGAGCGCTCGCCGCCGTACGGCAAGGCGCCGGAGTCGTCCTGCTCGACGAGCCAACGGCTCAACTCGACGCCCGCGGAGAGGCGGAGATCTTCTCCCGCATCCTGGCCGAGACCCGCTCGTGTACGGCCGTGCTGGTGTCACACCGATTCTCGACCGTACGGCAGGCCGACCGCATCTGTGTCGTCGAGCATGGCGCGGTCGTCGAGCTCGGGAGCCACGACGAGCTCATGGCCTGTGGCGGGCGCTACCGCACGATGTTCGACCTACAGGCGCAGCGATTCGCGGCCGGTCGACCCGAAGACGATGACGAGGAGGCCGTCTATGACGTCCTCTCCTGAGTCGGCCGCCGTGATGGACGAATCGTTCGACGAGGCGCCTCCGCTCGGTGCGCCGGCCGGTGCCCCGGACGTGCCGCAGCCGCCCGCGCTGCAGGCCATGTGGCGGCTGTGCCGGCTCGGCCTCGCCCACGAGCCGCGATTGATGGTGATTGCGTTCGTGCTGGCGACGCTCGCGGCCGTTCCTGACGCGTTGTTTGCGCTGTGGCTCAAACTGCTCAGCAATGGCGCGACGGCCGGCAATCACACCGAGATCTACGTCGCGCTCGCCGGCCTCGGCGTGTCGGCCACCGCGACGTGGTATCTGTCCGTGCTGTCCACGCGGGTGCAGCGTCGATTCCGCGACCGCGTGTCGATCGCCCTCGAGTCGCACGTCGCGAGATTGCAGGCGAAGGTCGCGACCATCGCGCACCACGAGCGACCAGAATATCTTGACCGGCTCGGCGTGCTGCGCAATCAGGTCTTCGTGCTCGACCACATGTACATGTCGATCTTCTCGACCTTGGGCTGGATCGTCCGGCTCGGCATCACGATCGGGTTGCTGATGTCGATTCACTGGTCGCTCGTGTTTCTGGTGCTGTTCGCGGTGCCGACGGTCATCTCCTCCGGCTGGCGCCCGGCCGTCGAGCAACGCGCGCAGGAGCGGGGCGCCTCGGCAAACCGCCTGGCCCGGCACCTGTTCGAGACCGCGACCACCGCACCGCCGGCCAAGGAGGTCCGCGTCCTTGGCGTCGGCGATCGCCTCTCAAGCGACCGTCGGGCGGCCTGGTCACGGTGGTATGCCGAAGTCTCTCGGGCCCGAAATGTCTCGGCGGTCTGGCACGCGTTTGCATGGGCGATCTTCGGCGCCGGATATGTCGGCGCGATCGTGTTCGTCGCCGTTGGTCTGGACGCGTCCGCCGGCGACGTCCTCCTGGTGCTCGCCGCCGGTGCGCGTCTGTCCACCTACATCGGCGCGACGGTCGGCGAGATCGGGTTCCTCCGCGGCACGTGGCTCGATGGGTCGGTGCGGCTCGCGTGGCTGGAGGATTACGCGGCGTCGTTCGTCGCCACCGCCGATGCGCGGGTGCCTGAGCTAATCACCGACGCCATCCGCTTCGACCACGTGAGGTTCGCCTATCCCGGCACGACCAGGGCCGTCCTTGATGACGTAAACCTGACGTTGCCGGCCGGCGGCGTCGTGGCGATCGTGGGCGAGAACGGTGCCGGCAAGAGCACTCTGGTCAAGCTGTTGTCGAAGTTCTACGCGCCGACCGACGGCCGGATCACGATCGATGACGTTGACCTTGCTCGGATCCCGGCCGACGGGTGGCGGAATCGGTTGGCCGGCGCGTACCAGGATTTCTACCGTTTCGAACTGCAGGCGCGGCGCAACGTCGGCGTCGGTGATCTGCCGCAGGCCGATCATGAGCCATCAATCGCCGCGGCGATAGACCGCGCCGGAGCCGATGACGTCGTCGACGCGCTGCCACAGGGGCTCGACACGCAGCTCGGCAAGGCCTGGCCCGACGGCGTCGACGTCTCGTTCGGCCAGTGGCAGAAGCTCGCGCTGGCCCGCGGATTCATGCGTGACGAGCCGTTGCTGCTGGTGTTGGACGAGCCGACCGCGGCGCTGGACGCCGAGACCGAGCATGCGTTGTTCGAGCGATACGCGGCCGGCGCCCGTCGCGAAAATCCGACCGGACGGATCACGATTCTCGTGTCCCACCGGTTCTCCACGGCCCGGATGGCGGATCTCATTGTCGTGCTTGACGGTTCGCACGTGACCGAGGTCGGCAGCCACGACGAGTTGCTTGCCCGCGGCGGCCAGTATGCCGAGCTCTACTCGATCCAGGCGGCCGCATATCAGTGACGACGCGGTGACTGCCGGCATCGGCGGCGTCGGCTTCCCCTGCCGACGTCCTGCGACTCTGCCGGTGTTGATGCGTACAGAGAAGGTTGATGCGTGCAGAGACGTACGGAGTCGTGCGATGGTGGGCGCCGTTTGGGCCGATGGCATGATCCGAGGCGATCGCGTACCGGGTGAAGGTTTGTCGGATCGGGCCGCTGGGCAGGTTGGAGCACGATGAATCCGTTGCACTCATGGCGGTTGCGCCGCGCCGCCCGGCAGCACTTCGGCTGGCGTACGCTCCGCGCCGGGCAGATCGAGGCGATGGGCGCGATCCTGCGGGGGCGCGACGCGCTGGTGGTCCTGCCGACCGGAGCCGGCAAGTCCGCGGTCTACCAAATCCCGGCGACCATCCTGCCCGGACCGACGATCGTGATCTCGCCATTGCTCGCCCTGCAGCATGACCAGATCACCGGCCTGAACGAGCGCGGGTCGCACGCACTCCGCGCCGTTCGAGTGAGCTCGGCCCAGACGCCGAAGCAACAGGCGGCGGCGCTGGCCGAGGTCCGCGACGGCGCCGCTCGACTTCTGTTCATTACACCCGAGCAACTGGCGTCGCCGGAGCGGGTCGCCGAGGTCAAGTCGCTGCGGCCGGCGTTAGTCGCCGTCGACGAGGCGCACTGCCTGTCCACCTGGGGTCATGACTTTCGGCCCGACTACCTGGCGCTCGGTCACGTCATCCGCGAGATCGGGCGACCGCCGATCGTCGCCTTGACGGCCACGGCGTCGCCGCCGGTCCGCGAGGACATCGCCGACCGCCTTGGCCTCCGCCATCCGAAGGTGGTCATCGGCGGTCTCGACCGACCGAACCTGTTTCTCGAAGCAATGCACTGCCCGACCGAGGACCATCGGTGGCGTCGACTGCTGATGCTGCTCGACCAGCGCCAGGGTGCCGGCATCATCTATGTACCGACCCGACGGATCGCTGAAGATCTCTCTGTTCGGCTGACCGCGGCCGGATACCCGGCCGAGCATTACCACGGTGGCCTCGCCGCGGGCGCACGCAAGCAACGGCACGAGCAGTTCGACGCCGATCAGGTGCCGATCATGGTCGCCACGTCGGCGTTCGGCATGGGCATCGACAAGCCCAACATCCGGTTCGTCGTACACATGGCGCTGCCCGACTCGCCGGACAGTTACCTGCAGGAGATCGGTCGAGCCGGCCGCGATGGCGAGCCGGCGCGCGTCCTGCTGCTGTTCCGCCCCGAGGACATCGCACTGCAGCGCTTCTTTACCGGCGCCACGCCGGGCATCGACGACCTGCTCTACCTCGCGTCGGGCGTGCGGGCCGGCGTGCGCACGAAGGCGGAACTCGCCAGGTCGACCGGGATGAGTGCCCGGAAAGTCGCGAGCCTCATCGGGCTCCTGGAAACCGTCGGTGCCGTGACGACCGGCAACCGCGGCGAGTTGCGCCTGCCGGCGTTCGCGCCCGACCCGCAGACCGCGGCGAGGCTGGCCGTGGCCGAGGCGGAACGGCATCAGACCCTGCAACGGTCGCGTACGGACATGATGCGAAGCCTCGCCGAAACGTCGGGATGTCGGGTCCAGCCGCTGCTGACGTACTTCGGCGAACAGATGGTCCGGCCGTGCCGCCATTGCGACAACTGCGTCCGCGACGACCTGGTACGCGGTGGCGGAGTCCGCGCCTCGAAGCAGCGGCGCAGCCGGGGTACGGCGGCCGCAAAGTCGACGCGTGGCGCCGACCGCGGCGTGCCGACCGAGCGACGCGACGAGGTCCAGCCGTACCCGCTGCACAGCACCGTGAGCCACCGGCGATGGGGCCGAGGCACCGTGCTCGGCTACGACGACGATCGGATGACCGTTTTGTTCGACGAGGTGGGGTATAAGACGTTGTCGGTCGCCGTGATACAAGATAATGATCTTCTGGCGGCCGGCGAGCCGACGGCCTGAACCGGTCGCCCGACACGGCCGCCGACGGCCGCAGAGACAGCAATCAACAGAGTTAGGGGAGAGCGTGGCGTACCAGTCGATGAACGACGAGCAGTGGAGCCTGCTGGTCGGGTTGCCGCAATCGGTGATGACCGCGGCCAGCGCGGCAGAGCGCGACTCCGGTCGCCGTACCCATGCCGAGGGCGAGGCCGGCCTTGAAGCGATCGCGGACGGTCGCAGCAACGGCAACCCGCTCGTCGAGGCGATCGCGAACGAACTCGTCGAGCGCCTCGGCGGCGACCCGGACCTCGGCGAGGAGCCGGAGGTCGTACCGGTGCCGGCCGATCCGTCGCGAACGATCGCCGAGTGCCTGAGCCGCGCCCAGGAGGCGCGGGCACTGCTCGTGTCCACGGTTGACGCCGGGGACGCCGGCGCCTACCGCCACTGGCTCGTGACCATCGCCGAGCGGGTCGTCGAGGCAGCGGCCAGCGGTGTTCTCGGCTTCGGCGAACAGGTGAGCGAATCGGAGCAAGACTTCGTACGGGATCTGACGGTCGCGCTCAACGACTGACGCTACCTGCCCGCAGATCGCGCGGATGCGACGGCAGCGTGTCACCGGGCGCGGTCGCGCTCGCGCGATCGCCTGTGAAGCGGCCGACAAAGCGGTTTGATGGATGACGGCTCGGAATTCACGGTGCTTGGCTGCGAGCGCACCGTCGGCGCGCTCGTCACGATAGGAAGGACCAAACACGTGGCTACGACTTCCGCCGGGCAATCCGGAACGTTCCGGCTGGGTGGCAAATACGCCGTCAACCGCCTCGGGTACGGCAGCATGCAGCTGACCGGTCCCGGGGTCTGGGGCGACCCGGAGGATCCGGACGAGGCCGTACGGGTGCTCCGGCGAGCGATCGAGCTCGGCGTCAACCTGATCGATACGGCCGACTCGTATGGGCCGTTCGTCGCTGAGCAACTGATCGCGAAGGCGTTGTCGCCGTACAAGGACGATCTCGTCATCGCGACGAAGGCCGGATTCACGCGGGCCGGGCCGGGCGATTGGCGGCCGGTCGGCCGGCCGGAATACCTGCGCCAGCAGACCGAGCTGAGCCTGCGGCACCTCGGCCTCGAACGAATTCCGTTGCAGCAACTGCACCGCATCGACCCGAAGGTGCCGCTGGCCGATCAGCTCGGCGAGTTCAAGCTGCTGCGCGACGAAGGAAAGATCGACCTCATCGGTCTGTCCGAGGTCAGCGTCGAGGAGCTCGCCGCCGCGCAGCAGATCGTGGACATCGCATCGGTGCAGAACCTCTACAACGTCGCGAACCGTGACTCCGAGCCGGTTCTCGAGGCTTGCGAGGCGCAGGGCATCGCGTTCATACCGTGGTTCCCGCTCGCTACCGGCGCGCTGGCCGAATCCGGCGGTCCGCTCGCCGCCGCCGCCAGCAAGCGCGGCGTCACGCCGTCGCAGCTCGCGCTCGCCTGGCTGCTCTACCGGTCGCCGGTCATGCTGCCGATCCCGGGCACGTCATCGGTCGCCCACGTTGAAGAGAACATCGCGGCGTCCGGCATCGCGCTGACGCCGGAGGAGGTCGACGAGCTCACCAGCCTAGTGGGATGACACTGGCCGCACCGGCACAGGTCAGGGGCATAGGTTGCCGGGTCCTGTGCCGCTGGGCGTGTCCGGATCAGCAGGAACCGTTGCAGGCCAACACTTTGAGCTGTGAGAGGGCACCGTTCCATTCATCGGAGTCACCGATGAACGGGCCGGAACTCGAGTATTGCCAGAACGACCACGTCGGTGCGCCCGCCAGCAGGGTGCCGTGGAGCCGTACCGGCAGCTCCGGACGCGGGACGTCTGACGTCTACGTCTGACATCCGACTGCGGGTGCGACGCAGTCTCGTCCGGTTGGGATCGTCAGAAAGCCGAGCGCATCCTGGTGCTCGCCATCACGGTTGCGGCGTTCGTGTCGGACGTCTGATAGTTGCCCGCCGCTTGACGCAGTTTGACGCCGCCGTCGTAGAGACCGTGGGCCGCCGTGTCGATCGCGTCGATCACCTTGTCCTGCAACACATTCATCGCGATCGGGATCGCTACACAGATCTTGCCGTACGCGCCGGCGTCCATCCGGATCTGCTGCCCCGCGCTTCTCGCGGTCGCCACGTCGGACGACAGGTGGAAGAGCAGGTCGGCGTGCGTCACGAGTTGTACGGGCGTGACCGTAAGCGGCTCAGGTGATCCCATCGTCGACCTCCGGCGCCGCGACGAGCCGGCCGCGAGCGGCGATCAATGATGCGGTCGTCGGGCTTTCAGCACCCCAGGTCGCGGTCGCTATCTCGACCACGCGGGCGGTCGCTGCGCGTTGCGCATCGGCGATCGCCGCCAGGATCTGCTGGCGCGTCCGCTCGACCGGTTGGGACCGGATCTGTGGATCCAACGAGATATCGATCAGCACACCGCTCCCCGAAACCGTTGCCTCGACGACGCTGTCCGCATCGCGACCGATGCCGCGCAGCGCGGCCAATTCACGGGCCGCCGCCGCCGAGCGCGCCGCGCGTTCCTGAGTTGACTCCAGCCACGCCCCGACCTCATCGAGACCCGGGCCGATGTTCCCAAATTCGCTCATGCCACCGCCCTTCCGAGTGCCACAGCCAAGAGCCTTGTCGACAACGGTCGATGCATGCAACCCCGTTCGGCGTCCTGTGGATAACCCAGCTCCCTAGCGGAGGCCGTCCGCGATCGCCATGAGTTGAGCGGTGGTCGGGGCCAGATAGCCGTACGTCGACGAGCCGATCGTGATAGTGGTGCCGTTCTCGATCCAGGCGAGGTGACCGCTCCAGGTGACGGCCGCGTGACCGCGAACGACGAGACCGTCAGACGGCGACGGGAGCGTGTCGCCCCACGTCTCGACGATCGACATCTGTACGCCCGGCCCACTATAGAATTGGGTATAGGACGTGGCGACACCGCTGAGCGTCGCTAGATCGCTCGCGTGACGCACGTACGGCGGCATGGTGGTCGGACGAAGGATCGAGCCGAGCGCGCCCGTGCCGCGGGCTGCGTCGATCAGTCGGCGATTGCCCAACGGCGCCGCCAGGCGGGTCACGAGGATCGGCGTCGAACACATGCCCGCCAAGCAGATCGACAGCTCGGACGCGGGTCGATAGGTCAACGTGACGGTCGTCGTGGTCTCATCGGCGGTCAGCGCTCCTCGGCCGAACTGCGTCCGCAGCGTCCGGCCATCCGCGCTGATGATCACGGGGGCGTTGATCGGCTCGATTCCGTGCGTGATTCCGAGTCCGCGGGTCACCACGTGTTCGATGAGCAGACCGAGGGTCGCGCCGACGAGCACGCACAGCACAGCTGCCACGATGCGGACGTGGCCACGCGGGGCGGCAGCCGGTGCGGTCACGTCGTTGCCGTCCGTACCAGGTCGTTGGCGATCGCCACGAGCGAAGCGGTCGACGGCGCCGGCCTGTCGCGGGCGAATGTCCAGAAGATGGCGACCGTGATGCCGTCTTCTCCCCACACGATGATTCCGGGCGCGGCACGGCCGGGATGCCCGCGGACGGCGATCGTGGTCGGCGCGATTCCGGCCGGCGGAGTCCACGTACCCGTGGTCTGGACGATCCACAACCGCGCATTGCTCGACGGCGAGAAGGCAGATTCCGCGTCGGCAAAGGTTTCCGTCATTGTTGCCGAACCCGCGCCACCGAACGTCGGGGCGGCCGACCCGACATCACCGTAGAGCGACGTCATACCCGCGATGATGCCGGTTGGCAGGTGCGACGGATGCAGCGCGCCGGCTTGACGGAACGTCGGGATGGCGTGGCCGTCGCCGGCGTCGACGAACGGCTGTAGCAGATCAGGCACGGCGACCCGCGCCGTCATCGCAGGCAACACGTCGTCGCCGGTGAGACACAACGTCGGTGAGTAGTAGTAGCTCAGGCTCAGCCGAATGGATCCGCCCGAATCGTCGGCTGACAGGTTGGGCTGCCGGCAAGTGCCGTCGGCGTCCGTGTAGTAGATCGTGTGCCGGTCCGCGCTCAGGACCACGGATCCGGTGATCGGCGCAGTGCCGGCGGTTCCGGTCGCCGACGATATCGGCCGTGGGCGAAGCGCGTTCGCTCCGAACCCGCAACACGATATGACGACGGCGATCACGACCAGCAGCGTCGCCTGGCCGAACCGAAGCGATCGCTCGCGCCGCGCGTTCGCAGCTTCCCTCGGCGGGTCCATGCGCACATGATCGGGCCGAGGTCGTGACCCGCGCTGTCCGAAAGGCGATCCTGGCTACCGCCGAGAGCCAATCGTTACGGCGGCGTGGCCCGGTCGCAACCGGAGCGAGCGCGCCACGCCGCACGAGTGTCAGACGGTAAGGACGATCTTTCCGCGAAGTCCGCGTGGTGAGAGAGTTCAGGCTGAGCGTGGCTGCCTCCGGAAAGCCGACGACGTCAGGGATCGGCGTGATCCACGATGGGTCGACGACAATCTGCTCGCCATACGTTCCAGTGCCGTCGCCGAACGTGAACGACGGGTACAGGCCGGCGACGAGAGTGCGGGTCGCCAATTCGTCGGTCGCGTCGAGCAGCGTGCCGGCGAAGTCGCAGCGGAGCACGATCGGTGGCTACGGATACGGCGTACGGGCGGCCATTGCGCCGGCCCGAGTGCCCAGGTCGGCCGGGTTCGCCACGGTTGCCGCGATCCGAACACGGACCTTGCCGTCGGTCGCGACCGGATCCGGCCACTCCGCCTCCTGCAATACGTCCGGGTCTCCGTACTCGCGCACTTCGATGACTCGCATGTCGTTCCCCTCCCTCGGTGATGCTTGCCGTTGTGCGGCGCTGTCTTCGCGTCTATCGTGCGGAGAGAAAGGCGCCATCGGAAAGTAGGTACGGAAAAGTCGAGTATTGAGTGCCTACGACTTCGTGGACATCGACGTCGACAAGGATGGGCTGGCTTCGTCGAGCAGCTGCAGAACGGTGGCCGGACATCCCGACGGTCGTCTTCGGCGACGGCAGCACCTCATGCGAACCCGAGTAACGACGAGCTCGCCGGCAAGCTCGGGCTCAGCCTGGAGGCCGAGCGGCCGGCTACGACCTGGTGATCGTCGGTGGCGGCCCGACCGGCCTGGCCGCGGCCATCTACGCCGCCCGCGAAGGGATCGAGACGCTCGTGGTCGACAAGGCCGGCGCTCGGTGGGCAGGCCGGAATCACCGAACGCATCGACAACTACCCAGGCTTCCCGGACGGGCATCGGCGGCGGCGAGCTCGCCGACCGGTTCGTGGCCCAGGCCCGGCGGTACGGCGTCGAGCTGCTCTCGGCGGTCGAGGTGACCGGCTCTGCGCCGCGACGGGGACGAGATCTGCGTGACCTCCGCACGGGGCAGAGCGTCGGCGCGCATCGGCCGTGCTGCGTCGCGACCGGCTCGAGCTACCGGCGCCTGGGCGTCCCGGGCGAGGACGATCTGATCGGCGCGGGGGTGCACTTCTGCGCGACCTGCGACGGGCCGTTCTACAGAGGCGCCGAGGAGATGCTGGTCGTCGGGGCGGCAACTCGGCGCTGGAGGAGGGGCTGTTCCTCACCGAGTTCGCCGACCGCATCCGCGTGCTGGACGCGGCCGCGCTGCGCGCCTCGAACTGTTGCAGGACAAGGTGACGGCACCCGGGTTCACGGTGCACTGACGAGATCACGGAGCTCTGTCGAGGGAGAGCAAGGGCGGGAGGGCGCCGAGGGGTGGCGCGACGAGGCGAGCCGGCGCGGAGCGACGTAGAGGCGCGGGCCGCGTTCGTGTTCATCGGTCTCGACCCGAACCCGGCTGGCTCGGCGGCGCGGTGGAGCTGGACAACTGGGGTTCGTGCGCGCCGACGGCATGTTCGCGACGTCGGTGCCGGGCGTGTTCGCGGCCGGCGACATCCGCGGCGGATCGACCAAGCAGCTCGGGCCGCGGTGGGCGACGGCATCGCGGCGCTGATCGCGATCCGCGCCCTGCAGCGGCACGCGGATCTGCGGGAGATCGACATCAACGCGTGAGGCCGTCGGCCGCGAACGCCTCGCCCACGCGACCGGGCGCGCGCGTGTCGAGATGGCCGCCGCACCCAGGTCGCGCGGCTCAAGGCCCTGCGCCGCGAGCCGTGCGTCCGAACGCGAACGTCGCGCTGCACATCGATCACCGAGGCGTGAGGCGGCGAGTCGGTCGGACCGTCGACGCGTCGGCGCCGTACGCCCGACGAAAATGTCCACGACGCAAACGACCGCGCCGTACGCACCACGACGCATCCGCGTCTCCCGAACGCCCACAACGCAACGCTACGCGATTCAACCGACCGATCCCCCGTACGAATCGATAC
Organism: uncultured Actinomycetota bacterium; assembly: GCA_963818495.1. Lineage (GTDB taxonomy): Bacteria > Actinomycetota > Actinomycetes > Mycobacteriales > Micromonosporaceae > DASQPR01. The sequence continues at coordinate 130,278 of CAWFSH010000016.1, forward strand.
CACCACCCAACAACACCACACCAACCACTCACAAAATAAAAAAACCGACGGCCAGCCTATGAGGCGTCGGCCGCGTTCGTATTCATCGGTCTCGACCCGAACTCCGGCTGGCTCGGCGACACCGTGGAGCTGGACGACTGGAAGTTCGTGAAGACCGACGGCATGTTCGCCACGTCGATGCCGGGCGTGTTCGCAGCCGGCGACATCCGCCGCGGATCGACCAAACAACTCGGATCCGCTGTCGGCGACGGCATAGCGGCGCTGATCGCGATCCGTACGTTCCTCCAGGAGCACTCGGATCTCCGGAAGATCGACATCAACGCGTGAGGCCATGCTTGGCCGCGAACGCCTCGCTCCATCCGATCCTCTCCATGCGCCGCAACCGATCCGGCGGCTCGGGGTAGCCCAGCCACCGGATCACATCGTCGTCGTCCCGGAACGGCGCCACATAGTGCAACGCGGACGCGATGTCGAACCGGACCGGTGCCGGTCGGGCGTAGTCGAAGTCGATGAGCTCGACCAACTGTCGGTCGCGCCCGGTAGCCTCGTGCGATCCGGCTCGTTGCCGTGCCAGCGATCGATGGAGGAAAAATGACGGAGCAAGCGGTGGGCGAGCCCGGTCGGCGGCTGACGCGGCGCGAGCTGTCGGACGCCGTGAGTCCGGCCGGTTGGCGTCTCGTGCTCGCACAGTTCCGGACGAATGTGGCGGTGCGCTCGCTCGCCGAAGCCGGCGCGTTCACGGCCGCCGTCGCCTCGTCGATCGACGTGTCGAGCGCGCAGCACCTACGGCTGGATGCGCGTCCGGATCGTGTGATTGTCACCGTTGAGAACCTGTCCGTCCCGTGGCCGCACCAGGTCGAGATCGACCTCGCACGCCAGATTTCCGCTGTCGCGATCAACCTCGGCCTGGAGACATCGCCCGAGGTCGGCGCGTCGTCCCGATCCGTCCAGGCCGTCGAGATCGGGATCGACGCGCTTGACATTCCGAAGATCCGCCCGTTCTGGAAGGCCGTCATGGGTTACGTCGACGAGATCGGCCGGACCGGTCCGCAGGACGCGATCGTTGACCCGCGCGGCCAAAGCCCAGCGATCTGGTTCCAGCAGATGGATGCGCCCCGGCCGCAGCGCAACCGCATCCACTTCGACGTTTCGGTGCCGCATGACGAGGCCGAGGGCCGGATCGCGGCGGCGTTGGCAGCCGGCGGGACGCTTGTTTCGGATAAAGCTGCGCCCGCGTTCTGGGTGCTCGCCGACGTCGAAGGCAACGAGGCCTGCATCACGACGTGGCAGGCGCGCGACTGACTCTCGACGGCGCGGCTGGACGCCGCTGGTGAAAATACTTTGGCTGATCCGTCATCCGTCCGGGGCACCCTCGGCGTCTGAATACATGCGAAGCTCGCATCGGCGGGCGTCCGCATTGACAGGAGGCTCGGGTGGCCACGACCGACGACTCCGAGCGGGAGTTCGAGGCGTTCGTGCGGTCTCGCGGTCACACTCTCATCCGGTCGGCGTATTTGCTGACCGGCGACCAGCATCTCGCCGAGGACCTCGTGCAATCCGCGCTCGCCCGGACCTACCGCGTCTGGCGACGCCACGGAATCGTCGATGGGCCGGAGGCTTACACCCGCAAGGTCATGTATCACTTGCAGGTCTCCTGGTGGCGGCGTCGCCGAGTGCGCGAAAACCTGGCCGCCACGCTGCCCGACCTGGCCAGCGTGACCGATTCCGACGTGGAGACGCGGCTGGCGCTGCGGGCCGCGCTGCTCCTGCTCTCCGACCGGCAACGCGCCGTCATCGTGCTCCGGTATTTCGACGATCTCACCGAGGCCACGACGGCGGAGGTGCTCGGCCTGACGCTCGGCGCCGTGAAGACGCATGCGCGTCGCGGTTTGGAGCGGCTGCGGGAGTTGGTGCCCGACTCGGTCGATGAGCCCGAACTCGACCGCCACCGCGGGTCGGGACGGTCCCGTGAGCGAACGCCGCAGGTCACGAACGAACCGCATAGCCCAGGAACGGAGGCGCTGCGATGAGCGTGTCGACCAGCCACCTCCGGCGCGACCTGGGCCGGCTCGCCGACGTCGCGGTCGTGCCCACGGAACTCGCCGATGGCGCACGACGACGTGCCCGCCGCGACCGAGTTCGTCTCGTCACCGTCGTCGCGATTATCGTGGCGCTGGCTGCCGCCGGTTCCGTGGTTGCCGTGCGCAATCTCGTACGGACACAGTCGTTGCCCGTGGCGACGCACCGGATGCAGTTCGGGCTGCGTACGCCGGTCGGCACTACTCAGCTCGGCCCGGTGTTCGTGCAGAGCGCGTATCTGCAGACGACTGTCTTCCGGGTAACCGGCGATCCATACGCAGTGTTCCGTGATCTGGCCGCACAGCTGCGTCGGGCCGGCTTTTCCTCGTCGGTCGGCTCGATGCTATGCGGCAGCCGGCCGCCGGCAAGCGCCGATCTGTGGAAGTGTGATGCGGGCGCCCAACGGCGGACAACCCGACAGGACTTCGTGACGATGTCGATGGTGCTGTCCAGCGATGGCCGTCCATATCAGGCGGCGTTGCTGATCCAGACGGCCTCGGTTCCGCTCGTGCCCAACGATCCGGTGCCCACCTACCGAGGTCAGATGTTCGACGTGCCCGCCGGACCGGCTCCCGTCGAGCCGCCGCCCGCCCGTCTCGGTTCGACGTTCACGGGGGGCGGTCCACGCGATCCGACCGGCGACGCCGGCAGTTTCTTCCGCTATCCGGCCGGCGCGACGGCGCTCGTGCCGCCCTTTGAGGTGGGCTGCAAATCGTCGGCTGGCTTCGTGTCGATTCAATCGACCACCGGGTCGCCGGATGCCGCCGTACGGGACTACGTGTCGCAGCTGTCATCTCGGGGCCTGCGCGAGACCGGCCGCAATGACACCTGGACAACGCTGAAGAGTGCCAGCGAACGCGCAGACGTCATCATCAGCGGCGGACGCGACGGCACCGGCTATCTCCTGTTGGAGTATTGCAGCGGTTGAGCGTCGGCCGCCCCAAGCGCCGGTCAGTCGGGGAGCAGCGGGACGGTCAGCCCGAGATCCTTGTGCAGCAGCACAGCGCGGTTGACCGACCTCGTGCCGAACTTGTCCCGTACGGAGTCGAGCGCCGCATCCAACTCGCCGTTGTTGCGGGTGTCGAACGGCAACTCCGGCTGGATCCAGTCGTTGTGGCCGAGATTCGCGACCGAGATGCCGACGAGAGTCAGTCCGCCCTTGCTCTCAATCAGCGGCTGCGATGTCGCGAGGAGACCGCGAGCCGCGTCAAGGATCGTCTGCGTGTGGAGCGTCGCCCGGAGGAGCGTGCGCGATCGGGTCGCACGGGAGAAGTCGTCGAAGCGGAACCGCAGCACGACGGTACGGCCGGGGCGACCGGCCGAGCGCATGCGGCGGGTGACCCGGTCCACCAGGCCGGCGAGAGTGGCGTCGATCTCTTCCGCGGTGTGCGGCCGCCATCCGATCGCGCGCTGCGAGCCAATCGAGCCGCGACGGCGCCCGACCTGCACCGATCGCGGATCCCGGTTGTGGGCCAATGCGTGCAGATGTCGACCGGCGGCCACACCGAGGATCGAAACCAGTGCCGGCTCACCGATGCGGGCGACATGGCCGACCGTACGGATGCCGTGCTCGTGCAGTTTCGCGGCCGTGACGACGCCAACGCCCCACAGTCGTTCGACCGGCAGCGGATGCAGAAACGCAAGCTCTCGATCCGGCGGCACTTCGAGCAGGCCATCCGGCTTCCCGACCCCGCTCGCGACCTTGGCCAGGAACTTCGTCCGCGCGACACCGACTGTGATCGGTAGACCGACCCGCTCCCTGACCTCGGAACGCAGCCGGATCGCGATCTCGACCGGCGTCCCGGTGATCTTGTGCAGCCCGCCAACGTCGAGAAACGCCTCATCGATCGATATGCCCTCCACGAGCGGTGTGGTGTCCCGGAAGACCTTGAACACCGCCTTGCTCGCGGTCGAATACGCCGACATCCGGGGCTCGACGACGATGGCGTCCGGGCAGAGCATCCGGGCCGTACGGCCGCCCATGGCCGTCTTGACTCCGCACCGCTTCGCCTCGTAGCTGCACGCCAGCACCACGCCGCCGCCGACGATCACCGGCCGGCCGCGCAACCGCGGGTTGTCGCGCTGCTCCACCGACGCGTAGAAGGCGTCGAGGTCAGCGTGCAGGATCGCGGCCTCACTCCGCATCCGCTCATTATCGCACGCCTGTTCGAACAATCCTGGCGACGAGAACGGCCAAGTTCCGTACAGGTGCAGCGCCTCCCTACGTCTCTGCACGCACTGGTGCAAGCAGAGACGTAGGCGAGCGGCGGAAAGGCGCGCCGGCCGGGCCGCCGCCCGCCGCGCGCCCGAGCCGCCCCCGACGCGATCACGAATCGAGACGCGCGACCCGTCCGTGCAGGTAACGCTGCTGCGGTGAATTCGCCGTCCGGGCCGCCGCCGCGAGGTACGCCGCCCGCGCGCCGGACCGGTCGCCGGCAAGTTCCAGCAAATGCCCGCGTACGGCGTGCAGCCGGTGATCCTCCGCTATCCGCTCGTCACCGTCGAGCGCCGCTAGCAACTCCAGTCCCGCCGCCGGCCCGGACACCATCGCCACGGCGACGGCGTGGTTCAGCGCAACGACCGGGTTGTCGGAGATCTGCAACAGCACCTCGTAAAGTGCCACGATCTGCGGCCAGTCCGTCGCCTCGGCCGAGGGTGCCTCATCGTGGAGCGCCGCGATTGCCGCCTGGACCTGGTACGGCCCGACCGCGCCCCGCGGCAGCGCGGCCGTTACCAGCGCTACGCCTTCCGCGATCTGGTCCGCGTCCCACCGGCTGCGATCCTGCGACGCCATCGGCACGAGCGCGCCGGACGCGTCGGTTCGTGCGGGCCGCCGCGCGTCCGTTCAACAGCATGAGCGCGAGCAGCCCGGCCACCTCACTGTCGTCGGGAATGAGCCGATGCACGAGGCGCGTCAACCGGATCGCCTCCCGGGACAGGTCGCTGCGCTGCAGCGACGGGCCGGCGGTGCTCGCGTACCCCTCATTGAAGATCAGATAAAGCACGTGCAAGACGGCGCTGAGCCGTTCGGCGCGGTCGGACGGCGGCGGCATGTCAAAGCGCGGACCGAGCGGCCCGCCGCTGTCCTTGACGGTCTGCTTGGCCCGCGTGATGCGCCGTGTCATCGTTGCCTCGGGGACGAGGAACGCCCGCGCGATCTCGGCCGTCGTGAGACCGCCGACCGCACGGAGTGTCAGCGCGATCTGCGACGCCGTCGACAACGACGGGTGGCAGCACAAGAAGAGCAGAATCAGCGAGTCGTCAGCGTCGGAGCGCGCGGCGCCGACGCGATCCGCTCCCGGTGCTAACCAACCGTCCGGCAACTCCTGCCGCGCAACGGTTTCCTCACGCCGACGCCTCGATTGCTCGCTGCGCAACAGATCCGTGAGCCGACGCGACGCGACCGTGATGAGCCACGCCCGTGGATTGTCCGGCACACCATCGCGTGGCCACTGCGTCGCGGCCGCGAGGAACGCTTCCTGGGCCGCGTCCTCGGCTAGGATCGAAATGCCCGTAACGCCGGACGACCGCGCCGAGAACCTGCGGCGCAAGTTCGCGCAGCAGGTTCTCGACATCCGACATCGCGGCCGTCACACGTCCAGGTACTCGCGGCCATCGATGATGGGTCGCACATCGGCGTACAGGCCTTCGGCGCCTTCCGGTCCGGGCGGGCACTGGGACATGCGTGCGGCCAGCTCCGTCGCTCGATCAAAACTCGGGCACTCCACGATCGTGTAGCCGGCGAGCACTTCCTGCGCCTCGGGGTACGGCCCGTCGGTCACGACCGGCACGCCGCCGCGCATCTGGATCCGGCGCGTGTGCACCGGCGCGTCCAGGCCCTGGGCGTCGACGAGTTCGCCCGACTCCGCGATCTCCTGGTGGAACTTCTCCATGAACGCGCCCATCGCGCCGAGCTGCTCACCCGTCCAGGCCTTCTTGACGGTCGACTTGCCCTGCATGGCCTCGTAGTCCTGCTGCGACGCGTACAGCAAAATCATGTACTTCATGGCCTTCCCCTCTCGAAGGGCTGTTGCCTGTGACGTCGGAGCCGGCGGCCACGATCGGACATCGTGGCGCGATAGCTTCGCGTTCATGACAGCACCGCCGGCGACGTCCGGCACATCGAGCCAACGCATTCAGGGGTACGGCGCCACCTCCACCGCACTGGCGTTGCCGGCAATCGGCAGCTCGGTCGCGTTCTCCCGCCGCCGCGTAGCCAAGCCGCGAGGCGTATGTCATCTGCGCAGTCACTCCTCGGTCACGGCATCGGGGGTGTGTGCCGAGATCGGGTTCTCGCCGATCGCCACCGTGGTTGGTTGATCTTGGCGATCCGGTCGCACGAGCGGTCGGGCTTCCGTAATGTCCGCGGTGTGGAAGAGCCGCGAATGACCCGCTGGTGGTCGAGCGAGATCCGAGGCGAGCTCCAGGACGAGTGGTGCGCCGTGCTCGACGGGTCGCCGATAACGACCGAGATGGCCGAGTCGGTGCCGGAGGAGTTCCGTGATCATGGCGCCGGCGACTGGGTACGGCTGCCGGCCGACGGCGCCTCCGACGAAGGCTGGATGATGCGGGCCGACTTCCAGGCGTTCATCGCCTCGCAGTGCGCTCGCCGGTAGGCGGCAGAGTGGAAGCGCACGCACGACGGTGCGTGCGCTCACCATTGGGCCTAGGTTGGCTTAGCTCGCCGCCAGCCCCGCGACCGTCTTGGGCAGCCCCTCCCACGATCCGAGCGGCGACAACGCCCCACCGCCGCCGACGGACCAGCCGAAGATGCGCTGCGAGTCGGCGTCGATCGCATAGAGGAAGCGGCCGTCATCGGTCATATCCTCGTCGCGCAGGCCGGACTGACCGCTCATGCCGACGCCGGCCATCGGATCGTCGAGCGTGAGGCTCCCGTCCGCGCCGATCGCATAGCGCGACACGGCGCTGTCCCCGAAGTTCGTCGTGTACACGTATCGGTTGTCGTTCGAGACGACCGCCCAGCAGATCTCGCTATGACCGTTGCCGATCGACCGGGACATCGGTGTGATATCCGCGCCGTGCTGGACGTAGGAGGACACGGCGGCCTTGCCTTTGGCGGCCCCGAACGCTTCCACGACAACGAGCGCGCCGTCTTCGGTAAACGCGAAGCCGTACGGTGTTTGACCAGACGATGGCTGTACGTGCGGCTGGCCGAGATGCCCTCGATCGCCGACCGGATACGTGGCGATGGCGTTCGCACCGCGCTCGGTTACCACGAGCGTCGTTCCGTCCGGGCTGAAGCCGACCTGGGCCGGGTCAGCGTCGGCGGCCGGCAACGGCGTGGGGTCGGCGATCTGCTCGAGGCCGCTGCGGTCCAGCCGGAATCCGGTCAGTGATGGGCCGCCGGTATTCAGTACGTAAACGAGTCCGTCGCACTCGGTGACGCTCTTCGGCGCGGCTCCCGTCACCACCGTCTGCGTCATGCGCGGGCCGGACTCATTGATGTCGAAGAGGCTGAGGTCACCGCTGCCGGAGTTCGTCAGCAGCAGATGCTGGCCGTCCTCGGTGAGCATGACCGAACCTTGGGACGGCAGATGCGCCGTGCCGTCGCCAAATCCGCCGGTATGTTGGGCGTTCTCGCCGGACAGCGCTCCGGTCGCATCCCGGCGATACGCCATGAGCTGGTTGCCGTCGCGGTCGTTCGACTGCATGTAGACGGCTCCCATGGCTGGATGTTGACGCGCGAATTCGCTTTGCATTGGGCCTCCCCATAAACCACAACGGTGTTGTGCATCGACGTCCGAGGCTCGATTCAAGGCGATTCAGCGAGCAACTCTGAGTTGGGCGCGGCCAAGGTCAACGCCGACATTCGGCGAACCGGGCCGGGCGATGCGAGCTGCTCATAGATCAGCGCATCGAGCCCTTGGAGCCACCGTAACCCGCTGGCCCGCCGGGCGGGCGCGTCTGGCGGATAACGGCCCGCATCCGCCGGGGGCGTTGGCTGAGTTATCCACAACTCGTACCCGTGGGGTTGCATGGTCTTGGGGGATTAGACAACGCTCAATGTCGATGGCCATGCGTGTCGACAGCGTTCGGGGAGCTGGTGTGAGCGCAGCCGAGTTGATGCTGGGCGGATCCGCCAATCCGATTGCGGATCGCGCGTCGGTGAGCACCGTGATCGTGGCCGTCCGTCCGATGTGGACCTCACCGTGACGATCAATCCGATTGTGGCGCCGGTTGGCTCGCGTCCGGGTGACCCGTGGGCTGGCATTGGGCTGGCTTGGCTGGCCGAAGATGTCGAGGCGATTCATCAAGGTGTCACGAGCGGGTCGTGGATCGATTGGACGCTCGGCGGCGTCGGCGCGGGGCTGGACACGTTGGCCGCGGTGTCGGATCCGCTCGGGACGCTGATGCAGTACGGCCTGTCGTGGTTGATGGAGCACATCCGGCCATTGTCGGAAGCCTTGGACTGGCTCGCCGGCGATCCGGCCCAGATCGCGGCGCACTCGCAGACCTGGCGGAACGTAGCGGCGAGTCTGCGGTCGGACGTGGCGACGTTCGGGCATGGCGCCGGGACCGGGGTGAGCGGCTGGCAGGGTACGGCGGCGACGGCGTACGAGACGTGGGCGTCGCATCAACAGACGGCGCTGGGTGGGTTGGCTTCGGCGGCCGACTCGATGGCATCGATTAGTGACGGGGCTGCGTACCTGATCGCCGGCGTGCGCATCATGGTCCGCGACGCGATCGCGACCGTGGTGTCGCGCGCGATCGACTATGCCGGCGAGGAGTTCTTCTCGTTCGGGTTGGCGACGCCGTGGGTGATCGAGCAGGTGTCGACCCTTGTCGCGTCGTGGTCGGCGCGGATCGGTCGATGGATGACGGCGTTGGGCGACAGTGTCGGCCGGCTGACGTCGATGATGAGCCGCCTCGGCGAGATCATCGAGGCGCTGAAGAAACTCCTCCGCGACGAGCACACCACTGGTGGCGGAGATCCGATCAGTCCGAAGGGTCACGATCCGGCCCCTAGGAGCAACTCCGCTCCGAAGCCAGGTGACGACTGGCTTTCCGGCGCGCGGTCAAAGCTCCCGCCCGAATGGGGAGATGGTTCAGCGAATCGGAAAGGCGTTGGAACGCGTTGGCAGGATCCGAACGACCCGGGAAGCGGCGTTCGAATCGATCAAGGAAATCCCGCGAACCCACAAGTCACGCAACAGGGGGATCACGTGGTCGTTCGATACGATGGCAAGGTGATCGGTCGCGATGGCAGGCCATTGACTGGCTCCGTGGCGAGCGATCCAACGATGTCGCACATTCCGTTGTCGGAGTGGCTGACCTGGTCGACCTGGTACTCGCCATGAGCGACGTTGAGTATCCCGCCATGCGGCGAGAGGTCATGCGGGCGCTCGCTGCCTTCAGCGATCGTGACTACCAGCAGCGAGTCTGGGTGCAGCGGACCTATCCGGACCCGAACTTCTATGACGACCTGACCCAGAACGTCCACGTCCTCTATGACGACTGTCAGGTGTTGCCCGATCCGGAGAGTCGCCTTCGATGGGTGCTGCTAGCTGGTGATGAACTCGACAGGTTGCGCGCGCTGGACAGTGTGCTCGGCCCGATGATTGACGAACTCGGCGAGGCACCCGACGCGGCCTATTTGCAAGACTCACGGTGGCCCTCGGTCATCTCTACCGCGAGCCAGGCGCTCTCTGCCATGGTGTTGGCCGGAGGATTCTGAGCGCGCGACATGGGTTGACGTCCAGTCGGCCAACGTCCCACCGCAGCGATCGACGGCACGGTCGTCGCCCGCCGCGCCTCAAGCGCTGCCGCAACACGGAGTGCGGATCGACGTTCTACGACGGCTCGCGCAACAACAGCGGCGTCTGGCATGACGTGCGTACGTGTGGCAACGTCGCCAACCTGCGGGCATCGCGTTCCCGGCGGCGGCCGAGCCCGGACGACGGTCGGTCATGATCCTCTGCGTTGGACGATTCGCGTCGTGCAAGCGACACTAATCGTCCGCGGTGGTGGATCAACCGTCGGGCTACGCCAACGGGCGACGGGCTTTGCTGGCAGAACGCGGGCTCTGGCCGTACCGGCCTAGGACGAGTGCACGCACGGCGGTGCGTCAGTATGCGCGGACCTCAGTCTTGCCTTCCGCGACCGCGACCATTTCCTCGGACAGTGGCTTCTCGCGTACCATCGGGCCGCGGCTGCAGCTCTCGAGTCGTGGCTGCGTGAGGCGGCTTCGTTGGTGTTGGATGCCTAGCTCGGGGCTCGCCGGTGGCGGCGCGTGCGGTCGTTGGGTGACGACCGCAGTCGGCCGAGGGATAAGCGTGGGGATCGGCCGGACGGCCATGGCTCGATCGGCTAGGTAAGCTGTCGCGTCGAGGGCCGATAGCTCAGCCGGTTAGAGCAGGGGACTCATAATCCCTCGGTCGCGGGTTCGAGTCCCGCTCGGCCCACTTCGTCGACGGCAGCACTCTTGGCGTGCATCGATTGCCTGGTGAAGACCCTGCTTGTCGTTTGCTGCTATTGGCAGCATAATGCTGCTATGGCCACGCGATCACCATCCGGGATGTACCCGATGAGACCCGCGACGAGCTTGCCTCGCGGGCCGCGCTCAGCGGTCGTTCTCTCCAGGAGTACGTGCGTTCGCAGCTGATCGAGATCGCCCGGCGGCCGGACCCGGACGTGCTGCTTGCGCGGGTCCGTGATCGCAAGCAACGCCTCGGCAGCCGGCTGTCGGTCGAGTCGATCCTTGGCCACCGCGACGCCGATCGCCGATGACCCTCGTCGTGGACTCCGGTGTCGTGGTGGCGGCGCTTGTCGACAGCGGTCCGGTTGGAACCTGGGCGGATCAATTGCTCGCCAGCGATGACCTGGCCGCGCCGCATCTCATGCTGGTGGAAGCCGCCAACGTGCTGCGCCGAGCCGCTATCGCTGGCGAGATCTCGGCAGACGCGGCAACGCTGGCCCACGCGGACCTGGTGGACCTGAGGATCGAGTTGTTCGCGTACGAACCATTCGCCGCGAGGGTGTGGGAGTTGCGGGAGAACGTCACCGCGTACGACGGTTGGTACGTCGCGCTCGCAGAGTCGTTGGGCGCGAAGCTCGCGACACTGGACGTCTGGTTGACGAAGGCCACCGGACCGCGTTGCGCCTTCTCGACTCCGTAGGCTGG